>NZ_JBVHVO010000003.1:660870-666089 GCF_055564815.1 Kitasatospora sp. NPDC028961 | reverse complement strand
AACCCGGAAGCTAAGCCTCACAGCGCCGATGGTACTGCAGGGGGGACCCTGTGGGAGAGTAGGACGCCGCCGAACAATCATTGTGAAGAACCCCCTGATCCTTACGGATCGGGGGGTTCTTTGCGTTTCCGGACAAGGCGATCCCGGTCAGCCAGGAGAGGCCCGAGGAGGCCGGGAAAGACCCGAAGAGGCCCGGAGAGGCCCGGAGAACCACCGTGCGGCCGAGGGCACCCGGGGCCGTGGGGCGGCCGGCGGTTCCCCGGCCGGGCCGTTCCCGCCGTCAAAATGCCGCTAAAACTGCCTGATCAGCGGCCGGATCGCTGGAGAATCGCAGGCCACGCCGTAGTCTCCAAGGCGAGGGGAACACGTGTCCGGGGTGGTCCCCGGAACCGGCCGGATCAAGAATGGTGCACATGGGACGCGGCAGGCTGCGGATCTACCTCGGAGCGGCGCCCGGGGTCGGCAAGACGTACGCCATGCTCTCCGAGGCGCACCGGCGGCGGGAGCGCGGCACGGACGTGGTGGTCGGCTTCGTCGAGGACCACGGGCGGCGGCACACCGCGGAGCTCGTGGACGGCCTGGAGGTCGTCCCGCGCCGCGAGCTGGACCACCGGGGCGCCGCGTTCACCGAGATGGACCTGGACGCCGTACTGGCCCGCCGTCCGCAGGTGGTGCTCGTCGACGAACTCGCGCACACCAATGTGCCGGGCTCCCGCACCGCCAAGCGGTGGCAGGACGTCGAGGAGCTGCTGGCGGCCGGCATCGACGTCATATCGGCCGTGAACATCCAGCACCTGGAGTCCCTGGGCGACGTCGTCGAGGGGATCACCGGGGTCCGGCAGCGGGAGACCGTGCCGGACGAGGTGGTGCGGCGGGCCGACCAGCTCGAACTGATCGACATGTCGCCCCAGGCCCTGCGCCGGCGGCTGGCCCACGGCAACGTCTACGCGCCGGAGAAGGTCGACGCGGCCCTCGCCAACTACTTCCGCCCCGGGAACCTGACCGCGCTGCGCGAACTGGCCCTGCTCTGGACGGCCGACCGGGTCGACGAGTACCTCCAGAAGTACCGCGCCGAGCAGGGAATCAAGGGCACCTGGCAGGCGCGCGAGCGGATCGTGGTCGGCCTGACCGGTGGGCCGGAGGGGGCGACCCTGATCCGCCGGGCGGCCCGGATCGCGGCCCGGGGCTCCGGCGGCGAACTGCTCGCCGTCCACATCTCCCGCTCGGACGGACTGGCCGGCTCGGGATCCGGCTCCTCCCAGACGCTGATCGAGCAGCGGGCGCTGGTGGAGAACCTCGGCGGCAGCTTCCACGCGGTGCTCGCCGACGACCCCGCCGCCGGGCTGCTGGACTTCGCCCGCGGGGTGAACGCCACCCAGATCGTGCTGGGCACCAGCCGCCGGCCCGCCTGGCAGTACCTCTACGGCCCCGGCGTGGGCACCACGGTGACCAGGGCCTCCGGCGACATCGACGTGCACATCGTCACGCACGAGCAGGCTGCCAAGGGCCTGGGCCGGGTCCCGATCCGCCGGGTCACCGACCTCGGCCGGCCGCGGACCGTCGCGGGCTGGCTGATCGGCCTGGGCGGCCCGCCGCTGCTGGCCCTGCTGCTGACCCACGTCGAGGGCCTCGGGCTCTCCACCGACATGCTGCTGTTCCTGTCCCTGACGGTCTGCGCGGCGCTGGTCGGCGGTCTCTTCCCGGCGATCGGCGCGGCGCTGGTCGGATCCTCGGCGCTGAACTACTACTTCGCCCCGCCGATCCACACCTTCACCATCGACGAGCCGCAGAACATCATGGCGGTGGCGATCTTCACCGCCGTCGGCATCGCCGTCGCGTCCGTGGTGGACCTCGCGGCCCGGCGGACCCACCAGGCGGCCCGCAGCCAGACCGAGGCGCAGACGCTCAGCGCGCTGGCCGGCACGGTGCTGCGGGGCGCGCCGAGCGGGGACGGCGTCCTGACCGCGCTGCTGGAGCAGGTCCGGGAGACGTTCCAGCAGGACGCCGCCGTGTTGCTGGACCGGCCCGATCCGCTCGGGCCGTGGCAGTCGGTCGCCGCGGCCGGTCCGCGGCCGCCGCTGCGACCGGAGACCGCCGACGTGGACGTCCCGGTCGGCGACACGCTGGCGCTGGCGCTGCGCGGCCGGGTGCTGCCCGCCGAGGACCGCCGGCTGCTCGGCGCCTTCGCCGCCCAGGCGGCCGTGCTGCTGGAACGGCGCCGGCTGGCGGGGGAGGCCGTCGCGGCCCGGCGGGAGGCCGAGGGCAACCGGATCCGCACGGCGCTGCTCGCCGCCGTCTCGCACGACCTGCGGACCCCGCTGGCGGGCATCAAGGCCTCGGTCAGCTCGCTCCGCTCGGCGGACGTCGAGTGGGACGAGGCGGACGAGGCGGAGCTGCTGGAGGGGATCGAGGCGGGCGCCGACCGGCTCGACCACCTGATCAACAACCTGCTCGACATGAGCCGGCTGCAGACCGGCACCGTCACGCCGCTGATCCAGGAGACCGACCTGGACGAGGTGGTGCCCTTCGCCCTCGGCGGCGTGCCGCCGGAGGCCGTCCGGCTGGACGTCCCCGAGACGCTGCCGATGATCCGGGCCGACGGCGGGCTGCTGGAGCGCTCGCTGGCCAACCTGGTCGAGAACGCCGTCAAGTACAGCCCGGCGGGGGTGAAGGTCCTGGTCAAGGCCGACGCCCTGCACCCGGTGGGCGGCCGGGGCCGGGTCGAGCTGCGGATCGTCGACCGGGGGCCCGGGGTGCCCGAGGACGCCAAGGAACGGATCTTCGCGCCGTTCCAGCGGTACGGGGACGCGCCGCGCGGGGCCGGGGTGGGCCTCGGGCTCGCGGTGGCGCGCGGCTTCGTCGAGGCGATGGACGGGACGGTCACCGCCGAGGACACCCCCGGCGGCGGTCTCACCATGGTCGTCACCCTGCCGGCCGTGGACCGGCCGCCGGAGCCGGCGGAGCGGGCCGACCCGGTCGAGCGGGCCGGACGGGACGGGCCGGCCGAGCAGGCCGGGGCGCCCGAACGAGCCGAGCGCCCCGGGCCGTCCGGGCACCCCGCGACGGCCGGGCCGGCCGACCGCCCGTCCCCCGTATGACCACCACCCTTCCGACTGCTGTGAAAGGCGGAGCCCGTATGACCCGGGTCCTCGTCGTGGACGACGAACCGCAGATCGTCCGCGCGCTGGTGATCAACCTCAAGGCCCGCAAGTACGAGGTCGACGCGGCCCACGACGGGGCGGGCGCCCTGGAGCTGGCCGCCGCCCGCCACCCCGACGTGGTGGTCCTCGACCTCGGCCTGCCCGACATGGACGGCGTCGAGGTGATCAAGGGCCTGCGCGGCTGGACCAGGGTGCCGATCATCGTGCTCTCGGCCCGGCACGCCTCCGACGAGAAGGTCGAGGCGCTCGACGCGGGCGCCGACGACTACGTCACCAAGCCCTTCGGCATGGACGAGCTGCTCGCCCGGATGCGCGCCGCCGTCCGCCGGGCCGAGCCGGTGGCCGGTGAGGACGACGCGCTGGTGGTCACCGAGAGCTTCACCGTCGACCTGGCGGCGAAGAAGGTCAACCGGGACGGCGCCGACATCCGCCTGACCCCCACCGAGTGGCACCTGCTGGAGGTGCTGGTCCGCAACGCCGGCCGGCTGGTCAGCCAGACCCAGCTGCTCCAGGAGGTCTGGGGCCCGGCGTACCGCACCGAGACCAACTACCTGCGGGTCTACCTCGCCCAGTTGCGTCGCAAGCTGGAACGGGACCCTTCGCACCCGCGCCACTTCATCACCGAGCCGGGCATGGGCTACCGCTTCGAGGGCTGACCCCGAGGGTGCCCGGCCACCCGGCCGCCGCCGCGGCCTGCCGCCACGGCTCCCAAAACCGGTACCCTTCCGACATGAGTGGTGACAACAGCAGCGACCAGCCGCAGGGCCGCTTCCGCCGCATGCTCAGCCGGCTGACCTCCTCCACGGAGGAGCTCCAGGCGGAGGAGCTGCGCCAGGAGATCGCGGCGGAGTCGGGCTGCACCCCGATCGCCAGTTGCGGGGACCGTCAACTGGTCACCGTCGCCGGCACCCTGCGAACGGTGACCCTCCGCCCGCGGGCCGGTGTGCCCGCCCTGGAGGCCGAGCTCTTCGACGGCACCGAGGCGCTGGACGTGGTCTGGCTCGGCCGGCGCTCCATCGCCGGCATAGAGCCCGGCCGCCGCCTGGTGGCCAGCGGCCGGATCGGCCACGCACGCGGGCGCCGCGTGCTGTTCAACCCCCGCTACGAACTGCGTCCGGTCGGACACGGGAGCGAATGAGCGTGAGCAACCACTCCGGCGGCGAGCCCGCCGCCCAGCTCGACCTGGTCGAGGCGGCTCCCGGCGAGGAGGAGGCCAGGCTGGCCGCCTCCCGCGAGGCGGCCTCCCGTGAGGCCGCCGACACCGTGATGCAGGCCTTCGGCGGTGTCCGCGGCATGGTCGACATGACGCTGCCCGGCCTGGTCTTCATCGTCACGTACAACATCACCCACCAGGTCCCCGCGGCCGCCTGGGCCGCGCTCGGCCTGAGCGGCCTGTTCGTGGTGGCGCGGCTGGCCCGGCGGGAGACCGTGCAGCACGCCTTCAGTGGTGTCTTCGGGGTCGCCATCGGCGCCTGGATCTCCATGAAGACCGGCAAGGCGGAGAACTTCTACCTGCCCGGTCTGCTCTGGAGCGTCGGCTACTGCATCGGCCTGGCCGTCTCGGCACTGGTCCGCTGGCCGATGATCGGGCTGATGCTCGGCCCGATCACCGGCGAGATGTTCACCTGGCGCAAGCAGAACCCGGGCCGGCTCGCGGCCTACACCAAGGCCACCTGGGCCTGGGTGGTGATCATGGGCATCAAGCCGGTGATCCTCTTCCCGCTGTACTTCACCCACAACGTCAACCTGCTCGGCTGGCTGAAGGTCGCCCTGGGCATCCCGCCGATGCTGCTGGCGATGTACGTCACCTGGCAGATCCTGCTGAAGGCGCCGCCGCCCATCAAGGCGCAGCTGGACGAGGAGCCGGCCGGGGACGGGGCCGAGGCGCCGCCGGGCGACCGGTAGCGGCGGCGGAGCCCGCCGCCGGGACAACAGCAGCGGGGCCCGCACTCGGATCCGAGTGCGGGCCCCGCCACCGTTGTTCCTCATTGCGTTCCTTCCCTTCCTTAGACCCCCCCTCTCCTCCGGGGGTGCGGGGGGGAGGTCCCCCCCCTCCCC
>NZ_JBVHVO010000003.1:581882-660860 GCF_055564815.1 Kitasatospora sp. NPDC028961 | reverse complement strand
CACGAACCCTGCAGCGCCCCGTGGGCCGACAACGCCCCCCCCATAAAAAACCCCCCCCCCCCCCCCCCCCCCCCCCCCCCCCCCCCCCCCCCGCCGCTGTTGTCCGCCGTGGCGTCCGTCGTCGGCCGGAGCCGCTACTGCGCGCCGGAGGTCGCGGAGAGCAGGTCCTCCAGCTCCTCCTCGCGCTCCTGGGCGGCCACGAAGAGCAGCTCGTCGCCGCCCTCCAGGGTGTCGTCCTTGCCCGGGGTGAGGACCCGGCCCTCGCGGATGATGGTGACCAGCGAGGTGTCCGGCGGCCAGGCCACGTCGCCGACGCGGGTGCCGACCAGCTCGGTGTCCTCCGCCAGGGTCAGCTCGACCAGGTTGGCGTTGCCCTGGCTGAAGCGCATCAGCCGGACCAGGTCGCCGACGCTGACCGCCTCCTCGACCAGGGCGGACATCAGGCGCGGGGTGGAGACGGCGACGTCCACGCCCCAGGACTCGTTGAAGAGCCACTCGTTCTTGGGGTTGTTCACCCGGGCGACCACCCGCGGCACGCCGTACTCGGTCTTGGCGAGCAGCGAGACGACCAGGTTGACCTTGTCGTCACCGGTGGCGGCGATCACCACGTGGCAGCGCTGCAGCGCCGCCTCGTCCAGCGAGGTGATCTCGCAGGCGTCGGCCAGCAGCCACTCCGCCATGGGCACCCGCTCCACCGAGATGGAGTTCGGGTTCTTGTCGATCAGCAGGACCTCGTGGCCGTTCTCCAGCAGCTCGCTCGCGATCGAGCGGCCGACGGCACCGGCCCCGGCAATGGCGACGCGCATCAGTGACCCTCTTCCTTCGGCCCCTGGGCGAACGCGGCCTCGACGGCCGGCAGGTCGGCCCGGCGTGCCATGACGTGCACCAGGTCGCCCTCCTGCACCACCATCTGCGGCGTGGGCAGCACGCCCTCGCCGAGCCGGGTGACGAACGCCACCCGGGTGCCGGACGCCTCCTCCAGCCCGCTGATCCGGTGGCCGACCCAGTGCGGGTCGTAGGCGACCTCGGCGAGCTGCACGGTGCCGCTCGGGTCCTGCCAGAGCGGCTCGGCGCCGCTCGGCAGCAGCCGGCGCAGCATCTGGTCGGCCGTCCAGCGGACGGTGGCCACCGTCGGGATGCCCAGGCGCTGGTAGACCTCGGCGCGCCGGGGGTCGTAGATCCGGGCCGCGACGTTCTCCACGCCGAAGTTCTCCCGGGCCACCCGGGCCGCGATGATGTTGGAGTTGTCACCGCTGGAGACGGCGGCGAACGCGCCGGCCTCCTCGATGCCCGCCTCCTTCAGGGTGTCCTGGTCGAAGCCGACGCCGGTGACCCGCCGACCGTTGAACCCGGCGCCGAGGCGGCGGAACGCGGTCGGGTCCTGGTCGACCACGGCGACCGAGTGCCCCTGTTTCTCGAGTGCTCTGGCGAGGGCGGACCCCACGCGGCCGCAGCCCATGATGACGATGTGCACCGGCGCTACCTCACCCGTCCCGTTGGGTTCTTGACCTGCGCAAACACCGTTCGTCTTCCTTTCCCGCCCGGTCGCCCGGGGCGAGCGTGTTCGTGGGGCTGGGTGCGACAACCTGAGTGTTGCCCGCCTGCTCGTATCCGACACGCTAGCCGGTCCACCGAACACAGTCGCGACGAAGGGGGGGCCATAAGTCGGACCCCGGGCCTAAGAGCCCCTACGATTCCTTAACGTGCCTATGCCGACTGACCTTCCGAAACGCATCCTGATCGGGCGTGCGCTGCGCAGCGACAAGCTCGGGGAAACGCTGCTCCCCAAGCGCATCGCGCTGCCCGTCTTCGCCTCGGACGCGCTCTCCTCGGTCGCGTACGCGCCCGAGGAAATCCTGCTGACGCTCTCCCTGGCGGGTGCCTCGGCCATTCACTTCTCCTGGCAGATCGGCGTCGTCGTCGCCGTCGTGATGCTCGCCGTGGTGGCCTCGTACCGGCAGAACGTGCACGCGTACCCGAGCGGCGGTGGCGACTACGAGGTCGCCACCGTGAACCACGGTCCCAACTCCGGCCTGGTGGTCGCCAGCGCCCTGATGGTCGACTACATCCTCACCGTGGCGGTCTCGACCACCTCCGGGGTGGCCAACGTGGTGTCCGCGGTGCCCTCGCTGCGCGGCCACGAGCTGACCCTGTCCGTGGTCGTGGTCATCGTGCTGATGGGCATGAACCTGCGCGGTGTCCGCGAGTCCGGCAGCGCCTTCGCCGTCCCGACGTACGCCTTCATGGTCGGCGTGCTCGGCATGGTGGTGTACGGCGTGGTCCGGCACTTCGGCCTGGGGCAGGACATCCCCGCCGAGAGCTCCGGGTTCCACCTGCAGGCCACGCCCGGCAACGAGTCGCTGGCCGGCTTCGCGATGGTGTTCCTGCTGCTCAAGGCGTTCTCCTCGGGCTGTGCCGCGCTGACCGGCGTCGAGGCGATCTCCAACGGTGTGCCCGCCTTCCGCAAGCCGAAGAGCAAGAACGCGGCGACCACGCTGCTGATGATGGCGTCCATCGCCGTGGTGATGTTCATGGGCATCATCTGGCTGGCCCGCCTCACTCATGTCCAGATGGCCGAGAACCCCGCCGAGCAGCTGGTCGGCGCGGGCGACGGCTACCACCAGAAGACCGCGCTGGCCCAGATCAGCGAGGCCGTCTTCTCCAACTTCACGCCCGGCTTCTACTTCGTGGCCGCCGTCACCGGCCTGATCCTGGTGCTGGCCGCCAACACCGCCTTCAACGGCTTCCCGGTGCTCGGCTCGATCCTGGCCCAGGACCGCTACCTGCCGCGCCAGCTGCACACCCGCGGCGACCGGCTGGCCTTCTCCAACGGCATCATCCTGCTGGCGCTGGCCGCGATCCTGTTCATCATCGCCTTCGACGCCGACCCCACCCGGCTGATCCAGCTGTACATCGTCGGCGTCTTCGTCTCCTTCAACATGAGCCAGTCCGGCATGATCCGGCACTGGACCAGGCACCTGCGCACCGAGACCGACCCCGCCAAGCGCCGCCACATGCAGCGCAGCCGGGCGATCAACGCCTTCGGCCTGGTGATGACCATGGCCGTGCTGATCGTCGTGCTCGCCACCAAGATCAGCCACGCCTGGATCGCGATCGCCGCGATGGTCGTGCTGTTCGTGATGATGAAGGCGATCCGCCGGCACTACGACCGGGTCTCCGAGGAGCTGGTCGCCGCCGAGGAGCCGGACGACGTGGTGCTGCCCACCCGGGTGCACGCCATCGTGCTGGTCTCCAAGCTGCACAAGCCGGCCCTGCGGGCCCTGGCGTACGCGCGGCTGGCCCGCGCCCACACGCTGGAGGCCGTCACCGTCAACGTCGACCCGGTGGACACCGCGGCGCTGCGGGCGGAGTGGGACGAGCGCGGCATCGAGGTGCCGCTGAAGGTGCTGGACTCGCCGTTCCGCGAGGTCACCGGGCCGGTCCTGGACTACGTCAAGAACCTGCGCCGCAGCAGCCCGCGCGACGTGGTCTCGGTCTACATCCCCGAGTACGTGGTCGGGCACTGGTACGAGCACCTGCTGCACAACCAGAGCGCGCTGCGCCTCAAGGGACGTCTGCTGTTCAAGCCCGGAGTGATGGTGACCTCGGTACCCTGGCAGCTGGAGTCCTCCGAACGGCGCAAGCCGCAGAAGGCCTGGTCGGCTCCCGGCGCCGTTCGTCGTGGTGAGCCGCGGGCGCCGAAGGCCGTAAAGTCGAAGGCCTCCGCACAGCCCGACGACACCGCTGACAGCAGCAAGGACTCCTCCCAGTGACCCGCAACACCCCGCCCCGCTCCAACGGCTCCAAGGGCTCGTCCTCGAAGGGGTCCTCCGCGAAGGGTGCCCGCAAGGGCGGCGCCGGCAAGCCCGGGCAGGTCGCCCGGCCGCGCTGGGGCAAGCCCGTGCGCCCGGCCGCCACCGACCGCGACGGCTTCACCGCGCAGACCGCCCCGCTCGCGCCGGGCGAGCGCGCCCCGGAGCCCGAGCCCGAGCGCCCGGCCCCCGCGCAGGCGCGCAAGGAGAAGCCGGCCGACCGGCCCAAGGGCGGGGACCGCCCGCGCAAGCAGGCCGTCCGCCCGCCGAAGGTGCTGCGCACGCCGCGCGCGCCGCGGGTCGAGGCCGCCCCCAGGGGGCCCGGCGGCGACCCGCTGGTCGGCGAGCGCTACGAGGTCGAGATCGGCGCCGTCGCGCACGGCGGCGGCCACTGCGTGGCGCGCCACGAGGGCCGGGTGCTGTTCGTCCGGCACGCGCTGCCGGGCGAGAAGGTCATCGCCCAGGTCACCGAGGGCACCACGAAGTCGCGCTTCCTGCGCGCCGACGCGGTGGAGATCCTGGAGCCCGCCAAGGACCGGATCGCCCCGCCCTGCCCGTTCTCCGGGCCGGGCAAGTGCGGCGGCTGCGACTGGCAGCACGTCACCCCGGGCGGGCAGCGCAAGCTCAAGGTGCAGGTGCTCACCGAGCAGCTGGCCAAGCTGGCTGGCCTCACCCCGGCCGAGGCGGGCTGGGACGGCACCGTCGAGCCGATCGGCGGCAAGCTGCCGGCCGGGCAGGTGCCGGCCTGGCGCACCCGGGTGCAGTACGCGGTGGACCAGGAGAGCGGCAAGGTCGGGCTGCGCAAGCACCGCTCGCACGACATCCAGCCGATCGACCGCTGCCTGATCGCCGCCGAGGGCGTCACGGAGCTGGGCGTCGAGGCCCGCGACTGGCCGGGCATCACCACCGTCGAGGTGATCGCCGCCGCGGGTTCCTCGGACCGCCAGGTCGTCCTCACCCCGGCGCCGGGCGCCCAGCTGCCGCTGGTCGAGCTGGACAAGCCGGTGTCGATCGCCCGGATCGACGAGCACGACAACATCCACAAGGTGCACGGCCGCTCCTTCGTCCGCGAGCGTGCGGCCGGCCGGACCTGGCGGGTCAGCAACGGCGGCTTCTGGCAGATCCACCCCGAGGCGCCGGACACCCTGGTCGACGCCGTGCTGGCCGGCCTGGACCCGCAGTGGGGGGAGAGCGCGCTCGACCTGTACTGCGGCGTCGGGCTGTTCGCGGGTGCGCTGGCCGACCGGGTCGGCGAGGAGGGCGCGGTGCTCGGCATCGAGTCCTCCAAGCAGGCCGTGGTCGACGCCCGGCACAACCTGGCGGTGCTGGACAACGTCCGGATCGAGTGCGACCGGGTGGAGACGCTGCTGCCGCGCACCGGCATCACCGCCACCGACCTGATCGTCCTGGACCCGCCGCGCGCGGGCGCCGGGCGGGAGACGGTGGCGCACCTGGCCGGGCTGTCGGCCCGCCGGATCGCCTACGTGGCCTGTGACCCGGCCGCGCTGGCCCGGGACCTCGGGTACTTCCGCGAGGGCGGCTACCGGCCGGTCTCGCTGCGGGCCTTCGACCTGTTCCCGATGACCCACCACTTCGAGTGCGTGGCGATCCTGGAGCCGATCGCGGCCTAGTCGGGGCTTCGCGGCCCTGGCGGTTCTCGCGCTTTCGCAGTGACGTGCAGGCGGTGTCCGGACGCTCCGGGTGCCGCCTGCCGTCGTCTGCGGGGCCGCTTGGGGGCGAGCGGGTTCGTCGGGACCAGGATGGTCGGCGCCGGGGTCAGCCGAAGGACACGCCCAGGCCGCCGGCCGGCCCGGTGCCGGCGGCGGTCTCGGCGACCGCGCTCTCGTCGCCCGCGCCCGCGCCCTCGTCGCCCGCGCTCTCGACGGCGGCCGGGGGCGCGGCCGGGGCCGGCATCGTCCCGGCGGGCAGGCCCTGGTCCCGCAGCCGGCAGCAGACCTCCTGGAGGAGGACGATGCCGGGCTTCTCCTGGTCGTCCGCGGGCCAGACCACGCCGAAGTCGCAGGGCACCAGGCCCTCCACCGGGCGGTAGCGGACGTCCGGGCGGGGGAAGAGCTCGGCCGCCACGGCGGGCAGGAAGGCCGTCGCCCCGTCGAAGGAGACCGCGGAGAGCAGCGACTCCACCCGGGTGACCTGATGGCCGGTGTAGCGGACCCGGGTGCCGTCGGGCCGCGGGTCCATCGCCCAGAAGCTCCGCTCGGAGGGGGAGACCTCCGGGGCGAGGCCGACCATCGGCCGGTCGGCGAGGTCCGCGAGCCGGAGCACCGGCTGCCGGGCCAGCGGGTCGGAGGCGGCCACGCAGACCACCCGGGGCTCGGTGGTGAGGGGCTCGGCGTGGAAGCCCTCGGGCGCCGGCAGGTAGACGAAGGCGGCGTCGATCTTGCCGATCGCGAGGGCGGTGGTCTGCTCGACCAGGTCCAGGACGTGGAAGTCGACGTTCAGACCCGGGTGCAGGGTGGTGAGCGTGGCGATCACCCGGCGGGTGGCGGCCAGGGCGGCGGCGCAGTCGGTGAGCCCCAGCCGCAGGGTGGGCCCGTCGCCGTCGTCGGGCGAGTGCCGGGCGGCGTCGCGCAGCTCGTCCGCGGCGTCCACCACGTTCCGGACGAGCGGAAGCAGGGCATGCCCTAGGGGCGTCAACGTCACTCTTCTGCTCGTCCGGGTGAACAGCTGCACCCCCAGTCGGCGTTCGAGGGTGCGGATCTGCTGGCTGAGGGCGGGCTGGGTCAGGTAGAGCCGTGCGGCGGCGCGGCCGAAATGCAGCTCCTCGGCCAGCGTCAGCAGTGATCGCAGTTGGTGAACCGCCGGGTCGTCCACGCCGACCATCGCCGTTGCCTCCCATCGCCCCGGAGCTGGCTCCGCCATCCATCAATCATGCTAATCGATGGAGGATTGCGCGGAGCCTTGCGGGCGAGGGAAGCTGACAACGCCTCAGCGAGATCGCGGGAGAATCCGGTACGGCGTGGTCGGGGTGGCCGAAAACCGGCCGGCCGCTTCTTTCGGCGTGCCCTGATCCACCCGCGTATGCGGAGGCGCAGTCGTCGTTTCGGCGAGAACGGCCGTCGGGGGCCGGGCGTCCACTGGGCACGACCGATCCTGAGGCTCCCGCCGGGAACCACCGAGCACCATCCCAGAAGCGGTTCCGTGCCGCCCGGCGCGGACACGAATTCAGGAGCGGTGAAATGAGTGTGCAGACAGGAATTCCACCCGAGTCCGCCACGTGCGGAGTGCATGATTCCGGCTTCGCGCCCGAACGGGAATGTTGTCTGGAGGAGTGTTGAACCACAACACCACGGGGGAGCCGTCCGCCCGGACGGCATCGGCGCGAGTACTCGAACTGCTCTACCGGTACCAGCGGATCGACGAGGCGCTGGCGGCCGAACCGACCGGACCGGCCGGACCGGAGGAGCCCGGCGGGACGTCGGGGAACGCGCGCTGCGACGCGTGTTCCGAGGTCCACCGGGCCAAGATGGAGCGCTTCACCGCGCGCGACGAGCCCATCCACTTCGTCGTGCCGGCGTTTCCGGCGAAGTCCCCGAACCAGGGCAAGGTGCTCGGCGCGCTGCCGGACCTCGGTGAGCACCTGGCGGTCGGCTTCCTGCAGTCGCTCTGCGACTACGTGCGGCACTTCTACGCGCCCGGCGCCCGGGTCACGATCTGTTCGGACGGCCATGTCTTCGGTGACGTCGTCGGGGTGACCGACGGGGCGGTGACCGCCTACCGGCAGGCCCTCGCGGACATGATCGGCACTTCGCACTGGTCGGCGCTGGACCTCTACGGCCTGGACGACGCGTTCGGCAGCCTCGACTACCCGAAGATGCGGCGCGTGCTGGAGGAGAACTACTCCGCGACGCTGGACGAGCTCAAGGAGAACGTCCGCACCGACCGGAACACGCGTGCGCTGTTCAACGGGATCCACCGCTTCATGTTCGAGGACGCGGTGGCGCGCCAGGGCGGCGAGACGACCCGGAACCAGCTCCGGAAGAACTCCAAGGACGCCGCCTACCAGACCATTCTCCGCAGCAACGCGTGGAGCCGGCTGGTCGCCGAGAAGTTCCCCGACGCGATACGCCTCTCGATACACCCGCAGCCCCCGCACTCGGAGAAGTTCGGGCTCCAGCTCATGCCGACCAGGGACGGCTGGCTGACCCCGTGGCACGGCGTGGTGCTCGACGACGGCGTCAGCCGGTACCTGGTCAAGCGGTGGGACGCGGAGAACCTCCAGGCCTCCGTCGTCTGGCGGGACGGCCGGCCGAGCCATTTCGTCGCCCCGCACCTCGCCGCCCGCCCGTAGGGAAAGCCCGTTCCAGAAAGGAGGACAACGCGCCATGACGACTTCCATTCCCTCGGCCGCGGAGCTGCGCCACATTCCGCTCCGGCCGTTCGGCCGCGTGGTCGAGGCTCCCGGCGGAAATGCCCGGATCGGCGACATTCCGGTGGACACGCTCGCCCGCTGGACCGAGGAATCGCGGGTCCTGGTGCTCCGCGGATTCTCGCTGCTCGGAAAGCAGGAATTCGCCGACTACTGCCGGCGATGGGGTGAGGTCCTGAAGTGGGAGCCGGGCGAGGTCATCGACCTGGTGGTCGAGGAGAATCCCCGGAACTACCTGTTCGCCAGCGGCGACGTGCCGTTCCACTGGGACGGTGCCTTCGTCGAGGCCGATCCGCGGTACTTCTTCTTCCAGTGCCTGGACGCGACCGCGGGGACCGGCGGGGAGACCGTCTTCTCCGACACCACCGCCGTCTACCGGGACGCCGACCCCGAACTGCGCGACCTCTGGGCGCGGATCAGCGTCACCTACACCACCGAGAAGATGGTGCACTACGGCGGCGAGGTCACCGAGCGGCTGGTCGCCCAGCACCCCGGGACCGGGGTGCCCGTGCTGCGCTTCGCCGAGCCGCTGGACCCGGCGGTCTACAAGAACCCGGTGTCCGTCCACGTCGACGGCGTCGACGGCGCGCAGGCCGAGGAGTTCATCGCCTCGATGGCGGAGCGGCTGCACCGGCCCGCCTACTGCTACGCGCACGACTGGCGCCGGGGCGACATCGTGATCGCCGACAACATCGCGCTGGTGCACGGGCGCAACGCCTTCACCGGGCCGACCTCCCGCCATCTGCAGCGGGTCGAGGTCATCTGAGGCGTCCCGGGCCGGCTCCCGCCCGCGGGGCCGAACCCCCGACGGCTTCCGTCACCCGTCACCCGTCACCCGTCATCACCCGTCAACGCCGGGAGGCCGGCACTTCCGGCACAGGTGGAGCGAGAACATGAGTATCGGCATTGTGGGAACCGGGATCTCCGGTCTTCATCTGGCTTTGAGGCTGCGGCAGTTCGGCATCGACGCCACCCTGTACACGGCCCAGGGGCCCGACGACATCCGCAGCGGTCCGCCGCTGAACTTCGTCACTCGATTCGACTCCACCCGGGAACGGGAATCCGCGCTCGGCGTCACCGAATGGTCGTCGCCGGCGTACGACAACGCGTGGATGCACCTCCACCTGGAAGGCCCGGACGGGTTCTCGTTCCGCGGCCGGCTGCCGAAGCCGGCCAGCTCGGTCGACTTCCGGATGTACCTCGCCGCGCTGCTGGAGGAGTTCCAGCGGCGCGGCGGGGACCCGGTCCACCTCAGGGTGGCCGACCGGGCCGGGCTGGACCGGCTGGCCGAACGCCACGAGCTGGTGGTCGTGGCGGCCGGCCGGGGCGCGCTCACCGACGTCTTCCCCCGGGACGAGGCCCGCTCGCCCTACCGCTCGGCGCCGCGCCGGCTGGCCGGCGGCCTGTTCCACGGGGTCCGTCCGCCGGAGCCGGCCGGTATGACGATGCACATGGTCCCGGGGGCCGGGGAGATCCACGCCCCCACCTACCACTCCTTCGCCGGGCAGGTGACGGCCGTGCTCGTCGAGGCCGTTCCGGACGGCCCGTTCGCGGAGCTGACCGGCCGGGACCACCGCGGCGACCCGGACGGGTTCGCCAAGGAGGTCCTCGCCCTGGTCACCGCCCACGCGCCCGCCCTGCGGGAGCGCGTGGACGAGCAGGACTTCGCGCTCGCCCGGCCGGTGGACCTGCTCCAGGGCGCCGTCGTCCCGGTGGTCCGCCGGGGCTGGGCCGCCCTGGCCGGCGGCCGGTACGCGCTCGCCGTCGGCGACGCCTGGATCGCCAACGACCCGCTCACCGCCCAGGGCGCCAACCTCGGCTCCGAGCTGGCCTTCCTCCTCGCCGACGTGCTGCGCGACCACACCGGCCGCTACGACGAGGCGTTCTGCCGCGCCGCCTCCGAGCGGATGTGGCAGCGCGCCCAACCCGTCGTCGACTTCACCAACCTCTTCATCGGCCCGCCGCCGGCGCACCTGGGCACCCTGCTCGGCGCCGCCGCGGCCGACCAGCGGGTGGCCGACGCCTTCGTCGCCCACCTCGACCGGCCGGCCGCCATGTGGCGCGGCCTCGCCAGCCCCGAAGGCACCGACGCGTTCATCGCCCGGGCCCAGACCGTGAGGAGCGCAGCATGAGTGTCGAGGTCGGCCTGGTCTGGGACGCGGTCGGGCAGGTCGAGGACGGACGGGGGCTGCTGCACCTCGCCCGGCAGGCCGGGCTGGACACCTTCCTGGTCTTCGACCACCTGATGAACGTCTTCCCCCGGCAGGCCTGGGACACCGACTTCAGCCACGTCGCGGCGGGCCTGCCGACCCCGGACCGCTGCCTGGACTTCGCGACCGTGCTGGGCAACTTCGCCCCGCAGGCCGGCCCGGTCCGGCTCGCCATCGGCGTGACCGACCCGCACCGGCGCCACCCCGCGGTGCTCGCGCAGACCGCGCTGACCCTCGCCCAGCTCACCGACCGGGCACCCGTCCTCGGCATCGGCGCGGGAGCGCTGGAGAACCTCGTGCCGTACGGCGTGCCGCACGACCACCAGGTGGACCGGGTCGAGGAGGCGCTGCGCGTGCTGCGCCTGCTCTTCTCCGGGGAGGGCCCGCACGACTTCCGCGGCCACCACTTCACCCTCGACCGGGCGCTCATCACCCCCGCCCCCGAGGGCCGCACGCCCCGGATCTGGCTCGGCGCCAACCGCCCGCGGATGCTCACCCTGGCCGGCCGCTACGCCGACGGCTGGCTGCCGTCCGAGCTGATGGCCCCCGACGAGTACGCCCGGCGGCTCGACACGGTGCGCGCCGCCGCCGTCGACGCCGACCGCGACCCCGACACCATCGTCGCCGCGGGCGGCGTCCCGATCGTGGTGGCGCAGACCGACGCCGCCGCGCAGGAACTGCTGCGGGCCACCCCGATCCGCTTCCTCGCGCTGCACGCGGGCGCCCGGGCCTGGCGGCGGCACGGCGCCGCCCACCCCTTCGGCGAGGACTACCGCGGCCTGGTCGAACTGCTGCCGCACCTGCTCACCCGTGCCGAGGTGGAGCGGGCGCTCGCGGTGGTGCCCGACGAGGTGGTGGCCGACCAGGTCATCGCCGGCAGCCGGGAGACGGTGCTCAAGCGGATCGGCGAACTGCTCGACGCCGGTATGCGCCACCCCATGCTGATCCCCGCCTCGGCGCTGGCCTCGCCGGAGGCGGCCGGCTACACGATCGAGTCGATCGGCTGGCTCGCCGCCCGGCTGCGCTCCGACGCCGGCCCGGGTGGCGGTCCCGGCTCCGGCTCCGGCCCGGCCACCGCGGCGGTGTCCTCATGACCGGCGTGGGCATCGTCGGGTCCGGCATCTCCGGCCTGCAACTGGCGCTGCGCCTCCAGCAGTCCGGCGTCCCGGCGACGGTGTACTCGGAGCACGGCATCGAGGGGCTCAAGGGCGGACCGCCGCGCAACTTCCCCGCCCGGTTCGGGCCGACCCAGCAACGGGAGCGGGAACTCGGCGTCCACGAATGGGAGTTCGCCGACGCGCAGGTGCGGCACTGGGCGGTCACCATGCACACCGGCGAGCCGCGGCCGCTGGAGTTCCTGGCCGCCCTGCGGCCGCCGTCCAGCGTGGTCGACTTCCGGATCTACCTGCCCCGGCTGCTCAGCGCCTTCGTCGACCGCGGTGGCGAGCTGGTGACCGGCGACCACCCGGTCGAGGAACTCGCCCGGCACCACGACCTGCTGGTCGTCGCCAACGGCAACCGGTCGGTGCGCGGGCTCTTCCCGGCCGACCCGGCCCGATCGCCGTACAGCACGCCGCAGCGGGTGATCTGCGCCGGGATCTACTTCGGGATCGACGAGGAGGTGCCGCACTCGCTCGACATCCACTTCCTGCCCGGCGCCGGCGAGATCCTGCGACTGCCCTTCTACTCCCCGGCCGGCCGGGCCGACGTCCTCGCCTTCGAGGCCGTCCCCGGCGGCCCGCTGGAGTCCGCCGGCCGCCTCGACGCCGACGCCGACCCGGCGGGCTTCCACCGGCACGTGCTGGACCTGGTCGCCGCGCACGCCCCGGGTCTGCGCGAGCGGATCGACACCGCCGGCTTCGCGCTGACCGCGCCGGGCGAGCTCGCCCGGGGCGCCATCACCCCGGTGGTCCGCCGGGGCTGGGCCCGGCTCGACGACGGCACCTGCGCGCTGGCGGTCGGCGACGCCTGGATCACCAACGACCCGCTCACCGCCCAGGGCGCCAACCTCGGCTCGCACACCGCCTTCGCGCTGGCCGAGCTGATCACCCGGCACCGGGGGCGCTACGACGAGGAGTTCTGCCGCGACGCGTCCGCGCGCCTGTGGGAGCACGCGCGCCACGTCGTGGAGTGGAGCAACGCCTTCCTCGCCGGGCCCCCGCCGCACGTCGGCGCGCTGTTCGGGCGGGCCGCGGTCGACCGGCGGGTCGCCGACGCCTTCGTCGGCAACTTCAACGACCCGGTCGCGATGTGGCGGGCGCTGTCCACCCCGGACGGCGTGAGCGCCTTCCTCGCCGACTGCGAACGGACCGCACCGGCCGCCGCCGCGAGCGGCACCACGACCACCGAAGGAGCGCGATGACCTTCCCCGACATGGCCCGGGACGAGAAGGGCCGGCTGATCCCCGAGTCCGAACAGACCGCGGTGTGGCTGCTCGGCGGCCTGGCCCAGATACGGGTGCCCGGCGAGGCGACGGGCAACGCCTTCACCGTCGTGCAGCACACCGGCAACCGCGGCTACAACACGCCGCTGCACATCCACGACTACGAGGACGAGGTCTTCATGGTCCTGGACGGCACGCTGCGCATGATCTGCGACGGGCAGGAGCTCGTCGCCGAGGCCGGCAGCACGATGATCGTGCCGCGGACCGTTCCGCACGGCTTCGTGACGACCTCGCCGAACGCCCGCTTCCTCACCATCCACTCCACGCCCCAGCCGGACCGCAGGCCGCAGTTCGACCTGTTCCTGAAGGCGGAGATCCCGCACGCCCGGGCCCTGACGCTGCCCACCGAGGACGTGGGCGGCCCCGACCTCGACCACATCATCGCGCTGGGCACCACGTACGCGTACCGCTACGCGGGCCCGCCGCCCGCCCCCTGACGGCCGCTCCGGCCCCTCGGCCGGCCGGCCAACGCTCCCGTTCCGACAGAAGAGACACCATGTCGTTGAAGCTCCTTTCCCTGATGCTGTGCGTGTTCGGCATCACCACCGGCGAGTTCGTCATCGCCGGCATCCTGCCGGACGTCGCCTCCGACCTCGACGTGTCGATCCCCGCGGCCGGGCTCCTGGTCACGGCGTACGCCATCGGAATGATCATCGGCGGCCCGGTGCTCACCGCGCTGACCGCCCGGTACCCGCGCAAGCCGCTCATCGTCGGCCTGCTCGTCATCGTGATCGTCGGCAACGTCGCCTCGGCACTGGCACCCGCGTACGCGGTGCTCTTCGTCGCGCGCGTCGTCACCGCGCTGGTGACCGCCACGTTCTTCGCGAACGCGATCGTGATCGCCGCGTCCACGGCCCCGGAGGGCAAGCAGGCCTCGACCGTGTCCAAGCTGGTCTTCGGGATGAACCTCTCGATGATGCTCGGCGCGCCCATCGGCACCTTCATCGGCGACCACTTCGGCTGGCGCGCCACCTTCGCGGTGATCGCCGCGGTCTGCCTGGTCGGCCTGCTCCTGGTGCTGCCGCTGGTGCCGGACGTGGCGGCCTCCACCACCAGCGCGGTGGCGGAGCTGCGGGTGTTCCGCAACCGCAACGTCCAGCTGGCGATCGGCATCACCGCCGTCGCCAACATGGGCCTGCTGATGGTGTTCACCTACTTCTCGCCGCTGCTCACCGACCTCACCGGCTTCGCCGACGGGGCCGTCCCGCTGCTGCTGCTGGCGTACGGGGTGGGCGCGGCGGCCGGCAACTTCGTCGGCGGCTGGCTCTCCGACCGCTCCCTGATGGCCTCCCAGGTCGGCCTGCTGGGCCTGCTCACCGGGGGCCTGCTGGTGATGTGGGCGGTCAGCGGCGGCACCGTGCTCACCGCGGTGATGGTCTTCGTGATCGGGGCGCTGGGCTTCTCCGTGATCCCCGGCATGCAGACCCGGGTGCTGACCACCGCCAGCTCGGCGCCGACCCTGGCGATCGCGGTGAACGCCTCCGGCTACCAGCTCGCGGCCGCCCTGGCCGGCTGGCTGGGCGGCCGGGTCATCGACGGCCCGGGCCTGCGCTCGGTCTACCTCGCGGCCGCCGGGGTCACCGTCCTCGGCATCCTGCTCAGCGCCTACGCCTGGCACCGGGACCGCACCGGTGGCGGCAAGGCGGTCGGGGCCGGTGCCGAGGAGCGGACGGCCGAGACCTCGCCGGCCTGACACCGCCCGGCGGGGCCGCGCCCGGTGCGCCGGCCGGCCCCGACCGGTCCGCTTCGCCCGGCCCCGTGCGGGGGCCGGGAGTCCCGCCGGGGCCACCCGGCCGTCACTTCACGAGGGGCAACCATGGGTCGTGATTCCGTCCTGGTCACCGGCGACTGGGCCGAGCGCCGGCTCGGCACCGCCGGAGTGGTCTTCGTCGAGACCGGCAACGAGGACACCGAGTACCGCAAGGGCCATCTGCCGGGCGCCGTCTGGATCAACTGGAGCGAGTTCCAGGACGACCTGCGGCTCGGCGTCGTCGACCGGGCCGGATTCGAGCGGCTGATGCGGGCCAAGGGCATCGGCGAGGAGGACACCGTGGTGGTGTACTCGGCCAACGCCAACCTGCTGGCCACCCAGGTCTACTGGTACCTCACCCTCTACGGCCACCGGTCCGTGCGGCTGCTCGACGGCGGCCGCCGCAAGTGGGAGCTGGACGGCCGCCCGCTGACCACCGCGTCGCCCGGCCGCCCGCCGACCGGTTACCTGGTCACCGACCCCGACCCGTCCGTCCGGGCGACCCGGGACGACGTCCTGGCCGGCATCGGCCAGCGCAACATCATCGACGTCCGGAGCCCGGAGGAGTACTCCGGACTGGTCTTCGCGCCCGGCTTCGCCGGGGAGGCCTTCGCGACCGGCCACAACCCGCACGAGGTGGCCCAGCGCTCCGGCCACGTCCCGGGCGCGGTCCACCTGCCCTGGCAGGACGTCGTCGGCGAGGACGACACCTTCCGCTCCGACGAGGAGCTCGGCCGGCGGTTCGCCGCGCTGGAACCCGCCCGCGGCACCATCACCTACTGCTGGGTCGGGGCCCGCTCCGCGCACTCCTGGTTCGTCCTGCGCGAACTGCTGGGCTGGCCGGACGTCCGCAACTACGACGGCTCCTGGGCCGAGTACGGGTCGCTGATCGGCGCGCCGGTCGAACGCGGCACCCCCGGCGACTGAGCCGCCCCCGCCCCGCCCCTCTCCTCCCCGACCCACCGCACGCCCCTGCCCGATCCACCGCACGCCGATCCTCCGAGCCTGAAGGGAGCGGGGCCGGCCTCGGACGGCCCCCACCACCAGCCATGAACGAACGCAACACGACGCAGCCCCCGCTCGGCGCGCCCGCCCGGGACCGGCTGGCGGGCAAGGTCGCCCTGGTGACGGGCGCCAGCTCCGGCATCGGCGAGGCGGCCGCCAAGGCACTGGCCGCACAGGGCGCGAGCGTGGTGCTGGCGGCCCGGCGGCGGAGCGAACTGGACCGGGTCGCCGGGGAGATCACCGCCGCCGGCGGCGCCGCGATCGCCGTCACCGCCGACGTCACGGTCGACGAGGACGTCGCGGCCGCCGTCCGCACGGCCGAGCGGCACTACGGCGGTCTGGACATCGCCTTCAACAACGCCGGGACGCTGGGCACCCCGGGCCTGGTCGCCGACCAGAAGCCGGAGGCCTGGACGGACGACCTCGGCCGGGTGCTCACCAGCGTCTTCCTGTCGATGCGGCACGAGATCCCGGCCCTGCAGCGGCGCGGCGGCGGAGTGATCGTCAACAACGCCTCGCAGCTGGGCGTGGTCGGGTTCGGCGCCGGGATCAGCGCCTACGTGGCCGGGAAGCACGGCGTGGTGGGCCTGACCAAGGCCGCCGCGCTGGAGTACGCCGGGGAGAACATCCGGGTCAACGCCCTGGCGCTGGCGACCGTGGACACGCCGATGTACCGCTCCTCGGTGGGCGGCAGCCAGGAGATGGCCGACATGTTCACCGCCCTGCACCCGCTCGGCCGGATCGCCAGCGCGCAGGAGGCGGCCTCGGCGGTCGTCTACCTGGCCGGCGACGAGGCGGGCTTCTTCACCGGCTCGGTGCTGGTCATGGACGGTGGATGGACGGCCCGGTGATGCCCGCCACCGCCACCGGGCCGGAACGGGCCACCCGCGGCGTACCGGAGGTCGTCGGCGGAGACCTCAAGGTGCCGCTGGTGACCGGCTCGTGGGTGCCGTACGCCAACCTCGACTACGCGGCGAGCACTCCGAGCCTGGCGGCCGTGCAGCACGCGGTGGAGCGCATGCTGCCCTGGTACAGCAGCGTGCACCGGGGCGCCGGGTTCGCCTCCGCGGTCTCCACCCGGGCGTACGAGCGGGCCCGGGAGACGGTGCGCCGCTTCGTCGGCGCGGCCCCGGACGCCCAGGTGGTGTTCACCCGCAACACCACCGACGCGCTCAACCTGCTCGGCCGCGCGCTGCCCGCCGGCACGGCGGTCTTCCGGTTCTCCACCGACCACCACGCCGCCCTGCTCGCCTGGCGCGGCTCCCCGGTGTACCGGCTGGCCCGGCCGGCCACCGCGGCGGACGCCGTGACCGCGCTGGCGAAGGCGCTCGCCGGCGCCCCCAGGGGGCCGAAACTGGTGGTGATCACCGGCGCGTCCAACGTGACCGGGGAGCTGTGGCCGGTCGCCGAGCTGGCGGAGGTGGCCGCCACCCACGGCGCGCGCACCGTCCTGGACGCCGCCCAACTGGCCGGGCACCGGCCGCTGGACCTCGCCGCCTGGGGCGTGGACTGGGCCGCGCTCTCCGGGCACAAGCTGTACGCGCCGTTCGGCGCCGGCGCCCTGGTGGGCTCCGCCGACTGGCTGGACACCGCCGACCCCTACCTGGCGGGCGGCGGGGCCACCGCCCGGGTCGCCGAGGAGGACGGCCGGGAGAACATCCGCTGGACCGGGCTGCCGCACCGGCACGAGGGCGGCTCGCCGAACGTGGTGGGCACCCACGCGATGGCGGTCGCCTGCCGGACGCTGACGGCCACCGGCTGGGACGCCGTCGCCGCGCACGAACAGGCGCTGACCGCCCGGCTCCGCGGCGGGCTGGCGGCCGTCCCCGGGGTCCGCCTGCTGGACCTGTGGCCGGGCGGACACCCGCGGCTCGGCGTGGTCTCCTTCAGCGTCGCCCGCTGCGGCGACGCGCCCGCCGACCAGCGGCTGGTCGCCACGGCGCTCTCCGCGGAGCACGGGATCGGCGTCCGGGACGGCGCGTTCTGCGCCCACCAGGCGGTCCACGCCCTGCTGAGCGACGCACCCGGGCACCAGGGCGACCGCGCGCTGCGCGCCAGCATCGGCCTGGGCACCACCGCCGAGCACGTCGACCGGCTGGTGGCGGCGCTGGGCGAACTGGTCCGGCGCGGGCCGCGCTGGTCCTACGACCACCCGGAGGACGGGTGGCGGCCGGTGCCGGATCCGCGGCCGGTACCGGAATTCCTCCGATGAGTGGGAATTCCCCGGGTGACCCGTTTCGGGTGACCGCGGCTCAGTAGGCTCCGACACCGGAAGGAGAGTGCCCGACATGACCGGAACACGCACGACCGAACAATTGGACCATTCCCGATCGCCCGCCCACCGATTCGGCGTCATGCTCTATCCGGACCAGCCCTTTCCGGTGCTCGCGCAGCGGCTGGGGTGGCTGGAGGAACTCGGTTTCGACCAGGTGTTCGTACCCGATCACAGCGCGGACCTGCGCAATCCGAGCGGCCTCTGGTTCGACAGCTGGTCGGTGCTGGCCATGGCGGCCGTGACCACCCGGCGGATCCGGATCGGCACCATGGTGGCCAACCAGATCCTGCGGCCGCCAGCCCAGCTGGCCAAGCAGGCGATCGCGCTCGACCACCTCTCCGGCGGCCGGTTCGACCTGGGCATCGGGGCCGGGCTGTTCCCCTGGGACCACCACAGCGTGGGGCAGGTCCCGTGGTCGCCCAAGGAGCGCGCCGAGCGCTTCGCGGACTACCTGGCGATCGTCGACGGAGTGCTGCGCGGCGGGATGTTCAGCCACCAGGGGGCCCAGCTGTGGGTCAAGGACGTGGTGACCGTACCCGGTTCGCTGCAGTCGCCGCGGCTGCCGCTGATCGTCGGCGGCCAGTCGCCGACGCTGATCCGGGTGGCCGCCGCGTGCGCCGACGCCTGGAACACCCACGGCCCGCCGGGTGCGAGCGCCCAGGAGGTGCTCGGCATCACCGCCGAGCAGAACCGCCGGCTGGACCGGCTCGCCGGCGAGGCCGGCCGCGACCCCGCGGCCGTCCGGCGCGGGTACACGATCTTCGGGCCCTGGGACCCGAGAAGGGGGCGGCACGGCTACGAGGAGATCTTCGAGCGCTTCACCGGGGCCGGTGTCGCGGATTTCGTCCTGGACTGGCCGGGGGAGGCCCACCGGGAGGAATTCGAAAGAGTCGCCCGTGAGGTGATTCCGCCGCTGCGCGACAGCTGACGGAAACATCGCACACCACGGGGGATTTCACGACGCGATCCTGTCCCGCGTATCGGCCGGGAGGGCCCGGCCGGTACGCGAATGCCGTACGGGGGATCACAGGAATTCGGCAGTTCGTCGCAGACGGGCGGTTAGCCCGGGATTCGCGTGAAGAGAAGGTGTGACAGAGATGATCGAAGACGTGGCCGGCACGGCCACCACGGGGGCTTCGGACAACGGGGGTGCGCTGGGCAACGGGGGTGGTTCGGACCACGGGAGTGCTCCGCACGACGGGGGTACGGCGGACGGCGGTGGCGTGGCCGGCGGCGGGACGGCGGCGGACGCCCTGCGGGGCCGCGGCGGGATCACCGTGACCAAGGCCGACCGCCAGTACGAGGACCTGGTCAGCGGCCTCAACCAGCGCTATGTCGCGGCGCCCGACTCGGTCCGGCTGGTGAGCACCACCGAGGAGGTCGTCGCCGTCGTCCAGGAGGCGGTCGACCGGGGCAAGCGGCTCGCCGTGCGCTCCAGCGGTCACTGCTACGAGGACTTCGTCCACAACCCGGAGGTCCGGATCATCCTGGACATGTCCGGCATGCACGCGGTGGGCTACGACCCCCGGCTCAACGCGATAGCCGTCGAGTCGGGCGCCACCAACCTGCGCACCTACCAGACCCTCTACCCGGAGTGGGGCGTCGTCGTCCCCGCCGGGTTCTGCTACTCCGTCGCCATGGGCGGCCACGTCAGCGGCGGCGCGTGGGGTCCGCTCTGCCGGCTGCACGGCCTGGTCGTCGACCACCTGTACGCGGTCGAGGTGGTCGTGGTCGACGCGGCCGGCCGGGCCCGCGCGGTGATCGGCACCCGCGACCCGGACGACCCGAACCACGACCTCTGGTGGGCCCACACGGGCGGCGGAGGCGGCAACTTCGGCGTCGTCACCCGCTACTGGTTCCGTTCGCCGGGCGCCACCGGGCGGGACCCGCGCGCCCTGCTGCCGAAGCCGCCCGAGGAGCTCCTGGTCAGCGCCGTCAGCTGGCCGTGGGACGAGCTGAGCCGGGACGAGTTCGTCCGCCTGGTCCGCAACTACGCCGACTGGCACGTGGCCCACCTGGGGCCCGACGACCCGGCGCGGGCGCTGATCAGCCAACTGGTGCTCAACCACCGCAGCGCCGGCCAGATCGGCATGCTCGTCCTGGTGGACGCCTCGGCGCGGGGCGCCGAGCGGCTGCTCGCCGGCTACCTGGAGCGGATCGGCGAGGGCGTCACCGTGGAGCGCGGCGCGCTGACGCGGCACATGGGCGAACTGCCCGCGATGCCCCAGTTCGCCGCCCCGCGCCGACTGCCCTGGCTCCAGGCGGTCCGGATGCTCGGCACCACCAACGGGGTGCTCAACGACCCGACGCTGCGCGCCGAGTACAAGTCCTCCTTCATGCGCGCCGGCTTCCCCGAGGGCCAGCTCGACGCGCTCCACGCGCACCTCACCCGCGAGGACGTGACCAACCCGAACATCAGCGTGCAGCTGACCTCCTACGGCGGCCGGATCAACGCGGTCCACCCGGCGGCGACCGCGGCGCCGCACCGGGACGCGGCCTTCAAGATGCTCTGGCAGGTGTTCTGGAACGACCCGGCCGACGACGACCGCAACATCGGCTGGGCCCGCGACTGCTACCGCGCGGTCTACGCCGACACCGGCGGGGTGCCGGTGCCGAACGGGGTCACCGACGGCTGCTACGTGAACTACCCCGACATCGACCTCAACGACCCGGGCCTCAACACCTCGGGGGTGCCCTGGCACGACCTCTACTACAAGGGGAACTACCCGCGCCTGCAGCGGATCAAGGCGGCGTGGGACCCGCTCGACGTCTTCCGGCACGGCCAGTCCGTCGAGCTGCCCACGGCCTGAGCGGCGGCCCGGGCGGCGGCTCGAAAGGCGGCCCCGGCGGCGGCTCGGATCGCGTCCCGGACGGGTGTTCGGCGGGGGCCCGGACGGGTGCCCGGTGGGGCCCGCTCCGCGGCCGGGCTGCCCGCCGCCGTGCCCCGCCGCCGCCGTGACCCTCGAAGGAGCCTTCCGATGACCTCCCTGCTCGCGATATCCGCCAGCCCCTCGGCCGGCTCGCGCACCGCCGCGCTGACGGCCCACCTGGTCCAGCTCCTGGCCGAGGCCGGCTTCCGGACCGGACACGTCCGGGTCCGCGACCTGCCGGCGGCCGAGCTGCTCGCCGGGCGGGCCGACAGCGCCGTGCTGCGCGACGCCCTGGCCGCGGTGGCCGCGGCGGACGGGCTCGTGGTGGCGTCGCCCGTCTACAACGCGGCCTACAGCGGTCTGCTGAAGGCCTTCCTGGACGCACTGCCCCGCTCCGGGCTGGCGGGCAAGACGGTGCTGCCGGTGATGACCGGCGGGAGCCTCGCCCACGCGCTGGCCCCCGACTACGCGCTGCGCCCGGTGCTGACGGCGCTCGGCGCGCGGTACGTCGTCCGCGGCGCGTTCGTCCTCGACGCGGCGGTCGAGCCGCGGGACGGCGGGCCGCCGCGGCTGGCGCCGGAGGCCGCTCCCCGGCTGGAGCAGGCGGTGGCGGACTTCCTGGCCGCGCTGCCGCCGGACGTGCCCGGTGGACTGCCCGCGGCCGGGCGGTCAGGGCCGGGCGCCCTGGCGCGGAGGTGACGACGGCGGTCCCCGGAGCCTCCGGGGACCGCCGTCGCCGTCCTGCGGGGTGTGCGCAAAGTCCCGCCGGGTCCGCGACGTTGCGCAGACCCCCTAGCCCTGGGCCTCGTCGGCGGTGTGCGGAAGGGTGATCCCGTGCTGGGCGGCGAGCCGCAGCAGTCCGGCGATCCGGCCCTCGTAGGCCTGGACGCCGTCGGCGTCCTGGTCGGTCCGGGCTGCCGCGAGTTCCTCGCGGGCCCGGGCGAGCTGCTCGCGCAGCTCCTGGTCGAACATCGCTGTCATTGCCGGCCTCCAAAAGGTCGGTGCCGCTCCGGGGAATGCGCGGGGCAGTTCAGAGTCTACGAAGGTGAAGAACTCTTCAAGTCCTGCCCGCCGCGTCGCCCGGGGTGGCGTTTTCCTGGCGTACGGGCCGGCGGGTCGGTCCGCCGACAGGCGGACGGCGGGCGCCGCCGGGGCGCGCGGCCCGGGCGTGTGCGCCCTTGTTGTGCTAGCACTTCAGCGCTAGCTTGAATTTCATGGGTAAGAAACAGCTGAACGTCCGGGTGGACGCCACCACCGCGGAGATGGCCCGGGAGCGGGCGGAGCAGCAGGGGATCAGCATGAACCAGTACATCGAGCGCCTGGTCCAGCAGGACATGGGCGAGGCCGGGCGGGCGTTCGTCGACGCCGCCGCGCAGTTCATGAAGGAGTACGAGACGGCCTTCCTCGCCGAGTTCGGCGAGCACGGAGACCTCCAGGACGTGCGCCGTTGAACCTGGAGGTCGACCTCTCATGGCTGCTCATGACAGCCGAGCAGTACACACCCGGTGACCCGCAGGTCACCGACTACGGATCGCTGCTCGCGGCGGTCACCCGCCACCAGGCCGAGATCTTCGACATCGCCGTCTACCCCGAACCGCAGGACCGCGCCGCCGCCCTGATGCACCAGCTCATCCGGGTGCCGGCCCTGGAGAAGACCAACGAACTGTTCGCCACCGCCGTCGCCTACGCCTACCTGGTGGCCAGCGGGTGCACCGTGGCGACCACCGCCCGTGAGGTGCGCAGCCTCGCCCGGGCCATCCGGGAGGGGCGGCTCGGGGTGTCCGGCGTCGCCGAGCGGCTGGCCGCCTGGGTGGTGGACGAGGCCGAGGGCGAGGACGTCAGCGGCGAGGACACCGAGGACGAGGAGTAGGCGCGGGCGCCTGGGCCTGGCGCCGGCCCGGCCGGGGCGCCGGTGGGTCGGGGCTCGGCCGGGTGGGCCCGCCGGTGCCGGCGGGCCCCCGCTCGCCGTCGGCTACGCCGTGGCGGGCTCGGTGGTGGTGGGTTCGGTCGCGGCGGGCTCGGCGATCAGGGCCGTCGCGAACGGGCGGAAACCCGCCCGGCGGTAGATCCGCGCGACGTCCTCGTCGGCGGCGGACAGGAAGACCGTCCGCACGCCGTTCGCCCGCGCGTGCGCGACCAGCGCCGCCGTCACCGCCAGGCCGAGGCCGCGCCGGCGGGCCGTCGGCAGGGTGCCGACGCCGGCCACCTCGGTGACCGGGCCGACCGGGTTGTGCTGGCCGGCGCAGAGCGCCGTACCGTCCTGGACGGCCGCGGCGAGCACGGTACGGCCGGCGGCGATCCGTTCGGCGATCCGCTCGACCGTGCCGTCGGAGGCCAACTGCTGGGCGGCTGCCGCCAGTTCGTCGGGGCCGGCCAGGCCGGTGGCGGTGCCCGGCTCGCCGAACGCGAGGTGCGGGACGGCCACCGCGCTCGCGAGGTCCGGGTCCTCGGCGGCCAGCACCCGCACCGACACTCCCGCGGGCGGCGCGGTCTCCGGCAGGGTGGGCTCCTGGTCCGGGACCAGCACCAGGAGCGGGTGCTCGTGCACCGTCAGCCCGGCCTCCTCGACCGCCGCGCGCAGCCGCGGATCGTGCTCGGCCACCCACTCGAAGGCCTGCGGCGCGCCCAGCTCGCGCTGGCGGGCCAGCACGCGCAGGACGTCCTCGGCGGTGACCGCCGGGCCGGTGTGGCCGAGCGCCGGGCGGGCGTAGTACGGCCAGCCCTCGCCCTCGCGGACGAACAGGCTCAGCGGCCCGAAGTCCTCGACGCGGGCGGCGCTGCGCGGTACGGCGTCGTAGTAGCGCTCGATCTCGTCGAGGAGGGGGCGGAGGGCGGGATCAAGAGCGGCGGCAGAAGTCACGCGGTGCATCCAAGCAGGCCGGTCGGGTTCCTGCCAGCGATTTGCGGTCGGCCCGCCGTGCGCGGGGTCGGCGCGCGGACGGCCGGTCCATGTGCTGACGGCCGGGTTTCCCGGGCGGCTGCCGCCCACTCCGGGGGCCGGGCATATCGGACCGATTGTTGCCGAATGCTTACAGGCCGGGCGATCTTGTGTGCGGGCCGCGTGGCATCCTGGGGCCTTTACAGCTCCGCCGGACCGGACGGCGGGCGTCGGCACGGGGAGAGGCGAGGGGGATGACAGGCTCATGAGGCTCTGCTTTCTGGTCGAGG
Organism: Kitasatospora sp. NPDC028961; assembly: GCF_055564815.1. Taxonomy (NCBI): domain Bacteria; kingdom Bacillati; phylum Actinomycetota; class Actinomycetes; order Kitasatosporales; family Streptomycetaceae; genus Kitasatospora; species Kitasatospora sp. NPDC028961. The sequence goes on along the minus strand of NZ_JBVHVO010000003.1, from coordinate 636,940 downwards.
AGCACTACCGGCACGACGGCATGCCGCTCGACGTGGTGCGTCAACTCACCGCCTGGGGCCACCGGGTGGACGTGCTGCGGCCCGGGAACTCGCTGATGGCGATCTCCGAGGCGGTGCGGGCCGGCAGCCATGACGCCTGGGTGCTCAAGACCGTCTCCGGCGGACCCGGCCTGACCCTCCTGGAGGCGGCCGCCGCCGTCGGCCTCACCACCGTGAACGACGTCCGTTCCATCCGCGGCGTCCGGGACAAGGCGCTCGCCGCCGTGATCGCGCGCACCCGGGGCCTGCCGGTTCCGGTGACCTACGCCGCCGCCCGCTGGGAGTGGCTGGCCGAGATCCCGGCCGCCGAGTACCCGCTGGTGGTCAAGCCCGCCGACGGCAGCTCCGGTCGGGCCGTGCGGCTCGTCCCCACCCCCGACCACCTGGTCGAACTCGGCCCCGAGCTGGCCGGCGAGGGCCTGCTGATCGCCCAGCCGTACGTGCCCAACTCCGGCACCGACCTCAAGGTGTACTGCGTCGACGGCGAGCTCTACGCGACCGAGCGCTGCTCCCCGCTCCACCCCGGCCAGGGGGTGCGCGAGCGGCAGGTGCCGCTCGGCGGCGACGTCGCGCGGATCGCCGCGCAGGTCGGGGAGGTGTTCGGCCTCGACCTCTACGGCGTCGACGTGCTGCTCGGCCCGGACGGACCGGTGGTCGTCGACATCAACGACTTCCCCAGCTTCCGCCAGGTGCCGGACGCGGTCGCCCGGGTCTCCCGCGCCGTGCTGCGGCTGGCCCGCACCGGCACGGCCGTCTCCGCCCCGGCGCCCGCGCTCGCGCAGGAGCCGTCCGGGCCGGTCGCCGAGCCGGTCCGGCTGCCCGTCCAGGGCGCGGTCGTGGCCGTGGGCGGCGCGGGCCCGTTCGACGGCCTCGGACGCGCCGACCTCGTCAACGGCGCGGTGGGCGGAACGCTGTGAGGATCGGCCTGCTCACCCCCGACCCCGGTCACCCGCTGCTCGCCGCCACCGCCGCGCTGCTGGCCCCCGACCACCGGGTCGAGAGCCTCGACGCCAACCGCGACGACCTCCCGCCCGCCGACCTCCTCGGCCCCGGCCCGCTCGCCGACGTGTACCTGCTCAAGGCCCGCACCCCGCAGGCCCTGGCGCTCGCCCGCCACCTGGAGGAGCGCGGCGCCCCCGTCGTCAACTCGGCCGCCGCGACGGCGTTCTGCCAGGACCGCACGGCCATGGCCGACCTCGCCCGGCGGTCCGGCCTGCCGTTCGCCGCCACCCGCACCGCCGCCGCCCTCGCCGAACTGCCCGATCCCGACTACCCATTGGTGATCAAGAGCCGGCACAGCCGCCGGGGCGACCTGGTCGCCCGGGTCGACGACGCCGCCCGGCTGCGCGCCCTCGCCGAGGCGTGGCCCGACGAGCCGGTGGTGGCCCAGCCCTACCTCGCCGGAACCGGCTGGGACCAGAAGCTCTGGGTCGTCGACGGGCAGGTGTTCTGCGCCCGCCGGCGCTCCGAACTCGCCGAACCCGCCGGTGAACCCGCCGACGGCGGGGCGTTCGGCCCCCGCGAGCTGCCCGCCGACCGCGCCGAGCTGGCCCGCCGGGTCGGCGAGGTGTTCGGCCTCGACGTCTACGGCGTCGACCTGCTCGACGGCCCCGCCGAGCCGGTCATCGTCGACATCAACGCCTTTCCCGGCATCCGCGGCCAGGCCGGTGCCCCCGAGGCCCTCGCCGCCCTCGCCCTGCGGGTGGCCCGGCAGGGCGGCGGCCACCGCGTCCCGGCACCACGGGATGCGCGGCGGGACACCGCCGGTCGTTAGGCTTGAGCCCTCCGGCCGGACCGCACGACCGGACGGCGAGAGAAGACGGACGTTGCTGCAGGACATCCAGCCCTACCTGGCCTGCCCGCACTGCGCGCAGGCCCTCACCCCCGACGGACGCGCGCTGCGCTGCCCGACCGGGCACAGTTTCGACGTCGCCAAGCAGGGCTACGTCAGCCTGCTCGCCGGTGACGCGCACACCGGCACCGGTGACACCGCCGACATGGTCGCCGCCCGCAGCGACTTCCTCGCCGCCGGCCACTACCGCCCGATCGCCGCCGCCCTCGCGGAAGCCGCCGCCGCCGTCGCGCCGGACGGCCTGGTCGCCGACCTCGGCGCCGGCACCGGCCACTACCTCGCCCACGTCCTGGACGCCCTGCCCGACCGGCCCGGCGCCGCCCTCGACATCTCCAAGTACGCGCTGCGCCGGGCCGCCAGGGCCCACCCCCGGATCGGCGCCGTGGTCTGCGACGCCTGGCGCCCGCTGCCGCTGCTGGACGGCGCCGCCGGGCTCGTCCTCAATGTCTTCGCGCCGCGCAACGGCCCCGAGATCCGTCGTGTGCTGCGCCCCGGCGCCACCCTGCTGCTGGTCTCGCCCACGCCGCGCCACCTGCGCGAACTCGTCGGCGCGCTCGGGCTGCTCTCGGTCGACGAGGAGAAGCAGCGCCGGATCGACGAGAAGCTCGGCCCCCATCTGACACCGGCCGGGCGCCAGGAGGTCGAGTTCGGGCTGCGGCTGTCCGCCGCCGACGTCCGCACGGTCGTCGGCATGGGGCCGAGCGCCTGGCACACCGACCGGGAGCGGCTGGCCGCCCGGCTCGCCGACCTGCCGGACCCGGTCGAGGTCACCGCCTCCGTGACGGTCGCCGCCTACCGGCGCTGAGCGGGTGGGGCGGGGAGCCGGGGGTGCCGGGGGCCGGGGGTGCCGGGGGTACTCGGCGGTGTGGGGGCCGTAGTCCCGGGCCGGTACACGGCATAGCCCCTGGTCGGGCCGCGGCCGCCTCGTTGGGATGAAGGTGCCTCATTGGGATGAATCTGCCGGGCAGGCACGTTTCTGCCACCCGAGCGGAGGCTAACGTCCGACGGGTGAACCGCGACGCCACCCCGCCCGCAGCGCCGGCCCACCCCCACCAGCGGACCCCGGACCCAGGCCCCCCGCCCGTGCAGCGCCCCACCGTCGAGGAGATCCGGCTCACCTCGTTCAAGTCCTACCGGCGCGCGGTCCTGCCGCTCGCGCCCCTCACCGTGCTGTACGGGCCCGCCGGCGTCGGCAAGTCCAACGCCCTCGACGCCCTCGCCGTCCTCTCCCGGCTCGCCCTCGGCGAGGAGATCGGCGACTCCCTCGACGGCCTGCCCGGCCGCGGCGGCCCCCTCGGCACGCCCATCCGTGGCGGCCTCGACGGCTGCGTCCCGCACGGCCGCGACGCCGTCATCCTGGGCTGCACCGTCCGCTCGGACCAGGGGCCGATCCGGCTGGAGCTGGTCATCCGCACCGACGGCCCGGTCCGGATCGCCCGCGAGCAGCTCACCCTCGACGGCCGGACCCTCGTCGAGACCGGTGAGCAGGACCTCCGCCGCCACCGCGTCAACGTCGGCTGGCACAACGACACCCGGCAGGGCGACATCCACGCCCCCTTCCCGAACACCACCCTGATCACCGCCCAGATCCCGCTGCGGGTCGCCGGGTCCTCGCCCGGCGAACGGACGGTGCTGGCCGCCACCGAACAGGTGCTCACCGCCCTGCGCGAGGTCTTCCCCGTCCACCCCGTGCCCGGGCTGATGCGCGACTGGGCCCGCCCCGACCCACAGGCCCGCCTGCTCGGCAGCGCCGCCAACATCTCCGCCGTGATCGCCCGGCTCAGCAACGAATGCGCCCGCCGGTACGGCCAGCTGCTGCGCGTCGTCCAGTCCGCCGCCCCGCACCCGCTGCTCGGGATCGACCTCGCCCACCGCGGCGCCGGCGCCGACGAACGGGTCCTCGCCGTCTTCGACGAGGGCGTCCTCGGCCGCACCGGCGCCGACCAGGCCTCCGACGGCATGCTGCGCCACCTCGCGTTCGCCGCCGTGCTGCTCACCGGCGCCGGGGTGCTCGACCTCGACGTGGCCACCGAGGTGCCCTGGGCGCACCGGCAGCTCACCGTGCTCGCCGAGGACCTCGGGGCGGGGCTCGGCACCGAGCAGGCGGCCTCGTTGCTGCGGCTCGCCCGGGAGATGGCCGGCCGCAACCAGCTGCGGGTCCTGGCCGCGCTCCAGGAACCGGCCGCGGTGCGGGAGGCGTTCGGCGGGCCGGGCGAACTGCCGCCCGGAGTCGCCCTGGTGGAGTGCCGGCGCGACCCCGGCTCCGGGCACACCGTGCTGCGCACGGAGACCGCGCGGGTACCGGCCCAGGCCGCGCGCGGGGAGGCGGCGGGGCCGCTTCCGGGATCGCCGGGGGTGGTCGGGCCACCGCGACGGGCGGCCGCGGCCCGGGATGCGGTAGACCTGGACGGGTGAGCGAACGAGAGACGGAACCCGCCGGCCCCACCCTGGAGAGCTTGCGACAGCGGCTGACGGAGTTCGCCGCGGCGCGCAGCTGGGAGCCCTTCCACACGCCGAAGAACCTGGCCGCGGCGCTGACCGTGGAGGCCGGCGAGCTGCTGGAGATCTTCCAGTGGCTCACCCCCGAGCAGGCCGCCTCGGTGATGTCCGAGCCGGACGCGGCGCACCGGGTGCGGGACGAGGTCGCCGACGTCCTCGCGTACCTGCTGCAGTTCTGCACGGTGATGGGCGTGGACCCGCTGACCGCCCTGGCGGCCAAGATCGAGCGCAATGAGCTGCGCTTCCCGGCGCCGGGGTCCGGGGCGGGACCGGGGGCGGGGTCCGCGCACTGAGGGTCGGTCCGGGCCGGGGGCGGGCCGTTGGGTTCCGGCTGTGGCCGGGCCATGGCCGGGTCGTGGGCGGGACCGTCGGGTTCCGGCTGTGGCCGAGACCGTCGGCCGGGCCCCGGCCGCGCCCCGTGCTGCGGTCGGCGTCAACCGGGCGTAGGCGAACAACCCCTGGGAGGGACAAGAGTTGTCCACAGCCCCGGGGTTGTCCACAGGTTCCGAGCGGGTGGCTGCGCCGATCCCTTCGCCGGCGCACGCTTTCGCCGTGACCAGGTGTCCACCGGTCGTACGGGTCCTACGGGCCGTACGACCGGGCGGGCACGGCGAGAACGGGTGGAAGGGGTGGCGGCCGATGGAGGCGCTGCGACTGATCAAGACGGCCCGGCACGCCCTGGCGGAGGCCAGGAACGTGTCCGACGTGCTCCTGGAGGCGCGGCAGGCCGCGCTGCTCACCGAGGCGGTGGGTGCCCGGCTGGCGGAGCTGGAGGACCCCGGACCGGACGACCTCGGGCTGGCGGGCCTCGGTCAGCAGCTGGCCGAGGCGGGTGCGCACGCGGCCGGCTGCCTGGACCAGTCCGCGGGCGACTCGTCCGCCCTGCTGGGCCTGGGCATCGGCGGCCGCGCCGGGCGGCTGACCGGGCTCGGTGAGATCGGCCCGGTCCTGGAGGAGCTGCTCGGGCTGCTCCAGGAGGTCGGCGAGACGCTGGTGGTGCTGGCCTGTGGGGCCGACACCGAGAGCCTCTACTGGACGTGCATCGACGGGGTCGACGCCGGCGCCGACTGCAAGGAGGTGGTGGGCCGGCTGCGGGAGGCCGTCCGACGGGCCGAGGGCGATCGGGAGACGACGGGCGACGAGGTCGATCCACCGCCGGTCCCGCTCCCGGCGGCCGGACAGGGGTCGCCGTTACTGGTGCTCCGGCTCGGCCCGCCGGGTGACGGCGAGCCGGGACAGGAGGCTCCGCGGCCGGACTACCGGGTGCCGGGCCCGGCCGGTGCGCCGGAGGTGTCCGTGCCGGTGGGGTAGCCGCTCGGGGAGGTGCGCCGGGCGCCCGACGACTGCAGGTCGGCGAGGTCCGCGGTGACCGAGGCGAGCAGCTCCTGCATCTGCTCCAGCAGGCTCTTCGGGGTGGCGGCGCCGGTCGGCCGTGCGGCGGCCGACCCGGACGGGTCGCTCGGGGACTGTGGCGCGGCAGGTGCCTCGGACCAGGGTTCGGACATGAGGGGACCTCTTCGGATCGGTGGTGCGGCGTCAGGCGGGCGGCGGTGGGCCGGCCGGTGGCGCGGGGCGGCCCACCGCCGCCTCGCCGACGGCTCCGACGCCCCGCCGCAGCAACCAACGAATCTCCGCGCGGCCGGGTCACCGGGCACCACCCGATGCGGTCCAACTCCCGTCGACGGTAAGCCTCCCGGGTGAGCCCGGGTTGCCGCCGGTGAGCCGCCTCGGCTAGGCACCGGGCAGGCGAGCAGGCGAGCAGGCGCGCGGACGGGCGCGCGGGCGCGCGGGCACGCGGGCACGCGGCTGGGCCGAGTGGGGCCGGTGCCGGCCGGTGTCGGCACGGCCGTGCCCGTGCCCGTGCGCGGACCCGGCGACCGTCCGGCTCGTCGTCCGGGCTGTCACCGGCCCGGACGACCAGCGCCTCGGGAGGGGAGCGGTGGGAGGGGTGGGGGTGGGCCCCCGAAGACGGGCAGACGCCACCCCGGGCAACCGCCCCGCAAAGCCGAAGCCCCGGCGCCGCCGAAGCGGCGCCGGGGCCCGAGACCTCGAAGGAGGCGATCAGTTGTGCGCGTGCAGCTCGGCGTTCAGACCGCCCCAGGAGCCGGCGCGGGCGATGACCTCGACCGCACCGGTCTGCGAGTTGCGACGGAAGAGGAGGTTGTCCTGGCCGGACAGCTCCACCGCCTTCGCCACCTTGCCGTCCGGGGTGGTCACCCGGGTGCCGGCGGTGACGTACAGACCGGCCTCGACCACGCAGTCGTTGCCGAGCGAGATGCCGATACCGGCGTTGGCGCCGAGCAGGCAGCGCTCGCCGACCGAGACGACCTGCTTGCCGCCGCCCGACAGGGTGCCCATGATCGAGGAGCCGCCGCCGATGTCGCTGTGGTCGCCGACGACGACGCCCGCGCTGATCCGGCCCTCGACCATGGAGGTGCCCAGGGTGCCGGCGTTGAAGTTGACGAAGCCCTCGTGCATCACGGTGGTGCCGGCGGCCAGGTGCGCGCCGAGCCGGACACGGTCCGCGTGCGCGATCCGCACCCCGGAGGGGGCGACGTAGTCGGTCATCCGCGGGAACTTGTCGATCCCGTACACGGCGAGCTGGCCGCCCTGGGCGCGGACCGCCAGGCGGGCCTGCTCGACCTTGTCCACCTGCACCGGGCCGATGCTGGTCCAGGCCACGTTGGCGAGCAGCCCGAACAGGCCCTCCAGGCTCTGGCCGTGCGGCTTCACCAGACGGTGGCTCAGCAGGTGCAGGCGCAGGTAGGCGTCGTGCGCGTCGATCGGCTTCTCGTCGAGCGAGGCGATCGTGGTGCGCACGGCGACCACCTCGACGCCGCGGCGCGCGTCGGCGCGCAGCGCCTCGGCGGCGCCGGCGCCCAGCTCGATCTCGGCCTGCTCGGCGGTCAGGCGGACGGTGCCGGCCGGGCCGGGCTCGGCGGCCAGGGCGGGGGCGGGGTACCAGGTGTCGAGGACGGTGCCGTCGGCGGCGATGGTGGCCAGACCGGCGGCGACGGCGCCGCTTGCGAGGGAGGTGGATTCAGCAGTCACATCGTGCACGTTAACGAATGCGAGCCGTCGGTGCCGAACACGCTCACCGTGCGGACGGGGCCGCAGGCCGCTCCGGGCCGCGGCGCGACCGGGTCCGGAGCCGTCGCGGAGGGGCCCGGAAGCGCCGTGCGCGAGGTCCCCGGCGGGCCGTCGCGGGGCCTCCCCGGGAGACCACGCCACGCCCGGGCGCGCGGAACCCGGTACCCGGCGCGCAAAACCCGGTGCTCGGCGGGCGGGAGCTGGGCAATACTCGGGCCGGTGTTCATGTCGATCTCCACCACCGGTACTGCCGAGAGTCCGGCCACCGACCTCGGCTTCCTGCTGCACAAACACCCCGGCAAGGTCCAGCGGTTCGGGACGTCGCACGGCGAGGCCCACGTCTTCTACCCGGAGGCGGGCGACGAGCTCTGCACGGCCGCGCTGCTGCTCGACATCGACCCGATCGCACTGGTCCGCCGCGGCCGGGGCAAGGGGCGGGGCGGCTCGCCGGACTTCGCGCTCGCGCAGTACGTCAACGACCGCCCCTACGCCGCGTCCTCGCTGCTCGCGGTGGCCCTGCGGACGGTGTTCCGGTCGGCGATGAAGGGTGTCTGCGAGGCCCGCCCCGGACTGGCCGAGCGTCCCCGCCCGCTGCGGATCGCGCTGCCCGCCGTGCCCGCCAACGGTTCGGGCGAGGGCGGCGGCCCGGCCATGGTGGCCCGGCTCTTCGAGCCGCTGGGCTGGCAGGTCGAGGCGGTGGCGGTCCCGCTGGACGAGGAGTTCCCCGAGTGGGGCGAGTCGCGCTACGTGCGGGTCGAGCTGTCCTGCGCGACCGTCCGCCTCGCGGACGCGCTCCAGCAGCTCTACGTCCTGCTGCCGGTGCTCGACGGTGCCAAGCACTACTGGGTCGCCCCGGACGAGGTCGACAAGCTGCTCGCCGCCGGCGAGGGCTGGCTGGCCGACCACCCGGAGCGGGCCCTGATCGCCCGTCGGTACCTCTCCCGGCGCTGGTCGCTCACCCGGACCGCGATGGAACGCCTGGAGCTGGCCCGGCTCGCCGAGGCCGACGACCGCGAGGTCGAGGAGATCGACAACGCGGTGGACGACACCGACGGCTCCGAGCCCGGCGCCGCGCACCCCGCAGGCGCCGAGCCCGCCGAGCCCGCCGGGCCCACCGAGGCGGCGGCGGGGGCCGCGCCGAAGCAGCCCCCGCTCGCCGAGCAGCGCCGGACGGCGATCCTGGCCGCCCTGCGCGAGGTCGGGGCGGCCCGGGTGGCCGACCTCGGCTGCGGGCAGGGCGAGCTGATCGGCGCCCTGCTCAAGGACGCCCGGATCACCGAGGTGCTCGGGGTCGACGTGTCCGCCCGGGCGCTGTCCGCGGCGGCCCGCAAGCTGCGGCTGGAGCGGATGCCGGAGCGTCAGGCGGCCCGGGTCAAGCTGGTCCAGGGCGCGCTGACGTACACGGACGCGCGGCTGAAGGGCTTCGACGCGGCCGTGCTCTGCGAGGTGATCGAGCACCTGGACGTGCCCCGGCTGCCCGCCCTGGAGTACGCGGTGCTCGGGGCGGCCCGCCCGTCGGCGGTCGTCGTCACCACGCCGAACGCCGAGTACAACGTCCGCTGGGAGAGTCTGCCGGCCGGCCACGTCCGGCACGCCGACCACCGCTTCGAGTGGGACCGCGCGCAGTTCCGTGCCTGGGCCGAGCGGGTGGCGCGGACGTACGGCTACACCGTCGTGATCCGCCCGGTCGGGCCGGAGGATCCCGAGGTGGGGCCGCCGACCCAGCTCGCGCTGTTCCGCGTCGGCACCCCGACCGAGCCCACGGTCCCACCGGCCGGCTCCACCGTCTCCACCGACCCGGCGGCCGCCGGCGGCTCCACCGTCGCCGCCTGCACCACCGCACCCGCCCGCACGACGCCCGAAGGGGGCGAGCCCCGATGACGACCGACGACGACGCACAGTCCCCGAGCCCCACCGGGCCCACGCCCACCACCGCGGAGACCCCCGGCACCCCCGGCACCCGCACCCCCGGCACCCCCGGGGCGCGCCGCCTCCCGGTCACCGACGTCTCCCTCGTCGTCCTGATCGGCACCAGCGGCGCGGGCAAGTCCAGCTTCGCCCGCAAGCACTTCCTGCCCACCCAGGTGATCTCCTCCGACTTCTGCCGCGGCCTGGTGGCTGACGACGAGAACGACCAGTCCGCCTCCGCCGAGGCCTTCGACGTGCTGCACTACATCGTCGGCAAGCGCCTCGCGGCCGGCCGGCTGACCGTCGTGGACGCCACCAACGTCCAGTCGGAGGCCCGCAAGCAGCTGATCCGGATCGCCCGCGACCACGACGTGCTGCCGATCGCGATCGTGCTGGACGTCCCCCCGGGCGTCTGCGCCGAGCGCAACCGCTCCCGCCCGGACCGCCAGCTGCCCGCGCACGTGGTCCCGCGCCAGCACCGCGAACTGCGCCGTTCGGTGCGGGGCCTGGAGCGCGAGGGCTTCCGCAAGGTGCACGTCCTGCGCGGCGAGGCCGAGGTCGAGGCCGCCGAGATCGTGCCCGAGAAGCGCTTCAACGACCTGCGCCACCTCACCGGTCCGTTCGACATCGTCGGGGACATCCACGGGTGCCGCTCCGAGCTGGAGACGCTGCTCACCCGCCTCGGCTACGCCCTCGCGCGGGACGACGCCGGCCGCGCGGTGGACGCCGTCCACCCCGAGGGCCGCACCGCGGTCTTCGTCGGCGACCTCGTCGACCGCGGCCCGGACACGCCGGGCGTGCTGCGCCTGGTGATGGGCATGGTCGCGGCCGGGCACGCGGTCTGCGTCCCGGGCAACCACGAGAACAAGCTCGGCCGGGCCATGGACGGCAAGAAGGTCACCGTCTCGCACGGCCTCCAGGAGTCGCTGGACCAGCTGGCGGGGGAGTCGGAGGAGTTCCGCGCCGAGGTCCGGTCGTTCATGCGCGGCCTGGTCAGCCACTACCTGCTGGACGGCGGCGCCCTGGTGGTCTGCCACGCCGGCCTGCCGGAGAAGTACCACGGCCGGGCCTCCGGCCGGGTGCGCTCGCACGCGCTCTACGGGGACACCACCGGCGAGACCGACGAGTACGGCCTGCCGGTGCGCTACCCGTGGGCGGAGGAGTACCGGGGCAGGGCCCTGGTGGTCTACGGCCACACGCCGGTGCCGGTGGCGAGCTTCCTCAACAACACCATCTGCCTGGACACCGGCTGCGTCTTCGGCGGCAGCCTGACCGCGCTGCGCTACCCGGAGCGCGAGCTGGTGAGCGTCGAGGCGGAGCAGGAGTGGTACGCACCGGTCCGGCCGATGATCACGGACGCGCCCGGCTCGCGCGAGGGCCGTCCGCTGGACCTCGCGGACGTGGCCGGCCGCCGGGTGGTCGAGACCGCGCTGCACGGCCGGATCGCCGTCCGGGAGGAGAACGCGGCGGCCGCGCTGGAGGTGATGAGCCGCTTCGCGATCGACCCCCGGCTGCTCGCCTACCTGCCGCCGACCATGGCCCCGAGCGCGACCTCGCGCCGCCCCGGCTACCTCGAACACCCGGAGGAGGCCTTCCTCGCCTACCGCGAGGACGGCGTCCGGCAGGTGATCTGCGAGGAGAAGCACATGGGCTCCCGCGCGGTCGTGCTGGTGGCCCGGGACGACACCGCGCTGGAGAAGCGGTTCGGGCTGGCCGGCCCGGGGGCGATCTGGACCCGGACCGGCAGGGCGTTCCTCGGCGACGACGGCCTGACCGCCGCCGTCCTGGGCCGGCTGCGGGCCGCGGCCGAGAGTTCCGGGCTCTTCGACCGGCTGGGCACCGGCTGGCTGCTGCTGGACACCGAGCTGATGCCGTGGTCCCTCAAGGCCACCGAGCTGCTGCGCCGCCAGTACGCGGCGGTCGGCGCGGCGGCGCGCGCGGCGCTGCCGCAGGTGCTCACCGCGCTGGACCAGGCGGCCGGCCGCGGGCTCGACCTCTCCGCGCTGACGGCCCGCCAGCGGCAGCGCGCCGCCGACGCGCGGGCCTTCACCGAGGCGTACCGGCGGTACTGCTGGCCGACCGAGGGCCTGTCCGGCATCCGGCTGGCGCCGTTCCAGGTGCTGGCCGCCGAGGGGGCGAACCTCGCGGTGCGCCCGCACGACGAACACCTCGCCTGGATCGACGGCCTGGTCGACGCCGACCGCGCGGCCGAGCCGGACGCCCCGGTCCTGCACCGGACGGCCCGGCTGCTGGTGGACACCGGTGACGAGGCGTCCGTCGCCGCGGCCGTCGCCTGGTGGGAGGAGCTCACCGGGGCGGGCGGCGAGGGCATGGTGGTCAAGCCGCTGGTCTCGCCCGCCCGGGGCAGGGCCGGGGAGGGCCGCCCGGGCGGGCTGGTCCAGCCCGGGGTCAAGGTCCGCGGCCGCGAGTACCTGCGGATCATCTACGGGCCCGACTACACCCAGTACCTGGACCAGCTGCGGCAGCGCTTCCTCGGGCACAAGCGCTCGCTGGCGCTGCGCGAGTACGCGCTGGGCCTGGAGGCGCTGGACCGGCTGGCGGCGGGCGAGCCGCTCTGGCGGGTGCACGAGCCGGTGTTCGCCGTCCTCGCGCTGGAGTCCGAGCCGGTCGACCCCCGGCTGTAGGGCGGGACCGCGGGGGCCGGCCTGCGCCGCCCGCCGCGCCCGGTCCACCCGTCGGCGGGCCCCGTCCAGGAGCCGCGCCACCGGGGAGGGCCGGGCCGGGCACCCCGCGGTGCCCGGCCCGTCCCGCGCCCGGTACCGTCGCCCGTCTCGGCGGGCCCGGCCGCGCCCCGGTTCGCCCGGTTCGCCCGAGCGGCCGGGGGTGCCCAAGCCCCGGTCGGCCGGACTGCCGCGAAGGCTTTGCATACAAATTCCAAGCGTCGTATACAATTGCCGCTTCGCCGTTCGTCCACGTCACCCCAGGAGCCCGGCATGGCCTTCAACCTCCGGAACAGGCACTTCCTCAAGGAGCTCGACTTCACTCCCCAGGAGTTCCGTTTCCTGGTGGACCTCGCCGCTCAGCTCAAGGCGGCGAAGTACGCGGGCACCGAGCAGCCCCGACTGCGGGGCAAGAACATCGCGCTGATCTTCGAGAAGACCTCCACCCGGACGCGCTGCGCCTTCGAGGTCGCCGCCCACGACCAGGGCGCCACCACCACCTACCTGGACCCGTCCGGCTCGCAGATCGGCCACAAGGAGTCGATCAAGGACACCGCGCGGGTGCTCGGCCGGATGTTCGACGGCATCGAGTACCGGGGCCACGGCCAGGAGGTCGTCGAGGAGCTGGCCGCCCACGCGGGCGTCCCGGTCTGGAACGGCCTGACCGACGAGTGGCACCCCACCCAGCTGCTCGCCGACGTGCTGACCATCCAGGAGCACACCGCCAAGCCGCTGCCCGAGGTGACCCTCGCCTATCTCGGCGACGCCCGCTCCAACATGGGCAACTCGCTGCTGGTCACCGGCGCGCTGCTCGGCATGGACGTCCGGATCGTCGCGCCCCGGGCGCTCTGGCCCGCCGAGGACGTCCGCAAGGCGGCCGAGGTGCTCGCCGGGTCGACCGGCGCCCGGATCACCCTCACCGAGGACGTCGCCGCCGGGGTGGCCGGCGCCGACTTCCTCTACACCGACGTCTGGGTCTCGATGGGCGAGCCCAAGGAGGTCTGGGCCGAGCGGATCGAGCTGCTCAGGCCCTACCAGGTGTCGATGGACACCGTCCGGGCCACCGGCAACCCGGCCGTGAAGTTCCTGCACTGCCTGCCTGCCTTCCACGACCTGGGCACGGTGGTCGCGCGGCAGCTCCACGAGCTGACCGGGATGGCCGAGCTGGAGTGCACCGACGAGCTGTTCGAGTCGGACCACTCCATCGTCTTCGACCAGGCGGAGAACCGCCTGCACACCATCAAGGCCGTCCTGGTCGCCACCCTCGGGTCGTAGGGATCGCCGGGCAGGCCCTGGCGGCGGTCAGAGCTTCAGCTTGACGCAGGCGGCCCGGTCGCCCGCTGCGTGCGGTCCGGCCGGGGTGCCCGCGTGCAGGACCAGCGAGCGCGCCTCGCCCGGCCGGGGGTGCCAGGCCACCGAGCCGACCGCCGAGCCGGCGCCCCGGCCGTCGGTGCGCAGCGTCAGCCGCAGCTCGTTGCGGTCGTTGGCGTAGGCGGGGTCGGTGGACGGCTGCACCGGGTCCACCGCGTGCTGGTAGTGCGGGCCGGAGGCGGTCGGGTCGGCCCCGCAGGAGCCGGTGTGCAGGTGCGCCGGGAACTCGTGGTCCGGAGCGAGCCCGGACACCGTCATGGTCAGCAGGGTCTGCCCCGGCACCGAGCGGTCCACCACCACACGGACGTGCGAGCCGTACGGCACCAGGTCGGCGGCGTGGCTGATCGCGGTCGGCGGGACGAAGGCGGAGGCTGGGTCGAAGGCCGCCTCGACCACCGAGACCACCCGGGCGCCGGCGTCGCCGGCGTCAGCGGCGTCTCCGGAGGTCCCGGCGCCGCCGGACCCCTCGGAGAGCGGCGACGCCGGCGCGGCCTGGGCGGTCCGGGCGGGGGGAGCGGTCGCGGCGGTGGCGGCGGGCGCCAGCAGGGCGAGCGGGAGCAGGGCGGCGGCGATCGGACTGGGCATCGGCGGGCCTTCCGGGGAGCGGGCGAGTGGTACGGCGGTCGCCGTGCTCAACGGTGGTCGCCACCGAACGGACACCCCCGGCACGCGCCCGGTCTCCCCGGGCCGCCCACACCGGCTCGGCCGCCCCGCCTGCGCCCGGTCCCCACCCCGGTCCCCGCGCCGCCGCCGCCTCGCCGGAGCCCCGGTCCCCGCCCCGCGAACACCGCTGGACACCCGGCCTTGGGGGCCCCGTCACGAGGGGTTCGGAAGAGATGTGCCGGGCGCGGGCAGCGTGGAGGTGGTGCCGACGTGGCGGACGCGCCGCCATGCACTATGGTTTATCTCGACATCGAGATAACTGCCCATTACTCTATATCTCGACATCAAGATACTTGCCGAGAGGCGCTCACCGGCGGTGCGGGCAAGGTCAGCCTAAGTAAGGCTGACCTTACCACCGTGGCGGCCGGATACCGCACGAAGCACCTAGAAGGAGTCAGTCGTGTCCGCGAACAGCTTCGACGCCCGCAGCTCGCTGCAGGTGGGCGACGAGTCGTACGAGATCTTCAAGCTCTCCGCCGTCGAGGGTTCCGAGCGGCTGCCCTACAGCCTCAAGGTGCTGCTGGAGAACCTGCTCCGCACGGAGGACGGCGCGAACATCACCGCCGACCACATCCGCGCGCTCGGAAACTGGGACGCCGACGCCCAGCCGAGCCAGGAGATCCAGTTCACTCCGGCCCGAGTGATCATGCAGGACTTCACCGGCGTGCCGTGTGTGGTCGACCTCGCCACCATGCGTGAGGCCGTCAAGGAGCTGGGCGGCGACCCGGCCAAGATCAACCCGCTGGCCCCGGCCGAGCTGGTCATCGACCACTCCGTCATCGCCGACAAGTTCGGCACCCCGGACGCCTTCGTCCAGAACGTCGAGATCGAGTACGGCCGCAACAAGGAGCGCTACCAGTTCCTGCGCTGGGGCCAGACCGCGTTCGACGAGTTCAAGGTCGTCCCGCCCGGCACCGGCATCGTCCACCAGGTGAACATCGAGCACCTGGCCCGCACCATCATGGTCCGGGGCGGCCAGGCCTACCCCGACACCTGCGTCGGCACCGACTCGCACACCACCATGGTCAACGGCCTGGGCGTGCTGGGCTGGGGCGTCGGCGGCATCGAGGCCGAGGCCGCGATGCTCGGCCAGCCGGTCTCCATGCTGATCCCGCGCGTGGTCGGCTTCAAGCTCAACGGCCAGCTGCCGGCCGGCACCACCGCCACCGACCTGGTGCTCACCATCACCGAGATGCTGCGCAAGCACGGTGTGGTCGGCAAGTTCGTCGAGTTCTACGGCGAGGGCGTCACCGCGATCCCGCTGGCCAACCGCGCCACCATCGGCAACATGTCGCCGGAGTTCGGCTCGACCTGCGCGATCTTCCCGATCGACGCCGAGACCATCAACTACCTCAAGCTCACCGGCCGCAGCGAGCAGCAGCTCGCCCTGGTCGAGGCGTACGCCAAGGAGCAGGGCCTCTGGCACGACCCGTCGGTCGAGCCGGTCTACTCCGAGTACCTGGAGCTGGACGTCTCCACCGTCGTCCCGTCGATCTCCGGCCCGAAGCGTCCGCAGGACCGCGTGATCCTGGCCGAGGCCGCCGACAAGTTCGCCGAGGCGCTGCCGACCTACTCGGCCGAGGCCTCGAAGCCGACCGCGGTGACCGCCCCCGACGGTTCGACCTACGAGATCGACAACGGCGCGGTCGTGATCGCCTCGATCACCTCCTGCACCAACACCTCCAACCCCTCCGTCATGCTGGGCGCCGCCCTGCTGGCGAAGAAGGCCGTGGAGCGTGGCCTGACGGTCAAGCCGTGGGTCAAGACCACCCTGGCCCCCGGGTCCAAGGTCGTCATGGACTACTACGAGAAGGCCGGCCTGCTCCCGTACATGGAGAAGCTGGGCTTCAACCTGGTCGGCTACGGCTGCGTCACCTGCATCGGCAACTCGGGCCCGCTGCCCGAGGAGGTCTCGGCCGCGGTCAACGAGTCCGACCTGGCCGTCGTCTCGGTGCTCTCCGGCAACCGCAACTTCGAGGGCCGGATCAACCCCGACGTCAAGATGAACTACCTGGCCTCCCCGCCGCTGGTGGTCGCCTACGCCCTCGCGGGCAACATGAACGTCGACATCACCCGCGACGCGCTGGGCAAGGACGCCGACGGCAACGACGTCTTCCTCGCCGACATCTGGCCGTCGGAGAAGGAGGTCGCCGACACCGTCGCCGGCTCCATCGACGAGGCCATGTTCGACAAGGGCTACCAGGACGTCTTCGCCGGTGACCACCGCTGGCAGTCGCTCCCGGTCCCGACCGGCAACACCTTCGAGTGGGACGCCGAGTCCACCTACGTCCGCAAGCCCCCGTACTTCGAGGGCATGGCCAAGACCCCGAGCCCGGTGACCGACATCGCCGGCGCCCGCGTCCTGGCCAAGCTGGGCGACTCGGTCACCACCGACCACATCTCCCCGGCCGGCAACATCAAGCCGGGCACCCCGGCGGCGCAGTACCTGACCGCCAACGGTGTGGAGAAGCGCGACTTCAACTCGTACGGCTCGCGCCGCGGCAACCACGAGGTGATGATCCGCGGCACCTTCGCCAACATCCGCCTGCGCAACCAGATCGCGCCGGGGACCGAGGGCGGCTACACCCGCGACTTCACCCAGGCCGACGCGCCGGTGTCGTTCATCTACGACGCCTCGCAGAACTACCAGGCCGCCGGCATCCCGCTGGTCGTCCTGGCCGGCAAGGAGTACGGCTCGGGCTCGTCCCGTGACTGGGCCGCCAAGGGCACCGCGCTGCTGGGCGTGAAGGCCGTCATCGCCGAGTCCTACGAGCGCATCCACCGCTCCAACCTGATCGGCATGGGCGTCCTGCCGCTGCAGTTCCCGGAGGGCCAGAACGCCGAGTCCCTCGGTCTGACCGGCGAGGAGACCTTCTCCTTCACCGGCGTGACCGAGCTCAACGAGGGCCGCACCCCGGCCACCGTCAAGGTCACGGCCGTCGGCGCGGACGGGAGCAGCAAGGAGTTCGACGCGGTCGTGCGCATCGACACCCCCGGCGAGGCGGACTACTACCGCAACGGCGGCATCCTGCAGTACGTGCTGCGCAGCCTGATCGGCTGAGCACCGCACGGGCGGCGGGGCTGAGCGAGGAAGAACGGCTCCGCCGGTAAAGAGGCAGTCAAGAGGCCGGATCGCGTCAACGCGGTCCGGCCTCTTGTATGTCCGGCCCGAATGGACTAAACCTCTGTTTCAGCTTGGTCCAGACCATTTGACGCTGAATCAGAGAAAGCCGCAGGTCTTCTCCCATGCGCATGATCAGTCGCACCGCCGCCCTCATCGCCGCCGCCACGGTGGCCGCCGCCCTCGCGGCCCCCACGGCCCAGGCCCACGACCGTGACCACGGCCCGAAGCTGAAGGGGCAGCGGGTCGGCTACTTCACCCAGTGGGGCGCCGACAGCTCCGCGAAGCGGGTGCAGGAGTCCGGTCAGGCCGAGAAGCTCACCGTCATCAACTACGCCTTCGGCAACGTCTCCGCCGAGGGCACCTGCTTCGAGTCCAACGAGGCCGGCCAGGGCGACGCCCTGAACGACTACCAGCGCCCGTTCTCCGCCGCCGACTCGGTGGACGGCGTCGCCGACCGCCCGGGCCAGAAGCTCAAGGGCCACTTCAACCAGCTGCGCAAGCTCAAGGCCGAGAACCCGCAGCTCAAGACGGTGATCTCGCTCGGCGGGTGGAGCTGGTCCAAGTACTTCTCGGACGCCGCCGCCACCGAGGAGTCCCGCCGGAAGTTCGTCTCCTCCTGCGTCGACCTGTACATCAAGGGCAACCTGCCCCAGCTCGGCACCGCCGAGGGCGGCAAGGGCGTCGCGGCCGGCGTCTTCGACGGCATCGACCTCGACTGGGAGTACCCGGGCGGCGGCGGTGACGCCGGCAACGTGGTGCGCCCCGAGGACGGCCGCAACTTCACCCTGCTGGTGCAGGAGTTCCGTCGCCAGCTGGACCAGCTCAGCGGCCGCAGGGGGCCGCACTACCTGCTGACCGCGGCGGTGGCCGCCAACGAGACCGTCGCCGCCCGGCTGGACCTGCCGGCGCTCTCGCGCTCGATGGACTGGCTCAACCTGATGACCTACGACCTGCACGGCCCGTGGGAGGGCACCGGCCCGGCCGCCCACCACGCCAACCTGTACTCCGACCCCAAGGACCCGTCACCGCTGCAGCGCAGTGCGGACAAGGCGGTCGAACACTACACCCAGCACGGCCTGCCGGGCTCCAAGACCGTGCTCGGCGTGCCGTTCTACGCCCACGGCTGGACCGGGGTGCCGGCCGGCAAGCAGGGCGGCCTGTACCAGCCGGCCACCGCGGCCACCGCCGACTTCACCTACAACGAGGTCTCCCGGCTGCCCGGCAAGGTCTACACCGACCGTGACCACGGCGCGTCCTGGAAGTACGACGGCACCAACTTCTACAGCTACGACAACGCCGAGGTGCTCACCCAGAAGGCCCGCTACACCCGGTGGAACGACCTGGCCGGGGTGATGGTCTGGTCGCTGGACGGCGACGACGCCGACGGCAGCGCGCTCGCCGCCCTGGACCGCGGCCTCCAGCGCGGCTGACCGCTCCCGACGCGGAGCCCCTGCACGCCGGCCTCCGACGCGGAACCCCCGACGCGGAACCCCCGTACACCGGCCCCCGACGCGGGAGCCCCCGCCGCGCGCACGCGCGGCGGGGGCTCCCGGGACGGACCGTCGTGCCTCAGACGCCGTCGCAGGCCCGCGCCCGCAGGGCCCGGGCCAGGTCGTCCCGGCGCTCCAGCACCAGCCGGCGCAGCGCCGGCGCCGCCTCCGGGTGGCCGGCCAGCCAGGCGTCCGCCTCGGCCAGCGTCTCCTCGCCCACCTGGGCGTGCGGGAAGAAGCCGCCGACGATCCGCATCGCGATCTCGATGGTCCGCTCCGACCAGATCCGCTCCAGCAGCTTGAAGTACGGCGCCGCGTAGAGCGCGGTCAGGTCGCGGTGCGCGGGCAGCGCGAAGCCGGCGATGTTGGCCTCGACCAGCGCGTTGGGCAGCTCCTCCGAGTCGATCACGGCGGACCAGGCGGCGGCCTTGGCCTCCGGGGTCGGCCGGGCGGCCAGGCACTGGGTGTACTGGCGCTTGCCGCTCGCGGTGTTGTCGGCCGCCAGCTCCCCGGCCAGCTCCTCGTCCGAGGCCTGGCCGGCCGCGGCCAGCGCCAGCCAGAGCGCCCAGCGCAGCTCCTGGTCGACCTCCAGGCCGTCGATCCGGGCGGTGCCGGCCAGCAGGCCGCGGACCAGGCCCAGGTGCTCGGAGCCGTTCGCGGTCTGCGCCAGGAAGCGGGCCCAGGCCAGCTGGTGGTCGCTGCCGGGGGCGGCGGCGCGCAGCTCGCGCAGCGCGCCGTCGGCCAGCAGCCGGCCGCCCTCGCCGCGCCAGGCCGGGTCGGCGTAGAGGTCGACGGCGCCCTTGGCCTGGAGGTGCAGCGACTGCAGCACGCCGATGTTGGCCTCCCGCCCGGCGAAGCGCAGCACCAGGGCGATGTAGTCGCGGGCCGGCATCAGGCCGTCCCGGGTCAGGTTCCACACGGCGGACCAGGCGAGCGCCCGGGCCAGGTCGTCGTCGAGGTCGCCGAGGCCGGTGCGCAGCGTCTCCAGCGACTCGGCGTCGAAGCGGATCTTGCAGTAGGTCAGGTCCTCGTCGTTCAGCAGCACCAGGGCGGGCCGGGGCCGGCCGGCGGCCTCGGTGACGACGGTGCGGGCGCCGGTGACGTCCAGCTCGATCCGGTCGGTGCGCACCAGCGCGCCCTCGGCGTCCCGGTCGTAGAGGCCGACGGCGATCCGGTGCGGGCGCAGCGTGCTGCCGTTGCCGGCGTCCTGGAGGACGGCGAGCTCGGTGATCCGGCCCTCGGCGTCCACGGTGACCTGCGGGGTCAGCGAGTTGACGCCGGCGGTCTGCAGCCAGGCGGCGGCCCAGGACTTGAGGTCGCGGCCGCTGGTCTCCTCCAGGATGTCCAGCAGGTCGGCGAGTTCGGTGTTGCCGAAGGCGTGCCGCTTGAAGTAGCGGCGGGCGCCCTCGAAGAAGGCCTCCGAACCGACGTACGCCACCAGCTGCTTGAGCACCGAGGCGCCCTTGGCGTAGGTGATGCCGTCGAAGTTGAGCTTGGCGTCCTCCAGGTCCCGGATGTCCGCGGTGATCGGGTGCGTGGTCGGGAACTGGTCCTGGCGGTAGGCCCAGGCCTTGCGCTGGTTGGCGAAGGTGATCCAGGCGGAGGAGTACCGGGTGCGGGCGCCGATGAGCGCGTAGGAGCCCATGAAGTCGGCGAAGGACTCCTTCAGCCACAGGTCGTCCCACCAGCGCATGGTGACCAGGTCGCCGAACCACATGTGCGCCATCTCGTGCAGGATGACGTTGGCCCGGCCCTCGTAGGCGGCGTCGGTGACCTTCGAGCGGAAGATGAACTCCTCGCGGAAGGTGACGCAGCCCGGGTTCTCCATCGCGCCGATGTTGTATTCGGGGACGAAGGACTGGTCGTACTTGCCGAAGGGGTACGGGTAGTCGAACTCCTCGTGGAAGAAGTCGAGTCCGAGCTTGGTGACGCCGAGGATCTCGTCGGAGTCGAAGTAGGGCGCGAGCGACTTGCGGCACAGCGCGGCGAGCGGGATCTCCAGGGTGGTGCCGTCGGCCAGCGTGCGGCTGTAGTGGTCGGTGGCCACGTGGTACGGGCCGGCCACGACGGCGGTGAGGTAGGTGGAGATCGGCTGCGTCGGCGCGAACCGCCAGGTGCGGGCGGCGCCGTCGTCGGTCACCTGCTCGTGCACGGCGTTGGACCGGACGTCCCAGGCGGCGGGCGCGGTGACGGTGAAGGAGAACGGGGCCTTCAGGTCGGGCTGCTCGAAGGTGGCGAACACCCGGCGGGCGTCGGCCGGCTCGTAGTGGGTGTAGAGGTAGGTCTCGCCGTCCACCGGGTCGGTGAAGCGGTGCAGGCCCTCGCCGGTGCGGCTGTACGCGCAGTCGGCGTCCACCACCAGGAGGTTCTCCGCGGCGAGGCCGTCGACGTGCACCCGGGCGCCGTCGAAGGCGGTGGCCGGGTCGAGCGCGCGGCCGTTCAGGGTGACCGCGCGGACGGCGCTCGCCAGCAGGTCGAGGAAGGTCGGGGCGCCCGGCTCGTCGCACCGGAAGGCGATCGTGGTGGTGGAGCGGAAGGTGGCGGCCGCCGGGTCGGGGGCCGAGGTCACGTCCAGCCGGACCTGGTAGCTGTCCACGGCCAGGATGCTGGCCCGCTGCTGGGCTTCGTCGCGGCTCAGGTTCTTGCCCGGCACGGCGGTACTCCTTTGTCCGGCTCGCACGGTGGTGCGGTCTCAACTGGTGCGGTGGGTGCTGCGCGTCGTGGTGCTGCGGGGCATCCTTTCACGCCGCCCGCGCCGGTACCATTGCACAAACCGGGGCGCCGGTACGGAATCAGCGGCGCCGCGCGGGCGTTCGGGATCGGGTGGGCCCCGTGCCGGGGACCGCCCCGCATCTCACCGAAGGACGACAGCCGTGACGACTGCCGCTGAGCGCAAGACCGCCGACTTCTGGTTCGACCCGGCCTGCCCGTGGGCCTGGATGACGTCCCGCTGGCTGATCGAGGTCCAGCAGCTGCGCCCGGTGGACGTGAACTGGCACGTGATGAGCCTGTCCGTGCTGAACGAGCACCGTGACCTCCCGCAGGACTACCGTGAGCTGCTGGACAGCGCCTGGGGTCCGGTCCGGGTCTGCATCGCCGCCGCCCAGCAGCACGGCGACGAGGTGCTCGGC
This sequence comes from Kitasatospora sp. NPDC028961, assembly GCF_055564815.1. Lineage (NCBI taxonomy): Bacteria > Bacillati > Actinomycetota > Actinomycetes > Kitasatosporales > Streptomycetaceae > Kitasatospora > Kitasatospora sp. NPDC028961. Next base: position 615,092 of record NZ_JBVHVO010000003.1, on the reverse strand, counting down.
CGGCTCTACACCGAGCTGGGCACCCGCTTCCACAACCAGGGCCTGCCCCGGACCCGCGAGACCGTCGAGGCGGCGCTGGTCGCGGCGGGCCTGCCGGCCGGGCTGGCGGACGCCGCCGACACGGACGCGTACGACGAGGCCCTGCGCGCCTCGCACAAGGAGGGCATCACCCTGGTCGGCGAGGACGTCGGCACCCCGGTGATCGCGGTCGAGGGCGCGGACGGCGAGCGGGTGGCCTTCTTCGGCCCGGTGGTCACCCCGGCCCCGCGCGGCGAGGCCGCCGCCCGGCTCTGGGACGGCACCCTGCTGGTCGCGTCGACCCCGGGCTTCTACGAGATCAAGCGCACCCGTACCGCGGGCCCGTCCTTCGAGTAACGGACGGCCCGCTCGCACCGGCGGGCGCCACGCGCGAGGGCCCGGTACCGCCGAGGAGCGGTACCGGGCCCTCGCGCGCGCGGCGGGACCTGTCGCGGACAAGCCCTAGCGGGCGGCTGCGGCGTCCCGGCGCTGCTTGAGCAGGCCGGCCCCGATCAGCAGCGCGACGAGCACGCCGGCCGCGTAGAGCTGCTGCCGGTTGCCCTCGGTGGTGGTCATCAGCGCCAGGATGCCGACCACGGCGGCCATCGCCACCCAGGTCAGGTACGGGAAGCCCCACATCCGGACGGTGAGCAGCTCGGGCGTCTCGCGCTCCAGCCGGCGGCGCATCCGCAGCTGGACGACGCAGATGAAGAACCAGACCACCAGGATGGCGACGCCGGTGGTGTTCATCAGCCAGGTGAAGACGGTGTCGGGCCAGAACTTGGAGGCCAGCACGGCGCCGAAGCCGAACAGGCAGGAGGCGACCACGGCCAGTCGCGGCACCCCGCCGCTGACCCTGGCCAGCGCCTTCGGGCCCTGGCCGCGGGAGACCAGCGAGTACGCCATCCGGGAGGAGCCGTAGATGTTGGCGTTCATCGCGGAGAGCAGGGCGATCAGCACCACGGCTTCCATGATGGTGCCCGCGCCGGGCACACCCAGGTGCTGCAGGACGGTCACGTAGGGGCCGTTCTCGACGACCGACGGGTCCTTCCAGGAGACCAGCGTGACGACCAGGGCCATCGAGCCGATGTAGAAGATCGCGATGCGCCAGACCGCCGTGCGCACCGCGTTGGCGACGTTGCGCTTGGGGTCGTCGGACTCGGCGGCGGCGATGGTGACGGTCTCCAGGCCTCCGTAGGCGAAGACCGAGGCGAGCAGGCCGACGATCAGGCCGCTGACGCCGGTGGGCAGGAAGCCGCCCTGGCCGGTGAGGTTGGTGGCGCCGGGGGCGCCGGGGCCGAGCACCCCGGTGACGCCCAGCGTGCCGATCACCAGGAAGGCGACGATCGCGGCGACCTTGATGGTGGCGAACCAGAACTCGAACTCGCCGAAGTTCTTCACCGCGGTGAGGTTGCTGGCGCAGAAGAAGACCATGAAGAGGCCGACCCAGACCCAGGCGGAGACGCCGGGGACCCAGCCGTTGACGATCTTGCCGGCGGCGGTGGCCTCGGCCGCGACGCCGCAGCAGAGCATCACCCAGTACATCCAGCCGGCGGTGATCCCGGCCCACGGGCCGATCTCCTTCTCGGCGTGCACCGAGAACGAGCCGGAGGCCGGGCGGGCCGCCGACATCTCGCCGAGCATCCGCATGATCAGCATGACCAGCAGGCCGGAGAGGGTGAACGCCAGGATGATGGCGGGTCCGGCCGCCGCGATGCCCGCCCCGGAGCCGACGAAGAGGCCGGCGCCGATGACCCCGCCGAGCGCGATCATCGAGAGGTGGCGCTGCTTCAGACCGTGCGAGAGCTGCTGCCCGCCGGCCGGTGCTTCGGCGGTGGAGGTCGTCCCGGGCGCCGTGGGCGCGGAGGTACGGGCCATGAGGTGGGAATCCAGACTGTTCGGAATGCGGTGCGAATTGCCCAATATCCGGGGGCACCGCTGTCCATGCCAAGAATGACGCGCCCGGGCTCACGATACGGACCGGATCGTGACGGTATTCGGCCGGATCGCTCACGGTCCGTGGCCGCGAGGGGGGCGGACCCGACAATCACGGCCGCCGGGGCTTTGTCCGGTTCCCTGACGGTGCCGGCGGCGATCACCACGTAGGTTCACAGGTGTTCACTCACCTGATCATCCGATCGCCGACCGTCCCCGTGCGGAGGAAACCCCGATGGCCACTGCCACCACCCCGACTGCCACCCCGTCGATACTGAGCCGCGGCGTCCTCGCCGACCTGCTGCCCGCCGCGTCCGGCCGGTTCGGCGCCCAGGCCCGCGACCTCGTCCTGGTGACCGGCGGCGCCGCCCTCACCGGTCTGGCCGCCCAGTTCTCGGTGACCGTCCACGGCTCCCCGGTGCCGGTCACCGGCCAGACCTTCGCCGCGCTGCTGGTCGGCACCGCGCTCGGCGCCCGTCGCGGGATCGCCTCGCTCGGCCTCTACCTGCTGGCCGGCATGGCGGGCCTGCCGTGGTTCGCCGAGGGCGCCTCCGGCTGGTCGATCCCCACCCTCGGCTACATGATCGGCTTCGTCCTGGCCGCCGCCCTCACCGGCGCGCTGGCCCGCCGGGGCGCCGACCGCACCCCGCTGAACACCGCCGCCACGATGGCGCTCGGCACCCTCGCCATCTACGCCGTCGGCGTGCCGTACCTCGCCTTCTCGCTGGGTGTCCCGCTGTCCCGCGCCGCCGAGCTCGGCCTCTACCCGTACCTGGTCGGCGACGCGCTGAAGGCCGTCCTCGCGGCCGGCGTCCTGCCGCTCGCCTGGAAGCTGCTCGGCAGGCGCTGACCGCTCCGCTCCCGGGCCGGGCGCCCCGCGGGCCCGCTCGGCCGCCCCCTGCGCGGCCCGGGTGCACGCACGTGCCACACTCATGGCATGCGCGTGTACCTGGGCTCGGACCATGCCGGATACGAACTGAAGAACCACCTCGTGGAGTGGCTCAAGGAGGCCGGCCACGAGCCGGTCGACTGCGGGCCGCACATCTACGACGCGGCCGACGACTACCCCCCGTTCTGCCTGCGCGCCGCCGAGCGCACCGCGGCGGACCCGGAGGCGCTGGGCGTCGTGATCGGCGGTTCGGGCAACGGCGAGGCGATCGCCGCCAACAAGGTCAAGGGCGTCCGCGCGGCGCTGGCCTGGAGCGAGCAGACCGCCTCGCTCGGCCGCGAGCACAACAACGCCAACGTGATCTCCGTCGGCGGCCGGATGCACACCCAGGAGGAGGCGACCCGCTTCGTCGAGGTCTTCCTCAACACCCCGTACAGCGGCGACGCCCGGCACACCCGCCGGATCACGATGCTGAGCGAGTACGAGGTCACCGGCGAGCTCCCGCCGATCCCGGCCCACCACCCGCAGGGCTGATCCCTCCCGTCGACCACCTCCGCCGGCCGGCCGCGCTCCCCAGCGCGGCCGGCCGGCGCGTCCGCGGGCCCGCGCGCCGTCCTGTGTGATCGGCCACAGCGCCCGCCCCGCCCGTCCGGCGCGCCGCGGGCGCCGCGCCCGGCGCGCGGGTGCGGCCCGCACGGTTCGTACGCCCAACCGGCGTACGCCTCCTGACGCAGCGGCCGACGCCCGCCGCGATCGGCCGAAACCCACTGACGCGCCCGCGCCACGGCGGCGCCGCCCGCGCCCGGGCCGTCGACGCCGACCCGTACCGGTGGATATGGTCGGTCCCCATGGCTGGCAGACCGCCGGGCGAAACGCCCCAGACGACTGCGACGAGGCCCGGCGCCGCCACGGCGCCCGACCCCGTGACGGCCCGGTTGCGCAAGAAGCTCCGCCGGGTCCGCCGAAGGCTGCGCACCGCCGGTGTCGACTACTTCCGCGGCGGCGCCGCCGACTGGCCGGTGCTCTGCGTGCTGGCCCTGCTCGTCCCGCTGCTGATCCTGCTCAACATCTGGATCCCCGCCTGGGTCCCGCCCACCTCCCTGGTCCTGCCGATCCTGGCCGCCGCCCTGCTGCTGCGCCCCGGCAGCCTGGTGGTGCTCTACGCGCTGGCCGCGCTCGGCCTCTCCGCCGAGTCCGTGATCCACACCGGCCAGCGGGTCGCCAGCGCCGATCCGGACGCCTACACCTACGGCGTCACCCCCGGCGCCGCCCTGGTGGTCGGCGCGGCCGGGGTCGGCGGCCTGCTGCTGGCCCAGTTCCGCAGCCGGGTCGGCGTGCCCTGGTGGGGCGGCTCCACGATGCTCTTCGACCTGCGCGAGCGGTTGCGGGTGCAGAGCCGCGTCCCGGAGCTGCCGGACGGCTGGCACGCCGACATGGCGCTGCGCCCGGCCGGCGGGCAGTCCTTCTCCGGGGACTTCGTGGTCGCCGCCCGGACCGGCCCCGCCCAGCGGGTGCTGGAGGTGGTCCTGGCGGACGTCTCGGGCAAGGGCATGGACGCCGGTTCGCGGGCCCTGCTGCTCTCCGGCGCCTTCGGCGGCCTGGTCGGCTCGCTGCCCGCGCACGACTTCCTGCCCGCCGCCAACGGCTACCTGCTCCGCCAGTCCTGGGAGGAGGGCTTCGCCACCGCCGTCCACCTGGTCCTCGACCTGGACACGGGGGAGTACGAGCTCCTCTCGGCGGGCCACCTGCCCGGGATGCAGCGGCTCGCGGGCGCCGGGCGCTGGGAGATCAAGGAGACCACCGAGGGTCCGCTGCTCGGCATCTACGACGGTGCCAAGTTCGAGGGCGTGCGGGGCCGGCTCAACCGCGGCGACGTCCTGATGCTCTGCACCGACGGCATGGTCGAGGCGCCCGGCCGGGACCTCTCGGACGGGATGGACCGGCTGATGGGCGAGGCCGACCGGCTGGTCCCCGGCGGCGGTCCGGGCGCCGGCGCGGGCGCCGCCGCCCGGCTGATCGAGACGGTCGCCCGGGACATCAACGACGACCGCGCCGTCCTGCTGCTCTGGCGCGACTGACGCGCGCGTCCCCGCCGGTCCGGCCCGGGAGGCCCTGACCGGGCCGGTTCCCCCCGACGGGCGGGCGGGCGGTTCCCGGGCACATGCCGCGGGCAGCTGCTGTCAAGCCTGGGAGCTGATCTTCGGCCATTTCCGACCCGCCGTCACCGGAGCGGACCAGCCCGTTCCGGTCCGGCCCGCCGACCGTTCCCCGGCCGCTCAGCGGCGCCCCACCGACGATTCGTCAGAACGGCTCCGCTATCGTCTCGGTCGGCGGAAACTCGTCTCGCATCGCAGGATATCGGCGTTCGGCTGACAGTCAGACCTTTACGCAATCGGCACGGTCGACCACACTGAGTCCGGGCGGGACTGGTCAGGATTCGGGGGATGGGGGCGCCACATGCGGCACGACGGACACCGTCCGGCCGTACCGGACTCTCCTTCCGGCCGCGACACGTCGGACGAACTGCCGTTCCGCCTCGGGACCGTCGGACAGGCCGGGGTCCGGCTTCGCAGGGGTCAGCCGATGGCGCCCCGCTATGAAACGAGGAAGTGAGTCCGGGTGGCACTCTCCGTCTCCGCACTGGTCCTGTTCGGCGTCATCTGCTTCATCTTCATCCGCAACAAGCAACTGAAGGTCGGGCACGCGATCCTGGCCGCCCTGTTCGGCTTCATGCTCAACCAGAGCACGGCCGCCAAGCCGATCCAGGACTTCCTGAGCCAGATCGCCAAGAGCATCTCCAACATCGCCAGCTGACCCCCGGCCCCGGCCGGGGCCCCGAGAGCGGGTTCAGTGGGGGAGGAGGCCGGCCGTCCGGGTCACCGGTCGGCCCGTCTGGCCTGCCGCCAGCGGGCGAACAGCCCGCGGGCCCGGGCCGCCGCCAGGGCCCGCGGCCGAACCGTGACGGGCGCCGCCACGCCCGTCGGCGCGGTCGTCACCACCGCCGTGTCCGGGGCCGTCAGCAGCACGAACAGCCGTGCCCAGCACAGCCGTTCGCCGCGCGGCCAGTCCAGCGCGCGCAGCGCCGCCGACGCGGCCTCCGACACCTCGCCGTTGACCCGGACCTCGGCGACGTCGTCCCCCGCCTTGCCGCCGAGGAAGAGCTTCACCCCGTTCAACTGCCGCCCGGCCAGGTCCGGCAGCAGCGCGGGCGCCAGGGCGGGCAGCACCCGGTGCTCCGCCAGCCAGCCGGCCAGCCGTTCGTTGCCGAAGCCGAACACCGCCGCCGGCCCCTGCACGGCGTGCCAGCCGGGCAGTTCCGCGTGATCGGCGTGGTCGGCGTACTCGCCGCGGCGTTCCCGCAGTTCGACCAGCGCCGCCGCGGTGGTGGTCGCCCACATCCGCACCGCGTTGTCGAGCTTCTCCTCCTCGGTCTTGCCGAGGCCGGCCGAGCAGTCCCAGACCACCGGCGCGTCCGCCCGGCCCAGCCGCAGCACGAAGCCCAGGTCGACGTGGCCGGCGCCGTCGATGCCGGGGTGCTCCCGGACGGCCACCGCGGTGGTGCCCGGACCGCGCACCACCTCGCCGTCGACGGTGAATTCCTGCCCGAAGCGTGCCATTTCCCGGACCACAGAGCGCTGTATGACGGCCAGTCGGTCCTGGGGACGCACCGGACACTCCTCCACCCTCGGGTTCGCAGCGTTCTCGAACTGCTCTCGAACTACTTTCGAACGCCGCCGAGGCTATCGGCCCGGAGCCCTGCCGGGAAACCGAAGCGGACCGCCGCCCGTCGGCGTGAGCCCGGCTCTCCGGTCGCAGAAATGTCCCTTATGCACCATTTTGGGTAGCGGCAACCGTAGGCCACCGCCTGGAGAACCGCATGCCCCGCACCGACCTGACGCCCGCTCCGCCGCTGCTCACCCCGGACGGCACCGGCCTGGTCGCCGAGATCGAGGCGTACCTCGCCACGCTGCCCGCTCCGGCGCGCGCTCCGGCGCCCTACCTCCGGCCGCCGTACGTCTGCCCGCTCGGCTCGACCGTGCAGCCGTGGCACGCCGGCCACCCCTCGCCCCGGGCCACGCTGCTGGACCGCGCGCTGCGCCGGCCGCCCCGTCCGGTGCCGGTGAGCGCCGCCGAGCACCTGCGGCTGGCCTCCCGCTACATCGGCGCGGCCGGCTGGCTGCAGGGCGCGATGTGGGACGGCGCCGGCCGGGTCTGCCTGCTCGGCGCCCAGGCCGCCGTCCTCGCCCACGGCTACGGGACCCCGGACACCGTCCGCACCGCCCGGACGCAGCTGATGGAGGTGCTGCACGCCACCGGCCGGCCCGCGGCCTCCCCGGACGAGTACAACGACCGGCCCACCACCCGGCAGGCCGACGTCCACCAGCTGCTCGACCGGGCGGCGGCCCGCGCCGGACGGCTCGGCCTCTGACGGACCGCCGGGCGGCCCCGGTGTCGACGGGCGGTGCCGGGTGCCGACGGGCGGCGCCGGGTGCTGACGGGAGGCCGGGAAACGCGACGGCCCCGGCATGACGGTGACGTCGTGCCGGGGCCGGGCGGTCGGAGCGGGTGACGAGAATCGAACTCGCGTGACTAGTTTGGAAGACTAGGGCTCTACCATTGAGCTACACCCGCGCGATCCTCCGGCCGTCGCCGGACGGAAGGTCGGGAACAGCGTACCTGGTCCGGTCGCCCGAGCGCACACCACATTCGTTCCGGGGCCCCGGATATGTCGCCGACCGGGCGGGGCCCGGCGTGTACGCTTCCTCTCGGCACCACGGGGTGTGGCGCAGTTTGGTAGCGCGTCCGCTTTGGGAGCGGAAGGCCGTCGGTTCGAATCCGGTCACCCCGACAGTGCGGCAGGGTCTCGTCCTCGGCGGGGCCCTGTTGGCGTCTCCGGGGGTTCCGAGGGGTCCGGTCGCCGGCCCGGGGGCGCGGAAGATCGGGCCTGTTGTCCTTTTCGGCCCGGTCCGGCATGGTGAATGGTTGACCTTTCACCAAATGCTGGAGCCCGGATGAGCCCGATGAGGATGAACCCCAAGATCGCGGTCGGAGTCGTCTTCGTCGCCTCGCTCTTCATGTCGATCATGGACACCACGATCGTCAACGTCGCCCTGCCGGCGATCGGCCGGGAGTTCGGCACCGATCCGGCCGGGGTCGGCGTGATCAACGTCGGGTACCTGGTCAGCCTGGCCGTCTTCGTCCCGCTCTCCGGCTGGCTGGGGGACCGCTTCGGCACCAAGCGGGTCTTCCTCGCCTCGCTCGCCCTGTTCACCGTCGCCTCGCTGCTCTGCGGCGCGGCCGGCTCGATGACCTCGCTCACCCTCTACCGGATCCTCCAGGGCGCGGCCGGCGGCCTGCTCACCCCGGTCGGGATGACCATGCTCTTCCGCGCCTTCCCGCAGGAGGAGCGGATGCGGGCGACCCGCATCCTGATGCTGCCCACCGCCGTCGCGCCGGCCGCCGGGCCGGTGCTCGGCGGCTGGCTGGTGGACGGCTGGTCCTGGCACTGGGTCTTCATCGTCAACGTGCCGGTCGGCCTCGCCGCCCTGGTCTTCGGGCTGCTCGCGCTGCCGGACTACCGCGCCGAGCGGGCCGGGCGCTTCGACGCGGCCGGCTTCCTGCTCTCCGCCGTCGGCTTCGGCGCCGCGATGTACGCGCTCTCCGAGGGCGCGTCGCAGGGCTGGGGGAGCGCGCGGATCGTGGCCTCCGCGCTCGTCGGCGGCTGCGCGCTGGCGGCCCTGGTCGTGGTCGAGCTGCGCCTGCCCGAGCCGATGCTCGACCTGCGGCTCTTCCGGGACCGCATCTTCCGCACCACCAACCTGCTCTCGCTCTTCTCCGGCGCCGCCTTCCTCGGCATGCTCTACCTCTTCCCGCTGCTGATGCAGGACGCGCTCGGCATGGACGCCCTGCACAGCGGTCTGATGGTCTTCCCCGAGGCGCTCGGGGTGATGCTCGCCTCCCAGATCGCGAGCCGCCTCTACCCGAGGATCGGCCCGCGCCGGATCCTGGCCACCGGCTCCGCCGTGGTGGCCTGCTGCCTGGCCCTGATGGCCACGATCGGGCCGGACAGCAACCTCTGGGCGGTCCGCGCCCTGATGTTCGTCACCGGGTACGCGATGTCGCACGTCTTCATGCCCTCGCAGACCGCCGCCTTCGCCACGATCAGCGCCCGTGACACCGGGGCCGCCTCCACCCTCTACAACGCGCAGCGCCAGCTCGGCTCCGCGCTCGGGGTCGCGGTGCTCGGCACCGTGCTGACGGCCGTGGGGGCCGTCACCGTGAACGCCTCGGGTACGCCCGTGGCGAACCTCGCCGCCTACCGGGCGGCCTTCCTCACCGCTGCCGGCCTGGCGCTGGCGGCGGCCGCGATCGCCTTGCTGGTACGGGATTCCGACGCCGCCGCCACCATGCGCGCGGTACCGGCCGGGGGTACCGGCGAGGGGGCGGCGGAATCCGTCGCGGAGCCCGTCGGGAAGGGCTGAGCGACCCCCGGCGGCGACGTCCTGGCGTCCGCCTTTCGTGGTACCGGTAGGATGGGGCGCTGGCGGTAGTCCCTGTGGCGTCAACCCAGGTCAACCGCACGAGGGCGAGGAGTCACGCTCACCGTCCACCCCCCACGGGAGATGCAGCTCCAACCGCCCATCGCCCGTCTCGCCCGACCCGCCCGCACCGGCCCAGGCCGGCGTCGATGGGGAGGGCGGAGGCAACCTGACCGCAAGCCCATAGGAGACCAAACCGTGAAGAGCGCCGTCGAGACTCTGAACCCGACCCGGGTTCGACTCACCGTCGAGGTGCCCTTCGAGGAGCTCAAGCCCAGCCTCGACGCGGCGTACAAGAAGATCAACCAGCAGGTCTCGGTCCCGGGCTTCCGCAAGGGCAAGATCCCGAACCGTGTCATCGACCAGCGTTTCGGTCGTGGCGCCGTGCTGGAGGAGGCCGTCAACGACGCCCTCCCGCGCTTCTACACGCAGGCCGTCGACGAGGGCAAGATCGAGGTCCTCGGCCAGCCCGACATCACCAACATCGAGGGTGTCGAGACGATCGCCGACGGCGGTGACCTGAAGTTCACCGCCGAGGTCGACATTCGTCCCGAGATCACCCTTCCGGACTTCTCGACCATCGAGGTCACCGTCGACCCGATCGTGGTCACCGACGAGGACGTCGACAAGTCGCTGGAGCAGCTGCGCGAGCGCTTCTCCTCGGTCAAGGACGTCGAGCGCGCCGCGGCCGCCGGCGACATCGTGGTCGTCGACCTGGAGGCCAAGGTCGACGGCGAGGTGCCGGAGGACGGCATCGCCAAGGCCGTCAGCTACGAGATCGGCTCCGGCCGTCTGATCGACGGCATCGACGACGCCGTCGTCGGCCTGGAGGCCGGTGGCACCACCACCTTCTCCACCGAGCTCAAGGGCGGCACCCAGGCGGGCAAGACCTCCGAGGTCACCGTCACCGTCACCGCCGTCCAGGAGAAGGAGCTCCCCGAGCTGGACGACGAGTTCGCCCAGCTGGCCAGCGAGTTCGACTCGCTGGAGGAGCTGCGCGGCGACTCCCGCAAGCGCCTGGAGCGCATGAAGGAGTACGACCAGGCCACCCAGGCCCAGGAGAAGGTGCTCGACGCGCTGCTGGCGCTGGTCGAGATCGAGTTCCCGGAGAAGCTCCTCAAGGACGAGATCGAGACCCGCAAGCACAACCTGGAGCACCACCAGCTGGAGCCGATGGGCCTCAACCTCGCGACCTACCTGGAGACCCAGGGCAAGACCGAGGAGGAGTTCCTCGCGGAGACCGAGGAGCAGGCGAAGAAGGGCATCAAGACCCAGTTCGTCCTGGACCAGATCGTCGCCGACGAGGAGCTGGGCGTCGACCAGCAGGAGCTCACCGAGCACCTCATCCGCCGCGCCGCCGGCTCGGGCCTGACCCCGGACCAGTTCGCGCAGCAGGTCGTCCAGGGTGGCCAGGTGCCGCTGCTGGTCGGCGAGGTCGCCCGCGGCAAGGCGCTCGCCACCGTGGTCGAGGCCGCCAAGGTCGTCGACACCGAGGGCAACGAGATCAACTTCGACGACGACGAGACCGACGAGTCGGCCGAGACCGTCGCCGCCGAGGCGCCGGCCGCCGAGGCCGACGCCGAGGAGAAGACCGAGGCCTGACCGCCCCGGTCCAACTGACGCAGTAGCGGGCCCGGACGCCGTACGCGGCGTCCGGGCCCGTCGCGTTCCCCGGCCGACCGCGTTCCCCGCCGGTCGCGGCGGCCGGCCGCCCCGGCCGCGCCGTGAACCCTGCGCTCACAGCGAACAGTTCGGCGTGAGGGATTCTGCGGCCCGGCCTGCGCGTTAGGGTCCTTGGACAGCAACAATCACACCGTGATACCCGGAAGCTGTGCGACACCGTGAGGGCCGTGGCACGGCCCTCCAAATCGACTGAGCAGGTGGCTAAGTGACGTTCCCGCAGATGCAGATGCCTGGCCCGATGGCGCCGCACGCCGCCTCTGGTGACGTGCTCGGCGGCCTGGGCGACCAGGTCTACAACCGGCTGCTCAACGAGCGGATCATCTTCCTCGGCCAGCAGGTCGACGACGACATCGCCAACAAGATCACCGCCCAGCTGCTCCTGCTGGCCGCGGACCCGGACAAGGACATCTTCCTCTACATCAACTCCCCGGGCGGCTCGATCTCGGCCGGCATGGCGATCTACGACACCATGCAGTACATCAAGAACGACGTCGTCACCATCGCGATGGGCATGGCCGCCTCGATGGGCCAGTTCCTGCTGACCGCCGGCGCCAAGGGCAAGCGCTTCTCGCTGCCGAACGCCAACATCCTGATGCACCAGCCGTCCGCCGGTCTCGGCGGCTCGGCCACGGACATCCGCATCCAGGCGGAGCAGCTGCTCCGCACCAAGAAGCGGATGTCCGAGCTGATCGCCTTCCACAGCGGCCAGTCCTTCGAGCAGATCACCGCGGACTCCGACCGCGACCGCTGGTTCACGCCCGAGGAGGCCCTGGAGTACGGCCTGATCGACGCGATCATGCACAGCGCCGCGGACGTCCCCGGCGGCGGCGGCACGGGCGCCTGAGCCTCGGCCCGGCTCCCACGAGACCACAGCCACAACGCTCCGGAGGACTAGAACCCCCATGAACATCCCCAGCCTGTCCAGCGCCAAGGCACGCGTCGAGGACATGCGCGCCGAGGGCCGCTACATCGTCCCGCGCTTCGTCGAGCGCACCTCGCAGGGCATCCGTGAGTACGACCCGTACGCCAAGCTGTTCGAGGAGCGCATCATCTTCCTCGGCTCGCAGGTCGACGACGTCTCCGCGAACGACATCATGGCTCAGCTGCTCTGCCTGGAGTCGATGGACCCGGACCGCGAGATCCAGATGTACATCAACTCGCCCGGTGGCTCGTTCACGGCGCTGACGGCCATCTACGACACCATGCAGTACGTGAAGCCGGACATCACCACCGTCTGCATGGGCCAGGCCGCCTCCGCCGCCGCCGTGCTGCTCGCGGCCGGCACCCCCGGCAAGCGGATGGCGCTGCCGAACGCCCGCATCCTGATCCACCAGCCGTACACCGAGACCGGCCGCGGCCAGGTCTCGGACCTGGAGATCCAGGCCCGCGAGATCTTCCGGATGCGCGAGCAGCTGGAGGAGATGCTCTCCAAGCACTCCAACAAGTCGGTGGAGCAGGTCCGCGACGACATCGAGCGCGACAAGATCCTCACGGCCGAGGAGGCCGTCGAGTACGGTCTGGTCGACCTCGTCATCTCCACCCGCAAGGCCTCGCTGACCTCCTGAGGCCGGCACTCTCCCGCCCTGCCCCGTGGGGGCGGGGCGAAGCTCCCGGGCGGGGCGCGCAAGGAGTCGCGCGCCCCGCCCCCGGCGCATCGGCGGCGCGGCCGCCGGCATCTGTTCGGTATCAATTCGCCCAGGGCGTAGGGCAGACCTGGCGAAGAGGACGGAATCAGGGGCCCGGCAGAGTACCGTCGGATAGCGAGACCGGGCGCCGTCGGCGTGTACGGTCCACAGCACCAGGCCCCGGAACCCCCGCGGGGCCCCTGGCGAAGGGGAAGCACCTCGTGGCACGCATCGGAGACGGTGGCGACCTGCTCAAGTGCTCGTTCTGCGGCAAGTCGCAGAAGCAGGTGAAGAAGCTGATCGCCGGCCCAGGCGTGTACATCTGCGACGAGTGCATCGACCTGTGCAACGAGATCATCGAGGAGGAGCTCGCCGAGACCTCCGAGGTGCGTTTCGAGGAGCTCCCGAAGCCGCGCGAGATCTACGAGTTCCTGGACCAGTACGTGGTCGGCCAGGACCTCGCCAAGAAGGCGCTGTCGGTGGCGGTGTACAACCACTACAAGCGCGTGCAGGCGGGCGAGGCCGGCCGCAGCGGCGGCAACGGCCGTGAGGACGCCATCGAGCTGGCGAAGTCCAACATCCTGCTGCTCGGCCCGACCGGCTCCGGCAAGACGCTGCTCGCGCAGACGCTGGCCCGGATGCTGAACGTGCCGTTCGCGATCGCCGACGCCACCGCGCTGACCGAGGCCGGGTACGTCGGCGAGGACGTCGAGAACATCCTGCTGAAGCTGATCCAGGCGGCCGACTACGACGTCAAGAAGGCCGAGACCGGGATCATCTACATCGACGAGATCGACAAGGTCGCCCGCAAGAGCGAGAACCCGTCGATCACCCGGGACGTCTCCGGCGAGGGCGTGCAGCAGGCCCTGCTGAAGATCCTGGAGGGCACCACCGCCTCGGTGCCGCCGCAGGGCGGGCGCAAGCACCCGCACCAGGAGTTCATCCAGATCGACACCACCAACGTGCTGTTCATCGTGGGTGGCGCGTTCGCCGGCCTGGAGCGGATCATCGAGGGCCGCGCGGGTGCCAAGGGCATCGGCTTCGGCGCGAACATCCGCTCCAAGCGGGAGCAGGACGCCAGCGACCACTTCCGTCAGGTGATGCCGGAGGACCTGGTCAAGTTCGGCATGATCCCGGAGTTCATCGGTCGCCTCCCGGTGATCACCAGCGTGCACAACCTCGACCGCGAGGCGCTGCTGCAGATCCTCACCGAGCCGAAGAACGCGCTGGTCAAGCAGTACCGCAAGCTCTTCGAACTGGACGGCGTCGAGCTGGAGTTCTCCCGCGACGCGCTGGAGGCCATCGCCGACCAGGCGATCCTGCGCGGCACCGGCGCGCGCGGCTTGCGGGCCATCATGGAGGAGGTGCTGATGTCCGTGATGTACGAGGTGCCCTCGCGTCAGGACGTCGCCCGCGTGGTGGTCACCGGGGACGTCGTCTCCAAGCACGCCATCCCCACGCTCGTCCCGCGTGACATGATCAAGCGGGAGCGGCGCGACAAGAGCGCCTGACCTTCCGCGTGAAAGGGCCCCCGGAGACCGTCGGTCGGTCTCCGGGGGCCCTCGCGTTCCGCGCCGCGGGCGGAGGAGGTTACTTCGCCACCTCGGCGACCGCGCGCAGGTCGCGGGCGTCGGCCGCGAGCTTCTCCAGGTCCGGCGCCTTGCCGTCCTCGGGCGCCTGCATCAGCAGCACCAGGGTGCTGTTGTCGGCCCAGGCGCAGATGCCCAGGTCGGTGCCGGACTGGGTGGCCTTGGCGCACTCCATGGTGCCGCCCTTGGAGCCGGCGTCGACCGCGTGCCGGTCGGTGACGGCGGGGCCGCCGGACGAGAAGCCCTTGAACATGGCGTCCAGCTCCTGCTTCGGGAGCAGCACCTTGCCGTAGCCGCCGACGACGATGAGCTGGGGCTCCTCCGAGGAGTCCTGGTAGACGGCGCTGACGCCGGTCGGGTTCCAGGCGCCGTCGCCCTTGCCGAACTCGGAGGTGATCTCCTTCTCCATCGCGTCGGCGATCTCGTTGTCGGTGTCCTTCGTGAGGTCCTTGAAGGTGGCCGGCAGGACGATCTTCTGGGTGCCCGCGTTGGACGTCACGTCGAAGACGAAGTAGGCGAGACCGCCGCCGATCAGCGCCAGCACGCCGACGAACACGCCGAGCAGGATCCAGAGCGTCTTGCGGGACTTGCGCGGCGGAACCGGGGCGTACGCGCCGTAGCCCGGGTAGCCGGGCTGGCCCTCCGCCGGCGGGAAGCCGGGCGGCGTGCCCTGCGGCGGGACGGCGCCCCAGGCCTGGTCGGCCGGGGGCGGCGGGGGCGTCGCGCCGTAGCCGGGCTGGGGCGGCACGGGAGCGCCGCCCTGGGGCTGTCCGGCGGGCGGCGGCGGGGCTCCGTACGGGGTCTGATCGGTCACGATGGCCCTTTCTGGGGACGGGAGGGGACGGGACGGCGGACGTGACGCACTCCCACCCGGAGCCGGGTGGCAGGTGTGAGGGTGAGCGGCGCCGGGGCTACTTGGTGACGACCATGGCGGAGCGGATCGCCCGGGTCTTCTCGGCGGCCTGGGCCGGGGTGAGCGCGGTCTGGGCGGCGCCGGTGAGGCTGGCCTTCAGGAAGGAGACCCGGGCCGTGGTCGACTTGTCGGCCCAGATGCAGACGGTGGACTGCGACTTGCCGCCGAGCACGCCGTAGACGCCGCAGGAGAGCTTGGCCGAGGAGTTGTGGCTGTCCTGGGCCGGGAACTCCGCCAGCGGGGTGGTCCAGCTGCCGCCCTCACCGGGCTTCTCGGAGTCCTTCATGATCTTGTCCGGGTCGTCGAGGTTCCCGTAGACGCCGATCACGCTGATGGTGTCCAGCGGGTCCGCGCCCTTGGCGTAGCTGGCGACCAGCACGTGCAGGTCGGTGCCGAGCTTGGAGGTCTCGGCCTTGCTCGGGTCGGCGGCCTGCTCCTTGGCGGACTTCTGGGTGTAGCCGTCCGGCAGCGACTGGGCGGCGGTGATCTTGTACTTCCCGCCGGTGTCCCCGCCGAGGACCTTGTAGAGGCCGAAGCCGCCGCCGCCCAGCACCAGGGCCCCGATCACCAGACCGACCACCAGCCCGGCCCTGCTCTTCTTCGGCGGCGGCGCGACCGGGTAGCCGGGCGCGCCGTACGGGGCCTGCGGCGCCGCCGCGCCGTAGGGCGGCTGCGGGGCGCCGTACGGGGGCTGGGGCGCGCCGTACTGCGGGGCCGGGGCCCCCTGCTGCGGATAGCCGTACTGCTGCGGCGGCTGGCCGTAGGGCGGCTGCGGCTGCGGTGCGCCGTAGGGCTGCGGTGCCCCGTACGGCTGCGGCTGACCCTGCGGATACTGCTGACCCTGGCCGTACATCTGCCTGTGCTCCCCCGCCGCACCCGCGGCCTGTCGTGATGAAGTCCTCCGTGTCCCTACCAAGGACCGGACGATTGTGCGGGCACGTTATCGCACAGGGCCGACGGCCCGCCCGGGCCGGGCGCGAGGGGCCCGGACCGAAAGCGGTTCGTAACCCACGTCCCCAGGTACGTAAACTGTGCGTCGTGACCGACACCACGAACCAGCGCCCTGTGAGCACTCACGCCGGGGACGACGCAGCCACCCTCCCGACGACCTACGCTCCGGCGGACGTAGAGGGCGAGCTGTACGAGCGCTGGGTAGAGCGCGGTTACTTCACGGCCGACGCCAAGAGCGACAAGCCCCCGTACACCATCGTCATCCCGCCGCCGAACGTCACGGGCAGCCTCCACCTGGGCCACGCCTTCGAGCACACGCTGATCGACGCCCTCGTCCGCCGCAAGCGGATGCAGGGCTACGAGGCCCTCTGGCAGCCCGGCATGGACCACGCCGGCATCGCCACCCAGAACGTCGTCGAGCGCGAGCTGGCCAAGGAGGGCAAGTCCCGCCACGACCTCGGCCGGGAGGCCTTCGTCGACCGGGTCTGGCAGTGGAAGGCGGAGTCCGGCGGCCAGATCTCCGGTCAGATGCGCCGCCTCGGCGACGGCGTGGACTGGTCCCGCGAGCGCTTCACCATGGACGAGGGGCTCTCCCAGGCCGTCCAGACCATCTTCAAGAAGCTCTTCGACGACGAGCTGATCTACCGCGCCGAGCGCATCATCAACTGGTGCCCGCGCTGCCTCACCGCGATCTCGGACATCGAGGTGGAGTACCAGGACGACGACGGCGAGCTCGTCTCCATCCGCTACGGCGAGGGCGACGCCTCGATCGTCGTCGCCACCACCCGGGCCGAGACGATGCTCGGCGACACCGCCGTCGCGGTCCACCCGGAGGACGAGCGCTACCGCCACCTGGTCGGCACCGAGATCGAGCTGCCGCTGACCGGCCGCCGCATCCCGGTCGTCGCCGACGCCCACGTCGACCCGGAGTTCGGCACCGGCGCCGTCAAGGTGACGCCGGCCCACGACCCGAACGACTTCGAGATCGGCCAGCGCCACGGCCTGCCGTCGATCGCCGTCATGGACGAGCACGCGGTCATCACCGTGCACGGCCCGTTCCAGGGCCTGGACCGGCTGGAGGCCCGCTCGGCCATCGTCGGCGCGCTGCGCGCCGAGGGCCGGATCGTGGCGGAGAAGCGGCCGTACGTCCACTCGGTCGGCCACTGCTCGCGCTGCAAGACCACCATCGAGCCGCGGCTGTCCATGCAGTGGTGGGTCAAGGTCGGCCCGCTCGCCCAGGCCGCGGGCGACGCGGTCCGCGACGGCAAGGTCAAGATCCACCCGCAGGAGATGGAGAAGCGCTACTTCGACTGGGTCGACAACCTCCACGACTGGTGCATCTCGCGCCAGCTCTGGTGGGGCCACCGGATCCCGGTCTGGTACGGCCCGGCCGGCGAGATCGTCTGCGTCGGCCCGGACGAGCAGCCGCCGACCGGTGAGGGCTGGCACCAGGACACCGACGTCCTGGACACTTGGTTCTCCTCCGGCCTGTGGCCCTTCTCCACCCTCGGCTGGCCCGAGCAGACCGACAGCCTGGCGAAGTTCTACCCGAACGCCGTCCTGGTGACCGGCTACGACATCCTCTTCTTCTGGGTCGCCCGGATGATGATGTTCGGCCTCTACGCGATGGACGGCACCCCGCCGTTCCACACCATCGCGCTGCACGGCATGGTCCGTGACCAGAACGGCAAGAAGATGTCGAAGTCCTTCGGCAACGTGGTGAACCCGCTGGACTGGATGGACAAGTACGGCTCCGACGCGCTGCGCTTCACGCTGGCCCGCGGCGCCAACCCGGGCGTCGACGTCCCGATCGGCGAGGACTGGGTCCAGGCGGCCCGCAACTTCGCCAACAAGATCTGGAACGCCACCCGCTTCGCGCTGATGAACGGCGCCACCGTCGAGGGCCCGCTGCCCGCGCCGGAGGAGCTGACCGCGGCCGACCGCTGGATCCTGTCCCGGCTGAACAGCACGGTCGCCGAGGTGGACGCGCTCTACGAGGACTACCAGTTCTCCAAGCTGTCCGAGGCGCTCTACCACTTCGCCTGGGACGAGGTCTTCGACTGGTACGTCGAGCTCTCCAAGACCACCCTCGCCAAGGGCGGCCCGCAGGCCGACGCCGTGCGCCGGGTGCTCGGCGAGGTCCTGGACGTCACGCTGCGGCTGCTCCACCCGATCGTCCCGTTCGTCACCGAGACCCTGTGGACGACGCTCACCGGCGCCGAGTCGGTGGTCATCGCCGACTGGCCGGCGGACAGCGGCTACCGCGACGCGGCGGCCGAGGCCGAGATCGCCACGCTCCAGCAGGTGGTCACCGAGGTCCGGCGCTTCCGCACCGACCAGGGCCTGAAGCCGGGTCAGCGGGTCCCGGCCCGGCTGGAGGTGGCCGGTACCGTGCTGGCCGTCCACGAGGACGCGATCCGCTCGCTGCTGCGGCTGACCGCTCCCGAGGAGGGCTTCTCGGCCACCGCCTCGCTCCCGGTCGCGGGCGCGACCGTGCTGCTGGACCTCTCCGGCACCATCGACGTCGCGGCGGAGCGCAAGCGCCTCGCCAAGGACCTCGCGGCCGCCGAGAAGGAGAAGGCCCAGACGGCCGGCAAGCTCGGCAACGAGGCGTTCCTCGCCAAGGCGCCGGACGACGTGGTCGCCAAGATCCGGACCCGTCAGGAGGCCGCCGAGGCCGACATCGTCCGGATCACCGCTCAGCTCGCGGCGCTGCCGCAGGCCTGACCGGCCGGCTCACCAGGGGCCGCACTCCGCCGACGCGGGGTGCGGCCCCTCGGCGTTCGCGCGGACTTTCGGCCGGGCGCCGGCCGGGCCGGCGGGAGCGGTCCGGCCGGCCGCTCCGGCCGAACGCTGAAATCGGCCCTCTAATAGCCCAGTGCCATTGCTCTGTTCCGGCGAATATTCATCATGGACCGGGTGAAGTCCTTTTCCGCCCGAATTCATTCCGGTCTTGCCCGCGCGGGTTCGCGGAAGTTTGCAGGTCGGCTGTGTACGGTGTGACGGAGTTTCGCCAGCCGACGACCGACGGGAGGGCATGGCGTGATGGTGACCGAGAAGTTGGCCGACGAACTGCCGGTGGAAGCGGTCCAGGAGGCCAAGGGCAGGGCGGCGACGCTGTTGCTCGCGTTCCGGCACGGGAACCAGCTCGCCTTCGACCACGCGCTGGACCGGCTCTTCGAGGAGCACGCGGAGCGCGAGGTGACCACCCTGCTGGCCTGGATCGCCGCCGAGGCGGTCCGTAAGGCGTACGCGCCCGAGGTGGGCGACCGGGTGCTGCACGCGATGGCCCGCCGCGCCCCGGCCGACTGCGGTGCGGTGGCGGTGGACGAGGACACCGCCGACGCGGCCCGCCTGATCGAGGCGGTGGCGGCGGGCGAGGTGACCGAGGTGCGCGGCCTGGTGGCCGCCACCGCCGACACCACCTTCCTGCTCGGCGGCCTGCTCCAGGGCGTCGCCATGATGCTGCCGCTGCTGCCCGAGGGCGAGCTGGCCGAGATCACCGCCGAACTGCGGCGCCGGCACTGCGGCCCGTGCCCCGAGATCCCGGAGGCCCGGGCCGGGGTCTGAGACCCGGCCCGGACCCACGGGGCCGCGCCTACGGCATCGCGCGCAGGTGCGAGCCGACGGTGCCGGCGATGCCGCCGCCGGCCTTGGCGTCCCAGTTGGTCGACCAGGTCATCGCCCCGCCGATGCCGGGCCACTTGGTGTCGGGCTTGAAGCTCCCGCAGTTGGTGCCGGCGGCCAGGCAGTCCAGGGCGTTGTTCACCACGGACGGGCTGACGTACCCGCCGCCCGCCGCGCTGGTGGACGCGGGCACCCCGAGCCCGACCTGGTCGGGCCGCAGTCCGCCCTTGAGCTGGATGCAGGCGAGCGCGGTCAGGAAGTTGACGCTGCCCTGGGAGTACACCTGCCCGTCGCAGCCGAGCATCGCGCCGGAGTTGTAGTACTGCATGTTGACGATGGTGAGGATGTCCTTCACGTTCAGCGCCAGCTTGAAGTACTCCATCCCGGTCGACTGCATGTCGATGGTCTGCGGCGCCATGGTGAGGACGAACCCGCTGCCGGCCTTCGCCGCCAGCGCGTGCAGGGCCTGGCCCATGTAGGTGGCGCTGACGCCGTTCTCCAGGTCGATGTCGATCCCGTCGAAGCCGTAGCTCTGCATCAGGGCCCAGGCGGTGTTGGCGAAGGTGGTGGCCGAGGCGGAGCTGTTCACCGAGACGGTGCCGTTCTGGCCGCCGATCGAGAGCACCACCTTCTTGCCGGCCGCCTTCTTGGCGGCGATGTCGGCCTTGAACTGCGCGTCGGTGTAGCCGCCGAGCTTGGCCGACAGGGCCGGGTCCAGGGTGAAGCTCAGGCCCCCGGGTGTGCCGGTGGCGTCCGCGAAGGAGACCGCGATGATGTCGTACGCGGCCGGGACGTCGCTGATCCGCTGCACCGTGGCGGTGTTGTCGAAGTTCTGCCAGTAGCCGGTGAGCAGGTGCTTGGGCAGCCCCGGCCGGGTCGGCGTGACGGTCGGGGTGACCGTCGGAGTCCCGGTGGGCGTCTGGGTCGGGGTCGTGGTCGGCGTCGCGGTGGGGGTCGCGGTCCCGGTCGGGGTGGGCTTCGGGTCGCCCGGCCCGATCAGTGAGACGTCGTCGGCCAGGTAGGAGGGCTGGCCGTACCAGCCGTGCAGGTAGACCGTGACGCTGGTGGTGGCGGCCCCGGTGGTGAAGGTGGTGGAGAGCTTGGACCAGCCCGCCGAGTTGGTCCAGGTGCCGGGGTCCGTGCCGCCGGTGCCGCGGGCGCCGAGGTAGACGTAGGAGCCCTGCACCCAGGCGCTCAGGGTGTACGTGGACGAGGGCTTCACGGTGACGGTCTGGGTGCACTCGCCGGTGTCGCCCGAGCCCGGGGTGGCGCGCAGCGCGTACGAGCCGGAGTGGACGGTGGCGGTGTCCGCGGTGGCGCCGGACGGACAGGTCCAGTGGCCGAGGTGGTCGGCGGCCTCGAAGCCGCCGTTGTCGATCACGTCGACGTCGGCGGTCGCCGCGCCGGAGGCGCTGGTGGCGACGACCAGGCCGCCGAGGCCCAGGGCGATCGCCGAGGCGCCGGCGAGCAGGGTGTGGACGACGCGGGCGCGCCGGTGTCGGGCAGGTGGCATGACTCCATCTCCTGTGGGGGGAGACCGTCGGCTCACGTGGGGGAGAGCCGTCCGGCTGTCGCTGGTGCGGGAGCTACCGACAACTCAAGTCCCTGTCGGGGGAGGAGACTTGCCCTCACAAGGTGGAGTAGACCAATCCGGCTGTCAAGAGTGCCTGTCCGGGCGTCAGGCGGCGGCGGGCTCCGGCCGCGCGGCGAGCCCTGCCGTGAGCCGGGCGATCCGGGCGGAGGCCAGGCCGTCCCCGTACGGGCTCGGGGTGGCCGCCAGCCGGGCGAGCCTGTCGGGGGTGTCGGCCAGCCAGGTCCGGGCCAGCCCGCCGAGCTCCTCGCCGGGGGCGACCAGGGCGGCGAACCCCGCGTCGACGGCCTCCGGGCGTTCGGTGGAGCGGCGCACCACCAGCAGCGGGCGGCCGAGCACGGTGCACTCCTCCTGGACCCCGCCGGAGTCGGAGACCAGCAGTGCCGCGTGCCTGGCCAGGCCCAGGAACTCCGCGTACCCGACCGGCGCGGTCACGGCGATCCGCTCCAGCAGGCCGTCCAGCGCGAACCGCTCGACGGCGGCCGCGGTCCGCGGGTGCATCGGGAACAGGACGGGGGTGCCGGCCCGGGCGATCCGGTCCAGTTCGGCGAGGACGGCGCCCAGGGCCTCGGCGCTGTCGGTGTTCTCCGGCCGGTGCACGGTGGCCAGGACGTAGCTGTCCGGCTCCAGCCCGTGCGCGGCCAGCAGTGCGGCCCGGGCGGCCCGGTCGGGCAGCCGGCGGTGGACCACCTCCACGACGGTGTTGCCGGTGACGGTGATCCGTTCCTCGTCCAGCGACTCGGCGCGCAGGTTGGCCGCGTTCTCCGCGGTGGCGGCGCAGAGCAGGTCGGAGACGTGGTCGACCATCACCCGGTTGTGCTCCTCGGGCATCGCCCGGTCGAAGCTGCGCAGCCCGGCCTCGACGTGCACCAGCGGGATCTCCCGGGCGTTGGCGGCCAGCGCGCCGGCCAGGGTGGCGTTGGTGTCGCCCTGGACGACGACGGCGGCGGGCCGGTCCTCGGCGAAGGCGGCGTCCAGCTGGCCGAGCGACTGGGCGATCTGGCCGGCCCGCGGGCGGCCGCCGACCCCGGTCAGCAGCTCCGGCCGGGGCAGGCCGAGGTCGCGCAGGAAGCGGCCGGACAGCGCCTCGTCCCAGTGCTGGCCGGTGTGCACCAGCCGGGTCGCGGCGCCGAGCTCGTGGATCAGCGGGGCGAGCTTGACCAGCTCGGGGCGGGTGCCGAGGACGACGGCGACACTGGCGGGCGGCAGCGGGGGAAGGCACGGGGACACGGTGGAACTCCGGACGGGTCTGGGCGGGACGGCGGGATCGCCCGCGGGCATCGAAGGTGTCGAGGATGTCGAGGCGGAAGCGGGTGGAAGGCGGAGCGGGCGCGGCTCAGGTCTCGAGGGCGGTGGGGGCGCCCACCGCGACCTTCTCGGCGTTGCGCCTGGTCTTGGCCCAGCCGTTGCGGCCGAGCAGCAGGCGGACGGCGGCCCGGGTGGCGACCACGAACAGGTGGTAGGCGTAGAGCCAGACCAGGACGCCCCAGAGCAGGCCGGTGAGCCGGCTCCGGTCGGGGTGCACGCGCCGGCGGTAGGCGAAGCCCCAGAGCACCATCGGCAGCGTCGCGATCACGAAGGCGGCGGCCATCAGCGGCCCGAACCGGGCCTGGAAGTCGACGGTGTCCTCGGGGAACAGCGCCAGTCCGGCGGCCGTGATCCCGAGTGACAGCGGGGTGAGCACCACCAGCAGCACGCAGACCACCGGCTGCAGGAAGGTGTACAGCACCTCGGCCTTGCCGGCCCAGCGGTAGTGCGGCGAGCGCAGCACCCGCCCGGTGTAGCGCAGGCACTGCATGTTGCCCTGGGCCCACCGGGTGCGCTGGGTGAGGAAGCGGCGGAGCGAGACCAGCCCCTCCTGGGACACCCGGGCCTCCGTCACGTGTGTCAACCGCCACCCGGCCAGCCGCAGTTCGAGGCCGGACTCGTAGTCCTCCAGGAGGGCCCGCTCCGGCCAGGGGCGGCCCTCGCGGCCTTCGTCGGCGGTGAGCGAGTCCAGCGCGGTGAGCCGGACGAACTGGCCGTTTCCGCCGAGACCGACGCTGCCGGTGCGCCGGCGCAGCAGCTGCATGCCGGCGTTGTTGGCCTGGAACTCGACGTCCTGCATCCGGACCAGCGCGCGGGCCAGCGCGTTGGCGGTCCGGCCGCGGCCGGGCAGCGGCCGTTCGTCGTCCGCGTTGCGCATCCGGACGCCGATCTGCACGGCGCCGGTGTCGGGGCGGGCCAGCGCGTGGTCGGAGCAGACCAGGCCCAGGGTGCCCGGCTCCAGCTCGCCGTCGGCGTCGACGACGCCGATGATCACCCGGGCGCGGTCGGCGTCCTCGGGCAGCCAGGCGTCGACGCTCCGGTAGGCGGCGTTGAGCGCGGCGCCCTTGCCGATCCGCGCGTGCGGACGGCGGCGCTGGACGAGGTGGATCCGGTCGTCCCGCTCCGCGGCGGCCAGGACCAGCTCGCGGGTGCGGTCCTCGCTGTCGTCGTCGATCACCCACAGGTGCGCCTCGGGGGCGGCGGCGCGCAGCCCGGCGAGGGTCTGGGTGACGACGGCCTCCTCGTCCCGGCAGGGGATCAGCAGGTGCCACTGGAAGGCGGCCGGATCGCCGGGCTCGGCGGGCCGGTCGTGCCGGAAGGCGTGCCGGGAGCCGGCCCAGTAGAGGAGGAAGCGGCCGAACACCAGGACCATGTAGGCGAGGAGCACCAGCGACAGCAGCTCGGCGAGCTGGACGACACCGCTCCGATGGACCAGGAACGACTCGCGCAGGGCGTCGGGCATGGGACTGTCCTCCTGGTGATCAAAGGTGATGCGTCTCCCTGGGGTGCGAATCGATGCTTCATTGCCGTCTGAACTCGCTGAATCAATAGTAAATCGGGTGAATCGGAAAGTCAGGGCAAAGTGGTGGTTCTCACCCCGTCGGGAGCGCGCGACGCCGCTCCGTAGACTGTGCTCGTGAGCGACAAGGCCGACCCGAACCCGTACACCCTCCGCCCCGCCGACGACGGCTCCGGCGACGCCCTGCGCGACGTCGAGGTGGAACTCTCCAAGCGCTGGCCGGAGAACAAGCTGGAGCCCTCGCTCGACCGGATCGAGGCGCTGATGGACATCCTGGGCCAGCCCCAGCGGTCCTTCCCCTCGATCCACATCACCGGCACCAACGGCAAGACCTCCACCGCGCGGATGGTCGAGCAGCTGCTCAACACCTTCGAGCTGCGCACCGGCCGCTACACCAGCCCGCACGTGGAGTCCGTCACCGAGCGGATCAGCCTGGACGGCGCCCCGATCACCCCCGAGCGGTTCGTCGAGGTCTACCGGGACATCGAGCCCTACGTCCGGATGGTCGACGAGCGCGAGCCGGTCGCGATGTCCTTCTTCGAGGTGCTGACCGGCATGGCCTACGCGGCCTTCGCCGACGCCCCGGTGGACGTCGGCGTGATCGAGGTCGGCATGGGCGGCTCCTGGGACGCCACCAACGTGATCGACGCCGCCGTCGCGGTGATCGCCCCGATCTCGCTGGACCACACCGACAAGCTGGGCGAGACCACCGGCGAGATCGCGGTCGAGAAGTCCGGGATCATCAAGCCGGGCTCCATCGCGGTCGTCGCCCAGCAGCAGCTGGACGCCGCCCAGAACATCCTGCGGCGCGCCGTCGAGGTGGACGCGACGGTGGCCCGCGAGGGCATGGAGTTCGGGGTGATCCGCCGTGAGGTCGCCATCGGCGGCCAGCTGGTGACGCTGCGCGGGCTCGGCGGCGAGGAGTACACGGACGTCTTCCTCCCGCTGCACGGCGCCCACCAGGCGCAGAACGCGGCGCTCGCGCTCGCGGCGGTCGAGGCCTTCTTCGGCGTCGGCGGCGCGCGCGGCGGGCAGCTGGACGCGGACAAGGTGCGGCAGGCGTTCTCCGGCGTCGCCTCGCCGGGCCGCCTGGAGGTCGTCCGCCGCAGCCCGACCATCGTCCTGGACGCCGCGCACAACCCGGACGGCGCGCACGCCACGGTGGCCGCGATCGGCGAGTCCTTCGGCTTCACCCGGCTCGTCGGCGTGATCGGCACCAGCGGCGACAAGGACGTGGCCGGCCTGCTGGAGGCCTTCGAGCCCATCCTGGCCGAGGTCGTCATCACCCAGAACTCCACCCACCGCGCGATGGACGCGGACGCGCTGGCCGCGCTCGCCGTCGAGGTCTTCGGCGAGGACCGCGTCCAGGTCGAGCCCCGGCTCGACGACGCCATCGCCGCCGCCGTCACCCTCGCCGAGGAGGACGGGGACCTCGGCGGCGCCGGGGTGCTGGTCACCGGTTCGGTCATCACGGTGGGCGAGGCCCGCCTGCTGCTCGGGAGGAAGTGACGATGAGGACGCTCTGTTCCTCGACGCTGATCGGCGAGGCGCTGCTGGCGCTCTTCGCCGGGCTGGTGGCCATGCAGCTGTCCGACGTGCCGACCGCCACCGTCTGGACCGTGACGGGGATCGCGATGGCGCTGTGCGTGCTGCTCTGCGGCATGATCACCCGCCCCGGCGCGGTCGCGATCGGCTGGGTGCTCCAGCTCGGCCTGATCGCCAGCGGCTTCATCCTGCCGACCATGTTCGGCCTGGGCGTGGTCTTCGCCGGGCTCTGGTGGTGCTCGGTGCACTACGGCCGGAAGATCGACGAGTTCAAGGCCGCCCGCGCGGCCGGCGCGATCCCGGCGGCATAGGGCCCGGGCTCGCCCGAGGCCCGCTGCTCACGCAAGGTAACCTCTGCGGTAGTCGCACTCCGCACCGCGAACCGGGTGCGCGCCGAACCGAATTCCCAGGAGACGCACCGTGTCCCAGCGCACTCTCGTCCTGCTCAAGCCCGACGCCGTCAAGCGCGGCCTGGCCGGCGAGATCATCAGCCGCATCGAGCGCAAGGCCGGCTGGCGGCTCGCCGCCGTCGAGCTGCGGACCTTCGACCGGGCGACGCTGGAGCAGCACTACGCGGAGCACGTCGGCCGCCCGTTCTACGAGCCGCTGCTGGAGTTCATGACCTCCGGTCCGTCGATCGCGCTGATCGTCGAGGGCGAGGAGGTCGTCCCCGGCATCCGGATGCTGGCCGGTGCGACCAACCCGCTGGAGGCCGGTGCCGGCACCATCCGCGGCGACTACGCGACGATCACCCGGGAGAACCTGATCCACGCCTCCGACTCCACGGAGTCCGCCGAGCGCGAGATCAAGATCTTCTTCCCGACGCACGCCTGAGGACCACCCAGGACCTTCGGGTGCCCCGGTCGGGACCATTGGCCCGGCCGGGGCATTCTTATCGTGAAATAGGGAACTGGGGACGCCGACACGGCGTCCCAATGCTCGGAGAAGCGATCACGCTCCGGACAATGGACGGTATGCCCCACGTCGACGTCCGTACTGGCGGGCGTGACTACGATGGACGCGACTCATGGGCCCGGTACGGCTGGTCAGCTCGTCTTCGCCCAAGCCGTGGGCGCGCTCCCTCGTCCACCCCCCGCAATGACTCCGAGCCCGGGAAGGCACCTACACCCCATGGCAACCAACCTGTCGTTCATCGGCCGCGATCTGGCGATCGACCTCGGAACCGCCAACACGCTGGTGTACGTCAGGGGCAAGGGGATCGTGCTCAACGAGCCGTCCGTGGTCGCGGTCAACACCAACACCGGCGGCATCCTGGCGGTCGGCGCCGAGGCCAAGAAGATGATCGGCCGCACGCCCGGCAACATCGTCGCCATCCGCCCGCTCAAGGACGGCGTGATCGCCGACTTCGAGATCACCGAGCGGATGCTCCGCTACTTCATCCTCAAGATCCACCGCCGCCGCTACCTGGCCCGCCCCCGCGTCGTGGTCTGCGTTCCCTCGGGCATCACCGGGGTCGAGCGCCGCGCCGTGATCGAGGCCTCCTCGCAGGCCGGCGCGCGCCAGGTGCACATCATCGAGGAGCCGATGGCCGCCGCGATCGGCGCCGGCCTGCCGGTCCACGAGGCCACCGGCAACATGGTGGTCGACATCGGCGGCGGCACCACCGAGGTGGCCGTGATCTCGCTCGGCGGCATCGTCACCGCGCAGTCGATCCGGGTGGCCGGCGACGAGCTGGACAACGCGATCGTCCAGCACATCAAGAAGGAGTACTCGCTCCTCCTGGGCGAGCGCAGCGCCGAGCAGATCAAGATGAGCATCGGCTCCGCCTTCGCGCTGGAGGGCGAGAAGGACGAGCACGCCGAGATCCGCGGCCGCGACCTGGTCAGCGGCCTGCCCAAGACCGTCGTCATCTCGGCGGCCGAGGTCCGCGAGGCCATCGACGAGCCGGTCAACTCGATCATCGACGCGGTCAAGACCACCCTCGACCAGTGCCCGCCCGAGCTCGCCGGCGACGTCATGGACCGCGGCATCGTGCTCACCGGCGGCGGCGCCCTGCTGCGCGGCCTGGACGAGCGGCTGCGCCGCGAGACCGGCATGCCGATCCACATCGCCGAGAACCCGCTGGACTCCGTCGCGCTCGGCTCCGGCAAGTGCGTCGAGGAGTTCGAGGCCCTCCAGCAGGTACTCGACGCCCAGCCGCGCCGTTAGCAGAAACGTCAGACCTTGTAGTCAACTGAACGGCCCCCGCCCGGGCCCACAGCCCGGGTGGGCGGCCAGGTACGAAGGGGCAGTACCAGCACCGTGAGGGACACACGAGAGAGCCGGCTACTGCTCATCCTGCTGGTGGCCGTCGCCTTCGCGCTGATCACCGTGGACATCAAGGGCGGCGAGAGTTCGCCGCTCGGCGGCGCCCGGCGCGCCGCCGCAGGCGTCCTCGGCCCGGTCGAGCGCGGCGCCGCCACGGTGGTCGACCCGGTGGCCGACACCGTCCGCGCGTTCCGCGACGCCACCGGCCACAGCGGCCGCACCGACCAGCTGGCCCGCGAGAACACCGAGCTGCGCCAGAAGCTGGCCTCCTCCGACATGGCCGGCGGACGCACCAAGCAACTCGACGACCTGCTGCGCACCGCCGGCTCCGGCGGGTACACCGTCAAGGCCGCCCAGGTGATCGCGATCGGGCCGGCGCAGGGCTTCTCCTGGACCATCACCATCGACGCCGGCGGTGACGACGGCCTCACCCGGGACATGACGGTGATCAACGGCCAGGGCCTGGTCGGCCGGATCACCACCGTCGCCCCGACCACCTCCACCGTCCTGCTCGCCTCCGACCCGGGCTTCAGCGCCGGGGCCCGGCTGGAGGGCAGCGGGGAGATCGGCTTCGCCTCCGGCGGCGGCACCAGCGCGATGAAGGTCTCCCTGCTCAACGGCAAGGCCCAGGTGAAGGAGGGCGACCGGCTGGTCACCTTCGGCTCGCAGAGCGGCCGCCCGTTCGTGCCCGGAGTCCCGGTCGGCAAGGTGGTCCAGGTCGAGGCGACCCCGGGCCAGCTGACCAAGACGATCCTGGTCGAGCCCTTCGTCCAGTTCACCCGGCTCGACCTGGTCGGCGTGGTGGTCGTGCCACCGCGCACCGACCCGCGCGACGCCGTCCTGCCGCCGGCGCCGGCCGCCCAGGGCCAGGCGGCGGCACCGGCCCCGGCCGCGCCCGCCGTCCCGGCCGCCGCCGCCCCGCCCGCCAAGACCACTGGGGGGAACTGAACCATGCGCCTCGCCCGCGTCCCCGTCACCGCCGTCCTCGTCCTGCTCGGCCTGATCCTTCAGGTCAGCGTCTTCGGCAGGCTCCAACTCCCGGGCGCCACACCGGACATACTGCTCCTCGTGGTGGTCGGCCTGGCGATGGTCTACGGGCCGACCGGCGGCTGCCTGGTGGGCTTCGCCGCCGGCCTGCTGGCCGACCTCGCGCCGCCGTCCGACCACGCGATCGGCCGCTATGCGCTGGTGCTCTGCCTGATGGGCTACGCCGCCGGACTGCTGCGCCCCGACCACGGCCGGCAGCGCTCGGTCTCCAGCGCGCTGCTGGTGGTGGCCGCCGCGGCGGTCGCCTCCACCCTGCTGTACGCGATGGTCGGCGCCCTGGTCGGCGACACCGCCGCCCGCCACGTCGGCCTCGGCAGCCTGGTGCTCACCGCCCTGCTGTACGACCTGCTGCTGGCGCCGTTCGTCGTCCCGGCGGTGATGCTGATCGGCCGCCGCTTCGGGCGCGACCCGGTGGCCGCCGCGGCCGGTGACGACGAGGGCGGCCCCGGGCTGGGCACGCTCGCCCGCTACCGGACCACCCGTGAGACCTCGTCCGGGCCGGGCTACAAGAAGCGGCGCTCGCTCGGCTTCGCCAAGCGGCCGTAGCCCCCGGCCCCCGCCCATGAACCCCGGAACCCCGCACTCTGGAGCGCACGAGACGTGAGCAACATCCCCGAGACCGGCCGTACCCGGCGGGTGACGATCCGTCTGGTGGTACTGCAGATCCTGGTGCTGTCGCTGCTCGCCACCCTCGGTGGCCGGCTCTGGTACCTGCAGATCCGCAACGCCAGCGTCTACACCGCCAAGGCGACCGGCAACCACATCCGCGAGGTCGTCGAACCCGCCGTGCGCGGCGAGATCCTCGACGCCTCGGGCCGCATCCTGGCCGGCAACGAGACCCGGCTGGTGGTCTCGGTCAGCCGCACCTCGCTGCTCCAGCAGAAGGACGGCGGCAAGGCGGTGCTGGGCCGGCTCGCCGAGGTGCTCGGCATGCCGGCCAAGGACGTCCAGGAGAAGGTCCGGCTCTGCGACGCCAAGACGCCGCAGCCGTGCTGGAACGGCTCGCCGTACCAGCCGATCCCGGTCACCAAGGAGGCGACCACCCAGCAGGCGCTGCAGATGATGGAGCGCCGCGAGGACTTCCCCGGGGTGACCGCGCAGCCCACCGCCGTGCGCCACTACACCGGCGTCGAGGGCGCCAACATGGCCCAGGTGCTCGGCTACCTCTCGCCGGTGACGGACGAGGAGGTCAGCAAGACCGCCGACAAGACCGGCCTGGACCGCTACCTGCCGGCCGACCAGATCGGCCGCGCCGGCCTGGAGTCGGTGTACGACCGCGACCTGCGCGGGACGGCCGGGATCACCAAGCTGGAGGTGGACAACCTCGGCCGGGTGATCGGCAACGCCGGCATCGTCGAGCCGCAGACCGGCAACAACCTGGTGACCAGCATCGACGCCCGGGTGCAGAAGGTCGTCGAGGACAACCTGGCGCAGGCGATGAACGACGCCAGGAAGACCTTCGACAAGGTGACCAACCGCAACTACGAGGCCGACTCCGGCGCCGCGGTCGTCATGGACGTGCACACCGGGCGGATCGTGGCGATGGCCAGCGCGCCGACGTACGACCCCAACCTCTGGCAGGGCGGTATCTCCGGCAAGGACTACCAGGCACTGACCAGCAAGGACTCCAACTTCCCGCTGCTGAACCGGGCCATACAGGGTCAGTCCGCGCCCGGCTCGACCTTCAAGGTCATCTCCACCACCGCCGCCGTGCAGGCCGGCTACTCGCTGGACGGGACGTACCCGTGCCCGAAGAGCATGACCATCGGCGGCCGTGAGTTCAAGAACTTCGAGAGCGAGAGCTTCGGCTCGATCACGCTGGAGAAGGCGCTCGAAGTCTCCTGCGACACCGTCTTCTACGGGCTGGCCTACGACCAGTGGATGAAGGACGGCGGCATCAAGCCGAAGAAGGAGACCGCCGACTGGTTCTTCAAGACCGCCCACCAGTTCGGCCTCGGCGCCAAGACCGGCATCGACCTGCCCAGCGAGGTCACCGGCCGGGTGCCGGACCGGCAGTGGAAGCAGTCCTTCTACGACAACAACAAGGACGCCTGGTGCCGGCAGGCGGAGAAGGGCGGCAACACCTTCTCCGACCAGATCGCCCGGGAGAACTGCGTCGACGGCTACCAGATGCGCGCCGGTGACTCGGTCAACTTCGCGATCGGCCAGGGCGACACCCTCGTCACCCCGATCCAGATGGCCCGGATCTACTCGGCGCTCGCCAACGGCGGCACCTTCTACCGGCCGACCGTCGCCAAGGCGGTGATAAGCCCGGGCGGGGAGCTCGTCCGCGAGATCGCCCCGCACGAGGACGCCAAGTTCCCCGGCGACCAGAAGCTGCTGAGCTACATCGACCAGGCCACCGCGGGCGTCGTCACCAGCGGTACCGCCGCCTGGAAGTTCACCGGCGCCGGCTGGCCGCAGGGCAAGATCGAGCTGCACGCCAAGACCGGCACCGCCGAGGTCGAGGGCAAGCAGACCACCTCGTGGCTGACCACCTACAGCGGCGACTACGCGGTCGTGATGACGATAAGCCAGGGCGGCACCGGCTCCGGCGGCTCCGGCGACGCGATCCGACGGATCTACCAGTCGCTCTACGGCGTCGACGACAAGGGCAACATCGACAACGGCAAGGCACTGCTGCCCAAGCCACAGGCCGAGCTGCCGAAGTTCAACGCGGACGGCACCGCCATCATCAAGCCGGCCGGCTTCACCGCCGCCGCCGGGGACCCGGGCGTGACCGGCGGCTCGCCGCGGGTCTTCCTGGACCCGGCACCGCCGGCCGGCCCGCCGATCGCGCTCGCCGCGGTGGACGCCGCCGCCGTCGAGCCCAACCGGAGCACCGGAAGGAGCCGGACATGACCTCCTACGGCTCGTACCGCCAGCTGCGGCTCGCCCCGCAGCGCAGCGGGGTCTCGAAGGCCCTCGCCAAGGACTCCCCGCTCTGGCGGATCGACTGGATACTGCTGCTGGCCGCGATGGTGCTGTCGCTGGGCAGCTCGCTGCTGGTCTGGTCCGCCACCCGGGGGCGGGACTCGCTCACCCACGGCGATCCGCAGTACTTCCTGTTCCGGCACCTCACCAACGTGGTGATCGGACTGGTGCTGTGCGCGGTGGTGATAGGGATAGGGAGCCGGCGGTTCCGCACGGTGGTGCCGTTCCTGTACGTCGCGGTGATCCTGCTGCTGGTGGCCACGCTGAGCCCGCTCGGCTCGACCATCAACGGCCAGCACTCCTGGATCCAGCTCGGCGGCGGCTTCTCCGTCCAGCCGGCCGAGTTCGCCAAGCTGGCGATCGTGCTGGCGATGGCCGTGGTGCTGTCCGACCAGGTGGACGCGGGGGAGCGGGAGTTCCCCTCGCACCGGGCGGTCTTCCGCGGACTGGTCTGGGCCACCGTTCCGATGGCGATCGTGATGCTGATGCCGGACGCCGGGTCGGTGATGGTCATGGCCGTCATCGTGCTGGGCATCCTGCTCGCCTCCGGCGCGGCCAACCGCTGGGTGTTCGGGCTGATCCTGGCCGGCGTCGGCGGCTGCGTGGCGATCTGGAAGCTCGGCGTGCTGAGCAAGTACCAGATCGACCGCTTCGCGGCCTTCGCCAACCCGGCGCTGGACCCGTCCGGAGTGGGCTACAACACCGCCCAGGCCCGGATCGCGATCGGCTCGGGCGGACTCACCGGCAAGGGCCTGTTCCACGGGACGCAGACCACCGGGCAGTTCGTGCCGGAGCAGCAGACCGACTTCGTCTTCACGGTGGCCGGCGAGGAGCTGGGCTTCCTCGGGGCGATGGCCATCATCGTGCTGCTCGGCGTGGTGCTCTGGCGGGCCTGCCGGATCGCCCGGCACGCCACCGACCTGTACGGCACCATCGTGGCCGCCGGCGTGGTCGCCTGGTTCGCCTTCCAGGGCTTCGAGAACATAGGGATGTGCCTGGGCATCATGCCGGTGGCCGGCATCCCGCTGCCGTTCGTCTCCTACGGAGGGTCGTCGATGTTCTCGACCTGGGTGGCGATCGGACTGCTGCAGGCGGTGCAGAGCCAGCGGCCGATAGCGGCCTGAGCGCACGGACGCACCGGCGGGGGGGGGGGGGGGGGGGGGGGCCGCACCCCCCCGCCCCGGCGTCGGCGCTGCTGGCTCCCGGGCGCGGCGTGGTGCTCGCCGCGC
>NZ_JBVHVO010000003.1:573099-581872 GCF_055564815.1 Kitasatospora sp. NPDC028961 | reverse complement strand
GAGCAAAACCCCACCCCCCCCCCCCCCCCCCCCCCCCCCCCCCCCCCTCCTCCCCCCCCCCCCCCCCCCCCCCCCCCCCCCCCCCCCCCCGCCGCCGTGCGGGCGGCCCGCCGCTACCGGCCCTGGCCGCGCAGGCAGGCGGCCGCGGCGAGCACCGCGCGGGTCTGGTGGGCGGTCTGGACCTCCACCGGCACCCAGCGGGCGCCGAAGCGGTGGCGCAACTGGTCCAGGCTCTCGGTGACGATCCCCAGCGCCCGCTCGCGGGCGGCGTCCACGGCCGGACCCCCGGTGTCCGCCAGCAGGCGCAGCAGCACCGAGGCCACCCGCAGCGGGATCCGCGCGGCGGCGAGCCCGGCGGTGGTCACCCGGGAGACGGTGAGCGGCTGGGCGCACCACTGCTCCAGCCACTCGTCGGCGACCGGCGAGCAGACCGCCAGCGTGAACTCCACGGCGCGCACCATCGGTCCGTAGGCCCGGCGGGCGTGCGGCGGGACGTGCGCGAGCAGGCCGGACAGCTCCTCGGCGCGGTCCCGCAGCACCCGGGCGGCGGTCCCGACCGCCTGCCGGACGGCCGGGTGCCGGCGGCCGTCCCCCACCGCGTCGACGGCCCACATCGGCACCTCCAGGACGGCCGTGACCCCGCCGTGGCGGCCGGCGTACGACCAGGTGGACAGCTCGGGCTCGTCCGGGAGCGCCCGGGACAGGCCGGAGCCGCCGGGCGCGGGCATCAGGTACGTCCCGGGGGCGGGGCTGGCCCAGCCGACCGCGTCGTACGAGTCGACGTCCAGCGGGACGGCGCCGCGCGCCGCCGAGCGGCCGAAGCGCTCGGACAGGCCCGGGACGGGCCCGGTGAGCTGCACGAAGGCGCCGCCGAAGTCCACGCCGTGCAGGGAGCACTGCAGGAACGGCCGCAGCTCGTCGATCAGACCGGTCAGCGCCAGGCTCTCCGGCATCGGCGCGCGGTCGGCGCCGGCGGGCGGCAGCAGCTCGGGCTGCTCCTCGAAGGAGGGCCGGAAGAAGTGCTCGTAGTGGCGGCGCATGGTGAGCGGGCCGTCCAGCCAGCCGGCGTTGAACGCGGCGCCGTCCGGGTCCAGGCAGGGCAGGATGTGCCAGGAGACGCCCGGCCGGGGCGGGTGGTCCAGCAGCCGCTCGGCCAGACGCAGGGCGCTGCTGACGCCGACCGGCTCGTTGGGGTGCGGGCCGCCGACCACCAGGACGGCGTCCGGGCCCTCGTCCACGGAGAGCAGCAGCAGCGGGTGCCCGGCCCGGGAGCGGCCCACCTCCCGCAGCCGGCAGCGGCCCGGGTGGCGGCGGGCGAGCCGGCCTGCCGCCGCCTCGGCGCGGGCCACCGTGAGGTAGCGGTCCGCCTGCTCGGGCGCGGGGTGGCACTGGGGCACCCGCCGGCCGGTGTCGGTCATGTCAGGAGGCCGGTGTCGGTGCCGTCGTGCATGGTCAACTTCCTTGTCCCGATGGCGTGCAGGGCCTCCCGGCGGAGCCCTGCCAGTACCGCATGGGCCGTCCGGGGCTGTCAACAGCCGATTCGACCCCCGCTCGGGGGCCGGCCGGGGCCCGCGGCCGGCCGGAGCGTCCCGGGATTCGGCTACTCTTGAGGGTCACCCCTCCCAGCCGTCGCGCACCACCCCACCGGGTCCGATGCCAGCGACACCATTCAACGTCGTAAGGGTTCCTAGTACATGACTGTCGAATCGGTCTTCCCACGCCTGGAGGCCCTCCTCCCGCACGTCCAGAAGCCGATCCAGTACGTCGGCGGCGAGCTCAACTCGACCGTCAAGGACTGGGACGCCTGCGACGTCCGCTGGGCGCTGATGTACCCCGACGCCTACGAGGTCGGCCTGCCCAACCAGGGCGTCATGATCCTCTACGAGGTGCTCAACGAGCGCGAGGGCGTGCTCGCCGAGCGCACCTACAGCGTCTGGCCGGACCTCGAAGCGCTCATGCGCGAGCACGACGTCCCGCAGTTCACCGTGGACGCGCACCGGCCGGTCAAGGCCTTCGACGTGTTCGGGCTCTCGTTCTCCACCGAGCTCGGCTACACCAACATGCTGACCGCGCTCGACCTGGCCGGCATCCCGCTGGAGGCCCGCGACCGGACGGTGGACGACCCGATCGTGCTGGCCGGCGGCCACGCCGCGTTCAACCCCGAGCCGATCGCCGACTTCATCGACTGCGCGGTGGTGGGCGACGGCGAGCAGGCCGTCCTGGACATCACCGAGCTGGTCCGCGGCTGGAAGGCCGAGGGCCGCCCGGGCGGGCGCGACGAGCTGCTGCTGCGCCTGGCGCGCACCGGCGGCGTGTACGTCCCCCGGTTCTACGACGTGGAGTACCTGGCCGACGGCCGGATCGCCCGAGTGGTGCCGAACGCGCCGGGCGTGCCGTGGCGGGTCTCCAAGCACACCGTGATGGACCTCGACGAGTGGCCCTACCCCAAGCAGCCGCTCGTCCCGCTCGCCGAGACGGTGCACGAGCGGATGTCCGTCGAGATCTTCCGCGGCTGCACCCGCGGCTGCCGCTTCTGCCAGGCCGGCATGATCACGCGCCCCGTGCGGGAGCGAAGCATCACCGGCATCGGCGAGATGGTGGAGCGCGGGCTGAAGGCCACCGGGTTCGAGGAGGTCGGCCTGCTGTCGCTGTCCAGCGCCGACCACACCGAGATCGGTGACATCGCCAAGGGCCTGGCCGACCGCTACACCGAGGACAAGATCGGTCTGTCGCTGCCGTCCACCCGGGTCGACGCCTTCAACATCGACCTCGCCAACGAGCTCAGCCGCAACGGCCGCCGCTCGGGTCTCACCTTCGCCCCCGAGGGCGGCAGTGAGCGCATGCGCAAGGTGATCAACAAGATGGTGTCGGAGGAGGACCTCATCCGCACCGTCTCCACCGCGTACGGCAACGGCTGGCGCCAGGTGAAGCTGTACTTCATGTGCGGCCTGCCCACCGAGACCGACGAGGACGTCCTCCAGATCGGTGAGATGGCGAAGAACGTCATCCAGAAGGGGCGCGAGGTCACCGGCCAGAACGACATCCGCTGCACCGTCTCGATCGGCGGGTTCGTGCCCAAGCCGCACACCCCGTTCCAGTGGGCCCCGCAGCTGTCCGCCGAGGACACCGACGCCCGGCTGGCCAAGCTGCGCGACTCGATCCGCGGCGACCGCAAGTACGGCAAGAACATCGGCTACCGCTACCACGACGGCAAGCCCGGCATCGTCGAGGGCCTGCTCTCCCGGGGTGACCGCCGGATCGGCGCCGTCATCCGGGCGGTCTACGAGGACGGCGGCCGTTTCGACGGCTGGCGCGAGCACTTCTCCTACGACCGCTGGATGGCCTCGGCCGAGAAGGGCCTGGCCGGCACCGGCGTCGACGTCGACTGGTACACCACCCGCGAGCGCACCTACGAGGAGGTGCTGCCCTGGGACCACCTGGACAGCGGCCTCGACAAGGACTGGCTCTGGGAGGACTGGCAGGACGCCCTCGAAGAGGTCGAGGTCGACGACTGCCGCTGGACCCCGTGCTTCGACTGCGGTGTCTGTCCTCAGATGGACACGGCCATCCAGATCGGCCCGACGGGCAAGAAGCTCCTGCCGCTGACGGTCGTCAAGTAGGGCGGCGCACGCCATCGCGGGACCCCGGCCGGGCGCTCCGGCCGGGGTTTCGCGCATCCGGGCTGACCAGGGGCGGAGCGAAGGTGGCGCGCGGGCGCGTACCCTTTGGGTGACAGAGTCCGGAGAGTGGCGCGATCGTGTCACACCGGACGGGGACATCTGACTAAGGACTGAGCGACTCTGGCACGCCGTACGCCCGACGGTCCGCCGCCCGCGCCGACGGTGCAGCGGATCCGTCTCCGCTACACCAAGCGCGGCCGGCTCCGCTTCACCAGCCACCGCGACTTCCAGCGCGCCTTCGAGCGCGCCCTGCGCCGGTCGGCCGTGCCGATGGCCTACTCGGCCGGCTTCACACCGCACCCGAAGGTGTCCTACGCCAACGCGGCCCCCACCGGGGTGGCCAGCGAGGCGGAGTACCTGGAGATCGGCCTGGCGGCCCACCGCGACCCCGAGGAGCTGCGCGCGCAGCTGGACGAGTCGCTGCCGAAGGGCCTCGACATCATCGACGCGGTCGAAGTCCGGACGCCGAACTTCGTCGAGCGTCTGGAAGCCTCCGAATGGCAGGTCCGGCTGGACGGTGTCACCGGGCCGGAGGCGTCCCGCGCGGCCGCCGCCTTCCTCGCCGAGGAGCGGGTCGAGGTCGAACGCCGCACCAAGAACGGCGTGCGCGTCTTCGACGCGCGCGGCGCGGTCGCGGCACTGGAAATCCTCTCGCCGCAGGTCGACGACGGTGCGGACACGGAGGGCGAAGGGGCCCGCGATGTTCGGACCGGCCGTGCCTGTGCGATACTGCGCCTGGTAGTACGACACGCCACACCAGCCGTACGACCCGACGACGTATTGTCCGGTCTCCGTGCGACGGCTGACCTGGCGCCGCCGGTCCCCGCAGAGGTGACCAGGCTGGCGCAGGGGCCGCTCGACGAGGAGACCGGCACGGTGACCGACCCGCTGGCGCTCGACCGCGCCGCGGCCCCGGCCGGCCCTGTGGCCGCCGACGAGCCGCGCGCAACCGCGTCCGCCTAGCGGGCGGAGGCCTGGTCCAGTGCCTTTACTGGACCCGTTGGTCCTCCAGGCCCCCGCGGCTCCCCAGGGGAGCGAGCGTCGTCGAAGCACAGGCCGGCCTCTTGTGGCCCGCCGACCCGGATGGTCGGTGGGCCCGAGGTCCCCGTCCGGGAGCCACCCGGGTTGGGGAACGGCGCAGCTTGGGAAAACCTCAGAAGACTGGGCAGACCAGAAGACTTTCGACACCCCGCCGCGTGCGGGGCGCCGAGCGAGACTACGAGCCCCTGTGCGGCCTCGCGTCCGCACGGCGGCACCAGGAAAGGGTCCGGCCCGAGCATCCTCGTGATGCCGGCCGGCCACCGGTGCCCTGCCGTGCCCGGATACGGAGCCCGGGGGCCTGACGGGAGATCCACCCGCATGCTCGATAACACCGATCCGCAGCAGAACGCGGCGACGGAACCGAACGAGAACACCGCCGCCACCGGCGACGGCACGACCGGCGCACCGCCGCGCCGCCGCCGCCGTGCGGTGTCCCGCCCCGCGGGCACCCCGCAGGGCGCGGCCGCCGACGGCGCCGAGACGGTCATCGCGGCCGAGGCACCCGCCGCCGAGGCCCCCGCCGTGGAGGCGCCGGCGGCCGAGCCGGCCGCCGAGAAGCCGGTCCGGGCCCGCCGGACCCGCAAGCGGGCCGAGGCGCCCGCCGGGGCGCCGGAGGCCACCCCGATCGTCGTCACGCCGGCCGAGGCCGAGGCGCCCGCCGCCGAGGCCCCCGCCGCGAAGGCACCGGCGGCCGAGCCGGCCGCCGAGCCCGTGGCCGAGAAGCCCGCCCGGGCCCGCCGGACCCGCAAGCGGGCCGAGGCGCCGGTGAGCGCGCCCGCCGCGGCCGACGCACCCGTCGAGACCCCGGTCGAGGCCGCACCCGCCGAGGCCCCCGCCGCCGAGGCCGCGCCGGTCGAGGAGGCCCCCGCGGCCCCCGCCCGCCGCCCCCGTCGCCGCCGCGTGGCCGAGGCCGCGCCGGTCGTCGAGGAGGCCCCGGTCGAGGAGCCCGCCGCGGAGGAGGAGCCCGCCGAGGAGGCCGAGGCCGTCGCGCCCGCCGCCGAGCCGGAGCCCGCCCCGGCCCCCGCGCCGGTCGCCGAGGCCGAGCCGACCCACCGGGTGCGCCGCCGTGCGGTCCGCCCGTCCACCGCGATCTTCCAGGCCCCCGTCTTCCAGGAGCCGGCCCCCTACACCGCGCCGTCGGCCCCGGCCGCCGCCCCCGCCGCAGCCGCCCCGGCCGAGACCCCGGCTCCGGCCGAGGCCCCCGCCGTGAAGAGCACGGAGGAGGACGAGTACGAGTACAGCGGCGTCGGCCGCCGTCGCCGTACCCGCACCCAGGTGCGGGTGCAGACCCCGAACCGCCGCAGGTCGGCCGCCGCCGCCGCGCCGGTGGCGCCCGCCGCCCCCGTGGTCGAGGCCCCGGTCGCGCCGCCCGCCCCGGTCGCGGCCCCGGCCGCCGTCGAGGCGCCCGCCGCCGGTCCCGAGGCCGAGGACGAGTGGGAGGACGGTCGTCCGT
This sequence comes from Kitasatospora sp. NPDC028961, assembly GCF_055564815.1. Taxonomy (NCBI): domain Bacteria; kingdom Bacillati; phylum Actinomycetota; class Actinomycetes; order Kitasatosporales; family Streptomycetaceae; genus Kitasatospora; species Kitasatospora sp. NPDC028961. Next base: position 575,698 of record NZ_JBVHVO010000003.1, on the reverse strand, counting down.
CCCGCCGTCGCCGCCGGGGCGGCCGCCGCCGCCGTCGTGGCGAGGCCGAGGACTTCGAGGCCGAGACGGCCGAGACCGAGCAGCCCGTCCAGGAGCCGGCCGCCGAGGCCGAGGCCGAGGACGAGGACGGCGAGGACGACGACGACCTGTCGGCCGGCCTGGCCTCGTCCCGTCGTCGCCGTCGTCGCCGCCGTCGCAGTGGCGAGGCCGGTGCCGGCGAGGCCGCCGAGACCACCGAGGACGGCGTCCGCACGGTGGTGAAGGTGCGCGAGCCGCGCCGCCGCTCCACCGAGCCGTCGTTCGACCCGGACGAGGTGCAGTCCATCAAGGGCTCCACCCGTCTGGAGGCCAAGAAGCAGCGCCGCCGTGAGGGCCGCGAGCTGGGCCGCCGCCGGGTGCCGATCATCACCGAGGCCGAGTTCCTGGCCCGTCGCGAGTCGGTCGAGCGCGTCATGGTGGTGCGCCAGAACGGCCAGCGCACCCAGATCGGCGTCCTCGAGGACGGCGTGCTGGTCGAGCACTACGTCAACAAGGAGCAGGCCACCTCGTACGTCGGCAACGTCTACCTGGGCAAGGTCCAGAACGTGCTGCCGTCGATGGAGGCCGCCTTCGTCGACATCGGCAAGGGCCGCAACGCGGTGCTGTACGCCGGTGAGGTGAACTTCGGCTCGCTGGGCGGCCACGGTGGCCCGCGCCGGATCGAGTCGGTGCTGAAGTCCGGCCAGTCCGTCCTGGTGCAGGTCTCCAAGGACCCGATCGGCCACAAGGGCGCCCGCCTGACCAGCCAGATCTCGCTGCCCGGCCGCTACCTGGTCTACGTGCCCGAGGGCTCGATGACCGGCATCTCGCGCAAGCTGCCCGAGAACGAGCGGGCCCGTCTGAAGCAGATCCTCAAGAAGATCGTCCCGGACGACGCGGGCGTCATCGTGCGCACCGCCGCCGAGGGCGCCTCCGAGGACGAGCTGACCCGTGACGTCCAGCGCCTCCAGCAGCAGTGGGAGGAGATCCAGAAGAAGGCCGCGACCGGCAACGCCCCCGCGCTGCTCTACGGCGAGCCGGACATGACCGTCCGGGTCGTCCGCGACATCTTCAACGAGGACTTCACCAAGGTCATCGTCTCCGGCACCGAGGCGTGGAACACCATCCACGACTACGTCGCCAACGTGGCCCCCGACCTGGCCGAGCGCCTGCAGCGGTGGACCTCCGAGGTCGACGTGTTCGCGACCTACCGGATCGACGAGCAGCTGATGAAGGCGCTGGACCGCAAGGTCTGGCTGCCCAGCGGCGGTTCGCTGGTGATCGACCGCACCGAGGCGATGGTCGTCATCGACGTCAACACCGGCAAGTTCGTCGGTCAGGGCGGCAACCTCGAAGAGACCGTCACCCGCAACAACATCGAGGCGGCCGAGGAGATCGTGCGCCAGCTGCGGCTGCGCGACCTCGGCGGCATCATCGTGATCGACTTCATCGACATGGTGCTGGAGTCCAACCGGGACCTGGTGCTGCGCCGTCTGCTGGAGTGCCTGGGCCGGGACCGGACCAAGCACCAGGTGGCCGAGGTCACCTCGCTGGGCCTGGTCCAGATGACCCGCAAGCGGGTCGGCCAGGGCCTGCTGGAGTCCTTCTCCGAGCCGTGCGTCCACTGCAACGGGCGCGGCGTGATCGTCCACATGGAGCAGCCGAGCAGCCACGTCCACACCGGTGGCGGCCACGCCGTCGCGGCGGGCGAGCCGGCCTCGGGCGGCGGCAAGCGCCGGCGCCGCGGCAAGGGCGGCGGCGCCCAGGACGAGGCGCAGACCGTGGTCGAGGCCGACATCGAGGCTCCGGAGCACGAGGAGGTCGAGGGGCAGCTCGCGATCGACGTGCCGGTGGCCGAGGTCGAGGCCGTCGTCGAGCCGGTGGCCGAGGTCGAGGCCGTCGTCGAGCCGGTGACCGAGCCGGTGGCCGTCGAGGAGACGGCCCAGCCGAGCCTGGTCGAGATCCCCGCCGCCACGGCGGCGCCGGCCGGCCGCACCCGCCGCCGGGCGGTGCGCAAGGCGACGGCTCCGGCCGGGGCGCCCGCCGAGGCCGAGATCGTGGTGCTGCAGGCCCGTGCCGACGCGGCGCTGCAGGCGGCCTTCGCGGCCGTCGAGACGCCCGCCGAGGCCCCGGCCGAGCCCGTGGCGGAGGCCGTCGAGGCACCCGTCGAGACGCCGGCCGCGGCCGAGCCGGTCGCGACGGAGCCCGAGGCGGCCACGGAGACCGGTACGCCGGAGCCCGCCGCCGAGGCCGCCCCGGCCGAGGAGCCCGCCGAGGAGGCGCCGGCCCCGAAGAAGCGGGCCGCCCGCAAGACCACCGCGAAGAAGACGGCCGCCAAGAAGACCACCACCACGGCGGCCGCCGCGAAGAAGACCACCGCCCGCAAGACCGCCACCAAGCGGACGAGCGCGGCGGCCAAGAAGGCCGCGGCCGCCGAGGGTGATTCGGCAGCCGAGTAGTGCGTCGGGGCGGGGGGGGGGGGGGGGAGGGGGACGGAGAGGGGGGAGGTATTTTGTCCCCGGGGGGGGGTCTGATGGTCTTGCGTCTCGCGGGGTGCCGCGGTGGCTCGCCCTTAGAGAAC
>NZ_JBVHVO010000003.1:367783-573089 GCF_055564815.1 Kitasatospora sp. NPDC028961 | reverse complement strand
CCCACAAAAAACCCCCACAACGGGAAAGGGCGTGGAAACAAAGAAGTCCGAAACCACGGGGGGGGGTCGGAAGGAAGGTGGGTGTTTGGTTCGGGGGTGGCCCCCCCCCCCCCCCGGACCGGGACGGCCCGGTTTGCCCCCGAGGGGGCCGGTCCGTATTCTTGACCCTCGGCGTGTCTACGCCGTCGCTCCCGAACACATCACCTTCCGGGCCCCTCGTCAGAGGAGTCGGGGAGAGGCCCCTGTGTCCGTACCCAGGTGGCTGGCATCTGGAGCTCCGACCGAGTTAGGAAAGTGGGTACCGCATGTACGCGATCGTTCGCGCAGGCGGCCGCCAGCACAAGGTCGCCGTCGGCGACGTGCTGGAGATCGACCGTATCGAGGCCAAGCCGGGTGACTCGGTGGAGCTCTCCACCATCCTGGTCGTCGATGGTGAAGCTGTCACCTCCGACCCGTGGGTGCTGGCCGGCGTGAAGGCTCACGCCGAGGTGGTCGACCAGACCAAGGGCGACAAGATCGTCATCCTGCGCTACAAGAACAAGACCGGTTACCGTCGCCGCCAGGGTCACCGCCAGCAGCACACTGCTGTGCGGATCACGAGCATCGACTCCGTCAGCAAGTAAGGGGATAGCGAGATGGCACACAAGAAGGGCGCAAGCTCTACCCGGAACGGCCGTGACTCGAACGCCCAGCGCCTCGGCGTGAAGCGCTTCGGCGGCCAGGTCGTCTCCGCCGGCGAGATCATCGTCCGCCAGCGTGGCACCCACTTCCACCCGGGCGCCAACGTCGGCCGTGGTGGCGACGACACCCTGTTCGCGCTGTCCGCCGGTGCGGTGCAGTTCGGCACCCGTCGCGGCCGCAAGGTCGTCAACATCGTGGCCGTCGAGGCCTGAGTCCGACAAGACTCACAATGAAGGGTGGGCCGGAATGATCCGGTCCACCCTTCATGCTTGAGAAGCAGGCAACACTTTCTTCGCACTGGAGGCACAACCATGACCACCTTCGTGGACCGCGTCGAGCTGTACGTCGCCGCGGGTAACGGGGGCCACGGCTGCGCCTCCGTTCACCGGGAGAAGTTCAAGCCGCTGGGAGGCCCCGACGGCGGCAACGGCGGTCAGGGCGGCAGCGTCATCCTCACCGTGGACGCGCAGATCACCACCCTGCTGGAGTACCACCACTCGCCCAAGCGCAAGGCGACCAACGGCAAGCCCGGCGCGGGCGGCAACCGGACCGGCGCCGAGGGTCACGACCTCGTCCTGCCGGTGCCGGACGGCACCGTCGTGATGGACCGGCAGGGCAACGTCCTCGCCGACCTGGTCGGCCACGGCACCAGCTTCGTCGTCGCCGCCGGCGGCCGGGGCGGCCTGGGCAACGCGGCGCTGGCCTCGTCCCGCCGCAAGGCGCCCGGCTTCGCGCTGCTCGGCGAGCCGGGTGAGGCCCGTGACATCGTCATGGAGCTCAAGTCCGTCGCCGACGTGGCCCTGGTGGGCTACCCGAGCGCCGGCAAGTCCTCGCTGATCTCGGTGATCTCCGCCGCCAAGCCGAAGATCGCGGACTACCCGTTCACCACCCTGGTCCCCAACCTCGGCGTGGTGACCGCCGGCGACTTCGTCTACACCGTCGCCGACGTCCCCGGCCTGATCCCGGGCGCCAGCCAGGGCCGCGGCCTCGGCCTGGAGTTCCTGCGGCACGTCGAGCGCTGCTCGGCGCTGGTCCACGTGCTGGACTGCGCGACCCTGGAGCCCGGCCGCGACCCGCTGACCGACCTGGAGACCATCGAGGCCGAGCTGGCGCAGTACGGCGGCCTGGAGGACCGGCCGCGACTGGTCGCGCTCAACAAGGTCGACGTCCCGGACGGCCAGGACATCGCCGACCTCACCCGGGCCTCGCTGGAGGAGCGCGGCTACCGCGTGTTCGAGGTGTCCGCCGCCTCCCGCAAGGGCCTGCGCGAGCTGAACTTCGCGATGGCGCAGATCGTCGCCGAGGCCCGCGCCGCCAAGCCGCTGGAGGAGTCCACCCGGATCGTGCTGCGGCCCACCGCCGTGGACGACGCGGGCTTCACCATCACCGAGGAGGACGGCGCCTTCCGCATCCGCGGTGTCAAGCCGGAGCGCTGGGTCCGCCAGACGGACTTCTCCAACGACGAGGCCGTCGGCTACCTCGCCGACCGGCTGGCCCGCCTCGGCGTGGAGGACAAGCTCTGGAAGGTCGGCGCCCACGAGGGCGACACCGTCATCATCGGCGCGGAGGACAACGCGGTCGTCTTCGACTGGGAGCCGACCATGGCCGCCGGCGCCGAGATGCTCGGCCGCCGCGGTGAGGACCACCGCCTGGAGAGCCCGCGTCCGGCGGTCGACCGCCGCCGCGACAAGCTGAAGAACCGGGACGCGGCCGAGTCCGAGTTCCTCGCCTTCGAGGCGCTCTCCAGTGGCCGCCAGGCCGCCGTCGAGGGCGACGACGACGAGGAGTAGGACCGGCCGGTCCGACCCGTGCAGTGCCGCGGCCCCGCCTCCCTCCCGGAGGCGGGGCCGCGGTGCGTCGGGGCGTTGATGAAACGTCACTTCGCTTGGCGGGAGCCGGACTCGGCGGGACCGCCCGCGGCCCGGGTGGCGGGACGGGCCCGCCGGGCGGGTGCGGTCCGCCCGGCGTCCCGCGACCGGTCCGGGCCGGCCGGTGGCCGGGGAGGGGCGCGGTCCAGCCGGTGAAATGCCCTGCGGACGGGCTGCGCCGATCGCGTAGATTGCGGGGGTGACGGCCGGGCCCGGGCCCGCCGTACCCGCACCACACCGGAAGGGCGTACAGCGAGATGAGCGAGGACTCACTGCGGCAGGAGGTCCTGACCGCACGACGGATCGTCGTCAAGGTCGGTTCCTCCTCCCTCACCACGGCGGCCGGCGGCCTGGACGCCGACCGGGTCGACGCCCTGGTGGACGCGCTCGCCAAGGTCCGCAGCGGCCCGGACGCCCCCGAGGTGGTCCTGGTCTCCTCCGGTGCCATCGCGGCCGGCCTGGCCCCGCTGGGCCTGGACCGCCGACCCAAGGACCTCGCCCGCCAGCAGGCCGCCGCGAGCGTCGGCCAGGGCCTGCTGGTCGCCCGCTACACCGCCTCCTTCGCCCGGTACGGCATCCGGGTCGGCCAGGTGCTGCTGACCGCCGAGGACGCCAGCCGGCGCGCCCACTACCGCAACGCCTACCGGACGCTGGACCAGTTGCTGGCGATGGGCGCGATGCCGATCGTCAACGAGAACGACACCGTCGCCACCGCCGAAATCAAGTTCGGTGACAACGACCGGCTGGCCGCGCTGGTCGCCCACCTGGTCCGGGCCGACCTGCTGGTGCTGCTCTCCGACGTGGACGGGCTCTACGACGGCGACCCGAGCCGCCCCGGCACCAGCCGGATCGCCCAGGTGGCCGGGCCGCACGACCTGGACGGCGTCTCGATCGGCAGCGCGGGCAAGGCCGGGGTCGGTACCGGCGGCATGGTCACCAAGGTGGAGGCGGCCCGGATCGCCACCGGCGCGGGCATCCCCGTGGTGCTCACCGCCGCCAGCCGGGCCGCCGACGCGCTGGCCGGCCGGCCCACCGGCACGCTCTTCCTGCGCACCGGCAGCCGCTCCTCCGACCGGCTGCTCTGGCTGGCGCACGCGAGCAGCCCGCGCGGCGCCCTCCACCTGGACGAGGGGGCCGTCGCGGCGGTCGTCTCGGGGGGAGCCTCGCTGCTGCCCGCCGGGGTCACCAAGGTCGACGGGGAGTTCGCCGCGGGTGATCCGGTGGACCTTCTTGGCGAAAACGGCCACATCGTGGCGCGCGGACTGGTCAACTTTGATGCGAGGGAGTTGCCCCGGCTGCTCGGCCGGTCCACCCGAGACCTGGCCCAGGAGTTCGGTGCCGCGTACGAGCGCGAGGTCGTCCACCGCGACGACCTGGTCGTCCTGCGGGGCTGACCGGTCCGCGGGAGCGGCGGCGGTGCGGGCCTTGCCGCGGGCGAGGGGGCGCAGCCGTACGCGCCGGACCGGGGCCGGCGGGTACGACGACACGAGATCGCCGAACAGGAGGCCGCCGGTGGAACGCAGGCGCGAGGCAGCGCTGACCGGAGGAACGGCGGGCCGGCGGCTGACCAGCATCGACGGCGGGCGCGGGGCCGACACCCCGGCCGGGCCGGCCGGTCCGCCGCCGCAGGAGCCCGGCGCGCTACGCGGGGTCCGGCCGGACCGCCGGGACGAGGGGGAGCCGCCCACGGTGCCCGAACAGGCCCGGCTCTGGCACGTGGTGCTGAGCGTGGCGGGGCAGACCACCCCGCTGTCCGCGTTGCGGGCGGGGCTGGAGCGGCTGGCGCACGACCACTCGTTCTTCCTGACCGCCCGCTACGCGGCCGACCACGCGGAGATCCGCTACTGGGAGCAGGCCCGGGACCTGCACGACGCGGCGGCGATCGCGCTGCGGCTCTGGGGCGAGCACAAGGTGACCGCGAACCTGCCGCCGTGGGAGATCGTCGGGCTGGAGGTGGTCGACCGGGCGACGTACCACAAGCGCGTCGCCGAGGGCTTCGGCGGCCCGCCGCCCCATCCGGGCGGGGTGCACCCGTACTGACGCACGCGCCGTGCCCGGGGCACGGCACGTGCGGGCCGTGCTGGGCGCCCATGTCTCACCGGGCGAAATGCCCGGTGGGCGGGGGCGGCGCACTCGCTACCCTTGGCGCATGACCAGCGACCTCGCCACCGCCGACAGCCCCGTCCTCGCCGTAGCGCGCCGAGCCCGGGAGGCCGCCGCCGTGCTCGCCCCGCTCCCGCGCCGGGCGAAGGACGCCGCGCTGTCGGCGATCGCGGACGCCCTGGTGGCCCGGAGCGCCGAGATCACCGCCGCCAACGCCGAGGACGTCGCCCGGGCCCGTGAGGCGGGTACCGCCGAGTCGGTGATCGACCGCCTGACCCTCACCGACGAGCGGATCGCCGCGATCGCCTCGGACGTCCGCGACGTGGCCGGCCTGCCCGACCCGGTCGGCGAGGTGGTGCGCGGCTACACCCTGCCCAACGGCCTGGACGTGCGGCAGGTCCGCGTCCCGCTCGGCGTGGTCGGCATCATCTACGAGGCCCGTCCGAACGTCACCGTGGACGCCGCCGCGCTCTGCCTGAAGTCCGGCAACGCGGTACTGCTGCGCGGTTCGGCCTCGGCCTACCGCTCCAACACCGCGCTGATCGCGGTGCTGCGTGACGCCGTCGTCTCGGCGGGCCTGCCCGCCGACGTGATCCAGCTCGTCCCGGGCGAGAGCCGGGACTCCGTCCAGGAGCTGATGCGCGCCCGGGGCCTGGTGGACGTGCTGATCCCGCGCGGCGGGGCCTCGCTGATCCGCACCGTGGTCGAGGGCTCGACCGTGCCGGTGATCGAGACGGGGACGGGCAACTGCCACGTCTACGTGGACGCCGAGACGGACCTGGCGATGGCCGTCGGCATCCTGCTGAACTCGAAGGCGCAGCGGGTCAGCGTCTGCAACTCGGCCGAGACCCTGCTCGTCCACCAGGACGTCGCGGGGGCCTTCCTGCCGCTCGCGCTGGCGGCCCTGGCCCAGGCCGGGGTGACGGTGCACGGCGACGACGCGGTCCTCAAGGCCGCCGAGGGCTCGGCGGCGACCGTGCTGCCGGCCACCGAGGCGGACTGGGAGACCGAGTACCTCTCCTACGACCTGGCGGCGGCCGTGGTGCCCTCGCTGGAGGCCGCCGTCGCGCACATCCGCCGCTGGTCCTCCGGCCACACCGAGGCGATCGTGACCACCTCGCAGGCCGCGGCCCGCCGTTTCACCCAGTTGGTCGACGCGACGACGGTGGCCGTCAACGCCTCGACGCGGTTCACCGACGGCGGTGAGTTCGGCTTCGGCGCCGAGATCGGCATCTCGACCCAGAAGCTGCACGCCCGCGGCCCGATGGGCCTGCCGGAGCTGACCAGCACCAAGTACATCGTCACTGGTGACGGGCATGTCCGGGGCGAGGCGACGCAGACCGTGGGCGGGGCGGCCGACGCCGGCTGAGCCGGCCGGGAGCCCCCGGCGGGCGGTCCGCGTCACACGGGTGACGGACCAAGTGCGAGGAGCCACAGACAAAACGCCCGACCGGTAATACGCTGAATCCGTGGCTGACGATGTGGGGGGCTTGCCGTACCCCGACGGCGCCGACCACGGTGGTGCGGACGACGAGTTCGCCACCGTGGTCTTCGATGAGGCCTTCGTCCGGTCCGCCGCCGTGCACGAGCCGACAGCCAAGGAGCGGCAGCTCGCCGCCGCCGAGGCCCGGTTCGAGCCGGACGCGGTGGTACCGGGCTGGGGCTATGACGTTCCCGTGGGGGACGGGGTGCCGCTGGAGCTGCGCCCCTACCCGAGCGGACTGGACGACGACCGCCTCTACCCCGATCCGTGGTCGGGCCCCGGCCGGGTGGTCGGGCGCCGGGCCGGGCGCTGGGGGCGGGACAGTGTCTACGACCCGGTCCGGTCGCGGCGCGGGCGCTATGTCGCCCAGCAGCGCTGGCACCGGCCGGTGGCCTGGGTGCTCGCCGTGATCATGGGCGTGAGCCTGGTCGCGGTGGCGGTCGCGGCGGTCTACCAGGGTGTGGGCGGCTCCGGTGGCGGTACGCCCCGGCGGCCCGACTCGGGGAGCAGCAGCGCGGGTGTCGATCCGGCGCCCACGCCGGCCGAACCGTCGCTCGTGGTCACCGCGCCGGCGGGCTGAGGCACTGGTTCGCGGACGCTGCGCCGGAGTGCGCCGGAGTGCGTTCGCGCGCCGGGCCTCCGGTCACCGAGCGCTCCCGGGAATCTGGGTGAACACCCTCGTGGCGGGGCGCGGATGCGGCTTACCCTGGTGTCATGGGTGACCCGCGAGAGCCTCCGGAGGGTGCGCCCGACGGTGGTTCCGGAAGCGATGACGAGTACCGGTCCGTCGTCTTCGACGAATCCTTCGTCCGTGCTGCCCGGATCCAGGAGCTCTCCGCCCGGGAGCGGCTGGCGAGCTCGTTCGGCCGGGCCACCCGCCCGCGGGTGCGGCTCGGTCCGCTGGGCACCGTGCCGCGGCAGGCGCTCGCGCTGCTGCTGTTGATCCTGCTGGCCTTCGCGGCCGCCGTGTACTTCGGCATCAGTACGCCGAACCGGCAGACCTCCCGCCCCGAGGGCAGCCAACTGACCGTCAGCCTGGTGGCGTTGAGCCCGGCGTCGGCCGTGCGGCCGGTCGCCGACCCGGCCGCCCCGTTCGCCGCGCTGCCGCCCGGTTACGGGGACGGTGCCATCGGTCTGGGGACGCCCGCCGGGGCGGCCACCGCGCACTTCAGCAAGATCGAGGTCACCAAGGCGCTCGACACCGTCCAGCGCTATCTGGTGGCGTCCTCGCTGGCGCCGACGGCCCTGATCCAGGGGTCGACCGCCGATGTGCGGGCCTTCGTGACGCCCGGCGAGCAGGCCCAGTTCGACGCCAGCGCGGCGCACCCCGTCGACGACCGCCACCACGCGCTGACCGGGTGGGTGGTCCGGTTCGACCCGGCGCAGGTCGCGCTGGCCGCCGACAGCGTGAAGGTGGCCGGAGCGATGCGGATCGACGAGGCGGACAGCACCACCCTGCAGATCACCACCGACCACACCTTCGTCTACGCGCTCAAGCCCGCCGGGGCCCCGAGCGGCGCACCGGTGACGCTGGAGACCGTCCGGCGGCAGCTGACCTTCCAGTTCGACCGGATCGACCTGGCCTCCGCCCAGCTGCGGCTGGTGGACTCGGTGCTCCAGGCCGGGCCGGCGCCGTGCGCCGGTTCGCTGGCCGGGTACGTCCGGCCGCTGCTGGTGGGGGCGGACGGCGCCGTGACCGGTGCGCAGCCGACGGAAGGTGCGCAGCCGACGGAAGGTGCGCAGCCGCCGGAGGGCGTGCAGCCGATCGATCCGGGCAACCACGCCCGTCCGGCCTGGCAGGTCTGCGGGGTCCTGGCGGGCAGCTGACGTCCGGCGGCGGGCCCCGTCACGGCCGGCCGCTCGGGCACACCGGGGCCGCCGCCGGGGCAACAGCGGGGCCGGGGCCGGGGACGCCGACGGCCCCCGGCGGGAAGCCGGGAGCCGTCGGGAGCCGTCGCGGGATCAGTCCTCGTCGCGCGGCGTCGAGGAGCCGTTGGCGCGGGTGGCGCCGGTGAAGGTGTCGCGGAGCTTGCCGCCGACGGTGGCGGCGCCGCCGGCGACGTCGCGGATCAGGCCCATCAGCGGGTCCTTGCTCTCCTTCACCGAGGTCGTGTAGTGGTCGGCCGCGGCCTTCCACTGCTCGCCGACCGAGGTGTCGCCGTCGTCGGAGCGGCGCGGGTAGGCACCGGCCAGGATCGAGCGGTACTCCTCGCTCTCCGCCCACTTCTTCAGCTTGGCGACCCGCACCACCGCGAACGGGTGGCTCTGCGGCAGCACCTGCAGCAGCTTGAGCACGCCGTCGCGCAGGTCCCCGGCCTTGTCGTACTCCTCGGCCTGCTCCAGGAAGGCGTCGACGTTCATCTCGGCCAGGTTGTGGCCGCCGGCCAGCTTCATCAGGGCCCGCATGGACGCCTGGAGGTCCTGTCCGGCGAGCAGGCCGGCCCGGTCGCTGGAGAGCTCGGCCTTGCGGAACCACTCCTTGAGGGCCGTCACGATCGCCATGATCGCGAGGTTGCCGAGCGGCACCCAGGCGATCCGGGCGGCGATGTTGGTGAGGATCAGCAGCATCGTCCGGTAGACCGCGTGACCCGACATCGCGTGGCCGACCTCGTGGCCGATGACGGAGCGCAGCTCCTCCTCGTCCAGGAGCTCGACCAGGCCGCTGGTCACCACGATGATCGGGGTGTCGATGCCGATGCAGTAGGCGTTGACCGTCGGGTCCTGGGAGACGTAGAGGTCCGGGACCTTCTCCAGGTCCAGCACGTACGCGGCGTCGCGCACCATCCCGTGCAGCTCGGGGAACTGCCGCTCGGACGTCTTCACCGCGGTGGCCAGGAACATCAGCCGGATCGAGCGCTCGGAGACCAGCCCGGCGAGCTTCTTCAGGATGTCGTCGAAGCCGGTCAGCTTGCGCAGCGCGACGAGCGCGGAGCGGTCCGCCGGGTGCTCCCAGGCGCGGGTGGAGATCTCCGGGAAGCGCTGGCGGCGCCGGCTCGGGGTCTTCGAGGTCGTATCGGTCATGGTGTGAGTACCCTCCTGGTCGACGGCGGCCCCGGCAGCTGGCCGGCCCCCGCTGGTCTTCGCCTGCAACGACTGTCTGTGCAACGTCCGTGGTTGCGTACTCGTCCCCGGGCTCACCCTACGCGGCGCGAACGGCGCCGCAGGGGGCGGTGGCCGTCGCGGGTGTGAGGCCGGTTTACCCTGAATGCCCTGGAGAGCCGAGACCAGACCTGGCCGCGGTACCGAGCAGTCCGAGGAGCCCGCAGATGTCCACCTCCGCCCTTGTCAGCCTGGCCGGCCCGATCTCCACGGAGAACGGCCCGGGGCTCTTCCTGCGGATCATCGTGGTGGCCTCCTTCGTCGGCGTCGGCCTGCTGGCGTGGGTCCTGCTGCGGGCCGGCCGCAACAACTGAGCACCCTCCCGCCGGGCCCCGCCGGGCGCCCGGCTCACGCCGGTTCAGACGCGGTGGGCCGCCGAGCGGTTGCCGTGTCGGCACCCGTACGATGACAGGTGGGCCCTCACCGGCCCGCACACCCCTGGTCCGTCATCCGAGCCGAGAAGGTCCGCCGACCATGAGCACTGCCGCCGCACTCCCCGTCCTGAACCTGCTCGCCTCCGAGGGCGAGGGGGGCAGTCACGACAGCCTCAACCCGTACCTGACGGGTGGCGCCGCGCTGTTCATCCTGCTGCTGCTGCTCTACGTCACCACGCGCTTCAACCGGGACCGCTGAGCGGGGCACCGAGCCCCCGCCGGGGCGGCCCGGGGAGCGTCCGGCGGGAGCGCCGGCCGCTCCCTCACGCGTCCTCCCGGCGGCCGCCACCCGGTCGTTCCCGCCCCGTCACGGGCGTCGCGTAAGGTGTGGCGCCATGGGAGAGCAGGCCGGGAATCCCGGCGGACCGGAACCGGTGAAGAAGCGGCTCGGGGTGATGGGCGGCACCTTCGACCCGATCCACCACGGGCACCTGGTCGCCGCCAGCGAGGTGGCGAGCGCGTTCCACCTCGATGAGGTGATCTTCGTGCCGACCGGACAGCCGTGGCAGAAGACCGACCGCCTGGTGACGCCGGCCGAGGACCGCTACCTGATGACGGTCATCGCCACGGCGGAGAACCCGCAGTTCTCGGTCAGCCGGATCGACATCGACCGCGAGGGCCCGACCTACACCGTCGACACCCTGCGCGACCTGCGCGCGCTCCACCCGGACGCCGACCTCTTCTTCATCACCGGCGCCGACGCGCTCGCGCAGATCCTCTCCTGGCGGGACTCCGAGGAGCTCTTCTCGCTCGCCCACTTCATCGGCTGCACCCGGCCGGGGCACACTCTGTCGGACGCCGGACTTCCGGTGGGCGGGGTCTCCCTGGTGGAGGTCCCGGCGCTGGCCATCTCCTCCACGGACTGCCGCAACCGGGTCGCCAAGGGCGAACCGGTCTGGTACCTCGTCCCGGACGGCGTGGTCCGCTACATCGACAAGCGGGCGCTCTACGCGCCGCACCGGACCTGATCCCCGGAGGGGCCGACGGATGACCGATCGCAGGGGACAGCAGGACGACTGGTCCACCGGGCAGTACCAGCAGCAGTACCCGCCCCAGCAACAGGGCGGCTACGAGCAGCAGTACGACCAGTACGGGCAGCCGGTCCCGCCGGCGCAGCCCTACGGGCAGGACCAGTACACCGCCTACCAGGGGCAGGGCCAGGACCAGTACCAGCAGGCGTACCAGCCGTACGAGCAGCAGCAGCCGCAGCCGGGCGGCGGGTACGACCAGCAGCAGTACGACCAGTACGACCCGTACGGGCAGCCGCAGCAGGGCGGCGGCCAGGCGTACCAGCAGCCCGGGGTCTACCAGGAGCAGTACCAGCAGGGATACCAGCCGTACGAGCAGCAGCAGCCGCCGCAGCAGGGTGGCGGGTACGACCAGCAGGGCGGCTACGAGCAGCAGTACGCGACCGCGCCGCAGCCGGTCGTCACCGAGCGGGTGACCGAGCAGGCCGCCCCGGCGCCGCCGCGACCCCGGACGCCCCGGCCGGCCCCCGCCGAGGCGGCGCCGGCCCGGCCCGCGGCGCCGTCCGAGCAGGTCGGCGGAAGCCGCGCGGCCAAGGCCGCCGGCGGCGCCGGCAAGACGCCCACGGGCGACTACCCCACCGGTGAGTTCACCTTCGTCGACGAGGAGGCGGAGGAGACCGAGGACGTCATCGACTGGCTGAAGTTCGCCGAGTCGCGCAGCGAGGTGCGCGCCGAGCGCCGCCGCAAGCTCCGCAACCGGCTGGTCGGCATCGGCGTGGTGCTGGCCCTCGCCGCGGCCGGCACCGGCGGCTACCTCTGGTTCACCGGCGACAAGCAGAGCGCGGCGACCGCCGCGGGCCCTCGCCAGGTCAACGTGGTCCACCTGCGGGACCTCCAGGGCAAGGTCTCCAGCGCGCTGCTGGTCAACGACGCCTCGGGGCACAAGGGCACCGTGCTGCTGCTCCCGGACACGCTGCGCCTGCCCGGCCCGGGCGACCCGCCGGTCACCACGGTCGGCCAGGCGATGGACAGCGTCGGTCCGTCCGCCACCCGGGACGCCCTGGCCACCGTGCTGGGCGCCCCGGTGGCCGGCACCTGGCGGCTCGACACGCCGTACCTGGAACTGCTGGTCGCCCAGCTCGGCGGGGTCCGGGTGGACACCAACGCCGAGACCCACGAGGGCGGCAAGCCGGACGGCAAGCTGCTCGCCGCCGCGGGCAAGAACACCCTGCTGAGCGGGAAGGCCGCGGTCGCCTACGCCACCCTGCAGGGGGCCGGCGAGGGCCGCGACGCCCAACTGGCCCGGTTCGGGCAGGTGATGGACGCGGTGGTGCGGACCATGCCGACCGAGTTCAAGGACGCCAAGGACGACGTGCACCGGATGAACGCGGTGCTCGACCCGTCGCTGCCCGAGGACGCCCTGGCCGGCGTGCTGGTCCAGCTCGCCCAGCAGGCGAAGGACGGCCACCTCGGGACCACGGTGCTGACCGTGAAGCCGGACGGCTCGCTGGACGAGGCCGCCGCCGGCCAGCAGGTCAAGGACGTGCTGGGCGGCACGGTGAAGTCCGCCACCTCGGCCGACACCCCGGCCCGGGTCTCGATCCAGGACGCCACCGGCAACGACCAGGCGGCCGCCGCCGCGCAGATCCAGGTGGTGAACGCGGGCCTCACCTTCATCCCCGGCGGGACGAAGACCGCGGCGCAGGCCGCCAGTGAGATCCGCTACACCGACGACGCCCGGCAGGCCGCGGCGAAGTCCCTGGCGCTGAGCCTCAACCTGCCGGAGACGGCGGCGAAGAAGGTCACCGACGCGCAGAACGCCGACCTGGTGGTCGTCCTCGGCAAGGACTACCAGCCGCCGAAGACCCCGTAGGGCGGCGGCGGCCCGGCGTCCCCCACGCGGGCTCGTGGGGGCTCGGGGCGGGGCCGCGGCGGGCGCGGGCCGGTAAACGGTTCCTGGGCCACCTGGGCGGCGTGAGATCCTGGAAGGCGATGCCCGGCCGCGTGCCGGGCATCGCCCCCAAGCCGCCGAGCCGGAAGAACATCGTGACCGCCACCGAGCACAGCCAGGAAATCATCAACGTCGCCGCCCAGGCGGCGGCCGACAAGCTGGCGCACAACATCATCGCGTTCGACGTCAGCGACGTGCTGTCGATCACCGACGCGTTCCTGATCGCCTCCGCGAACAACGACCGCCAGGTCAAGTCCATCGCCGAGGAGATCGAGGACAAGCTGCGCGAGCAGCTGGACATCAAGCCGGTCCGCCGGGAGGGCGAGCGCGACGGCCGCTGGATCCTGCTCGACTACCTGGACATCGTGGTGCACGTCCAGCACTCCGAGGAGCGCTCCTTCTACTCCCTGGACCGGCTCTGGAAGGACTGCCCCGAGCTGCCGCTGCCGGCCGACGCGCTGGCCTCGCGCAACCGCCCCGACGCGCACACCGACGAGGCCGGCAATGCCCTCGCCCCGGCCGAGGCCGCCCCGGCCGACAACTTCGGCGCCGAGGACTACAGCTGAGCCGGGAGGCGCGGGGCCCGCGCATCGTCTTCTGGCGGCACGGCCAGACCTCCTGGAACCTCGAATCGCGGTTCCAGGGCACCACGGACATCGAGCTGACCGGCCAGGGCGTCCTGCAGGCCCAGCGGGCGGCCCGGCTGCTCTCCGGCCTGCGCCCCGACCTGCTGATCTCCTCGGACCTCCAGCGCGCCCGGCGGACCGCCGACGAGCTGGCCGTGATCACCGGCCTGGACGTGCAGCACCACGAGGGGCTGCGCGAGACCTACGCCGGCTCCTGGCAGGGGCTGACCAACGCGGAGATCCGGGCCCGGTTCCCGGAGGAGTACGAGGCCTGGGCGCAGGGCGAGCCCGTCCGGCGCGGCGGCGGAGAACTCTCCACCGAGGTCGCCGACCGTTCGGTGCCGGTGGTGCTGGATGCGGTCGGCAAGCTGCCGGAGGACGGCACGCTGGTGGTCGTCAGCCACGGCGGCACCATCCGCACCATGCTCGGGCGGCTGCTCGGACTGGAGCCGGAGCTTTGGGAGTGCTTCGGCGGCCTGTCCAACTGCTGCTGGTCCGTGCTGGGCCGCGGTGCGCGCGGCTGGCGCCTGCTGGAGCACAACGCGGGCACCCTCCCGCAGCCGGTGATCGGCGACGACACCTGACCGGCGACGGCACCTGACCGGTGGCGACGGCCGATCGGCGACGGTCGAGCCGCGCCCCCGCCGTTCGCCGGCACCGCGCGGGGACGGATTTCGCAGTTCCGGGCCTGACCGGTTAGAGTCTTCCTCGTTCGCACGGAAGAAACGCGGCCCGGAAGGGAAGCGGGAAATCCGGTGAGTGCGGGGCTGTAGCTCAGTTGGTAGAGCGCTTGCATGGCATGCAAGAGGTCCGGGGTTCAATTCCCCGTAGCTCCACTCCGCACCTGCGGTCCGCGAGGGCCGTGCGTGTCGCGGGGCTGTAGCTCAGTTGGTAGAGCGCTTGCATGGCATGCAAGAGGTCCGGGGTTCAATTCCCCGTAGCTCCACAGACCGCGAGAAGGCCGTCACCCACCGGGTGGCGGCCTTCGGCGTTCCCCGCGGGCCCCGGCCGCCAGCACTCCGGGCCCCCGGCCGTTCAGGAGTGGCAGCTGTTCAGCCAGCCGCCGGGCGGCAGCGCGGCGAGCTCCTCGATCCGCTCACGGTCCCCGTCCCCGTCCGGGAGGTAGACCACCACGTAGGTCTCGGGTACCCCGGGCAGCGTCAGGTACGAGGCGTTCAGCCGCAGCACCCCGACCTGCGGGTGCCGGAACACCCGCAGCGACGTCTCCGGCGGCGCCACCTCCTGCCGGGCCCAGAGGTCCCGGAACAGCTCGCTCTTCGCCGACAGCCCCTGCACGTGCTGCTCCCAGACCGGCTCGCCGACGTGCTTGCCGTACGCGGCCCGCAGCACCGCCACCATCCGCGGCAGCGCCTCCGCGCGGTTCAGGAACGGGTTGCAGCACGGCGGCATGAGCAGCGTGCACCAGATGCTGTTGAACCGCCCGCTGGGCGTGACGTTCCGGTTCGTCCCGAACAGCGACTCGTACGACCGGTTGTACATCAGCACGTCGAACCGGGTGTTCGAGACCGCGGCCGGCAGCGGCGCGAGGGCGTCCAGGATGGCCTGGGTGGACGGGTCGAGGACGGGGGGCTCGGGCCGGCTGCTCGGGCTCGCGGACACCCCGGCGAGCCGGAACAGGTGCTCCCGCTCGGTGTCGTCCAGCCGCAGCGTCCGGGCCACCGCCGCCAGCACCTGCTCGCTGGCGTTGATCGGCCGCCCCTGCTCCAGCCAGGTGTACCAGGTGACGCCGACCCCGGAGAGCTGCGCCACCTCCTCCCGGCGCAGCCCCGGCGTGCGGCGGCGCAGTCCCGGCGGCAGGCCGACCTCCTCGGGGGTGACCCGGGCGCGGCAGGCCTTGAGGTAGCCGGCCAGCTCGGTGCGGCGGCGGTCCTGCCGGCGCGGTCCGACGGCGGTGGCGGTGCGGTCGTCCAGGACGGTCATACCCGCCATCGTGCCGCAGACCGGGCGGCCGAAACAGGTGCTGCCAGTACCAGGATCGGCAGGCTCTAACCACCAGTACCGGACGCGCCGCAGGCTGGGCTCATGACGGACCTTCAGATCCGGCCCGGTGCGGCCGGCGCCACCACCACCGGCGGCCCGGCCACCAGGCCCGGGCTGCTCCTGACCCTCCTGCTCTGCGGCCAGTTCATGGCCATCCTGGACGTCTCCATCGTCAACGTCGCGGTGCCGACGATCCGCACCGACCTGCACGCCTCCGGCGCGGCCCTCCAACTCGTGATCGCCGGCTACACCATCGCCTACGCGGTGCTGCTCATCACCGGGGCCCGGCTGGGCGCCCGCTACGGCTACAGCCGGCTGTTCCAGGTGGGCCTGGCCGCCTTCACCCTCGCCTCGCTGGCCTGCGGGCTGGCACCGGCCACCGGCTGGCTGATCGCCTTCCGGCTGCTCCAGGGCGCCGGCTCGGCGCTGATGGTGCCGCAGGTCATGAGCCTGCTGCAGCGCACCTTCACCGGCGCCGCCCGGACCAGGGCGCTCGGCCTCTACTCGGCCGTGCTGGCCGGCGGTCTGGCGGTCGGCCAGGTGCTCGGCGGAGTCCTGGTCAGCGCCGACCTGTTCGGGACGGGCTGGCGCCCGGTCTTCCTGGTCAACGTGCCGATCGGGCTGGCTCTGCTGGCGGCCGGCGCCCGGCTGCTGCCGAGCCTGCCGGGCGACCGCGGGCGCGGGTTCGACCTCCCCGGCCTGGTGGTGCTCGGCGCGGCCCTCGGGCTGCTGGTGGTGCCGCTGGTGCTCGGCCACGAACTGGGCTGGCCCGTCTGGGGCTGGGCGATGCTCGCCGCCAGCGCCGTCCTGTTCGCCCTGTTCGCGGTGGTCGAGCGGCGGATCGCCCGACGCGGCGGACAGCCGCTGATCAGCGGCCGGGTGCTGCGGACGGCCACGCTGCGACCGGCGGCGGGCGCGATCTTCATGATCATGGCCGCCTTCGCGGGCTTCCTGTTCGCCTTCGCGCTGCACCAGCAGTCCGGCCTCGGGCACAGCGCGCTGCGGGCCGGGCTCTGCTCGGCGCCGATGGCGCTCGGCTTCGGGTTCTCCAGCCTGCACTGGCACCGGCTGCCCGCCCGGCTGCACGGCGTCCTGCCGCTGCTCGGCGCCGGGCTGCTCGTCCCCGGCTATCTGCTGCTCGGGCTGCTGCTCGGCGGCGGCGCGGAGATCGGCCCGGTGGCGCTGCTGCTGATGACCGGGCTCGGCCTCGTGGCCGGCTGCACGTACTCGCCGCTGTTCGCCCGGGCGCTGGGCGGCGTCGCTCCGGCCGACGCGGCGGACGCCAGCGGGGTGATGGTGACGGTCGTACAGCTCGGCCAGGTGGTCGGGGTCGCGGTGCTGGGCTCGGTCTTCCTCGGCGGGGTCTCGCTGCCGGCGGCGGCCCGGGACTCCGGACACGCCCTGCTGGTGACCACCGCCGCGATCGCGGGCCTGGTCGGCGTCGGCGCGGCCTTCGCCGCCCGCGCCCGCCCGACGGCCGGGTAGTACCTCCGGTAACGGATTCGTGGAGCACCCCTTCGACCGTGTAAAGTAGTCGATGTCGCCGAGGGAAACCGAAGGAAACCTCCGGTGACGCAGCAGGTCAAGGGGCTGTAGCTCAGTTGGTAGAGCGCTTGCATGGCATGCAAGAGGTCCGGGGTTCAATTCCCCGTAGCTCCACAGCAGTCGAGGGCCGCCTCCCGTTCCGGGAGGCGGCCCTCGGTGTTTTCCGGGGTGCCCGGGGTGCGTTTGCGGGGGTGCCCAAGGGTGCGTTCTCGCGGCGTCCGGGGTGCGTCCTCGCGGCGCGGGATCCCTCCGGAGGGTTCGGGGGCGCTCGCGGCCCCGGCGGTCCGGGGTTTTCCGAACGGCTCGGCAGCCGGCCCCGCCGGACCGCTACCGTCGTCCCATGGCCGATCTGGAGCGCAGGCGCAACGAGGAACTGGCCCGGATACTGCACCAGCTCGGCTGGAACCCGGAGCGCCTGGCCCGCGAGGTGAACCTCACCCTGCCGCCCGGCCTGGCGATCAGCTCCACCGCCCCGTACAAGTGGCGCGACCGGGGCATGGTCCCGCGCAGCCCGCACGACCAGACGGTCTGCGAGGTGCTCGGCCGCGCCCTCGGCATCGCCGTCACCTACGAGCAGCTCTGGGGCCGGATGGGCGGCAACCGGGGGGCCAAGATCCTCTCGCCGCGGCTGCTCACCGACCCCTGGACGGCCGACACCGCCCAGACCGCGTTGCGCGAGGCGGCCACCGACGCGGGCCCGGTCCGTCTCACCGACCTGTTCCGCGGCGCCGACCTCGACCAGGCCGCCGGCCGGCTGGCCACCGCGCCGCCCCCGGTCGGCGGCGGGGAGGGCGCGCTGCGGATCGACCCCGCGCTGGTCGGGGAGCTCCGGCTCTCCTACCGGAGCAAGCTGCGGCTGGAGCGGGCCTGCGGCGGCGGCCTGGTGCTCGGGCCGACCCGGGCCGAGCTGGCCATGGTCGCTAAGCTGCTGGAACTCGGCGGGTACGACGAGGAGTTGGGCCGCGTGCTGTACGGCACGGCCAGTCGGCTGGCCCGGCTGGCGGGCTGGGCCGCGTACGACCTCGGACACGAGGCGGCCGCCCAGCGGGCGTTCGTGGCCGCGCTGCGCGCCGCCCACCTCAGCGGGGACCTGCGGCTCGGGGTGGGCGTGGTGGGCTGCCTGGTGGTGCTGGCCACCCAGGGCGGGGGAGGGCGCGGGCTGGACGCGGTCACCGTGCTCGCCGAGGTGCTGGAGACGGCGGGTGACGCGCTCGGGCCGGTCGACCGGGCCCTGCAGCTCGGCCGGATGGCCCGGGCGTACGGGCGGCGCGGCGAGCCGGAGGAGCTGGCGGCGGTGGCCGGGCGGGCGTTCGCGGAGCTGGACGCCGCGGCGGGTGCGGGTGCTTCTGCCGGTGCGGGTGCGGGTGCTTCCGCCGGGGCCGGTGCCGGTGCGTCTGCTTGTGCTTGTGCTTGTGCGGGGCAAGGTGCGGCTTCCGGCGCGGGCGCCGGGCCGGATGTGGCGCAGGCCCGGGCGGACCTCGCGGGGATGGTGGGGGAGGGCCACCTGTTCCTCGGCGACCACCGCGGCGCCCAGGCCCTGCTCACCGAGGCGGTGGCCGGGCTCGGCCCCGGCCGCGCGCGGGCCAGGGCCCTGCTGATGGTCCGGCTGGCGGACTCCCAGCGCCGCACCGGCTCCCTCCGGGAGGCCGCCGACACGGCCGAGCGGGCACGCGCCCTGGCCGCGGGCATGCAGTCCGAACGGGTGGCCCGCGCGCTGCGCGACTTCGACGCGGCCTCGCGGTCGATATCTCCGGAGGAGGCCTGAGCCCCTTGCGGTACCCTGAGCCCATGCGAACCGTGCGCCTGCTCCTTAGCCGGCCGCGCTGACCAGGACCGGCCGCGCCCCAGGGCGGGTGCCGGAGTCGGCGTGGCACCCCCTCCTGCGAGGGGCTTTTTTTGTTTTCCGCCGCCTTTCGTGCCGCGCCCGGCCCTGTGCCCGGTTCGCCCACTGACATCGATGGAGCCTGAAGGACCATGAGCGAGACGACCCCTGCTTCCGGTGCGGCCGAGGCCGCGACCGAGCCGTTCCGGTACAGCGCCACCCTGGCGGCGGAGATCGAGTCCCGCTGGCAGGACATCTGGGAGAAGGAGGGCACGTTCAGCGCCCCCAACCCGGCCGGTGACCTGGCCGACCCGAGCGCCGGGGACGTCTCCGCGAAGCCGCACAGCTTCATCATGGACATGTTCCCGTACCCATCCGGCGCGGGCCTGCACGTCGGCCACCCGCTGGGCTACATCGCCACCGACGTCTTCGCCCGCTACCAGCGGATGACCGGCCACAACGTGCTGCACACGCTGGGCTACGACGCGTTCGGCCTGCCCGCCGAGCAGTACGCGGTGCAGACCGGTACCCACCCGCGGGTCTCCACCGAGGCCAACATCGCCAACATGCGCCAGCAGCTGCGCCGGCTGGGCCTGGGCCACGACCCGCGCCGCTCGATCTCCACGATCGACCCGGAGTACTACCGCTGGACCCAGTGGATCTTCCTGCAGATCTTCAACTCCTGGTACGACGAGGAGGCCGGCCGGGCCCGCCCGATCGCCGAGCTGATCGCCGGCTTCGCGGACGGCTCGCGCGAGGTCCCCGGCGGCCGCGCGTGGTCGGAGCTGTCCGCCGCCGAGCGCGACGAACTGCTGGGCGACTACCGGCTGGCGTACTCCAAGGAGGTGCCGGTCAACTGGTGCCCCGGGCTGGGCACCGTGCTGGCCAACGAGGAGGTCACCGCGGACGGCCGCTCCGAGCGCGGCAACTTCCCGGTGTTCAAGTCGAACCTGCGCCAGTGGATGATGCGGATCACCGCCTACTCGGACCGGCTGATCTCCGACCTGGACCTGCTGGACTGGCCCGAGGCCATCAAGCTGCAGCAGCGCAACTGGATCGGTCGCTCGGAAGGTGCCCGGGTCGACTTCGCGGCCCCCGGCGACCGGAAGATCACCGTCTTCACCACCCGCCCCGACACCCTGTTCGGCGCCACCTACATGGTGCTGGCCCCCGAGCACGACCTGGTCGACTCGATCGTGCCGGCCGCCTGGCCCGCCGGCACCCGTGACGAGTGGACCGGCGGCGCCGCCACCCCGGCCGAGGCCGTCGCCGCCTACCGCGCGAGTGCCGCCGCCAAGTCCGACGTGGAACGCCAGGTCGAGGCCAAGGTCAAGACCGGTGTCTTCACCGGCGCCTACGCGGTCAACCCGGTCAGCGGCGAGCCCGTCCCGGTCTTCGTCGCCGACTACGTGCTGATGGGCTACGGCACCGGCGCGATCATGGCCGTCCCGGCCCACGACCACCGCGACTTCGCGTTCGCCCGCGCCTTCGAGCTGCCGATGCGCTGCGTCGTCAAGCCGACCGACGGCCGCGACGAGGACCCGCACACCTGGGACGACGCCTTCAGCACGTACGACTCCGTCATCGTCAACTCGGCCCACGCCGAGGGCACCGAGAACGGCATCTCGCTGGACGGTCTGAGCGTCGCCGACGGCAAGGCCGCCGTCACCGCCTGGCTGGCCGAGCGCGGCATCGGCGAGGGCACCGTCAACTACCGCCTGCGCGACTGGCTGTTCAGCCGCCAGCGGTACTGGGGCGAGCCCTTCCCGATCGTCTACGACGAGGACGGCGTGATGCACGCGCTGCCCGAGTCGATGCTGCCGGTCGAGGTCCCCGAGGTGGACGACTACTCGCCGCACACCTACGACCCGTTCGACTCGACCTCCTCCCCGAAGACGCCGCTGTCGCGCAACGAGGACTGGGTCAACGTCGAGCTGGACCTGGGCGACGGGCCGAAGAAGTACCGCCGCGAGACCAACACCATGCCCAACTGGGCCGGTTCCTGCTGGTACGAGCTGCGCTACATCGACCCGTCGAACGGCGCGCGGGTCGTCGACCCGGCCAACGAGCAGTACTGGCTGGGCCCGACCGCCGAGAAGCCCGGCGGCGGCGCCGACCTGTACGTCGGCGGTGCCGAGCACGCCGTGCTGCACCTGCTGTACGCGCGGTTCTGGCACAAGGTCCTGCACGACCTGGGCCACGTCTCCTCGGTCGAGCCGTTCCACAAGCTGTTCAACCAGGGCATGATCACCGCCGACGTCTACCGTGACGAGCGCGGCTTCCCGGTGCCCGCCACCGAGGTCGAGGAGCGCGACGGCGGCTACTTCTGGCAGGGCGAGCCGGTCAAGCGCGAGGCCGGCAAGATGGGCAAGTCCCTGAAGAACGCCGTCGCCCCGGACGAGATCGCCGACGAGTACGGCGCCGACACGCTGCGCCTGTACGAGATGTCGATGGGCCCGCTGGACGTCTCCCGCCCGTGGGACACCCGCGCGGTGGTCGGCTCGTACCGCTTCCTGCAGCGGCTGTGGCGCAACATCGTCTCGGAGGCCACCGGCGAGCTGGTCGTCACCGACGAGGAGCCGGACGAGGCGACGCTGCGCGCGCTGCACAAGGCCATCGACGGCATCCGCGGTGACATGGCCGCGCTGCGCTTCAACACGGCCGTGGCCAAGGCGATCGAGCTGAACAACTTCCTGGTGAAGCGCGGCTCCACGCCGCGACCGGTCGCCGAGCGGCTGGTCCTGCTGGTCGCCCCGCTGGCCCCGCACATCGCGGAGGAGCTGTGGCGCCGACTGGGCCACGGCGACTCGCTGGCCCACACCGACTACCCCGTCGCCGACCCGGCGTACGTGGTGGACGAGGCGGTCACCTGCGTCGTGCAGATCAAGGGCAAGGTCAAGGCCCGGCTGGAGGTCGCGCCGTCGATCTCCGACGCCGAGCTGGAGGCGCTGGCGCTGGCCGATCCGGCCGTCGTCGCGGCGATCGGGGACGCGCCGGTGCGCAAGGTGATCGCGCGGGCGCCGAAGCTGGTGAACATCGTCACCGGCTGACTGCCGGTGGTCGCCGTGGGTCGTTGACGGCCGGGGCGGGTGTCCTTCGGGGCGCCCGCCCTTCGGCGTTCCCGGGGCGGTGGTTCGCCGGGTGTGTGTGGAGGCAGGTGGGGGCGGGATGCGTTGCCCGAGGCCGGGCCCGCCTCGGGGAGATCCCCCATCTGTCCCTGATCTCCGGAGCCCGGGCCCGTTCGACCTGCCCCCGGCACGGGTCGGGCGGCTACCGTGGAACCCACGGTGGGCCGGCCCGCGTTGGGCCCGGTGGGGGCCGGTTCGGCGGACGGAAGGTGGCTCGTGATGGACGCGCTCGGCGTGATGGTCGGCCTGGCCCTGCTCTTCGGCCTCGCGATGCTGGTGCTGGTGGTGGTCGGGACCGTCAAGGCGGCAAGGGCGGTCGCCACGAAGGTGGAGCGGCACGAGGCCAACGCCCGACGTGCGGTCGAGAACGTGACCCTCAAGGCGAAGACCTACGCCAAGCCCGGCCCGCAGGGCCAGATCTCCGCCGTCCGGCTGGGGCTGCGGACCTCCCTGGACGGCACGCGCCAGGTCCTGGAGAGCGGTCTGGTGCAGGACGGCCAGCTCGGTGAGGCACTCGCCCTGCTGCGGCGGCTGGACACCCATGCGGCGGAGCTGGACGCTGAGCTGCGGATCCTGGAGCGCGAGCCGGACCCGGGCCGGATCGCGGCCAAGCTGCCCGAGCTGCGGGAGCGCGCCGAACGGATCACCCACTCCGCCGAGGCCATGCGCTGGGCGGCCCAGGACCGGATGCACCGCTTCGCCGACGACGAGCTCCGGCGGCTCAGCCAGGAGTGCGAGAGCGAGGCGGGGGCGCTGCGGCACTGGGACCACTCGGGGGCGGGGTCGGATTCCGGGTCGGGTACGGGGGCGGGCTTCGGCTCGGGCGTCGGTTCCGGTGGGTCGGCTGGTGCTGGTGCTGGTGCTGGTGCTGGTGCTGGTGCTGGTGCTGGTGGCGGCGGGGCGGCGGCGGGGCGGGCCGGGCTGACGGACGGGAAGGGGCGCCCGAGCGCCGAGGAACTGCTGGGGCTGAACGACCCGCTGTCGCGGCTGGCGGACCGGCTGCGGAAGCCGTCGGCCGGGCCGACGGCGGGCTGACCGGACGTCCCGCTCTGCCGGGCCCGCCACATCCCGGAAGGCTCGACCCCTCCCGGACGGCTCGGGTGGGTCGCCGTGCCCGGCGCACCGACCGGCTGTCCCTGGCGCCCCGCCCGGTGCCGGGGCCCCGCCCGCCCGGCGCTCCGCCCGGAGCCGGTGCCGGTGCCGGGGCCGGCGGGCGGGCGGGCCGGGGCAGGCCCGGTTCGGGCGCTGTCCTCCTGGCCGGACGCGGAGTAACCTCCGCCTCATGCCCGCCGACCTCGCACTTGTCACCGATTCCACGGCTTATCTGCCCCAGCAGGCCGTCGACCGTCACGAGATCGCGGTGGTGCCGCTGAGCGTCGCGGTCGGTGACACCGTCCTCGCCGAGGGCGTGGAGATCTCACCCAAGGACGTCGCCGAGGCGTTGCGCGGCAAGCAGCGGGTGACGACCTCCCGGCCGAGCCCCGAGGCCTTCGCCGCCGCCTACCGGGCCGCCGCCGAGGCCGGCGCGAAGGGCATCGTCTCGGTGCACATCTCCGCCGAGCTGTCCGGGACCGCGGAGGCGGCCCGGCTGGCGGCGGCCGAGGCGCCCGTCCCGGTGCGTGTGGTGGACAGCCGGCTGGTCGGCATGGCCCTCGGATACGGCGTACTGGCGGCGGCCGAGGCGATCGAGGCGGGGCGGGAACTGGACGAGGTGGTCGCCGCTGTGGCCGCGCGGACGGCGGTGACCAGCGGATTCTTCTACGTGGACACCCTGGAGCACCTGCGTCGGGGCGGCCGGATCGGGGCGGCCCGGGCGCTGCTCGGGTCGGCGCTGGCGGTGAAGCCGCTGCTGCACCTGGACGGCGGGCGGATCGAGCCGCTGGAGAAGGTCCGGACGGCGTCGCGGGCGATCGCGCGGCTGGAGGAGATCGCGGTCGAGCGGGCGGGGGAGCGGGAGGTCGACATCGCCGTCCACCACCTGGCGGCGGAGGAGCGGGCCGAGCCGCTCGCGGAGCGGCTGCGGGGGCGGATCCCCGGGCTGCGCGACCTGTACGTGAGCGAGGTGGGCGCGGTGATCGGTGCGCATGTCGGACCGGGGCTGCTGGCGGTGGTGGTCTCGCCGCGCTGAGGCCCGTGAAGCCGCGGTGCGTGAAGCCGTGGTGGTGAACCCTGAGGGGCGTGAAGCCGTGGTGGTGAACCCTGAGGGGCGTGAAGCCGCGGTGCGTGAAGACGCCTCCGGACGGGGGCTGAGAGGGGCCTCGTGAGGACCTCTGCCGGGCGGGAAGTCAACTCCGACAACTGCTGATCACTCGTGCGAGCGACATGAGTTGTCCACACCCCCGGGGTTTTCCACAGGGTTTCGCCGATTCTCCCGTCGACGGCGGACGGCTCCTAGCGTGCTCCGCATGACGAGCATGAACATCGGCGCGGTGAAGCGCCAGCGGGTCGGGGAGACGGCGCGGCGTCGGCTGGCAGCGCTGCTGCCGGCGGCCGGGGGAGGCGCCGAAGGGGCCGCCGAGGAATCGGCCGCGAGGGTGGCCGGGGGAGCCGCCGGCGCGACGGAGCCGTCGGCCACCGGCCCGCCCGGGGGCTCGCCCCTCGGGGGCGGGTCGGGCGGCGGGTCGGGTGACGTGCCGAGTGCGGCGGTCGATGGACCCGCTGGTGGCGCGGGGTTTGACGGTGTGCCGCCCTACGGTGTGCCGTCCGACGATGACGGGTCTGCCGACCCGGGGCACGCGCGGTTTCGCTTCGGTCCTGCGGTGATGCTCGACCGGCGGGCCGTGTCGGGGCTGGTCGTCCTGCTGCTGCTCACCGTGGGCTACGGCGTCCAACACTTCTGGCTGGCGCGGCCCCAGCCGGTCGCGGTGCCGGCGGTCGCGCCGGCCGAGCCGGGGGCATCGCCCCCGAGCACACCGGAGTCCTCCGCCGGCCCCGTCCCAGCAGCTCCGGGAGACGCCGAGGCGCGCACCGTCGTCGTGGTCGACATCGGGGGCCGGGTGCACGCACCCGGTGTCCACACGCTGCCCGGCGGCTCCCGGGTGGCGGACGCGTTGCGCGTGGCCGGCGGACCGCTGCCCGAGACGGAGACCAAGGGCCTCAACCTGGCCCGGGTGCTGACGGACGGTGAGCAGATCCTCGTCGGCGAACCGGACGGTGCGGCGCAGGCCGTGGGCGGGCCGGCCACGGGCGCCGTGCCGAAACAGCCGGTCAGTCTGAACCACGCCACCCTCGAACAGCTCGACACGCTCCCGGGCGTCGGTCCGACGCTGGCGCAGCGCATCATCGCCTTCCGCGCGTCGCACGGATCGTTCCGCTCACTCGACCAGCTCCGGCAGGTCAGCGGCATCGGCGAACGCACCTATGCGGAGCTCAGACCGATGCTCACGCTCTGACCCGCCCGTACGCGCCGGGTGACGCTTCCGGTCGGTGCTCCTGCTTCCGGCTCGTCCGATGCACGGAGCCGTTCGACCCGTCAGCCCATCGACCTCTGCCCGTCGACCCGGCTGCCCATCGACCCATCGCTCACTCCCCGGAAGGAGGTGCCGTCATCGCCGTCACTGCCACCACAGACGCCGTCGTGCCGCACCGGCCTCCCGGCGATCTTCGCCTGCTCCTCCCCGCCGTCGCGGCCTGGGTGGTCACGGCGGGTGTTCTCGGGCTGGGCCCCGGGCACGGCCTCCTGCTGTCCTCGGCCGCCGGCACGGCCGTCCTGTTCGCCGTCCTCCTGCTCGCGCGCCCGGGAGTGCGGCGGCGTCGCGGCGCCGCCATGACGCTGGCCGCCGTGCTGCTCACCGGTGCGGCGGCCGCCGCCGCGACCCTGCTGCACACCGCCGACCTCCACCGGGGGCCGCTGCCCGGGCTGGCCCGGGCCGGTGCCGCCGCGCCGGAGGTGGGCGTCGAACTGACCATCACCGCCGACCCGAGAGCCCACACCTCCCGCACCAGGGGAACGGCTGCCGGGCAGGCCGTCCTCACCGTGGACGCGGTGGTGGAGCGGGTGACCGTCCCGGCAGGCTTCGAGCCGGCGGCTCCGGCCCCGGGCGACGGCGCGGGCGGCCCGCCGGTCGGCACCGAGACGGTGACCAGGACACGGACGCCGGTGACGGTGATGGCGCGAGGGCCGGAGATCGGCGCGTGGCAACGGTTGCTCCCGTCGGCCCGTGTCGCCGTGGAAGCGGACGTCCGCCCGGCGGGGGAGGGCTACGGCGACGAGTCGGCCGCGCTGCTGATCGCCCACGGGCCGCCACGGGAGCTCGCGCCGCCCAGCCTGCCGCAACGGGTCGCCGGCCGGTTGCGGGCGGGGCTGCGGACGGCAAGTGACGATCTGCCGCCGGACGCACGGGGGTTGCTCCCGGCCCTGGTGGTCGGTGACACCTCACGCCTGCCCGGGGACCTCCTGGACGCCTTCCGGGCCACCGACATGGCGCATCTGGTCGCGGTCAGCGGGGCCAACCTCGCGATCGTGCTGGGTGTCCTGCTCGGTGCCCCCAGTCGTGCCGGTACAGCCGAACGACGTGGCCTGGCCGCCGCGTTCGGTATCCCGCTGCGCACCACCGCGCTGCTCGGCACAGTCGTCACGCTGGCCTTCGTGACCGTCTGCCGACCGGAACCCAGCGTGTTGCGGGCCGCCGGTACGGGGCTGATCGGACTGCTCGCGCTCGCCACCGGCCGACCCCGGCAGGCGGTGCCCGCCCTGGCCGGTACGGCATTGCTCCTGGTGCTCCTCGACCCCTACCTCGCCCGGTCGTTCGGCTTCCTGCTCTCGGTGCTCGCCACCACCGGTCTGCTGGTGGTCGGCCCGCACTGGGCGCAGCGCCTGCGGGCGCGGGGCTGGCCGCACCACCTGGCGGGCGCCGTCGCCGCGACGGCAGCGGCCCAGGCGCTCTGCGCGCCCGTGACGGTCGTGCTGTCCGGACACATTAGCCTGGTCGCGGTGCCGTGCAACCTGCTGGCCGAGCTGGCGGTGGCTCCGGCGACTCTGCTCGGCTTCGCGGTGCTCGTCCTGGAGCCGCTCTCGCCGGCCCTGGCCCGGCTGCTCGCGGAGCCGGCCGGGCTACCGGTGGGCTGGCTCGCGGCGGTGGCCCGGCATGGGGCGGAGCTGCCGGGCGCTCAGATCTCCTGGCCCGGCGGGCTGCTCGGCACGGTGACGCTGGCCCTGGCGACGGTGGCGGTGTGCTGGACGGTTCCTCTCCTGGCACCCGGACGCGCCGCAGCGGTCGGTCTGCGCGTCAGGACCGGCTGGGCCCGGCCGCTGGTGGCGGGCGTACTCCTCCTGGTCCTGCTGGCCGTGCTGGTGCGGCCGCCCCTGCTCACCCGGCTCGCGACCGGCTGGCCGCCACCGGGCTGGCGGCTGGTCATGTGCGACGTGGGCCAGGGGGACATGGTGGTGCTGCCGGTCACCGCCGGCGGCGGGGCGCCGGGGGGCGCGGTGGTGGTGGACGCCGGGCCGGATCCGCGTGCGGCGGACCGCTGTCTGCGCGACCTCGGGATCGCCCGGGTGCCGTTGCTGCTGGTCACGCACTTCCACGCGGACCACGTGGAGGGTGTGCCAGGGGTGCTGCGGGGGCGTTCGGTGGGCGCGATCGAGGGGACGGTCCTGGGTGAGCCGCCGGGTGAGGCCGCCCGGGTGTCGGGGTGGGCGGCTGCGGCCGGCGTGCCACTGGTGCGCGCGCGGACAGGCGAGCGCCGGTCGGCCGGACCGGGGCTGTCATGGGAGGTGGTGTGGCCCGATGCCGTGCTTCCGGCGGAGGCTGCCGGGGCCAACAACGCGAGCGTGGTGCTGCTGGTGACGGTGGCGGCCGGTGTGCGGCTGGCTCTGTTGGGCGATCTCGAACCGCCCGCGCAGGCCGCGCTGTCGGCGCGGTGGGGCCGTGGTGTCCGAGTGGATGTGCTGAAGGTGGCCCACCACGGGTCGGCGCACCAGGACTGGGAGCTCGCGGCCGCGTTGAGGCCCAGGCTGGCGTTGATCTCGTGTGGCGAGGGGAATCCGTACGGGCATCCGTCCGTGCGGACGGTGGAGCGGCTGCGTGCCCTCGGTGCCACGGTGTTGCGCACGGATACCGCTGGGGACATCGCGGTGACGGGCGACACCCCGGCTCGTCTGGGGGCGTCCGTGCACCCGCACGGCGGGCAGACCCGCCACGCCGCGGCCGCGTCGCGCGGGCGGCACACGGCCGGCGGGCCGCGCGGCCCGCCGGGGTGAGCCCTCTCGCTCAACCCGCCCTCTCCACAGGGAGGAGGTGGAGAGGGCGGGGAGGGGGAGCGGGGGTGGGGGGTGGGGGCGGGCCCCGGAGGACATGGCGGCGGCCGACGGATCAGCCCTCCTCGCGCCACCCCTCGTGCTCGGCGGCGACGGCGTCCAGAGCGCGGAGCAGCTCCGCGGTCCAGCCGTCCTCGGGGGGTTCCACGACCACCAGCCACTGGGCGTCCTCGGCGTCGTCCTCGCCGGCGAGGGCGTCCCGGACGATTTCGAGGTCACCGAGGTCGGGGTGGTTGGCGCTGAGTTCCTCCGTGGCGTCCTCGGCGGCGTCGCGGTCGGGCAGGACGAGGAGCTGCCGGGCGCTCGGGTCGAAGTCGTCCGGCTGGTCGGTGGTGAGGTGTTCGGTCACCGGCCCATTCTCCCGGGAGCGCCTCCCGCATCGGAGCACACCCCCACCGGTCGGGCCCACCCCGGCCACCCCGGCGGCTCCGCCCCTCCGGCCGTCGGACCCGCCCGCCCGCCCCCGCCCGCCCCTCGTTCCTCCGGGTGGGAGTGTCCCCACCCCATGGGATGCTGGTAGGCGATGGCCAGGAAGAGTGCACCCGACGACCTGCTCGCCCCGCTGACCCTCGCGGTCGGCCAGGAGGAGCTGCTGCTCGACCGCGCGGTCGCCCAGGTGGTGGCGGCGGCGAGGGCTGCGGACCCGGACACCGATGTGCGGGACCTCCCACCCGGCACCCTGCAGCCCGGCAGCCTCGCCGAGCTGACCACGCCCTCGCTGTTCGCCGAGCGCAAGGTGATCGTCGTCCGGGGCGCCCAGGACCTCTCCGCCGACTCCGTCAAGGAGCTCAAGGCGTACATCGAGGCCCCGGCCGACGAGGTGATCGTGGTGCTGGTGCACGCGGGCGGCGCCAAGGGCAAGGGCCTGCTGGACGCCGGGCGGAAGGCCGGCGGCCGGGAGGTCGCCTGCGCGAAGCTGGCGAAGGCGTCGGACCGGCTGGCCTTCGTCCGGGGAGAGTTCCGCACGCTCGGCCGGTCGGCCACCCCGGAGGCGTGCCAGGCCCTGCTGGACGCGCTCGGCAGCGACCTCCGCGAGCTGGCGGCCGCGTGCAGCCAGCTCACCTCGGACGTCGAGGGCACCATCGACGAGACGGTGGTGGCCCGCTACTACAGCGGCCGGGCCGAGGCCACCGGCTTCGAGGTGGCGGACTTCGCGGTCACCGGCCGGGCCGCCGAGGCGCTGGAGCGGCTGCGCTGGGCGCTGGCCGTCGGGCAGCCGCCGACCGGTATCACCTACGCGCTGGCGTCCGGGGTCCGCAGCATCGGCCGGCTGGCGACCACCGGGCGGAACATGCGCCCGGCCGATCTGGCCCGCGAGCTGGGGATGCCCCCGTGGAAGGTCGAGCGGGTCCGCCAGCAGATGCGCGGCTGGACGGGCGACGGCGTGGCCACGGCCCTGACGGCGATCGCCCAGGCGGACGCGGCCGTCAAGGGCGGCTCCGACGACCCCGCCTTCGCGCTGGAGCGGGCCGTGGTGGCCGTCGCCCGGGCCGCGCGCGCCGGCTCCGGGGGCCGCTCCTACTGATCCCGGCACGGGCGCCCCGGCAACCCGAGCCCGCCCGCCGGGACGGCCGGCCGCCACGAGCAGCTCCTGCGACCGACCCGACCGACCCGACCGACCCGACCGGCCCGACCGGCCCCACGGGAAACCCTCCCGACCCGGCCGCCACGACCGGCCCTTACGAGCCGCCGATCGCCTTCAGGATGTCCCGGGTGTCGTCGAGCATCGCCCGGCGGACGGTCTCGCGGTCCAGCGTGGTGTTCTTCCCGACCTGGTAGTTGTCCGTCCAGAACAGGGAGTACGTCATCCCGCCGTCCCGGACCTGCAGGTAGTGGTTGATGTCGTGGAAGGTCTGGTCCGAGCTGGTCGGCTCGTCGCCGTAGGCGAAGTAGGCCTCCTGGCCGAGGTTCGGCACATCGGTGATCTCGTACTTCTGCTGCTCGAAGTAGCTTCGGGTGGCGGCGAATTCGGGCGCGGAGTCGACCGCCCGGTGCAGTTCGGCGCGGATGTCGAGGGTGGCGTAGTCGGCGACGTCGCTCCCGCTGACCGCCCGTTTGACCAGCGCGTAGCACCGCATGATGTCCATGGAGTCGGACCGGCCGGTGTGCTGCAGCGGGTAGTCGTCGACCATGCGGTACTGCTTCTTGAACGCGGTGAGCTTGCCCGACTCGCAGAGCTCGTCGACCGCGTGGTAGCCGTGGAGGCTCTGCGCCGGGGAGCCGCTGTCGACGATCCGCGGCACCAGGGCCACGGCGCCGGACCAGGCGGCCGAGGCCAGGACGGCGCCGACGAACGCCCAGACGGCGTTGCGGCGCAGGTTTCCGCCCCTCCTGACCGTCCCCTCGCGCGGCCCGGGCTCCCCGGCGGGGGCCGTACCGGGTGAGGGGGCGGGCCCCGGAGCGGGGGGAAGTCCGGGGGAGGGGGGAAGTCCGGGGGAGGCGGGAAGGCCGGGCGCCGAGGGCAGTCCGGGCGGAGGTCCGAAGCCCGGGGCCGTCCCGGGCGGCGGTGGCTGCTGCGGGAAGCCGCCGAACCCCGGTCCGCCCTGGGCCGGTGGTGGTGGCGGTGGTGGCGTCGTCATAGGTGCCCCCCTGAGCGTCGACGAAGATGCCTGCCACGAAGGTGCCGCCCCGGAACCGTGGCCCGAAGCGGTGACCCGAAGCGGTGACCCGAAGCGGTGACCCGGAACGCGGTGGCCCCCCGGGAGGGGGACGCGACCGCCGCCCGCCCGGTTTCCGTGAGCGCGGCTCCCCCCGAGCTGCCGTCACCGACCATAGCGGCAGGACCACAGAACGCGACAGAAGCCGCAGGATCCGCAGCCGCAGCCGCAGCGACAGAAGCCGCGGCCGCGGGACCCGCAGCCGGTCCGCCCGGCGACGGGGATCCGCGCGAGAACGTCCGCAGCGGAAGCCCCGGCCCGAAACGACGACTGCCCGCCCGGTGGGGACCGGGCGGGCAGTCGGGGAAGCGCCTACGAACGGGCACTTCCGGTGGATCTTCGTGCACCGCACCCGCGTGGCGAACGCAGGCCGCGTGCGGTGCGAGTCTTGAGCTCGTGCCTCAGGGGACCGGGTAGAGGGCCGGTCCGTCCTGGGACGGTCGGGGCCGTGGGCCCCGGCGGAGTCAGGCCTGGACGGCGTTGACGCGCTTGGTGATGGCCGACTTCTTGTTGGCGGCCTGGTTGGCGTGGATGACGCCCTTGCTGACGGCCTTGTCCAGCGCCTTGGAGGCGGCGCGGGCCAGCACGGTGGCCTTCTCGGTCTCGCCGGCGGCAGCGGCCTCACGGGCCTTGCGCAGGGCGGTCTTCAGCGAGGACTTGACGGCCTTGTTGCGCAGGCGCGCCTTCTCGTTGGTCTTGTTGCGCTTGATCTGGGACTTGATGTTCGCCACGAAGGAGCCTCAGTCTTGTCAGTAAACGGTTCTGGGGTCCCCCCGGCCGAAGGCTGGGGGAGAGTTGCACCGCGCGGCCGCCGGACTGCTGAGAGGGCATGCCTGGGCCAGGTGCAGCGCCCCACGCTACCAGGGGGGTACCGCCCGACCCAAACCGGCCGGATCCGGATCAGGCCCGGAGCACCGGCTCGCCGTAGTGCTCGACCTCGGGAAACGGCCGGTAGAAGCGGTGCAGCAGCTCGCGCCACCGCTGGTACTCGGCGGAGCGGCGGAACCCCTCCGTGTGGTCCTCCAGCGTCTCCCATTCCACCTGGAGCAGGAACCTGGCGCCGCGGCCCTCGTCGAGGCAGCGGCGCAGCGCGAGGGAGCGGAAGCCGGACTGGGCCGCGATCAGCGGCTTCGCCTCCGCGAAGGCGGCGAGGAACGCGTCCTCCTGGCCGGGGACGACGTCGAGGAGGGCGCTTTCCAGGATCATGGACGACCATCCTGCCCCGACCGGCCGGGCCGCGGGAAGGGACGGCCGTTCAAGGGCCCCGCGGCGGCACTTGAACGGACCCGCGGACCAGCCCCGGACGACTCCCGGACGGACCCGCGCACCGCCCCCCGGAGCACCCCCGGCGCGGCCCCGGTGGAACCGAACGGCGGCGGACGTCGCGCTCGTGGGAGGATGGGAAGAACTATTTCGATCGGACGACTGTCCGGTCCCCGGGAAACCGGTCAGCGATGACCCGGACACCCCCGGCCCCCGGACCAACGGAGAATCGGACCAAGGTGCCCGCGACCCCCAGCAATGTGCCAGAGCCCAGCCGTACCGACCCGGCGCTGATCCGCAACTTCTGCATCATCGCCCACATCGACCACGGCAAGTCGACGCTCGCAGACCGGATGCTCCAGATCACCGGTGTGGTCGACCCGCGGCAGATGCGCGCCCAGTACCTCGACCGCATGGACATCGAGCGTGAGCGCGGCATCACCATCAAGTCGCAGGCCGTCCGCCTCCCATGGGCGCCGAAGACGGGGCCGAACGTCGGCTCGACGCACATCCTCAACATGATCGACACCCCGGGCCACGTGGACTTCACGTACGAGGTGTCCCGCTCCCTCGCCGCCTGCGAGGGCACCGTCCTCGTGGTGGACGCCGCCCAGGGCATCGAGGCGCAGACCCTCGCCAACCTGTACCTGGCGCTGGAGAACGACCTCACGATCGTCCCGGTGCTCAACAAGATCGACCTGCCGGCCGCCCAGCCGGAGAAGTACGCCGCCGAGATCGCGCACATCATCGGCTGCGACCCGGACGACGTGCTCAAGGTCAGCGCCAAGACCGGTCTCGGCGTCGAGGAGCTGCTCGACCACCTGGTCGACAAGATCCCGGCCCCGGTCGGCGTCAAGGACGCCCCGGCCCGCGCGATGATCTTCGACTCGGTCTACGACTCCTACCGTGGCGTGGTCACCTACGTCCGGGTCGTCGACGGCCAGCTCACCAAGCGCGAGCGCATCGCCATGATGTCCACCGGCGCGACCCACGAGCTGCTGGAGATCGGCGTCATCTCGCCGGAGCCGAAGGTCGCCGACGGCCTGGGCGTCGGCGAGGTCGGCTACATCATCACCGGGGTGAAGGACGTCCGGCAGTCCAAGGTCGGTGACACCATCACCTCGATGCACAAGGGTGCGACCGAGGCGCTGGGCGGTTACAAGGACCCGCGTCCGATGGTCTTCTCCGGCCTGTACCCGCTGGACGGCTCGGACTACCCGCTGCTGCGCGACGCCCTCGACAAGCTGCGCCTGAACGACGCCGCGCTGGTCTACGAGCCGGAGACCTCGGTCGCCCTCGGCTTCGGCTACCGCTGCGGCTTCCTCGGCCTGCTGCACCTGGAGATCATCCGGGAGCGCCTGGAGCGCGAGTTCAACCTCGACCTGATCTCCACCGCCCCGAACGTGGTCTACCGCGTCGTGATGGAGGACGGCACCGAGCACACCGTCACCAACCCCAGCGAGTTCCCGACCGGGAAGCTCGCCGAGGTCTACGAGCCGGTCGTGCGCGGCACCATCCTGGCGCCGAACGAGTTCGTCGGCGCCATCA
This sequence comes from Kitasatospora sp. NPDC028961, assembly GCF_055564815.1. NCBI lineage: Bacteria > Bacillati > Actinomycetota > Actinomycetes > Kitasatosporales > Streptomycetaceae > Kitasatospora > Kitasatospora sp. NPDC028961. The sequence goes on along the minus strand of NZ_JBVHVO010000003.1, from coordinate 539,653 downwards.
TGGAGCTCTGCCAGGCCCGTCGCGGCAACCTCCAGGGCATGGACTACCTCTCCGAGGACCGCGTCGAGCTGCGCTACACCCTGCCGCTCGCCGAGATCGTCTTCGACTTCTTCGACCAGTTGAAGTCCAAGACCCGCGGCTACGGCTCCTTCGACTACGAGCCCATCGGCGAGCAGAGCGCCCAGCTGGTCAAGGTCGACATCCTGCTGCACGGCGACGCGGTGGACGCGTTCTCCGCGATCGTGCACAAGGACAAGGCCTACAACTACGGCGTGATGATGGCCGGCAAGCTGCAGAAGCTGATCCCGCGCCAGCAGTTCGAGGTGCCGATCCAGGCCGCCATCGGCTCCCGGGTGATCGCCCGTGAGACGGTCCGCGCGATCCGCAAGGACGTTCTCGCCAAGTGCTACGGCGGTGACATCTCGCGCAAGCGCAAGCTGCTGGAGAAGCAGAAGGAAGGCAAGAAGCGGATGAAGATGGTCGGCCGCGTGGAGGTCCCGCAGGAGGCCTTCATCGCCGCGCTGTCCACCGACGCCGAGGCGCCGAAGGAGAAGAAGTAGCCGGCGCGAGCCGGGTGTTCCCGGCCGGCCCGACGGGGTCGGCCGCAGCGGTGCCCGACGGGCCCGGGGCGTCTCGCCCCGGGCCCGTCGGCCTGTCCGCACGGCCGGCCTGTCCGCACGGCGGCCGGTCGGTGCGGCGGCCCGGTTCAGGCTCTCAACGTAGCGCCCAGACCACGCCGTTGACGATGGCGGCCTTGGTCAGCCGCCCGGCCCGGCCGGTCAGCACCGAGGGCCGCATCGAGTCGTCGCCGTGGATCAGCTGGACCAGGCCGTCCCGGCGGCCGAGGCTCAGGCACTGCACGGCGTAGCGGAACGCGAAGGGCTTGTCGGTGCGCCCGGTGAGCAGCCTGCCGAGGTAGCGGCCCATCGGCTGGGCGGTGGCGCAGCCCATCCGCAGGGTGCCGGTGCCGGGGACGGTCACCGCGGCGGCGTCGCCGATGACGTGGACCTCCGGGTGCGAGACGGAGCGCAGGTGGCCGTCGACCACCGCCCGGCCGGCCGGGTCGACGGTCAGGCCCGCCTCGGCCGCCAGCGGGTGCGGCTCCATGGCGGCGGCCCAGGCGACCAGGTCGGCATCGATCCGGCCGCCGGTGGTGTCGAGGCCCCCGGCGTCGACCCCGGTGACGGTGTGCCGCTCGTGCACCTCGATCCCGAGCCGGGCCATGACGGTGCGGACGTGGGCCCGGCCACGGGCCGAGAACCAGCCGCCGACCTGTCCGGCGGCGACGATCCGCACCCGCCAGGCGGGGTGGGCCTCGGCGATCTCGGTGGCCAGTTCGATGCCGGTGGCGCCGCCGCCGACCACGGCGACGGTGCCGGGCCGCCCGGCGGTGCGCAGCCGCTCGCCCAGTTCGGCGGCCCGCTCGGCGGAGTAGGCGTGCTCGGCGGCGCCGGGGACGGCGTGCCAGGCGGTGCGGCTGCCGAGGGCGTAGACCAGGGTGTCGTAGGGGAGGGCCTCGCCGGTGTCGAGGAAGACCTTGCGGGCGGCGAGGTCCAGGCCGGTGGCCCGGGCCGGGACGTGCCGCACGCCGCGGCCGCGGACCACCTCGGCCAGGGCGGGCCGGTGCTCGGGGAGGCCGGCGGCGGTCTCGTGCTGGCGGACGCGGTGCAGGAAGCGGGTCTCCGGGGCGATCAGGGTCACCCGGTGGCGCCGGCCCGCCCGGGTCGCCGCGGTCAGCCCCGCGTAGCCGGCGCCCAGTACGACGATCTGCTTCTCGGTCATGTCGTCCGCCTCCTCCGAAACGCCCCCGCGGAGCGTTCTGTCGACACGTTCTCGGTGTCCGTTCGGGAAGGGGACGACGCGGCCGGTCAGGGTGTGACGGTGAGCCGGGTCACAGGTCCGTCGGCGTGCCGGGTCACAGGTCCGTCGGCGTGCCGGCGGCGTCGGCCACCCGGGTCAGCTTCTCGGGGTTGACCACCACGTAGGCCTCGGTGATCCGGCCGTCGGCGACGGTGAACGCCAGCACGCCGCCGGGCCGGCCGTCCGCGTCCTGGACGAGCAGCCCCGGCTCGTCGTTGACCAGGGCGGGCACCAGGCTCATGCCCGGCAGGAACCACTTCGCGACCAGGCCGGCCACCAGGCGGGAGACCTTGTCCGCGCCGAGGACCGGGCGGGCGCCGGCGCTGACGACGCCGCCGCCGTCGGAGTGCCAGACCACGTCCGGGTCGAGCACGGCCAGCAGGCCCTCGATGTCGCCGCGGGTACTGGCCGCCGCGAAGGCGGCCACGGCCTGCCGGTGCTCGGCCGGGTCGGCGGTGGCGCGGCGCCCGCCGTCCTTGACCCGGCGCCGGGCCCGGGAGGCGAGCTGGCGGGCGGCGTCGGGGGAGCGGTCGAGGGAGGCGGCGATCTCGTCGAAGCCGACCGCGAACACGTCGTGCAGCACGAAGGCGGCGCGTTCGGCCGGGGTGAGCTGCTCCAGGACGGCGAGCACGGCGAGCGAGACGGACTCGCCGAGTTCGGCGAGCTCGGCCGGGGAGGCGGGGGAGTCCTGGTAGGAGACGGCCGGTTCGGGCAGCCATTCGCCGAAGTAGGCCTCCCGGCGGGCCCGGGCGGAGCCCAGCTGGTCGTAGCAGAGCCGGGTGACGACGGTGGTCAGGAAGGCGCGCGGGTCGGCGACGGCGGACCGGTCGGTGCCGCGCCAGCGCAGCCAGGCCTCCTGCAGCACGTCCTCGGCGTCGCTGAACGAGCCGAGCAGCCGGTAGGCGACCGAGCCCAGGTAGCGCCGGTGGGCCTCGAAGGCGTCGGGGTGTGCGGCGGCAGCGGCCGACAGGTCGTCACTCACAGGCCCACCGTAGCGGCCCGGGGCGGCGGCCGGAGCGTTCGAGGGGGCGCCCCCGGACGGGGCCACGCTGTCCCCCGGCCTCCCCGTGGGCGGAACGCCGGAGGGGGAGGCCGGGTGACCCCGACCTCCCCCTCCGGTGCGGCCCGCCGGTCAGTCCACCTCGGCCACGGCCTCGGCGAACTGCGCCTGGTACAGGCGGGCGTACGCGCCCTCGGCGGCGATCAGCTCGTCGTGCGTGCCCTGTTCGACGATCGAGCCGCTCTCCATCACCAGGATCACGTCGGCGTCCCGGATGGTGGAGAGCCGGTGGGCGATCACGAAGCTGGTGCGGCCGGTGCGCAGCCGGGCCATGGCGCGCTGGATCAGCACCTCGGTCCGGGTGTCGACCGAGCTGGTCGCCTCGTCCAGGACCAGGATCGAGGGCTGCGCCAGGAACGCCCGGGCGATGGTGATCAGCTGCTTCTCGCCGGTGCTGACGCCGGTGCCCTCGTCGTCGATGACGGTGTCGTAGCCGTTCGGCAGGGTCCGGACGAAGCGGTCCACGTGGGCGGCCCTGGCCGCCTCGACGACCTGCTCGTGGGTGGCGCCCTGGGCGCCGTAGGCGATGTTCTCGGCGATGGTGCCGCCGAACAGCCAGGTGTCCTGGAGGACCATGCCGATGCCGGAGCGGAGGTCCTCGCGGGACATCGCCGCGATGTCGACCCCGTCCAGGGTGATCCGCCCGCCGCTGACCTCGTAGAACCGCATCAGCAGGTTGACCAGGGTGGTCTTGCCGGCGCCGGTCGGGCCGACGATGGCGACGGTCTGGCCCGGTTCGACCTTCAGCGAGAGGTCGTCGATGAGCGGCTTGTCGGGGTCGTAGCGGAAGGAGACGTCCTGGAAGGCGACCCGGCCGCGGATCGCGTCGGGGCGTTCCGGCATGGCCGGCTCCGGGGTCTGCTCGGGCGCGTCCAGCAGCTCGAAGACGCGCTCGGCGGAGGCGACGCCGGACTGCACCAGGTTGGCCATGCTGGCGACCTGGGTGAGCGGCTGGCTGAACTGCCGCGAGTACTGGATGAACGCCTGCACGTCGCCGATCGACAGCGCGCCGCTGGCGACCCGCAGGCCGCCGACGACGGCCACCAGCACGTACTGCAGGTTGCCGATCAGCATCATCGCGGGCTGGATGACGCCGGAGATGAACTGGGCCCGGAAGCTGGCCGTGTACAGCGCCTCGTTGTGCTCCCGGAAGGTCTCGGCGGACTCCTTCTGCCGGCCGAAGACCTTCACCAGGGCGTGGCCGGTGTACATCTCCTCGATGTGCGCGTTCAGCTGCCCGGTGGACTTCCACTGCTGGACGAACTGCGGCTGCGCCCGCTTGCCGACCCTGGTCGCCACCACGACCGACAGCGGGACGGAGATCAGGGCGATCAGGGCGAGCAGCGGGGAGATCCAGAACATCATGGCGAGCACACCGATTACGGTGAGCAGTGAGTTCACCACCTGGCCCATGGTCTGCTGCATGGACTGGCCGATGTTGTCGATGTCGTTGGTGACCCGGCTGAGCACCTCGCCGCGGGGCTGCTTGTCGAAGTAGCTGAGCGGCAGCCGGGCGAGCTTGGACTCGACGTCCTGGCGCAGCCGGTAGCTGGCCCGCTGGATCGCCTTGGTGGCGAGCCGGCCCTGGACGATGCCGAAGGCGGCGGAGGCGACGTAGATCGCCAGCACCCAGAGCAGTACGGTGCCGATCGCGCCGAAGTCCATGTGCTGGCCGGGGGTGAAGTCGACCGCGGAGAGCAGGTCGGCGGCGCCGCCGTCGTGCGCCCGCACGTCCGCGACGGCCTGCGCCTTGGAGATGCCGGCCGGGAACTGCTGGCCGACCACGCCGGCGAAGATCAGGTCGGTGGCCCTGCCGAGCACCTTGGGCCCGGTCACGGCGCAGCCGATGCTGAGCACGCCGAGGGCCAGCACGCCGCTGAGCAGGGCGCGTTCGGGGCGGAGCAGGGCGAGCAGCCGCTTGCCCGAGCCCTTGAAGTCCATCGACTTCTCGGAGCCCTGGCCGCCCATGAACCGGCCGGGGCCGGCCGGGCCGCGGCGGGCGGCGGCGGCCTGCGAGTCGCTGGGCACCTCGCCGGAGCCGGGGCCCTTCGTCATGGGCGCCTTCTTCTGCGGGGTGGTCACGCCGCCTCCTGCTCGGTGAGCTGGGAGAGCACGATCTCCCGGTACGTCGGGTTGTCGGCCATCAGTTCGCCGTGGGTGCCGCTGCCGACGACCGCGCCCTCGTCCAGGACGACGATCCGGTCGGCGTCGCGGATGGTGGAGACGCGCTGGGCGACGATCAGCACGGTGGCGTCGGCGGTCTCCCGGGAGAGGGCCCTGCGCAGCCTGGCGTCGGTGGCGTAGTCCAGCGCCGAGAACGAGTCGTCGAACAGGTAGACGCCGGGCTTGCGGACGAGCGCGCGGGCGATCGCCAGGCGCTGGCGCTGGCCGCCGGAGACGTTGCTGCCGCCCTGGGCGATGGGCGCGTCGAGGCCCTCGGGGAAGCGCTCGACGAACTCCTTGGCCTGGGCGACCTCCAGGGCGTGCCAGAGCTCCTCGTCGGTGGCGTCGGGCCGGCCGTAGCGCAGGTTGCTGGCGACGGTGCCGGTGAACAGGTAGGGCTTCTGCGGGACGAGGCCGACGGTCTCGGCGATCGTCTCGGGGGCGAGTTCGCGGACGTCCACGCCGTCCAGCAGGACCTGTCCGGCGGTGGCGTCGAAGAGCCGGGGGACGAGGCCGAGCAGGGTGGACTTGCCGCTGCCGGTGGAGCCGATGACGGCGGTGGTCTCGCCGGGGCGGGCGGTGATGTCGACGCCGCGCAGGACGGAGGCCTCGGCGCCGGGGTAGCGGAACTCGACGGCGCGCAGTTCGAGCTTGCCCCGGGCCAGGAGTTCGGTGACGGGGGTGGCCGGCGGGACGACGCTGGAGCTGGTGTCCAGGACCTCCTGGATGCGCTCGGCGCAGACCTCGGCGCGCGGCACCATCATGAACATGAAGGTGGCCATCATGACGCTCATCAGGATCTGCATCAGGTAGGAGAGGAAGGCGGTCAGCCCGCCGATCTCCATGCCGCCGCTGTCGATGCGCATGGCGCCGAACCAGAGCACGGCGACGCTGGAGGCGTTCACCACCAGCATCACGGCCGGGAACATGAACGACATCAGCTGGCCGACCTGGAGGGCGACCCCGGTCAGGTCCCGGTTGGCGCCGGCGAACCGGGCCTGCTCGTGGTCGTCCTTGACGAAGGCGCGGATGACCCGGATGCCGGTGATCTGCTCGCGCAGGACCCGGTTCACCGTGTCGATCTTCTTCTGCATGCTGCGGAACTTCGGGCGCAGCGCGCGGACGAGCAGGGCGACCACGACGCCCAGCAGGGGGACGACGGCCAGCAGCAGCGCGGAGAGCGGCACGTCCTGGTTGAGCGCCATGACGATGCCGCCGACGCACATGATCGGCGCGGCGACCATCAGGGTGAAGGTCATCAGGGCCAGCATCTGGACCTGCTGGACGTCGTTGGTCGTCCGGGTGATCAGGGAGGGGGCACCGAAGGAGCCGACCTCGCGGGCGGAGAAGGTCTGCACCCGGTCGAAGACGGCGGCCCGGACGTCCCGGCCGAACGCCATGGCGGTGCGCGCGCCGTAGAAGACGGCACCGATCGAGCAGAGCGCCTGGGCGACGGTGACGGCGATCATCACACCGCCGATGCGCAGGATGTAACCGGTGTCGCCCTTGACCACGCCCTGGTCGATGATGTCGGCGTTCAGCGTCGGCAGGTAGAGCAGGGCGAGCGTGGACACCAGCTGGAGGAGCACCAGCAGGGAGATCGGTCGGGAGTACGGGCGCAGGTACGCCCTCAGCAGTCTGATCAGCACTGGCACACTCTTGTCTTCGGCAGTGGGGTTCGCATCCCAATTCTCATGCTTCTGTGGACTCGCACAGTTGATTCCGGCCCCGCGCCCCGAGGTTTGTCCAGTCCTTTGCTGAACGCACCGGCGGGCCCGGTTGCGCCGTGCACCGGCGGCTCGCCAGTGTGCCAGCTGTCCTCACCCTCTTACGGAATGACCGGTTTCCCCCTAGGCTGCTGATTGCCCCCTTGTTACTCACCGGTATCGGATCGATTGCCCGGGGGCCCGGCGACCGCCCCCACGGGCGCCGCGACATCCCTCAGACGGCCACCCGCCCCCGGAGGTCCTCGTTGAGTTCCGCGCAGTCCCTGATCGACTCCGGCCGTGCCGACATCGTCGCCGGGCGGCCCGCCTCCGTCGCCCACCTGTTCCTGGAGCGGGTCGCCGCCACGCCGGCGGGTGAGGCCTACCGCTTCCCCGTCCCGGTGGACGAGCACGCGGCGGACGGCGCCCCCGGCGCCGAGCAGTGGCGTTCGCTGACCTGGGCGCAGACCGCCACCCGGGTGTACGCGGTGGCCGCCGGCCTGCTGTCGCTGGGCATCAGCCCGGAGGACCGGGTCGCGCTGATGTCCTCCACCCGGCTGGAGTGGGTCATCGCCGACCTCGGCAACATGTGCGCGGGGGCGGCCACCACGGCCGTCTACCCGAGCACCAACGCCGACGAGACGGCCTACATCCTCTCCGACTCGGGCTCCAGGGCGATCTTCGTCGAGAACGAGAAGCAGCTCGCCAAGGTCGTCGGCGAGCTCGGCCAGCTGCCCGAGCTGCGCACCGCCGTCCTCTTCGACGGCACCGGCCCGGTCGCCGGGGCGCCCGGGCTGAACGTGCTCACCCTGGCCGAGCTGGAGCAGCTCGGCGCCGAGTACCTGGAGCAGCACCCGGACGCCGTGCGGCAGGCCGTCGACGCGCTCGACAAGGAGCAGCTGGCGACCCTGATCTACACCTCCGGCACCACCGGCCGCCCCAAGGGCGTGCGGCTGGTCCACGACTGCTGGGCGTACCAGGGGCGGGCGCAGGAGGAGAGCGGGCTGCTGCGCGCGGACGACGTGCAGTTCATGTGGCTGCCGCTGTCGCACGTGTTCGGCAAGAGTCTGATCTGCGGCCAGATCGCCACCGGTCACGTGATGGCGCTGGACGGCCGGGTGGACCGGATCATCCACAACCTGCCGGTGATCCGCCCGACCATGATGGCCTCGGCGCCACGCATCTTCGAGAAGGTCTACAACGGCATCGCCGGCAAGGCCCGGGCCGAGGGCGGCGCCAAGTACAAGATCTTCATGTGGGCGGCGAAGACCGCCCGCGACTACGCCCGGGTCACCCAGGCCAACCGGATCGCCACCGGGCACGACAGCGCCCCGCTGGGGCTGCGGGTGCGGCACGCGGTGGCCGACAAGCTGGTGTACGCCAAGATCCGGGCCGCGTTCGGCGGGCGGATGCGCGGCTCGGTCTCCGGCAGTGCCGCGCTGGCACCCGAGATCGGCTACTTCTTCGCCGGCGTCGGCGTGCCCGTCCTGGAGGGCTACGGCCTGACCGAGAGCTCGGCCGGGATCTGCGTCAACCCCGCCGAGGACCTCCGGGTCGGCACCATCGGCACCGTGCTGCCCGGCAGCGAGATCCGGATCGCCGAGGACGGCGAGATCCTGCTGCGCGGCCCCGGCGTCATGCGCGGCTACCACAACCTGCCGGAGAAGACCGCCGAGGTGCTGGAGCCGGACGGCTGGTTCCACACCGAGGACATCGGCGAGATCGGCCAGGACGGCTTCCTGCGGATCACCGACCGCAAGAAGGATATGTTCAAGACCTCCGGCGGCAAGTACGTCGCGCCGAGCGAGGTGGAGGGCAAGTTCAAGGCGGTCTGCCCGTTCGTCAGCAACATCCTGGTGATCGGCAACGGCCGCAACTACTGCACCGCGCTGATCGGCCTGGACGAGTCGGTGATCATGCCGTGGGCGGCCGAGCACGGCCTGGCCGGCAAGTCCTACGCCGAGGTGGTCGGCGACCCGAAGGTCCACCAGCTGGTCGACGGCTTCGTGCAGCGCCTCAACGGCGACCTCCAGCGCTGGCAGACGATCAAGAAGTTCACCCTCCTCCCGCGCGACCTGGACATCGAGCACGGCGAGCTGACGCCGAGCCTGAAGATCAAGCGGCCGGTGGTCGAGCGGACGTACGCGGACGCCGTCACCGAGATGTACGCGGGCGCGAACGAGGCCTGATCCGTCCGTCGTCCCGTACGGCCGCGATGATCACCGGGGCCGTACGGGACAATGGGGTCATGCCCTCCGCACTCCCCGACGGCGAACCCGTGCCGTCCGACGGTTCCCTGCCCGCGCACGCCCTCGCCGGGCTCGGGTCGCGGCCGTTCGGCTTCTACCTGCACGTGCCGTACTGCGCGAGCCGCTGCGGCTACTGCGACTTCAACACCTACACCGCCACCGAGCTGCGCTCCTCCGGCGCCGTCGCCTCCCAGGAGACCTACGCCGACAACGTGGTCGCCGAGATCCGGCTGGCCCGCGAGGTCCTCGGCGACACCGACCTGCCCGTGCGGACCGTCTTCCTCGGCGGCGGCACGCCCACCCTGCTGCCCGCCCGGGACCTGGTGAAGATGCTGGCGGCGATCCGGGCGGAGTTCGGGCTCGCCGACGACGCCGAGGTGACCACCGAGGCCAACCCCGAGTCGGTCGACCCGGCCTACCTCGCCGAACTGCGCGAGGGCGGCTACAACCGGGTCTCCTTCGGCATGCAGAGCGCCCGGCCGCACGTCCTGCGGCTGCTCGACCGCCACCACACCCCGGGCCGCCCGGAGGCCTGCGTGGCCGAGGCCCGCGCGGCCGGCTTCGAGCACGTCAACCTGGACCTCATCTACGGCACCCCCGGCGAGTCCGACGACGACTGGCGGGCCTCCCTGGACGCCGCGATCGGCGCCGGGCCGGACCACGTCTCGGCCTACTCGCTGATCGTCGAGGACGGCACCAAGCTGGCCGCCCGGGTCAAGCGCGGCGAGCTGCCGATGATCGACGACGACGTGCACGCCGACCGCTACCTGATCGCCGAGCAGGCGCTCGCCGCCGCCGGCTACTCCTGGTACGAGGTCTCCAACTGGGCCACCACCCCGCAGGGCCGCTGCCGCCACAACGAGCTCTACTGGACCGGCGGCGACTGGTGGGGCGCCGGCCCCGGCGCGCACAGCCACGTCGGTGGCGTCCGCTGGTGGAACGCCAAGCACCCGGCCGGCTACGCCCGCGCCCTCGCCGAGCGCCGCACCCCGGCCCAGGGCCGCGAGCGGCTCACCGACGAGGACCGCCGGGTCGAGCGCATCCTGCTGGAACTGCGCCTCGCCGAGGGCATCCCGCTGGACCTGCTCACGGCGACCGGCCGCGCGGCCGCCGACCGGCACCTCGCCGACGGCCTGCTCGACCGCACCACCCACGAGCGCGGCCGGGCCACCCTGACCCTCCAGGGCCGCCTCCTGGCCGACGCCGTGGTCCGCGACCTGGTGGACTGAGAGTCGTTGCCGTGGTGTCAGCCGCCGGCTCGCGGTCGCGGGCCCACGGCTGACCGGTCAGTCCTCCAGGGTGACGAAGTCGATCAGTTCCTCGACCTTCGCCAGGAGGGCGGGCTCCAGGTCCTTGAAGGAGTCGACCGAGGCGAGGATCCGCTTCCACGCGGCGGGGGTGTCGGCCGGCCAGCCGAGACGGCGGCAGACGCCCCCCTTCCAGTCCTCGCCGTAGGGGACGTCCGGCCAGCCGGGGATGCCGACGGAGGAGGGCTTCACGGCCTGCCAGACGTCGATGTACGGGTGGCCGACGACCAGCACGGCGTCGCCGGTGACCCGGGCGGCGATCCGGTGCTCCTTGGTGCCGGGGAGCAGGTGGTCGACCAGGACGCCCAGCCGGCGGCCCGGGCCGGGGGCGAAGTCGGCGACGATCGCGGGCAGGTCGTCGATGCCCTCCAGGTACTCCACGACGACGCCCTCGATCCGCAGGTCGTCCCCCCAGACCCGCTCGACCAGTTCGGCGTCGTGCCGCCCCTCGACGTAGATCCGCGACTCCCGGGCCACCCGGGCCCGCGCTCCGGGGACGGCGACCGAGCCGGAGGCCGTCCGGCCCGGGGCGCGCGGGGGCGCCGGCGCCGCGGCGGCGGGGCGGACCAGGGTGACGGTCCGGCCCTCCAGCAGGAAGCCGCGCGGCACCAGCGGGAACACCCGCCGCTTGCCGAACCGGTCCTCCAGGGTGACGGTGAACCCCTCGGCGGTCTTCTCGCAGCGCACCACCGCGCCGCAGAAGCCGGTCGCGGCCTCCTCGACCACGAGGTCCCGGTCGGCGGGCACCTCGGGGGCGGGCTGCTGCCGCTTCCACGGCGGGGTGAGGTCGGGTCCGTACTGGCGGCTGCGCATGCAGGTGACTATAGGCAGGCCCGACGGGGCGTCACAGGCCCGGCGCGCCCCAGACCGGGAACCAGCGGGTGAGGTCCTTCTCCAGCCGCAGGTCGTTCCCCAGCATGGCGTTGACCTGCAGTTCCAGCGGGCTGTCGCGCTTCTCCCCGCCGCCCGGCACCGGCGCGAACGGGTAGAAGGTGCCGCGCTTGTACAGGTAGACCAGCGCCAGCGGCTGCCCCTCGGCGCCGCGGAAGGCCACCAGCGAGCAGAGCAGCTGCGGGCCGAAGCCGTTCCCCTCCAGCTCGCTGTTGACCGCGTGCAGGTCGTTGACCAGCTCCGGCAGCTCCTCGGGGGTGTGCCGGGCGAGCAGCCAGGAGTAGCCGTAGGCGTCCTTGGAGGCCTCCACCGGGACGCCGCCGCGCTCGGTGTCGGCGTCCAGCAGGGCCCGGACCTGCCGCTCGACCTCGACGAAGGCGCCGCCCTCGACCGAGGAGAAGCAGACCGACCCGACGCCGGTCGGCCGGAAGCCGGCCGCCGCCTCCAGGGTCAGCGCGGCCGAGGGCACGCCGAACAGCTGATCGAGGTCGGGCCGGACGGGCTTGGTGCGGCCGAACAGTGCGTCCAGGATTCCCACGGCGGTCCCCTCCGGGGCGTGTCGTCGGCTCAGCGGCCGAGCTGGGTGGAGATCTTCGCCAGCTGCTCCAGCCGCTTCTCCAGCGAGGGGTGGGTGGAGAACAGCTGCGAGGCGGCCTCCCGGGCGCTCAGCGCGGGGGCGAAGTAGAAGGCGTTGTACGGCTGGGCCTGGCGCAGGTCCTTGGTCGGGATCGCGGCGATCTGGCCGGTCACCTTGGTGAGCGCCGAGGCCAGTGCGCTGGGCCGGCCGGTGAGCTGGGCGGCGGCCCGGTCGGCGGCCAGCTCCCGGTAGCGGGAGAGCAGCCGGGTCAGCAGGAAGCTGATCGCGTACACCACCACCGACACCAGCGGGATGACCAGCGCGGCGATCGCGGCGTTGGAGTCGTTGCTGTTGCGGCCGCCGCCCATGAAGCCGCCGTACATCGCGATCCGGGTCATCGCCCCGGCCAGTACGCCGAGGAAGCCGGCGATGGTCATCACCGCGACGTCCCGGTGGGCGACGTGCGACAGCTCGTGCGCCAGGACGCCCTCCAGTTCCTCCGGTTCCAGCCGCCGCAGCAGCCCGGTGGTGACGCAGACCACCGCGTTCTGCGGGTTGCGGCCGGTCGCGAAGGCGTTCGGCATGTCGTTGTCGGCGACCGCCACCCGGGGTTTGGGCATGTCGGCGAGGGCGCAGAGCCGGTCGACGGTGCCGTGCAGCTGGGGGTACTGCTCCGGGGTCACCCGGTGGGCGCCCATCGCCCGTTCGGTGATCTTGTCGCTGAACCAGAACTGGGCCACGAACAGCCCGCCGGAGATCAGCACGATCAGTGGCCAGGCGCCGCGCAGCAGCGCGATCAGCAGGCCGGTGAAACCCACGTACAGGAGCCCGATCACGAACATGGTCCCGACCATCCGGCCGGTCAGGCCGCGGTCCGGGGCGAAGCGGGTGGGCTGGCCCGAGGTCGACATCGCTGGTCCTCCGTTCGCCGTTCGCTATCGATGCTGCCACCCGGCCGGTCCCGCGGCATCACCCGCGCGCCGCGCGATGCGGGCAGGATCACCCCGGCGGTGCCGTTCCTGCCGTCGGACCCGGGCCTTACACTGGCAGGTACGGTTCTGGCACTCCTCTGTTCAGAGTGCCAAAGGCCGCGGTCCGCCCGGCGGACCGCACCATGCCGGAACGACACACGTCACCACGGACAACGTGCGAAGAGGGAGGTGCGTGCCCCATGGCCGGTGAGGTCCGCCAGCTCGACGAACGCAAGCTCGCCGTGCTCCGCGCCATCGTCCAGGACTACGTGGGCACCGAGGAGCCGGTCGGCTCCAAGGCTCTCGTCGAACGCCACAACCTCGGGGTCTCCCCGGCCACCGTCCGCAACGACATGGCCGCGCTGGAGGAGGACGGCTTCATCCACCAGCCGCACACCAGCGCCGGGCGGATCCCCACCGACAAGGGGTACCGCCTCTTCGTCGACCGGCTCGCCGAGGTCAAGCCGATGAGCGCGCCCGAGCGGCGGGCGATCCGGCACTTCCTGGACGGCGCGGTGGACCTGGACGACGTGGTCGCCCGGACGGTCCGGCTGCTCGCCCAGCTCACCCGGCAGGTGGCGGTGGTCCAGTACCCGTCGCTCTCCCGCTCCACGGTGCGCCACATCGAGCTGGTCGCGCTGGCTCCGGCCAAGGTCATGCTGGTCCTGATCACCAACACCGGCCGGGTCGAGCAGCGGATGGTCGACTGCCCGGGTCCGGTCGGCGAGGTGGTCCTCGCGGACCTCCGTGCCAAGATCAACACGAGGGCCGTCGGCGTGCGGCTGCCCGACGTGCCGGGGCTGCTGGACGAGCTCCCGGCGATGTTCGAGGCGGTGGACCGGCCGGCCGTCACCATCGTCCTGGCGACGCTCTTCGAGGCGCTCGCCGAGCAGAACGAGGAGCGGATCATGCTGGCCGGTACGGCCAACCTGACCCGCTTCGGCCACGACTTCCCGCTCACCATCCAGCCGGTGCTGGAGGCGCTGGAGGAGCAGGTCGTCCTGCTGCGCCTCCTGGGTGAGACGGCGGACGCCGGGATGACGGTCCGGATCGGCCGGGAGAACGCGTACGAAGGGCTCAATTCCACCTCGGTCGTCTCGGTCGGTTACGGTTCGGGCGACGAGAGCGTGGCCAAACTGGGTGTGATCGGTCCGACCCGGATGGACTATCCGGGCACAATGGGGGCGGTGCGAGCGGTGGCACGGTACGTGGGCCAGATCCTGGCCGAGTCGTAGGGAACGACCGGTGTCACACAGGTGACACCGGTACCAGTCGCAAGCACTTCTACAGGCGGAACAAGCGGAGCATTTGGTGGCCACGGACTACTACGCGGTACTCGGCGTCCGACGGGATGCGGGGCAGGACGAGATCAAGAAGGCGTTCCGGCGCCTGGCGCGCGAACTGCACCCGGACGTCAACCCCGACCCGAAGACGCAGGAGCGGTTCAAGGAGATCAACGCCGCCTACGAGGTCCTCTCCGACCCGCAGAAGCGGCAGGTCTACGACCTCGGCGGGGATCCCCTCTCGCCCAACGGCGGGGGCGCGGGCGGCTTCGGCGCGGGCGCGGCCGGGTTCGGCTTCTCCGACATCATGGACGCGTTCTTCGGCGCGGCCGCCGGTCAGCGCGGCCCGCGCTCGCGCACCCGGCGCGGCCAGGACGCCATGATCCGGCTGGAGATCACCCTGGAGGAGGCCGCGTTCGGCACCACCAAGGAACTCCAGGTCGACACCGCCGTCACCTGCACCACGTGCAGCGGCGAGGGCGCCGCCCCCGGCACCTCCGCGCAGACCTGTGACATGTGTCGCGGCAAGGGCGAGGTCTCCCAGGTCACCCGGTCCTTCCTGGGCCAGGTCATGACCTCCCGGCCCTGCCCGCAGTGCCAGGGCTTCGGCACCGTCGTGCCGACCCCGTGCCCGGAGTGCGCCGGCGACGGCCGCGTGCGGGCCCGCCGCACCCTGACCGTGAAGATCCCGGCCGGTGTCGACAACGGCACCCGGATCCAGCTGGCCGGCGAGGGCGAGGTCGGCCCCGGCGGCGGCCCGGCCGGCGACCTCTACGTCGAGATCGCCGAGAGCACCCACCCGACCTTCCAGCGCCGCGGCGACGACCTGCACTGCACGGTCACCATCCCGATGACGGCCGCCTCGCTCGGCACCCAGGTGCCGCTGCAGACCCTGGACGGGCTGGAGGAGGTCGACATCCGGCCCGGCACCCAGTCCGGCCAGTCGATCCCGCTGCACGCCCGCGGCATCACCCATCTGCGCGGCGGCGGCCGGGGCGACTTGATAGTGCACGTCGAGGTGCAGACGCCCACCAAGCTCGACCCCGAGCAGGAGGACCTGCTGCGCCGGCTCGCGGTGCTGCGCGGCGAGGAGCGGCCCTCCGGGCAGTTCGCGCCGGGCCAGCAGGGGCTGTTCTCCCGGCTGAAGGACGCCTTCAACGGCCGCTGACCGTACCGGCGCCCGGTGCCCCGCTCCCGGCGGGTCACCGGGCGCCGTCGTTCCCCCGTCCGTCCCCCCACCCCCACTCCAGGAACCGCCATGACCGCGCCCGTGTTCATCGTCGAGACCGCGCAGCTCGCCTCCGCCGCCCCCGGTGCGGTGGTCCGGCTGGACGGCCCGGAGGGGCGGCACGCGGCCGCCGTGAAGCGGCTGGAGCCGGGCGAGGCGGTGACCCTGGCCGACGGGCTCGGCCTGGGCGCCGACGGCACCGTCACGGCCGTGCACGGCAAGGACGCCGTCGAGGTGACGCTCGCCGCGGTCCGCCGGGAGGCCGAGCCGGCGCCGCGGATCGTCGTCGTCCAGGCGCTGCCCAAGGGCGACCGCGGCGAGCTGGCGGTGGAGACCATGACCGAGGTCGGCGTGGACGTGGTGATCCCCTGGGCCGCCTCCCGCTGCATCACCCAGTGGAAGGGCGAGCGCGGCGCCAAGGCGCTCGCCAAGTGGCGCTCCACCGCCCGCGAGGCGGGCAAGCAGTCCCGCCGGCTGCGCTTCCCCGAGGTCCGCGAACTCGCCACCACCCGCCAGCTGGCGCCCGTCCTGGCCGGGGCCGCGCTCGCCGCGGTGCTGCACGAGGACGGCGCCGAGCCGCTGGCCGGCGCCGCGCTGCCCGGCGGCGGGGACATCGTCCTGGTGGTCGGCCCCGAGGGCGGGGTCTCCCCGGAGGAGCTGGCCGCCTTCGCCGAGGCCGGTGCCAGGCCGTACCGGCTCGGGTCCTCGGTGCTGCGCACCTCGACCGCGGGAGTGGCCGCCGGCGCCCTGCTGCTGGGCCGCACCGGCCGCTGGGGCTGAGCGGGCCGGTCGCCGCACGGACCGTTCGTTCCCCGGCGGTTCGTTCCCCGGCGGTTCGTCCCCCGTAGGGGGCGGCCTGCGCGAAACCGGAGGCGCGCCGCCCCGGCGGGTGCGTAGGGTGCGGCTGTGAGCGAATCCCCGAGCACCCCTGCCGGCGCCTACCTGCGCCATCCGCACCTGCACGGTGACCTGATCACCTTCGTCGCGGAGAACGACGTCTGGCTCGCCCCGCTGGACGGTGGCCGGCCCTGGCGGCTGACGGCCGATCACGTCCCGGTCCGCCGCCCGCGCTTCTCGCCGGACGGCCGGCACATCGCCTTCGTCTCCACCCGGGACGGCGCGCCCGAGGTGCACGTCGCGCCGGTGGACGGCGGGCCGTCCCGGCGGCTGACGTACTGGGGCAGCGACCAGACGCAGCTGCAGGGCTGGACGGCCGACGGCAGCCCGGTCGCCACCACCTCCGCCGGACAGGCCACCCTGCGCCGCACCTGGGCCCACGCCGTACCGCTGGACGGCGGCGAGCCGCGGCGGCTGCCGTACGGGCCGGTCGGCGGCGTGGCGTACGAGCCGGGCGGCGACCGGGTGCTGCTGCTCTCGGCGGCCGGTGCGGAGCCCGCGCGGTGGAAGCGCTACCGGGGCGGCCGGGTCGGCAAGCTCTGGATCGGCGCCGAGCGGTTCGCCCGCGTCCACGAGGAGCTGGACGGGCACATCGAGGCGCCGCTCTGGGTCGACGCGCCCGGCGGCGCCCGGATCGCCTTCCTGGCCGACCACGAGGGCGTCGGCGAGCTCTACTCCAGCCTCCCCGACGGCAGCGGCCTGCGCCGCCACACCACCTCCCCGGAGGGCTTCTACGCCCGCGGCGCGACCAGCGACGGCACCCGGGTGATCTGGCACCGGGCCGGTGACCTCTGGCTGCTGGACGACCTCGACGGCGCCGAGCCGCGCCGGCTGGACGTCCGGCCGTCCGGCCCCCGGGCCGGCCGGCGGCCCCGCCCGGTGCCGGCCGCGCACTGGCTGGAGAGCGCCGCCCCCGACCGCACCGGCCGGGCCGGCGCCGTGGTGGTGCGCGGCAGCGTGCACTGGCTGCCGCACCGGGAGGGCCCCGCCCGGGTGCTGGACGAGACGCCCGGCGTCCGGGCCCGGCGGGCCCACGTGGTGCCGGGCGAGGACGGCGCGCAGGGCGTGCTCTGGGTGACCGACGCCGACGGCGAGGACGCCGTCGAGTACGCCCCCGCCGTGCTCGGCGAGGAGCGCCGCCGGCTGGCCGGCGGACAGCTGGGCCGGGTCCGCGCGCTGGCGGTCTCGCCGGACGGCAAGCAGGCGGCGGTCGGCGCGCACGACGGCCGGGTCCTCCTGGTGTCGCTCGCCGACGGGACGGTGCACGAGCTGGACCGCAGCACGGACGGCGAGGTCAGCGGGCTGGCGTTCAGCCCGGACTCCGCCTGGCTCGCCTGGTCACGGCCGAGCCCGGGCTTCGGGGCCTGGTCGCTGCGCCAGATCGTGCTGGCCAACCTGGCCACCCGCACGGTCGGCGAGGTCACCCCGGCGCGCTTCATCGACACCTCGCCGGCCTTCACCGCCGACGGCCGCCACCTGGCCTTCCTCTCGGTGCGCAACTTCGACCCGGTCTACGACTCGCACGTCTTCGACCTGTCGTTCCCCAACGGCTGCCGCCCGTACCTGGTCACCCTGGCCGCCGACACCCCCTCCCCGTTCGGCCCGCGCCGGGCCGGGCGGCCGGCCGGCGGGGAGGACGACGAGCCCAAGGGCAAGAAGGCGGACGGCGAGGAGGGGGCGGCCGACGCCCCGCCCGCCACCCGGGTCGACCTGGACGGGATCGCCGACCGGATCATCCCCTTCCCGGTCGAGGGCGGCCGGTTCGGCGAACTGGCGGCCGCCAAGGACGGCGTGCTCTGGACGCGGATCCCGCTCACCGGCGAACTCGGCGACGACGCGGCCACCCCGGAGGACGAGCAGCCGCGCCCCACCCTGGAGCGGTTCGACCTGCGCAAGCGCCGGGTCGAGCAACTGGTCGACGGGCTCGACGAGTTCGCGGTCAGCGGCGACGGCACCCGGGTCGCCGTGCTGGACGAGGGCGAGCTGCGGATCGTCCCGGCCGACCACAAGGCGGTGGGCGACGACGACGAGATCGACGTCGACCTGCACCGGCTGCGGGTGACCGTCGACCCGGCCGCCGAGTGGCGGCAGATGTACGACGAGAACGGCCGCCTGATGCGCGACAACTTCTGGCGCCCGGACCTCGGCGGCCTGCCCTGGGCCGAGATCCTCGACCGCTACCGGCCGCTGGTGGAGCGGCTCGGCTCGCACGACGACCTGGTCGACCTGCTCTGGGAGGTGCACGGCGAGCTGGGCACCTCGCACGCCTACGTGCAGCCCTACGGCATCCACACCGAGGCCGCCCGCCGGCAGGGCAAGCTCGGCGCCGACCTGGTCAAGGACGGCGAGGTCTGGCGGATCGCCCGGATCCTGCCCGGCGAGTCCTCGGACCCGCGGGCCCGCTCGCCGCTGGCCGCGCCGGGCGCCGCCGTCCGCCCGGGCGACGCGGTGCTGGCCGTCAACGGCCGCCCGGTGGACGCGACCGCCGGCCCGGCCCCGCTGCTGGCCGGCACCGCCGGACAACCGGTCGAGCTGACCGTGGCCGGCAAGGACGGCACCGACCGCCGGTACCCGGTGGTCGTCCCGCTCGCCGACGACGAGCCGCTGCGCTACCACGACTGGGTGGCCGGGCGGCGGGCCGCCGTCCGGGAGCTGTCCGGCGGGCGGCTCGGCTACCTGCACATCCCCGACATGCAGAGCACCGGCTGGGCCCAGATCCACCGCGACCTGCGGTCGGAGATGGCCCGGGAGGGCGTGATCGTCGACATCCGGGAGAACCGCGGCGGCCACACCTCGCAGCTGGTGATCGAGAAGCTGGCCCGGCGGATCGTCGGCTGGACGGTCGCCCGCGACCTCGCCAACCCGGTGCCCTACCCCGGTGACGCGCCGCGCGGGCCGATCGTGGCGCTGGCCGACGAGTTCTCCGGCTCGGACGGCGACATCGTCAACGCCGCCATCCAGGCGCTGAAGCTCGGCCCGGTGGTCGGGACGAGGACCTGGGGCGGCGTGATCGGCATCGACAGCAAGTACAGCCTGGTGGACGGCACCCTGGTCACCCAGCCGAAGTACGCGTTCTGGCTGGAGGGCTACGGCTGGGGCGTGGAGAACCACGGCGTCGACCCGGACGTCGAGGTGCCGGTCGCGCCGCACCAGTGGGCCGCGGGGGAGGACCCGCAGCTCGCCGAGGGCGTCCGGATCGCCCTGGCGGCGCTGACCGAGACCCCGGGCAGCACGCCGCCGCCGCTGCCCTGGGAGCAGGGCCCGGCGCCGGACGCCCCGCGGGGCGCGGGGCAGGAGGGCGGGCACGGTGCCGGGCAGGACGCCGGGTAGGACGGGCGCAGGTCCGGCGGGGGTGCCCGGGCAGCTGACCGGGCACCCCCACGGGCCGTACGCCCCTCGCGGGCGGCGGGTCCGCGGGGGCGGGCGCGACTGCCAGCAGGCGACCGGGCCGCTCGGCTAGCATGCGGCCGTACGCCCCGACCGACACCGTGCGACACCGCGAGGAGACCCCGATGGCCGGCGAGCCGCAGTCCGACTGCCTGTTCTGCAAGATCGTGGCGGGCGAGATCCCGGCCACCGTGGTGCGCAAGACCGAGCGCGTCCTCGCCTTCCGGGACATCGCCCCGAAGGCTCCGACCCACGTCCTGGTCATCCCGCACGCCCACTACCCGAACGCCGCCGCGCTGGCCGCCGCCGAGCCGCGGATCGCCGGCGAGCTGCTCGCCGAGGCCGGCGAGGTCGCCCGGGACGAGGGCCTCGACGACTACCGGCTGATCTTCAACACCGGCGCGGGCGCGGGCCAGACCGTCTTCCACGCCCACGTCCACGTGCTCGGCGGCATGCCGATGAACGAGCGCATGGTCTGAACGACGTGTCACAGCGCGAACTCGTCGTCCTCGGCACGGCCAGCCAGGTCCCGACCCGGCACCGCAACCACAACGGCTACCTGCTGCGCTGGGACGGCGAGGGCCTGCTGTTCGACCCCGGCGAGGGCACCCAGCGCCAGATGCTGCACGCCGGGGTCTCCGCCACCCAGATCACCCGGATCGCGGTCACCCACTTCCACGGCGACCACAGCCTGGGCCTCGCCGGGGTGATCCAGCGGATCAACCTGGACCGCGTCCCGCACCCGGTGGACATCTACTTCCCGGCCTCCGGGGAGGTCTACTTCGAGCGGCTGCGGCACGCCACCGCGTTCCACGAGACCGCCGTGCTGCGCCCCCGCCCGATCGACGGGCCGGGGCCGCTGCCGGCGCCCGGCGCCCGCTTCGCGCTGGACGCCGTCCGGCTCTCGCACCCCGTCGAGTCCTTCGGCTACCGGCTCACCGAGCCGGACGGCCGCCGGCTGGTGCCCGAGCGGCTGGCCGCGCTCGGCATCGCCGGCCCGGACGTCGGCCGGCTCCAGCACCGGGGAGCGATCGAGTCGGGCGGCCGGCGGGTCACCCTCGACGAGGTCAGCGAGTTCCGCCGGGGCCAGCGGTTCGCCTTCGTGATGGACACCCGGCTCTGCGAGGGCGTCCACGAACTCGCCGAGGGCGCCGACCTGCTGGTCATCGAGTCCACCTTCACCGACGCCGACACCCGGCTCGCCGAGGAGCACGGCCACCTCACCGCCGGCCAGGCCGGCAAGGTCGCCGCCGAGGCCGGCGCGGGCACCCTGGTGCTGACCCACTTCTCGCAGCGCTACCCGGACCTCGGCCAGCACCTCGCCGACGCCCGCAAGCACTTCGACGGCACCGTCGTGCTCGCCGAGGACCTCGCCCGGGTGCCCGTGCCGCCCCGCCGGCGGCCGTGAGCGGCCGGGCGCGCGGAGCCGCGGGCCGGTGGCCGTGCGCCCGGGCGGGGCACCGGTCCCGGGCGGAAAACCGTTCGCGCCGCTCCGCGATCTGCCCCAGCATCGTCGGGAGCGGCCCCGCCGCCCGCCGCAGCGATCACGCTCGCGGCGTACCCTGGTGCCCCGGAAGGACCGCGCGGCACCACGAGACCACGGATTGGGATGAGGCAGGCCCCAGCGCCGACCTATGAGTGACACATCGCAGACCCGTACGAACGGACAGCCGCGCCCCGAACCGGCCGACGAGGGCCGTACCAGCGCCCGGATCGTCATCCCCGAGAAGCACCCGATGGTCACCCTGCTCGGCACCGCGGACTCGCTGCTGAGGGTGATCGAGCGAGGCTTCCCCGCCGCGGACATCCACGTCCGCGGCAACGAGGTGACCGCCACCGGAGAGCGCGCCGAGGTCGCCCTCGTCAAGCAGCTCTTCGACGAGATGATGCTGGTGCTGCGCACCGGCCAACCCCTCACGGAGGACGCCGTGGAGCGCTCCATCGCCATGCTCCGGAGCGCCGTCGACGACCCGGACAGCCCGGCGCCGTCGCAGGTGTTCACCGCGAACATCCTGTCCAACCGGGGCCGCACCATCCGCCCCAAGACGCTCAACCAGCAGCGCTACGTCGACGCGATCGACAAGCACACCATCGTCTTCGGGCTCGGCCCGGCCGGTACCGGCAAGACCTACCTCGCGATGGCCAAGGCCGTCCAGGCCCTCCAGGCCAAGGAGGTCAACCGGATCATCCTGACCCGTCCGGCGGTCGAGGCGGGGGAGCGGCTGGGCTTCCTGCCCGGCACCCTCTTCGACAAGATCGACCCGTACCTGCGCCCGCTCTACGACGCGCTGCACGACATGATGGACCCGGACTCCATCCCGCGCCTGATGGCGGCCGGCACCATCGAGGTCGCCCCGCTCGCCTACATGCGCGGCCGGACCCTCAACGACGCCTTCATCATCCTCGACGAGGCCCAGAACACCTCGCCCGAGCAGATGAAGATGTTCCTCACCCGCCTCGGGTTCAACTCCCGGGTGGTCGTCACCGGCGACACCAGCCAGATCGACCTCCCGGGCGGCACCCGCAGCGGCCTCAAGGTCGTCCAGGAGATCCTGGTCGACGTGCCCGACATCCACTTCTCCGTGCTCACCAGCACCGACGTGGTCCGCCACAAGCTGGTCGGCCGGATCGTGGACGCCTACGAGCGCTGGGACGCCCGGCAGGAGGCCGAGGAGAACGCTCCGTCGGCCCGCAAGCCCGGCCAGCGGCGCCCCGGCAAGACGACCGCACCGCGCGCACCCCGACAGTCCCATCGCACCGAAAGCTGAGTAACCAGCCCGTCATGTCGATCGACATCGCCAATGAGTCCGGTTGGGACGCCGACGAGGAGTCCATCCTCGACGTCGCCCGCTACGCGCTGGACAAGATGCGGATCCACCCGCAGTCAGAACTGTCCGTGATCCTGGTGGACGGTGCGGCGATGGAGGAGCTGCACATCCAGTGGATGGACCTCCCCGGCCCGACCGACGTGATGTCCTTCCCGATGGACGAGCTGCGTCCCGGCAAGGAGGGCGAGGAGCTGCCGCAGGGCCTGCTCGGCGACATCGTGCTCTGCCCCGAGGTGGCCGAGCAGCAGGGCAAGGCGGCTCCGTCCAAGCACTCGATGGACGAGGAGCTGCAGCTGCTCACCGTCCACGGGGTGCTCCACGTGCTCGGGTACGACCACGAGGAGCCGGACGAGGAGGAGGAGATGTTCGGCCTCCAGAAGGCCATCCTCGACGGCTGGCGGGCCGGCCGCGGCCTGGGCGGGATCTCCCCGGCCCCCACCACCCACTGAGCGCGGAGCCCGAACCCCTGTGAGTGGTGAGAGTACGAGTTTCATCCTCGGCGCCGTGCTGCTGGTCGTCCTCGGCTGGCTGGCGGCCTGCGCCGAGGCGGGTATCTCCCGGGTCTCCCGGTTCCGCGCGGAGGAGGCCGTCCGGGCCGGCCGGCGGGGCTCGGCCCGGCTGCTGGCGCTGGCCTCCGACCCGATCCGCTACCTCAACCTGGCCACCCTGATCCGGGTGGCCAGCGAGATGGCGGCGGCGGTCCTGGTCACCGTGGTCTGCGTGCGGAGCCTGGACTCCACCTGGCAGGCCGTGCTGCTGGCGTTCGGCGTGATGGTGCTGGTCTCCTTCGTGGCGGTCGGCGTCTCGCCCCGCACGATCGGGCGCCAGCACCCGCTGACCACCTCCACGGCGGCCTCCTTCGTGCTGCTGCCGCTGGCGGGCGTGCTCGGCCCGATCCCGCGGCTGCTGATCCTGCTCGGCAACGCGCTGACCCCGGGCAAGGGCTACCGCGAGGGGCCGTTCGCCTCCGAGGCGGAGCTGCGCGCCCTGGTGGACCTCGCCGAGAAGGACGACCTGATCGAGGACGAGGAGCGCCGGATGGTGCACTCGGTCTTCGAGCTGGGCGACACCATCGTCCGCGAGGTGATGGTGCCGCGCACCGACCTGGTGATGATCGAGCGTCACAAGACCGTCCGTCAGGCGCTGACCCTGGCGCTGCGTTCGGGCTTCTCGCGGATCCCGGTGGTCGGCGACAACGAGGACGACGTGGTCGGCATCGTCTACCTCAAGGACCTCGTGCGGCGCACCCACATCAACCGCGAGGCCGAGTCGGAGGAGGTCGGCGCGGTGATGCGGCCGGCCGTCTTCGTCCCGGACTCCAAGCCGGCCGGCGACCTGCTGCGCGAGATGCAGCAGCGCCGTTCGCACGTGGCGATCGTGATCGACGAGTACGGCGGCACGGCCGGACTGGTCACCATCGAGGACATCCTGGAGGAGATCGTCGGCGAGATCACCGACGAGTACGACCGGGAGATCGCGCCGGTCGAGGACCTCGGTGACGGCTCGTACCGGATCACCGCCCGGCTGCTGGTCGAGGACCTCGGCGAGCTCTTCGGGATCGAGCTGGAGGACGAGGACGTCGAGACCGTCGGCGGCCTGCTCGCCAAGCACCTCGGCCGGGTGCCGATCCCGGGCTCGTCCTGCGAGATCCCGCTGCCCGAGGACGCGGCCACCGACCTGACCGCCATCCGGCTGACCGCGGAGAGCTCGGCCGGCCGCCGCAACCGGATCGGTTCGATGGTCGCGATCCCGGTCCGGGTCTCGGCCGAGGCCCTCCAGGAGTCCGGCGAGTAGCGTTCGGGCGGCCGCGGGGCGACGATGGCGTCATGACTCATCTACTGCGTGCGGAGTACGGCCCGCAGGGTCGGTCGGCCGGGGCGAAGACCTGGCACGTCGTCCGGGCCGCCGAACCCGCGGCGGCCCTCTGCGGCCGCACGATGGACACCGACGCCGAGACCCGGCCGGACCAGGAGTGGGGCACCGGGCTGCGCTGCTGTCAGCAGTGCGGCTCGCTGTACATGCACGAGGTGCCGCACATGCAGGGGAGCCACCCCTACAGCTAGGCACATGCGGGGGTACCGCCCCCCGGAAGCCAGGCCGTGCGCCCGCTCCGCGGTCGGAGTAGCGTGAACGAAGGCCGTTTCGACGTCGCCATGGTGGAGGTCACCATGAAGCTGCAAGACGAACTGCCGGTCGACCACCGGCTGCTCCTGGTCTGGCGGACCGGGGCGGGACTCGGCGGGATCTTCCTGATCGTGTTCGGCATCCTCGGGCTGGCGGACCATCCCGGCTTCCTGTCCACCGAGGGCGACGACATCGCCGGGATGTCGACCAACGGAGCGCTGAGCATCCTCTCCATCGTGATGGGCGCGGTCCTGGTGGCCGGCGCGGTGATCGGCGGGAACTTCGCCGCCAACCTCAACATGGTGGTCGGCATCCTCTTCGTGCTCTCCGGTTTCTACGGGCTGACGGTGCTCGGCCGGCCGGACGCCAACATCCTCAACTTCCGGATGTCCAACGTGCTGTTCGCGTTCATCTTCGGACTGGTCGTGGTGACCTTCGGGATGTACGGCAGGGTCAGCAGCCATCTGCCGCACGACAACCCGTACTGGCGCAAGCGGTCCGCCGAGGAGGAGCCGCTGCCGAACGGTCCGAAGACCTTCGTCAAGGTCATGCGGCCCGGGCCGCCCAATCCGATCGGCCACTGAGGCCACTGAGGCCACTGAGGCCGGCGGGGCCGTCCGCGTCGCAGGGCGCGGACGGCCGGTCGGCGGGGCGTCCTATGCTCGGCGCCATGAGTGACATCGTCGAGCTGGATCCCGAAGACAAGAAGATCATCACCCTGGCCCGCTCCGCGCGCGCCCGCAACGGCGTCGCGGAGGGGGCCGCGGTGCGTGACGAGACCGGGCGCACCTACGTGGCGGGCACGGTCGCGCTGGAGTCGCTGCGGCTCAGCGCGCTGCAGACGGCGGTGGCGATGGCGGTGGCCAGCGGCGCCAGGTCGCTGGAGGCGGCCGCCGTGGTGAGCGAGGCCGGGGAGCCGGCCGAGGCCGATCTGGCCGCGGTGCGGGACCTCGGCGGGGCCGGGACGCCGGTGCTGCTCGCCGGACCGGACGGGGCGCTCAAGGTGGCGGCCGAGGCGCGCTGAGGCGCGTCGACGGCGTACCGGGCGCCGCCGGGGTCCGCCGGGGGACGGCTCGGGGCGCCCGGGGCAGCCCGGGGCAGCCCGGGCGCCCGGGCCTCCAGGATCCGCAGATAATCTCACCGGTACAGATGGTGAGCAGGTCGCGGTGAGGGGGCTGGGGGCATGGGACCGTTCGCGTTCTTCGCGGGCCTGCTGCTGGGCGTCATGGGGATGGGCAAGTGGCAGGAGACCGGGTCGCCGTTCTGGCTCTGGGGCTCCGTCGCCTTCCTCCTCATCGTCCTGATCAGCGGGATCTCCGCCGTTCTGGGCGGCAAAAAGGGCTGACGGGGGCGGGCTGTCCGCCGGGCGCCCGGTGATCAGGGAGAATGGAGCCCATGAGTGCCCCTTCCTCCTCGTACCGCTCCGGCTTCGCGTGCTTCGTCGGCCGGCCCAACGCGGGCAAGTCGACCCTGACCAACGCCCTGGTGGGGACGAAGGTCGCGATCACCTCCGACCGTCCGCAGACCACCCGGCACACCGTGCGCGGCATCGTGCACCGCCCGGACGCCCAGCTCGTGCTGGTCGACACCCCCGGTCTGCACAAGCCGCGCACCCTGCTCGGCGAGCGGCTGAACGACCTCGTCCGCTCCACCTGGGCCGAGGTCGACGTGATCGGCTTCTGCCTGCCCGCCGACCAGAAGCTCGGCCCCGGCGACAAGTTCATCGCCAAGGAACTCGCCGACATCAAGAAGACCCCCAAGGTGGCCATCGTCACCAAGACCGACCTGGTCGACTCCAAGCGGCTGGCCGAGCAGCTGATCGCCGTCCACCAGCTCGGTGCCGAGCTGGGCATCGAGTGGGCCGAGATCATCCCGGTCTCGGCGGTCGGCGACAAGCAGGTCGAGCTGGTCGCCGAGCTGATCACCAAGCTGCTCCCGGAGGGCATGCCGCTCTACCCGGACGGCGACCTCACCGACGAGCCGGAGGTGATCATGGTCGCCGAGCTGATCCGGGAGGCCGCCCTGGAGGGCGTCCGGGACGAGCTCCCGCACTCGCTGGCCGTGGTCGTCGAGGAGATGATCCCGCGCGAGGACCGCCCGGCGGACCGGCCGCTGCTGGACATCCACGCGAACGTCTACATCGAGCGGCAGAGCCAGAAGGCGATCGTGATCGGGGCCAAGGGCGCCCGGTTGAAGCACGTCGGCACCACCGCCCGCAAGCACATCGAGGCGCTGCTCGGCACGCCGGTCTACCTGGACCTGCACGTCAAGGTCGCCAAGGACTGGCAGCGCGACCCGAAGCAGCTGCGCAAGCTGGGCTTCTGACCCCGCCCGCACCGAGCAGGGCCCGTCCGGACGACCGCGTCCGGACGGGCCCTGCGGCGTCCCCCCTAGGCGCCCTCGCGCAGCACCAGCGAGACCAGCTCCCGTTGCGACTCGGTGAGCTTCGGGTCGGCGCAGTGCACCGTCCGGCCGTCGACGGTGATCTCGTAGTGGAAGCCGTCCGGCACCCCGTAGGAGGGCGCCCGCAGCCCGCCCGCGACGGCCTCGCGGGCGAGCGCGTGCACGTGCGGGGCGTCCGTCCGCGCGGTGGTGTCGAGCTCCGCGCGGCGGACGTTCCCCGCGAGGCCGCCGGTCCGGGTCACCTGGATACGCATGGTGTCCATGGTGCTACGCAGGGATGGCGTTTGCCGGGCTTTTCCAGGACCTTGACCTTATGCGCTCTTAAACCTTATGACCGCTCAAGTCGGGCTCGACCGCGGTCGGGCGGCTCAGGCCGTACTGACCCCGACCTTCGCCCAGGCCGCCGTCACGGTGTCGCCCACCGCGGGTTCGGGGTAGCGGGCCCGGGCGGCCGCCACGGTGGCCCGGGCGAAGGCCGCGAAGTCGGCGTCCCCGGGCAGCTGCCGGCCGGTCAGCGCGTCGTACCAGATCCGCCCGGCCCGCTCCCAGGCCGGCCCGCCGAGCGCGGTGGCCAGCAGGTAGAAGGCGTGGTTCGGGATGCCGGAGTTGATGTGCACGCCGCCGTTGTCCTGGGCGGTGCGGACGTAGTCGCGCAGATGGGCCGGCTGCGGGTCCTTGCCGAGCCGGGGGTCGTCGTACGCGGTCCCGGGCGCCTTCATCGAGCGCAGTGCCACCCCCTGCACGCCCGGGGCGAGCAGGCCGGCGCCGATCAGCCAGTCCGCTTCGCCGGCGTCCTGGCGCAGCGCGTACTGCTTCACGAGCGAGCCGAACACGTCGGAGACGGACTCGTTGAGCGCGCCGGGCTGGCCCCGGTACTCCAGTGCGGCGGTGAACTGGGTGACGCCGTGGGTGAGTTCGTGGCCGATCACGTCGACGCAGGCGGTGAAGTCGCCGAACACCTCGCCGTCGCCGTCGCCGAAGACCATCCGCCGGCCGTCCCAGAAGGCGTTGTCGTAGTCGCGGCCGTAGTGCACGGTGGCGTCCAGCCGCAGACCCTGGTCGTCGATCGAACGGCGGCCGAAGGCGTCGGCGAACAGGGCGAAGGTGTCGCCGAGGCCGTCGTAGGCGTGGTTGACGGACCGGTCGGGGACGGGCCCCTGGTCCTCCCGGCGGACGGTGCGGCCGGGCAGCCGTTCGCTGTGTCCGGCGTCGCAGATCACCCGCTCCAGGCGGGTGCCGCCGGGCTGCGGCGCAGTGGCGGTGAGGCGGGCCGTGCGGTGCGCGGCATCCAGGGCGAGGGAGCGGGCGGCGGGTTCGTGACCGGCCTCGGCGAGGCGGTCCAGGACGTACGGCGGAACGATCGCGCAGAGCGGCGGTTCGGCGGTCATGTGGCCAAGAGTGAGGCATTCGTGACCCCTTGTCACCGGCGTGGACGGAATCGGGCGCCGTCTCAAGGGGTGGAATGTCCGCCCGGCTCACTTCGGGGGCGCGTGCTCCTCGGTTACGCTGGACGACATCATGCGCAACGGGCTGCTTCTTCTTAGCTGCCGCGTCGAGGGCCTGTAGTCCACCAGGGCCGGCTCCCTCGCCGCGGGGACTGTGCTGTGCGCGTTGCAATACTGCGGCCCACCGAGGGGTCGTGCGCGGCAGCAGGCCGGCCGGTCGGGTGTCCATCTCACCCCGACAAGCCCCGCATCACAGGAAGCCGAGAGTCACCTCCATGACCGAGCAGAGCTCCGCCGCGTCCATCCCCGCCGGTCGCGCGTTCGTCGACCGTCCGACGCCGATCACCGCCGCGACCGTGCGCCAGCGGGGCGCCGGCATGCGCCACGGCCGCTACCTGCCGTTCGGCACGGTCGACCTGCCGGACCGCAGCTGGCCGTCGAAGGTCATCACCAAGGCGCCGCGCTGGCTCTCCACCGACCTGCGGGACGGCAACCAGGCGCTGATCGACCCGATGTCCCCGGCCCGCAAGCGCAAGATGTTCGACCTGCTGGTCGGCATGGGCTACAAGGAGATCGAGGTCGGCTTCCCCTCCTCCGGCGCCACCGACCACGCCTTCGTACGGTCGCTGATCGAGGAGGGGGCGATCCCGGAGGACGTCACCATCTCGGTGCTGACCCAGGCCCGCGAGGAGCTGATCGAGAAGACCGTCGAGTCGCTGGTCGGCGCGCCGCGGGCGACCGTGCACCTGTACAACGCGACCGCGCCGCTGTTCCGCCGGGTGGTGTTCCGCAACGACCGGGCGGCCACCAAGGCGATCGCCACCGACGGCACCCGGCTGGTGATGGAGTACGCCGAGAAGCTGCTGGGCGACGACACCGTCTTCGGCTACCAGTACTCGCCGGAGATCTTCGTCGACACCGAGCTGGACTTCGCCCTGGAGGTCTGCGAGGCGGTGATGGACGTCTGGCAGCCGGGCGAGGGCCGCGAGATCATCCTGAACCTGCCGGCCACCATCGAGCGGGCCACCCCGAACGTCCAGGCCGACCAGTTCGAGTGGATGTCGCGCAACCTGTCCCGCCGCGAGCACGTCTGCCTGTCGGTGCACCCGCACAACGACCGCGGCACCGCCGTCGCCTCCGCCGAGCTGGCCTACATGGCCGGCGCCGACCGCATCGAGGGCTGCCTGTTCGGCCAGGGCGAGCGGACCGGCAACGTCGACCTGGTGACCCTGGGCATGAACCTGTTCTCGCAGGGCATCGACCCGCAGATCGACTTCTCCGACATCGACGAGGTGCGCCGCACCGCCGAGTACTGCAACCAGATGGAGGTGCACCCGCGCCACCCGTACGCCGGCGACCTGGTGTACACCTCCTTCTCCGGCTCGCACCAGGACGCGATCAAGAAGGGCTTCGACGCCCTGGAGGCCGACGCGAAGGCGGCCGGCGTGCCGGTGGGCGAGCACACCTGGGGTGTGCCGTACCTGCCGATCGACCCGAAGGACGTCGGCCGCACCTACGAGGCGGTCATCCGGGTCAACAGCCAGTCCGGCAAGGGCGGCGTCGCCTACGTCCTGAAGAACGACCACAAGCTGGACCTGCCGCGCCGGATGCAGATCGAGTTCTCCCGGATCATCCAGGCCAAGACCGACGCCGAGGGCGGCGAGGTCACCCCGGCGGCGATCTGGGCGGTCTTCCAGGACGAGTACCTGCCGACCACCGACAACCCGTGGGGCCGGATCTCGCTGAGCGGCTCGCGCAGCCTGACCACCGAGGACGGCAGGGACGCGCTGACCGCCCAGGCCGTGGTCGAGGGCGCGCCGGTCACCCTGGCCGGTACCGGCAACGGCCCGGTCTCCGCCTTCGCCGACGCGCTGGGCCGGATCGGGGTGGACGTCCGGGTGCTGGACTACGCGGAGCACGCGCTGAGCGAGGGCGGCGACGCCCAGGCCGCCGCGTACGTCGAGTGCGCCGTCGACGGCAAGGTGCTGTGGGGCGTGGGCATCGACGGCAACACGGTGCTGGCCTCGCTGAAGGCGATGATCAGCGCCGTCAACCGGGCGCAGCGCGGGTAGTTCGTACGAGTGGTAGTGGCGGGCCGTCCTCCGGGGCGGCCCGCCGTCGTCGTGGGCGGTCCCGGGTGGGCGGCTGTGGCCTGCGCCACATTTTTTCGGCCCGGAAGCCGTTCGAGGTACTGACACGTGCCGGTAACCATGGCAACATCGACCCACCGGAAATCCGGGTCGGTGGGACGGCCTCGGGGTCCGGTCGCGTGACCTGCCCATTGTTGTGCAGGCCGCCTGCCATGTCTGGGGAGTGGCGCCGTGACAGGGTTGTGGGGTGTTCGCCCGCGGTGGCGGACTGACGTTCTCGGTGACTTCTTCTGTCCAGGCTGCGGCGGGGACCGCAACTACCGCCGGCAGCACGGCCGGCGGTGGCTGCGGTTGCTGGGCGCGGCGGTGCTGCCGCTCGGCCCGGTCGTCCGCAGCGTGCAGTGCACCACCTGCCACGGCCGCTACGGCGTGGAGAGCCTGGACCAGCCCACCTGCGTGCGCCTCGGCGGGATGCTGCGCGACGCGCAGTACACCGTGGCCCTCGCGCTGCTGGCGGCCGGTGGGACGGCGCACCGGGCGGCCCGCGAGGCGGCCTGCGCGGCCGTCCGGGAGGCCGGTTTCGACGACTGCGGCGAGGCCCAGGTGCTCGCCGCGCTGGCCGCGCTCTCCGGGCTCGGCGGCGAACTCCGGGACGCCCACGACCTGGAGGCGTCCTCCGGGCTCGGGGACGCCGGCGCGCTGGCGGTGGAACTGCACGCGGTGCTCGAACCGCTCGCCCCGCACCTGGCCCACCACGGCCGGGAGCGGCTGCTGCTGCAGGGGGCCGCGATCGCGCTGGCCGACGGGCGCTACCTGCCCCAGGAGCGGGAGGCGCTGGCCGCTGTGGGGCGCTGCCTGGACCTGCCGCAGGCAAGGGTCGGGGTGCTGCTGGAGGCGGCCACCCGCGCTTCGTACTAGGCCGCGCGGGCCACGTCCCGGCCGCGCGGGAAGGGCCTCGGCCGTCGCACCACGCGGCCCTCGTACGGCCGCCCCCCCGGGACCCCCACGAACCGGGCCCGAACCGCCCCCCGGCCCCCCGGCCGGGCGGCGCCCCACCCCGGGCCCGCCGTGCCCCGCACCGATCGGGTCTCCCCCACGGCCCCGGTGCGGGCCACACGGCTGCCGCCCGGAGGTCGGCCGGTGGGGGACAATGGTGGGATGTCCACACTGTTCGACGCCGGCCGCGAGGCCGCCGCATGAGCCTGTTCCGGGACGACGGCGTGGTGCTCCGGGCGCAGAAGCTCGGCGAGGCCGACCGGATCATCACCATGCTCACCCGCCAGCACGGCAAGGTGCGTGCGGTGGCCCGCGGGGTGCGCAAGACCAAGTCCAAGTTCGGCGCCCGGCTGGAGCCGTTCTCGCACGTGGACGTGCAGTTCTTCAGCCGGGGGAGCGAGCTGGTGGGGCGCGGGCTGCCGCTCTGCACCCAGGTGGAGACGATCGCCCCGTACGGCGGCTCGATCGTCACCGACTACGGCCGCTACACCGCGGGGACGGCGATGCTGGAGACGGCGGAGCGGTTCGCCGAGAACGAGGGCGAGCCGGCCGTCCAGCAGTACCTGCTGCTGGTCGGCGGCCTGCGGACGCTGGCGGCCGGGGTGCACGAGTCGCACCTGGTGATGGACGCCTTCCTGCTCCGCTCGCTGGCCGTCAACGGGTACGGCGCGAGCTTCACCGACTGCGCCAAGTGCGGCCTGGAGGGCCCGAACCGGTTCTTCTCGCTCCAGGCGGGCGGCGTGCTGTGCGGAGACTGCCGAGTCCCCGGTTGTGCCGTACCCTCCCCTGAGACACTGGTACTGCTCGGGGCGCTGCTGTCAGGGGACTGGCGGACGGCCGACACCTGCGAGCCGAGGTACTGGCGGGAGGGCAGCGGCCTGGTCGCGGCCTATCTGCAGTGGCACCTGGAGCGGGGCATCCGCTCGATGAGATACGTGGAGAAGTGAGCACATGGCAGCGCGACGGCTCTTCGGCGGTGGCAAGCAAAGGGAGTACCTCCCCCCGACCCCGCACCCCAGCGGCGCACAGCCCCCGAAGATCCCCGGCGAGCTGGTCCCCAACCACGTCGCGATCGTGATGGACGGGAACGGGCGCTGGGCCAAGGAGCGCGGGCTGCCGCGCACGGAGGGCCACAAGGTCGGCGAGTCCGTGGTGCTGGACGTGCTCAAGGGCGCGATCGAGCTCGGTGTGAAGAACATCTCGCTGTACGCGTTCTCCACCGAGAACTGGAAGCGCTCGCCCGACGAGGTGAAGTTCCTGATGAACTTCAACCGGGACGTCATCCACCGCCGCCGTGACGAGATGGACGCGATGGGCGTGCGGGTCCGCTGGGCCGGCCGGATGCCCAAGCTGTGGAAGAGCGTCGTCCAGGAGCTCAAGGTCGCCGAGGAGCAGACCAGGGAGAACGACGCCGTCACGCTCTACATGTGCGTCAACTACGGCGGCCGGGCGGAGATCGCGGACGCCATGGCGGCCATCGCGGCCGATGTCGCGGCGGGCCGGCTGGACCCGAAGAAGGTCAACGAGAAGACCATCGCCAAGTACCTGTACCACCCGGACATGCCGGACGTGGACCTCTTCCTGCGCCCGAGCGGCGAGCAGCGGACGTCCAACTTCCTGCTCTGGCAGTCGGCGTACGCGGAGTTCGTGTTCCAGGACGTGCTCTGGCCGGACTTCGACCGCCGGGACCTCTGGCGGGCCTGCGAGCAGTACGCGCGGCGCGACCGCCGCTTCGGCGGGGCGATCCCCAACGAGGTCGCCCCCGGCGAGGCCGCAGAGGTCCCCGCGCAGCGCTGAGCCGCCGTCGGGCGCGCTCCGCGTCCCGGCGCCGGGACGCGGACCGTGCCCGACGGGGTACGCCGAAGGGCCCGTGGGAGACAGCTCCCACGGGCCCTTCGGCGCGGCCGGATCAGGCCTTCTTGGCGCACTCCGCACAGGTCCCGAAGATCTCCAGGGTGTGGGCGATGTCGCTGAACCCGTGCTCGGCGGCTACCGAGTTGGCCCAGCGTTCGACGGCCGGCCCCTCCACCTCGACGGTCGCGCCGCAGTGCCGGCAGACCAGGTGGTGGTGGTGCCCGCTGCTGCAGCGGCGGTAGACGGCCTCGCCGTCGGCGGTGCGCAGCACGTCGACCTCGCCGGCGTCGGCGAGCGACTGCAGGGTGCGGTAGACCGTGGTCAGACCCACCGAGTCGCCTCGGTGCTTGAGCATGTCGTGGAGCTCCTGCGCGCTGCGGAAGTCCTCGATCTCGTCCAGGGCCGCCGAGACGGCGGCTCGCTGCCGGGTCGAGCGGGCGCGCGGCGACGGGCCTGCGGTGGTCACCGTGGGTCCTCCTGGGGGTGTGGGCATCTCGCACCTCATTGTGCCAGCCCCGCCCTCCGGTCCGGAGTGGTCGCGTCGGACGCGCTCTGCCCGGGCAGTTGGACGTCGCAGACCGCGGGGCCGGGGTCGGCCTTCGCCGTCCGGTGCCGGTGGCGGGCCAGCGGTGCGGCGATCGCGCTGAACACCGCGAACACCGCGATGGCGAGCAGCACGATGGCCGGTCCGGAGGGGACGTCGAGCTGGTAGGAGCCGGTGACGCCGGCCAGCGAGACCAGGACGCCGAGGCCGATCGAGGCGGCCTGGGTGGCGGCGAAGGAGCGGGTGAGCTGCTGGGCGGCCACCACCGGGACCACCATCAGCGCGCTGACCAGCAGCAGCCCGACCACCCGCATGGCGACCGTGACGGTGATCGCGGCCATCACCGCGAGCAGCAGGTTGAGCAGGCGCACCGGCAGGCCGGTGACCCGGGCGAAGTCCTCGTCCTGGCAGATCGCGAAGAGCTGGCGGCGCAGGCCCACGGTGACGCCGATGACCACGGCGCCGAGGACGCCGATGGTGACGAGGTCGGCGGGGGCGACGGTCAGGATGGAGCCCCAGAGGTAGCTCTCCAGGCTGCCGGCGCCGGCCTGGGCGGACTTCGAGACCAGCAGCTTGCCGCAGGCCATGCCGCCGTAGAACAGCATGGCGAGGGCGATGTCGCCGCGCTGGTTGCCGCGCGAGCGGACCAGCTCCATGGTGACGGCGCCGAGGACGCAGACCAGGACGGCCATCCAGACCGGGCTGGTGTCGAAGATGAAGCCGAGGCCGACCCCGGTCATCGCGACGTGGCCCATGCCGTCGCCCAGCAGTGCCTGGCGCCGCTGCACCAGGTAGATGCCGACGGCCGGCGCGGTGATGCCGACCAGGACGGCGGCGAGCAGGGCGCGCTGCATGAAGTCGTAGGAGAGCATCTCGGTCATGCGAGCAGCCTCGGCGGGGTGTGGTCGGAGTGCGGATGGACGTGGTCGTGGCCGGGCAGGGCGTGCAGGCCGGTGTTGGGGACGGGCGGGCCGTCGTGCGCCACGCAGCCGTCGCGCAGCACCACGGCGCGGTCGATCAGCGGCTCCAGCGGCCCGAGTTCGTGCAGCACCAGCAGCACGGCCGCGCCGCGTCCGACCTCGGCGCGCAGGGTGTCGGCGAGCACCTGCTGGCTGGTGGCGTCCACTCCGGCCATCGGCTCGTCCATGATCAGCAGGTCGGGGGTGCCGACCAGGGCGCGGGCGATCAGCACCCGCTGCTGCTGGCCGCCGGAGAGGTCGGCGACGCCGTCCCCGGCCCGGTCCAGCATGCCGACGGCGGTCAGCGCGCGGTCCACCGCGTCCCGGTCCCGGCGGCGGAAGGGCAGCAGCCGGTGCTGCGGGAGCCGCCCGGTGGAGACCACCTCGCGCACGGTGGCCGGGACGCCGGAGGCGGCGGTGGTGCGCTGCGGCACGTAGCCGACCCGGTGCCAGGCACGGAACTTGGCGAACGGGATGCCGAACAGGTCCAGGCTGCCGTGCTCCAGCGGGACGGCGCCGGTGACGGCCTTGACGGTGGTGGACTTGCCGGAGCCGTTGGCGCCGAGCAGGGCGACCACCTCGCCGGGTTGCACCGTGAGGTCGACGCCGCGCAGCACCGGCCGGCCGCCGCGCGAGGCGACGGCGTCGTGCAGGCGGACGGCCGGGGGTATCGGGTGGGTCATGGCGTGTTGTCGTCCCCTCAGCTGGTGGTGGCGCCGGCCGTGCCGAGCGCGGCCCGCAGGTTGGCGAGGTTCCGCTCCATCACCGTCAGGTAGGTGTCCTTGGCCGGGTCCTTGACGCCCTCCAGCGGGTCCAGCACCGCGGTCCGGAGGCCGAGGTCCTTGGCGACGGTCTCCGCGAGCTTGGGGCTGACCAGGGTCTCGAAGAAGATCGTGGTGACGCCGTTGTCCTTGGCGGCCTTCTGGACGTCGGCCAGCCGGGCCGGGGTGGGCTCGGACTCCGGGTCGACGCCGTTGATGGCGACCTGGGTGAGGCCGTAGTGCTCGGCGAGGTAGCCGAAGGCGGCGTGGCTGGTGACGAAGGTCCTGGTGTTCGTGTCCTTGAGGCCGTCCCGGAACCGCTGGTCCAGGGTGGTGAGCTTGCCGACCAGTTCGTCGGTGTTCTTCCGGTAGTCGGCCGCGTGCGCCGGGTCGGCCTTGGCGAACTCGGCGCCGACGCTCTGGGCGACCGCCGCGTAGCGGGTCGGGTCGAGCCAGATGTGCGGGTCGCCGGGGGCGCCGTCGTGCTGGTGGCCGTCGCCCTCGGCGTGGCCCTCCTCGCCCTCGCCGAGGTGGTGGTCGACCAGCGGGCTGGCGGCGGTGGCGTCGACGACGTGCTTGGCGCCGGAGTCGGCGACCGCCTTGTCCACGGTCGGCTGGAGGCCCTTGAGGTAGAGCAGGGCGTCGGCCTTCTTGACGCTCGCGACCTGCTTGGCGGTGAGGTCGAGGTCGTGCGGCTCGGTGCCGGCCGGGGTCAGGGTGGTGACCTTGACGTGCTCGCCGCCGATCTGCGAGGCGAGGAACTCCATCGGATAGAACGAGGCGACGACGCCCAGCTTGCCGTCCGTGCCCTTGGCGCCGCCGTCCCCGCCGCAGGCGGTGAGCAGGAGGGCGCCGGCGAGGGTGGTCGCGGTCAGGGCGAGGACGGTGCGGGTAGGTCGTCGGATCATCATGACAACCATTCTCAGGTTAGATGGAAATGATTGTCAAATCACTCGGACGGGTGAACGGTGGATGGTGATGGTTGGGCGGGGCCGGGCGATACCGATTTGAACCCCGTACCCGTATGGCCGGTAACCTGAGGTATTCGGGTACGCGCAACCAGCCGTGCCCTGACCGTGCCGTCGTACTGAAGAGAGCACTGTGGCCGCCGACAAGATCGACACGATCGTCAGCCTGAGCAAGCGCCGTGGCTTCGTCTACCCCTGCAGCGAGATCTACGGCGGCACGCGTGCCGCCTGGGACTACGGACCGCTGGGCGTCGAGCTGAAGGAGAACATCAAGCGCCAGTGGTGGCGCGCGATGGTCCAGGCCCGTGAGGACGTCGTCGGGCTCGATTCGTCGGTGATCCTGGCCCGTGAGGTCTGGGAGGCCTCCGGTCACGTCGCCACCTTCAACGACCCGCTGACCGAGTGCCTCTCCTGCCACAAGCGCCACCGGGCCGACCACCTGGAGGAGAAGTACGAGGCCAAGCACGGCTACCCGCCGGCGAACGGCCTCAAGGACATCAACTGCCCCGACTGCGGCACCAAGGGCTCCTTCACCGAGCCCCGGGAGTTCTCGGGCATGCTGAAGACGCACCTCGGCGTCACCGAGGAGGCGGGCGGCCTGGCCTACCTGCGCCCGGAGACGGCGCAGGGCATCTTCACCAACTTCAAGGCCGTCCAGACGACCTCGCGCAAGAAGCCGCCGTTCGGCATCGCCCAGACCGGCAAGAGCTTCCGCAACGAGATCACCCCCGGCAACTTCATCTTCCGCACCCGCGAGTTCGAGCAGATGGAGATGGAGTTCTTCGTCAAGCCGGGCGAGGACGAGCAGTGGCACGACTACTGGCTCCAGCAGCGCTGGGACTGGTACGTCGACCTCGGCCTGCGGACCGAGAACATGCGCTTCTTCGAGCACCCGAAGGAGAAGCTGTCCCACTACGCCAAGCGCACGGTGGACATCGAGTACCGCTTCAACTTCGGCGGCCAGGAGTTCTCCGAGCTGGAGGGCGTCGCCAACCGCACCGACTACGACCTCACGGTGCACAGCGAGGCCTCCGGCCAGGACCTCAAGTACTTCGACCAGGAGTCCGGCGAGCGGTACTTCCCGTACGTCATCGAGCCGGCGGCGGGCCTCAACCGCGCCATGCTGGCCTTCCTGATCGACGCCTACTTCGAGGACGAGGCGCCCAACGCCAAGGGCGTCCTGGAGAAGCGCGTCGGCATGCGGCTGGACCCGCGGCTGGCCCCGGTCAAGGTCGCGGTGCTGCCGCTGTCGCGCAACGCCGACCTCTCGCCGAAGGCCCGCGGCCTGGCCGCCGACCTGCGCACCGCGTGGAACGTCGAGTTCGACGACGCGGGCGCGATCGGCAAGCGCTACCGCCGCCAGGACGAGATCGGCACGCCGTTCTGCGTCACCGTCGACTTCGACACCCTTGAGGACAACGCGGTGACCGTGCGCGAGCGCGACACCATGTCGCAGGAGCGCGTCTCGCTCGACCAGGTCAAGTCGTACCTGGCCGCGCGGCTGATCGGCTGCTGACCGCAGCACACCCGGCCGTCGCGCCGAGGGAGCCCCCGTCCGCCTTCCGGCGGGCGGGGGCTCCCCGCGTCCGGCCCGTCGAACCCGCCGGCCCCGGCCTACCGGCGGCCCCAGCGGGAGCGCGGCGGGCCGGCCGGGGCGGTCGGCAGGCCGGCGCCGCGCAGCGAGGCGAGGGTGCTGCGGTGGCGGCCCTCGTCCTCCAGGAGGGCGGCCAGCAGGCCGTCGTAGAGCCGCCGGTGCGGGGCGAGCGCGGTGGCGAGCCGGACGAGTTCGGCCGGCGGGCGCAGCGCCGCGAGGTCGCGCAGCAGGACGCCGGACAGTGGCTCCGGCAGGGTGCCGGCCAGGTCGGTGAGTTCGGCGGCGGGCCGGCCGGCGGCCTGGCGCAGCAGCGTCCGGGCGTCCTCGGAGCGGCCGGCCCGCTCCAGTCCGGCCGCGAGGGCGGCCAGCTCGGCGGTGGGCGCGGAGCCCCACTCCCAGAGCAGGGTGGCGCTGTCCGCGTGCTGGCCGGCCCGTTCCAGGGCCACCAGCAGGGCCGGCAGCGCCTCGGCCGGGTAGGCCCAGAGGGCGTGGAACAGTTCGGTCGCCTCCTGGGCCAGGCCGGCGGAGCGCAGTTCGGCGAGGGTGCTGGCGGCCTGCGTCGGAGTGCCGGCCGCGGCGCCGCGGGCCAGCTGGACGGAGGCGTCGGGCGGGCCGCCGCGGGCGAGCAGCCCGGCCAGCCGGGCGGTGTCGAGCGGGAGGAGCAGGGCGGCGGCCTGGCCCAGCAGAGAGGTGATCTCCTGGGTGGCGCCCTGGCGGTGCAGAGCGGTGATCCGCTCGGCGAGGGCGGTGAGTTCGGCGGGGGAGCGGCGCCGGGGCGGCTCCGGTGGCTCTTCGGGCGCGGGCGGTGGCTGGGGCGCCGGGACCGTCCGGGGCGGGGTCGGTTCGCCGGCCTCCTCGGGGCGGGACCGCGGGGCGCCGAACCGGGCCCCAGTGGCGGGTGGCGGCGGAGCGGCTGGGCGCGCCGACGGGGCGTGCGCTCCTTCCTCCTCCCCCCGCACGCCTCCGAAGCGGGCGCCGGTGGGCTGCCGGGGCACCGGATTGCGGACCGGCGGCTGGCGCAGCCGGTCCTCCAGCGCGGTCAACTGCTCGCTGAGCTCCAGGCAGCGGGTGCCGAGCCCCTCGCGCAGCGTCCGCGCCTGGGCCAGCTGCCGCAGCAGTTCCGCGTCCGGCCGCTGCCGCTCCGGGACGGCCCGCACGGCCTCGGCGAGCCGCCGTTCGCGCTGGTTGGCGTACTGCCGGGCTCGCAGTAATTCGTCCAGCTCGGCACGGAGGTCGAGCGCGTCCTGTTCGCTCTCGCCGCTGTGCTGAGCCGGGGGTTGTTCCGTGTGCCGTATCCGCATGATCGCCGCACCCTGTCCATCTCGACCCTGACTGCGGGTCATCCTGGCGTCGGTATACGGCGACAGAGTTACGGGAGTGCGTCGAAATGTTTGCGACTGCCGTCCAGGACCGCGCAGACGGCACCGGCGGTGAGCAAGCCGACGACGGCCGCCCGGAGCAGAGCCGCCTCGAAGTACGGGTCGGTGGACCACCGGACGGCCAGGTATCCCGCCACCGCGCCGACGGCAGCGGGCAGGGCGAGCCGGCCCGCGCGCCGGCCGACGGCGGCGATCAGCACCGCGGCGCCCGCCGCCGCGGCCAGCCGGGGCGTGCCGAAGCTCCCGGCGTACCGGAGGGCGAGGGCGGGGACGAGGAACAGCGCGAGGCCCCGGCCGAGGGAGTCCGTGAGCGCGGCCACGCGGGGGCCGGCCGGGGCGCCGGGCCGTTTCGCCGCCAGGAAGCGGGTCGCGCCGAGCACGGCGACCGCGGTGATCATGCCCGCGAGCCGTTCGTCGAGCCGGGAGAGGTTGTAGAGCAGCAGGGTGTCGTAGAGGGCCAGCATCAGGGAGCCGAAGGCCCACAGCTCGACCGCGAGGACGAGCGGCCCGGGGGAGCGGGGCGCGGTGTCCGCCTCCCGCCCCGCCATCTGGGCGAGCAGCGGCGCGGTGACCAGCGCCGACACGACCCGGATGACCAGGTCGTCCACCGTGTACGGGTTGCGCAGCTCCCACTCCACCGCGCAGAACGCGACGGTGTACGAGGTGGCGGCGAGCGGGAGCAGCGGTGAGCGGGCCACCCGGACGTACAGCTGCCGGTCGAGCCGGCGCAGCACGGCGAGGAAGGCCAGCAGGACGAGCGGGAGTTCGAGGAAGGCCTGGACCCGCAGCACGGACGGCGCGAGCAGCTCGGGTGCGGGGGTGTGGGCGGCGACCCAGTCGACGAACGGGTTGCCGCGGGGCACGGCGAACCATCCGGGGGGCAGGTAGCGCGCGACGAACGCGGTGCTGCCGTCGTGCACGCGCTGGACGTAGACGGCGAAGGCCAGTTGGTTGAGGAGGATCAGCGCTACGACGGCGGCGAGCAACGCCTCCGGCCCGGGCGCTCCCCCGCGCCCGGGCCGGACCTCCCGCCGGAGCACCCTCGGGGTGAGGGCGAGTGCGGCGCCCACCGACAGCACCGCGGTGGCGTCCAGGACCGGGGCGATCGTGCTCATCGGCTCGTCCGGCTCCTCGTGCTCGTGGCGCTCGCGATGCTCACCGGGCCAGCCGGGTGCGGGCCTCCATCAGGGCGAAGCCGAGCAGGTTCTCCCCGCGCCAGTCGGCCGGTCGTGCGGCCCGTTCGTCGTCGGCGGCGAGACCGATGCCCCAGAGCCGGTCCACCGGGCTGGCCTCGACCAGCACGCGCTGCCGGGTGCCGAGGAGGTAGTCGCGGAGGGCCTCGTCCTGCCCGAACTTGGCGACATTGCCCGTCACCACCAGCTCGAACCGCCCGGCGGCCCAGATGGGTTCGTCGAACCCCCGCACCTGGCGCCCCAGCTTCTTCGCCTCGGCCGGGGTCCGGGCGGCGAGGATCCGCGGCACGATCGCCTCGTCGCCGAACAGCCGGGCCTTCCCGGCCATCATCCAGTGCTCGGCGCTCGCGTACGTCACGCCGTCCACGGTGAAGGGGGACGGCCACCACTGGCTCAGCGCCCCCTGCCCGACCGAACCGTCCTGCTGCGGCTGATGCCCCCAGAACATCAGCCACTTCGGCTCGGCGCCGGAGGCGACGGCCGCCACCAACTCGGCCCGGTTGCGGGTGTCGAGGGGGTTCCCCTTCTCCAGGCTGCTCATATCGTCATCCTGACGTAAAGGGGCCCGTGGTGCCAGTGATTTGATCGGGGCGGTCCGCCCGTGACCGGCTCCGGGAACGGGGCTGAATCCTTTGCGCAGGGGTGTGCCTCTTATGGATGTCTCCGACGAAAGGGTCGGACCGGACTGGGAGGTTCTCGTGATCGTTGGCATCGCCGTGGCTGTCGCCCTGTTGCTGCTGTGCACCTGCACCGTGGTCGTGATGAGGAAGCGGGGGCGGGGCCGTGGCTGACGCGGGGGGCTGGCCGGGGGAGCGCCTGGTCCACGCGGCGCAGCGGGGGGACGTCGACTCGATCGCCGCGCTGGTGTCGGGAGCGCACCCGCATGTGCGGCGGTTCGCCCGGACGTTGTGCGCCTCGCCGGAGGATGCCGAGGACGCGGCGCAGGAGGCGCTGATCATCCTGTACCGCAAGATCGGGATGCTGCGGGCCTCCGGTGCGCTGGCGTCGTGGATGTTCCGCATCGTGCGCAACGAGTGTCTGCGCCGGGCGCGGGTACTGCGGCGCGACCCCGTGCCGTCGGCCGACGACACCGTGCTGTCGGCCGAGGAGGAGGTGCTGCGACGCCTGGAGGCCGGTCGGGTGGCGGCGGCGATCGCCGCGCTCCCGTCCGACCAGCGGCGGGTGCTGGTCATGCGGGACATCCAG
Source organism: Kitasatospora sp. NPDC028961 (assembly GCF_055564815.1). Taxonomy (NCBI): domain Bacteria; kingdom Bacillati; phylum Actinomycetota; class Actinomycetes; order Kitasatosporales; family Streptomycetaceae; genus Kitasatospora; species Kitasatospora sp. NPDC028961. The sequence continues at coordinate 497,730 of NZ_JBVHVO010000003.1, read as the reverse complement.
GGCCTCGACGGGCGGACGGTCGCCGACGCGCTGGGGCTGAGCAGCGCGGCGATGAAGTCACGACTGCACCGGGCGCGATCGGCCGTCCGCTGCGAGCTGCGGGCCGCGCCGGAGACCGTCCTTGGAGGCATCGGTGAGTGATCGACCCGACTTCGCGAGTGCGTCCCTGCCCCGCCACCTGGTGCGCGGCGCGGTGGGGTTCGGCGGCCTGATCGGCGCCTTCGCGCTGCTCCCGGTGGTGGGGCCGGCCGCGCTGCCGCTCCTCCCGATCGGCGTGCTCGCCCTGCGCGGATGCCCGATGTGCTGGACGATCGGGCTGATCCAGACCGTCTCGCGGGGCCGCCTGGAGCGCTCCTGCACGGCGGACGGCCAGTGCCGACTGACCGTCGCCGGGTCCGGCTGACGACGCCCCGCGCACCCGAGCGCGCCCGACCGCGACTTCGCGGGCGGGCGCGCGGGCTGTGCGGGTGCCGGTCGTGACCCGGCCGTCCGGGGTCACCCGATGGAGCGGGGGAGCCGGGTGGTCAGGTACAGGATGCTGAAGGAGCCCAGCAGTTGGACGGCGAGGCAGAGGGCCAGCGCGCGGTCCATGCCCACGGTCGGGGCGAGGGCCAGGTAGAGGCTGCCGAGGGTGGCCACGCCGAGGGCCAGGCTGGACTGCTGGCTGGTGGCGAGGACGCCGCTGCCGACGCCCGCGCGGTCGGCGGGCACCTTGGAGAGGACCACCCGGAACAGCGGGGTGCCGATCAGGCCCTGCCCGATGCCCGCGAGCGCGACCCCGGGGGCCATCCGCAGCGGGGAGAAGTGCGACCAGTCGGCGAGCACCGTCAGGATCAGGGCGGCCAGGCCGAGCGCCTGGACGACGGCGCCGGCGGTCAGTACCCGGCTGCCGAAGCGGCCGATCAGCCGGGGGCCGGCGAGCGAGGCCCCGAAGTAGCCGACGGCCATCGGGACGAGCGCCCAGCCGGCCGCCACCGGGCCGAGCCGCAGGCCCTGCTGGAGGGCGATCGCGATCACGAACATGAAGCCGCCGAAGCCGCCGAAGTAGGGGAGGGCGATGCCGAGCCCGCGCCGCATCTCGGGGATCCGCAGCAGGCTGGGCGGCACCAGCGGGGTGGCGCCCCGGCGTTCGGCGCGGGTCTCGACCAGGGCGAAGGCGACCGCGAACACCGGGGAGAGCGCGAGCAGCACCCAGGACCAGAGCGGCCAGCCGGCGGCGCGGCCCTCCATCAGCGGGACGAGCAGGGCGAGCATCGTCGCGGTGAGCAGCAGGGTGCCCAGGACGTCCACCCGGGCGGCCTGCGGGGAGCGGCTCTCCGGCACGTACCGGAGGGCGAGGACGAGGGCGAGCAGGGCGAACGGGACGTTCAGCAGGAAGACGGAGCGCCAGCCGGTGCCGAGGACGTCGGCGGCGACCAGCATCCCGCCGAGCACCTGGCCGACCACCACCGAGATCCCGGCGACCGCGCCGTAGACGCTGAGCGCGTGGCCGCGGCGGGCGCCGTGGGTGGCGGCGGTGATGGTGCCGAGGACCTGGGGGACGATCAGGGCGGCCGAGGCGCCCTGGGCGGCGCGGGCGGCGACCAGCGACCAGGCCCCGGGGGCGAGCCCGCAGGCGAGCGAGGTGAGGGCGAACGCGGCGGCGCCGACCACGAAGAGCCGTCGGCGGCCGAAGATGTCGCCGAGCCGTCCGCCGAGGACGAGCAGGACGGCGAACGCGATGCCGTACCCGGCGGCGACCAGCTCCAGCACGGCGGGGCCGGCGGCGAGGTCGCGGTCGATGGTGGGCAGGGCGACGTTGACGATGAAGAAGTCGAGCATCGGCAGGAACGCCCCGAGCAGTACGGTGACCAGCCCGGCGGTGCCGATCGAAGCGCTGCCGATCGAAGCGCTGCTCGGCGAGGTGGTGCCCGGCGAGGTGGTGCCCCGCGAGGTGGTGCTCGGCGAGGTGATGCCGGAGGCGGCAGAGGTGGTGGTACCGGCCGTGGTGGAGCCGGTGGGGCGGGCTGACGCGGTAGCGGTGGTGGTCGTGGCGACGGCGAGTTGTTGGGTCACGGGTCATACGATCTTCCGTCCGACAACCTGGTACCAGAGTGTGCTTATCCAGGTATCAGAAGTACCTGGCACCCGGCTCCCGCATGGCGCATGCTGAGTCCATGAGCCTGACCACCGCGCCCGTCCGAAGCACCGCCGCGCCCGCCGGGTCGACCGCGACCGCGAGCCCCGCAGCCGCTCCGTCGACCCCGCTCGCCGCCGAGGCCCGACGGCACGAGCTGGCGGCGTTCCTGCGCAGCCGCCGCGAGCGGATCGCACCGGAGCAGGTGGGCCTGCCGACGACCGGCCGCCGCCGGACGCCGGGGCTGCGCCGCGAGGAGCTCGCGCAACTCGCCGCCGTGGGGGTCACCTGGTACACGTGGCTGGAGCAGGGCCGGGACATCCAGGTCTCCACCCAGGTACTGGACGCCGTGGCCCGTGCCCTGCGGCTCGATCCGGCCGAGCGGTCGCACCTGTTCGCCCTGGCGGCCGCCGAGGACCCCGCTCCGGTGCTGGAGTGCCCGACGGTGACCCCGGCGGTGCGGCTGGTGCTGGAGCAGATGGCGCCGATGCCGGCGGCGGTGATCAACGCCCGGTACGACATCCTGGCGCACAACCCCTCCTACACCCACCTGGTCGGGAACGTCGACGAGTTGCCGTTCGAGGAGCGGAACCTGGTCTGGATGGCGTTCACACCGTCGCGCTTCCGGGACGTGCTGGTGAACCACGAGCAGGAGCGCGAGGGAATGGTGGCCCGGTTCCGGTCGGGCATGGCGGACCACAGCGCCGAACCGGCCTGGAAGGCACTGCTCGCCCGGCTGCGCAAGGCCTCGCCGGACTTCGAGGCGGCCTGGCAGCGGCACGACGTCCAGCGGCCCGGCAACGGACTCAAGCAGTTCCTCATCCCGGGGGTCGGGCTGCTGCACTGCGACTACACGAGCTTCTGGCTCGGGCCCCGCCCCAGCACCCGCCTGATCGCCTACACCCCCCAGGACGAGGAGACCCGGGCACGGATGGCCCTCATGGCGGGCGGCCTCTGACCCGGACGGCCGTCGGGCCGCCCGTCGGGCCCGGCCGCCGCCGAGCCGGCCCGTCGTGCCCGGTACCGGCCCCGACACCGGCTCGGCAGCCGCCGCGCCCCGACCGAGCGCCAGGCAGAGGACGGCCAGCGGCAGCTCGACACCGCAGGCCATCACCAGGGCGGCGAGCAGCGGCAGCCCGCGTCCGGCGGTGCCGACGTCGGCCAGGGCGTCGCCCGCGAGCAGCAGCGCCACCACGCAGGCGGGCCCGAGCGCGGCCGGACTGCGGCGGCGCAGCAGCGCGTCCAGCCAGAGCAGGGCGCTCAGCTCGCCCAGATCGAGGACGACCCAGACGGTCTCGTGGCAGAGCACCAGCACGGCCAGCCAGGGCAGCAGGGCCAGCGCCGCCAGGGCGGGCACCTGCGGAGCCCAGCCGGGCAGCGCCGGGGCGGTCGGCCGGGTCGGCCGGACGCGCGGAGCCGGCCAGCTGAACGGCGTCGGCCGGGCTCCCGGCAGGACGGCGCTCATCGTGCGCTCCGGCCACGCGGGCGGACCCGCTCCAGCGACCGCCGCACCCGGCCGGCCGGGTGCTCCACCAGGACGCCGTCGAACGGGCCCCGTGCCCAGGCGAGCCAGAACTCCCCGGTCACCGTGACCACCTCGGGTGCCTCGACCACCCTGGCCCGCCGCCCCGCCCGGCACAGCCGCCCGGCGGTGAAGCCCACGGCGGGCGCCGGGCCGCCCTGCGGCAGCCGGCCCCAGACCAGCCCGTACGACTCCCGCGCGCCGAGGACCGGGCACCGCCGGGCGCCGCGCAGCAGCTCCGGGGCGAGCCGGGCCGCGACCACGACGTCGACCAACTCGCCGTGCTCGTACACCTCCAGCGCGGCCCGCCCCCGGGACGCCGGGACGCCCCGCACCGACCAGGGCCCGAGCAGCCCGAGCGGGCCCGCCGACCCGAGCAGGCCGACCGGCCGCGCCCACGCGGCGCCGGCGTCGCCGAGACCGGCGGCGGGCCGCGGGTGCGGCGCGGTGGTGGGGTGCGAAGGAGTGCTCGTCATGCCGTCAAGACTTCCGTGGACGGCGCTCGCTGTCGGTAGTGCACCACACCGAATCAGGGGTGTACCCAGCTACACCCCAGGTCTCCACTCCCCTTCATGGCGGCCGTCGATCTTCGCGCCCTACGCTGTCCGTCATGCCCTCCACCCCGCTGCGCCGCGCGCTCGCCAGGAGCGTCGGGCGGCCGCTGTGGGCGGCCGTCTGGCGCGACACCCGGTTCATAGCCGCCGGCGTCCCGCTGGCCGCGCCGATCTGGCTGGCCGTCCTCTACTTCAAGGTGTTCCTGCTGATCCTCGGCCTGAGCCTGGCCGGCATGCGCCTGCTGACGACGGCCCAGCGCGGCCGGTTGCGCGCCCTGCGGGGGGTCGAGGTGCCGCCGCTGCTCCGTCCGGTCCGGACCTCGGCCGGTCTGCTGACCGGGCTGCGCACGGGGGTGAGCTGGCGCCAGGTCGGCTACCACCTGCTCGCGGGCCCGCTGCTCGCGCTCGGCGCCGTCGGGCTGCTCTACGCCTGGGGTGCGGGCCTGGTGATGGCCACCGTCTACGGCTGGACGTGGATGATGCCGTCGTCGAGCCCGGTCCGCAGGGCGCTGGTCACGCTGGACGTCGCGATCACCGTGGGCGGCGTGCTGCTGCTCCTCGTCCTGCCGTGGGCGACGGTCCTGCTGGCCCGGCTGGAGGAGTGGACGGCCCTGCGGCTGCTCGGCCCCGGCCGGGCGGAGGCCCTGGAGCGCCGGGTCGAGGAGATCGCCGAGAGCCGGGCCGGCCTGGTCGACGCCGTCGACGCCGAGCGCCGCCGGATCGAGCGCGACCTGCACGACGGCGCCCAGCAGCGGCTCACCTCACTGGCGATGAACCTGGGCCTGGCCCGGCGCACCCTCAAACACGCCCCGCCCGAGGTCATGCAGGTGATAGTGGACGCGCACGAGGAGGCCCAGGCCGCCATCGACGAACTGCGGGACCTCGTGCGCGGCCTGCACCCCGCCGTTCTGGAGGACCGCGGCCTGGACGCGGCGCTGTCCGGCATCGCCGCCCGCTCGCCGCTACCGGTGCGCGTCGACGTCGCCCTGACCGAGCCGGTCGCCCCGACCGTCGAGGCGGTCGCCTACTTCACCGTCTCCGAGGCGCTGACCAACGTCGCGAAGCACGCCCGTGCCTCCCGGGTCGACCTCTCGGTGCGGACGGCGGGCGGCCGGCTGCGCCTGGTCGTCAGCGACGACGGTGTCGGCGGCGCGGACGCCGCGCGCGGCACCGGCCTGACCGGGCTGCGCAAGCGCGCCGCCTCGGTCGACGGCACGCTGTCCGTTCTGAGCCCCCTCGGGGGCCCCACCACCATCACCGTGGAGTTGCCGTGCGTGCTGTGATCGCCGAGGACTCGGTCCTGCTGAGGGTCGGTCTGGTCAAGGTCCTGGAGGCCGTGGGCTTCGAGGTGGCGGCCGCGGTCGGGGACGCCGAGGCGCTGCTCGCCGCCGTCGAGGAGCACCGTCCGGCGGTGGTGGTGGCGGACGTCCGGATGCCGCCCGACTACACCGATGAGGGCGTCCGGGCCGCACTGATGATCCGCCGGCAGTGGCCGGAGGTCGCGGTGCTGCTGCTCTCGCAGTACGTCGAGGAGCGGTACGCGGCCGATCTGCTGGCCACGAACACCAGTGGGGTGGGCTACCTGCTCAAGCAGCGGGTGGCCAATGTGGACGACTTCGTGGACGCCCTCCAGCGGGTGGCCGAGGGCGGCACCGCGCTGGACCCGGAGGTGGTGGCCCAGCTGCTGGTCCGCCGCCACCGCGATCCGCTGGAGAAGCTGACCCCGCGCGAGCGGGACGTGCTCGGCCTGATGGCGGAGGGCCGCTCCAACGCGGCGATCGCCGCCGCCCTGGTGGTCAGCGACAGCGCCGTGGCGAAGCACATCAACTCGATCTTCACCAAGCTCGAACTGCCGCCGGCCGACAACAGCCACCGCCGGGTGCTCGCGGTGCTGCGGTTCCTGGAGGTCGGGTAGCCGTGGGCGCACGTCGGGCCTGGCAGATCACCGGGACGCTCACGCTGGCCTTCGCCATGCTGTTCGGCGCCGTGCAGACCTGGGCGGTGGTGGTGCAGCAGAAGGCGGTGTCCGAGCACTCCTACCAGGTCGCGGTGACCAGGGTGGAGCTGGACACCGGGACGGCGGAGGTCCGGATCAAGCCGGGCGTCCCCGGACGGGTGACGATGAGGCACTACCTGGACTGGACGGTCCGCAAGCCCACGGTCTCGGCGATCTTCCAGGGGGACGTCCTCACCGTCCGGATGCGCTGCAACCAGCTGCTGCCGGCGGTGGACGTCGGCTGCGGCGCCTCGATCGATCTGGAGGTACCGGCCGCGGCGTCGGTGTCCGGCGGGGGGACGTCCGGTGCCCTGGAGGTCCGGGACCTCACCGGGGACGTCCGGCTCACCGCGACCTCGGGCGCGATCCGGCTGACCGGGCTCTCCGGACAGGTGTACGCACGCACCACCTCCGGGGAGCTGAAGGCCGCCGGCCTCGGGTCGCCGCGGGTGGAGGTGAGGGCCTTCTCCGGGGAGATCGACCTGGGCTTCGTGCGGCCGCCGCAGCTGGTGGACGCCGGTGCCACCTCCGGGTCGGTGGCGATCGGACTCCCGAAGGGCTCCCGGTACGCCTTCGACTTCAGCGGCGCCGCCGGTCCGGGCGACCGCCACATCGATCCCGAGCTGGCCGACTCCACCAGCTCCGACACCGTCCGGGTGGTGACTACCTCGGGTTCGGTGCGCATCGTCACCGCGGCGGGCTGACGGACAAGGGCCGACGGACGCGGGCCCACGGACAAAGGCTGACGGACGCGGGCCGACGGACGCGGGCCGACGGACAAAGGCCCACCGCCCGGCCCCCGGAAGGACCCGGTGAGCAGCGCCGACCGGCCCCGGCGCGCGGTGGGGGACAATGAAGAGTCCCGAGCCCCCGTCCACGAGGTCAGCCGCGCATGACAGCCACGCTCGACACCACCGCGCCCGCCACGGCATCCGCGCCCGCGACCGCGTCCGCCACGGCACCCGCCGCCGCGAACGCGACCGCCGCCGCGCCCGCGACCAGCTCCGAGTTCGCGCCGCTGACGATCGGCCCGATGCGGGTGTGGCCGCCGGTCGTCCTGGCACCCATGGCCGGCATCACCAACGCACCCTTCCGCACCCTCTGCCGCGAGCAGAGCGGCGGCAAGGGCCTGTACGTGAGCGAGATGATCACCACCCGGGCCCTGGTCGAGCGCAACGCCAAGACCATGCAGCTGATCAAGTTCGACGCGAGCGAGAAGCCGCGCTCGATCCAGCTGTACGGAGTGGACCCGGTGACCGTCGGCAAGGCCGCCCGGATGATCGCCGACGAGGGCCTGGCCGACCACATCGACCTCAACTTCGGCTGCCCCGTCCCCAAGGTGACCCGCAAGGGCGGCGGCTCGGCGCTGCCGTACAAGCGCAACCTGCTGCGCGAGCTGTTGCGCGAGGCCGTGGCGAACGCGGGGGACCTCCCGGTCACCATGAAGATGCGCAAGGGCATCGACGACGACCACCTCACCTACCTGGACGCGGGTCGGATCGGCGCCGAGGAGGGCGTGGCCGCCATCGCCCTGCACGGGCGCACCGCCGCCCAGCACTACGGGGGCACGGCGGACTGGTCGGCGATCGCCCGGCTGCGCGAGTCCGTCCCGGCGCACATCCCGGTGCTCGGCAACGGCGACATCTGGTCGGCGGACGACGCGGTGCGGATGATGCGCGAGACCGGCTGCGACGGGGTGGTGGTCGGGCGCGGCTGCCTCGGCCGGCCGTGGCTGTTCAAGGACCTGGTCTCGATCTTCGAGGGCGAGGTCGACTACGCCCGCCCGAGCTTCGCCGACGTGGCGCGGGCGATGGTGCGCCACGCGCAGCTGCTCGGGGAGTGGCTGGGGGACGAGACCCGCGGCGTGATCGACTTCCGCAAGCACGTCGCCTGGTACACCAAGGGCTTCTCGGTCGGCTCCGAGCTGCGGGTGAAGCTGGCGAACTCCTCCTCCTTGGCCGAATTGGCCGAAACCCTGTCCATGGTGGAGCAGTCACAGCTCTGGCCGGCCGGTGCGGACGGGCCGCGCGGGCGTACGAGCGGCAACAACCGGGTGGTTCTGCCGGAAGGCTGGTTGGACGATCCGTATGACTGCGCTCTCCCCAGCGCAGACGCCGAATCGGACACCTCTGGCGGTTGATCTGGCCGCTTCGGCAAAAATGGCGCTCGGCGACCTCTCGCCATCGCGTCCCAGCCCTCTTGTCCCATCTGGACAAGAGGGCTCCTTTTTGGTGCGCGAGTATCACGGAACGGGCACGAATCCGGACGCAGTGCGACGATCGGCGGAGGAGACCTACGCCCGACGGGCGAGATGCGTCCGTGACGCTTGCCACATACGGTGGCGACTGACGGCCCTTCAGGTGACGAAATGGACAGGTCGGCAGGGAATCGCTTCCCGAAGGGGGTGGCGCGGGATCGGGTGCTCGGGGTGCAGGAAATCAAGCCGGGGCAACACGCTGGACCGCCGACCGCTACCCTGCGTCCCCCTCGTGTGATCTTCCTGTTTCCTTGAGTTCAAGACTTGAAGGAATGCTCGCGTCATCCGGACGATTTCACCAACAGAGGTGAACGCCTTTACGTGCATTCGATCTGTTGGGTTACCACTGGGTACCGGCCTCATACGGCCTATTGGCGGCGCGGAAGTGCCTTCGAAATGGGTATGTTCTCCGGCGTCAGGGCAACCGTGTGCGAGGAGACCGACCCGTGCCGTCCCAGCAGAAGTTTGTTTACTCCTTCACCGAAGGAAACAAGGACCTCAAGGATCTTCTCGGCGGCAAGGGCGCGAACCTGGCCGAGATGACCAACCTGGGCCTCCCCGTCCCTCCGGGGTTCACCATCACCACCGAGGCCTGCAAGGTCTTCCTGGAGACCGGCAGCGAGCCCGCCTCCCTCCACAAGGAGATCAGCGCCCACCTGGACGCCCTCGAGCAGGAGATGGGCAAGCAGCTCGGCCAGGCCGACGACCCGCTGCTGGTCTCGGTCCGGTCCGGGGCCAAGTTCTCCATGCCCGGCATGATGGACACCGTCCTGAACATCGGCCTCTCCGACACCTCGGTGGTCGGTCTGGTCGCGCAGTCCGGCAACGAGCGTTTCGCCTGGGACTCCTACCGCCGCCTGGTCCAGATGTTCGGCAAGACCGTGCTGGGCGTCGACGGCGAGCTGTTCGAGGAGGCCCTGGACGAGGCCAAGCACGCCAAGGGCACCGTCAACGACCTGGACCTGGACGCTTCCGACCTCCAGGAACTGGTCGAGGTGTTCAAGGGCATCGTCCAGCGCGAGACCGGCCGGGCCTTCCCGCAGGACCCGCGCGAGCAGATGGATCTCGCCATCCACGCCGTCTTCCACTCCTGGAACGGCGACCGCGCGCGGCTCTACCGCCGCCAGGAGCGCATCCCGAACGACCTGGGCACCGCCGTCAACGTCTGTTCCATGGTGTTCGGCAACCTCGGCGAGGACTCCGGCACCGGTGTCGCCTTCACCCGCGACCCCTCCACGGGCGCCGTCGGCGTCTACGGCGACTACCTCTCCAACGCGCAGGGCGAGGACGTCGTCGCCGGCATCCGCAACACCCTGCCGCTCGCCGATCTCGAACAGCTCGACAAGAAGTCGTACGACGAGCTGATGACGATCATGCAGAAGCTCGAGAACCACTACCGCGACCTCTGCGACATCGAGTTCACCATCGAGCGCGGCAAGCTCTGGATGCTCCAGACCCGGGTCGGCAAGCGCACCGCCGCCGCCGCCTTCCGGATCGCCGTCCAGCTGGTCGACCAGGGCCTGATCGACCTGGACGAGGCCCTGATGCGGGTCACCGGCGGTCAGCTCTCCCAGCTGATGTTCCCGCGCTTCGCGCCGAACGCCGAGTCCAAGCAGATCGCCTGGGGCCTGGCCGCCTCGCCCGGCGCCGCGATCGGCAAGGTGGTCTTCGACTCCTACACCGCCGTCAAGTGGTCCCGGTCCGGCGAGAAGGTCATCCTGGTCCGCCGCGAGACCAACCCGGACGACCTGGACGGCATGATCGCCGCCGAGGGCATCCTCACCTCGCGCGGCGGCAAGACCTCGCACGCCGCCGTCGTCGCCCGCGGCATGGGCAAGACCTGTGTCTGCGGTGCCGAGGAGCTGGAGGTCGACACCAAGCGCCGCCGGATGACCACCTCCGACGGCCTGGTGCTGGAAGAGGGCGACATCGTCTCCATCGACGGTGCGAGCGGCAAGGTCTACCTGGGCGAGGTACCCGTCCTGCCGTCCCCGGTGGTCGAGTACTTCGAGGGCACCCTGCACGCCGGCGCCGACGTCCAGGGCGGTCTCGTCCAGGCCGTGCACCGGCTGATGTCGCACGCCGACGGCCGCCGCCGGCTGGCCGTGCGGGCCAACGCCGACAACTCCGAGGACGGCGGCCGCGCCCGTCGCTACGGCGCCCAGGGCATCGGCCTCTGCCGCACCGAGCACATGTTCCTCGGCGAGGAGCGCCGCAAGGAGGTCGAGCACCTGATCCTGGCGGACAACGACAAGGACCGCGAGACCGCGCTCTCCACCCTGCTGCCGCTGCAGAAGGGCGACTTCCTGGAGCTCTTCCAGGCGATGGACGGGCTGCCCGTCACCGTTCGCCTGCTCGACCCGCCGCTGCACGAGTTCCTGCCGGACATCACCGAGCTCTCGGTGCGCGTCGCCCTCGCCGAGGCCCGCAAGGACCCGAACGAGAACGACCTGCGACTGCTCCAGGCGGTGCACAAGCTGCACGAGCAGAACCCGATGCTCGGCCTGCGCGGCGTCCGCCTCGGCCTGGTCATCCCCGGCCTGTTCGGCATGCAGGTGCGCGCCATCGCCGAGGCCGCCGCCGAGCGCAAGCTGGCCGGCGGGGACCCCCGTCCCGAGGTGATGATCCCGCTGGTCGGCACCGTCCAGGAGCTGGAGCTGGTGCGCGACGAGTGCGATCGCGTGCTGGCCGAGGTCGCCCAGTCCACCGGCGTCCAGCTGGACATCAAGCTCGGCACCATGATCGAGCTGCCCCGGGCCGCCCTGACGGCCGGCCAGATCGCCGAGGCCGCCGAGTTCTTCTCCTTCGGCACCAACGACCTCACCCAGACGGTCTGGGGCTTCTCCCGGGACGACGTGGAGGCCTCGTTCTTCACGGCCTACCTGGAGAAGGGCATCTTCGGGGTCTCCCCGTTCGAGACGATCGACCGCGACGGTGTCGGCGCGCTGGTCAAGCACGCCGTCGAGGCCGGCCGGGCCACCCGCCCCGACCTCAAGCTGGGCGTCTGCGGCGAGCACGGCGGCGACCCGGAGTCGGTGCACTTCTTCCACGAGGTGGGGCTGGACTACGTCTCCTGCTCCCCCTTCCGGATCCCGGTGGCGCGCCTGGAGGCAGGCCGCGCCGCCATCGAGACGGCGGGCAGCGACTCGCGCTGACGCGGAGCCCCGGCCAGGCATCGGCCGGGGCACCGCCGACGCGGTCACTGACCGCACCCCCTCCCACCGGGGAGGGGCGTACACCGGAGCTCGGCGCAGGAGAACCGGCGTACGTAACGCGAGCGGGGCGGGAACGGACAATGGCGTCCGTCCCCGCCCCGCTCGTCTGTCTGTGCGGAGGGCCCGCGGAGAACGGCGGGCAACGGCGGGGACTCTGCCCGAAGGTCTGCGCGCCCGGCCGCCGCCGGGCCGAAGAGCGTGCCCGCCCGGCCGCCCGGGTCTGCCCGTCCGGTCCGCCATAGCGTCCCTCTGCCCACCCGCGCCGCCCGCCCGTCGCACCCGACGAGCGGCCGCGGGTGTGGCCGCGGCCACGCGTGTGGCTGGCCGGCCACAGCCCGGCCGGCTGCCAAGCTGGAGCGCATGACCAGCAAGCACCGCCTGTTCGCCCTGGTGGCCGTCCTCCTCTGCGCACTCGCCGCGCTCGCCGGGTGCCGGCTCTCGAACGACGGGGCGGACAGCCCGAAAACCACCGGCGCCGCCTCCACCGGAGCGAGCGCCACCGGCCCGAAGCCCTCCGCTCCGAAGCCCTCCCCGCCCGCCGGCACCACCCCGGCCCCGGCCGGCGTCTGGGTGCCCACCGACCCCGCGCTGGCCGACGTCTGCCGCACCAAACTGCCCGCCCAGGCCGTCGACACCCTCGGCCTGATCGCCAAGGGCGGCCCCTACCCGTACCGCTCGGACGGCATCGTCTTCGAGAACCGGGAGAACCGCCTCCCGCGCAAGGCCTCCGGCTACTACCACGAGTACACCGTCGTGACCCCGGGCTCCGGCGACCGCGGCGCCCGACGCGTCGTCACCGGCGGTACCGGTGAGCAGTACTGGACGGCCGACCACTACGGCTCCTTCCAGGAGATCGACGCCCGCTGCTGAGTCATCGGCCCTGGAAAGTACTTTCCACATCGGAAAGTAGATGCCATAGTGGAAGTACCAGCAACGCCGGGGCGCCCACGGGGCTCCGGGCACTCCAGGGGGATCCATGAACGCCGCCGAACCCGCCGACCCGCCCGCCGCCGACCGGTCCGCCGTCGACCTGCCCGCCGCCGAGGCGCTGCGCCTGGCCGACCGGGCCAGGGCCGCCGCCCAGGCACCGGGCCGCCTTCCCGGCTGGTACGGACCGGCCTTCGCGGTGGCGTTCACCGTCTACGGCACCGGCGTCGGACAGGCGATCGGAGCCGGGATGGGCTGGCTGGGCGGGCTGTTCGGGGCGCTCTTCGCCGCCCTGACGGGTGCGCTGGCCCGGGTCGCCGTGAACCAGGGCGGCATCGTGCACCGCATGGCGCCGTCCGGCATCGGTCGGCCGGTGGTCCTGGCCGTCCTCGCGGTGATCCTGGTGGGCCTGGCCGCCCTGCTGCTCGCCTGGCTGGCGGGCGGCGGTGCGCGCTGGATGGGCGCGGCGGCGGGCTTGGCGGCGGGCGCGGCCTTCTGGGTGGCCACGGACCGGCTCACCGCGTCGATCCGCCGGATGCCGGCGGCCCGCTGATGCCGGCCGCGCTCGACCCGCTGCTCCAGCACCCGACCCGGCTGATCGTGCTGGCCTTCCTGAGCGCCTGCACCGAGGCCGAGTTCGCCACCGTCCGGGACCACTGCGAGGTCTCCGACTCGACGCTCAGCAAGGCGGCGGCCGCCCTGGAGGAGGCCGGATACGTGGTGGTGAAGAAGGGGTACGTCGGCAAGCGTCCGCGGACCTGGCTCGGCGCCACCAAGGCCGGCCGCAAGGCGCTGGCCGCCCACCTCGCCGAACTCCAGCGGCTGGTGGCCGCGGCCGAGTCCGCCGGCGCCGCCCAGGACCCGGCCTGAGCCCACGCGCCGACCGGACCGCGCCCGCCCACCGGTACGCCCGCACGTCGCTACGCCCGCACACCGCCGCCCCCGCGGGCCCGCCGCCCTCGCCCTACCGGGCCCGCCGCCAGCCGATCCGCGCGTGCGGCCCGTGCGGGCCGGTGGCGAGCAGGGTCCGCAGCTCCCGCAGCACGGGCTCCGGCTCCCGCCGCAGCTGCACCGGCGTGGCGCGGACGACCGGGAGTCCGGCCGCGGTGAGGCGGTTGGCCCGCGCCAGCCCGCGCTCGTGGTCGGCCGGGCGCAGGTGCCAGGCCCGGGAGTCGATCTCCAGTGCCACGCAGGCCTGCGGCCAGTAGGCGTCGGGGACGGCGAGGAAGCGCCCGTCCAGGAACAGCACCGGGTTCCAGAGCGGTTCCGGCAGGCCGGCCCCGCGGACCAGCTCACGGGCCTCGCCCTCGACGACCGAGCGCACTCCGGCGGTGAGGTCCTCCACCACCTGGGCGACCTGCGGCAGTGCGGGCGCCCCCGGCCGGGCGAGCAACTGGTCCAGCAGCTCGCCGAGGTCGCAGTGCCGCCGCTGGACCGCCTCCGCGCAGAGCGCCCGGAACCGGCGCCGGCCGCCCTCCCGCGGTACGAGGTCGGCCAGCGCCCGGGCGACCGTCGTGCTCCAGAGCCCGTCGTCCCGCTCGAACCCGCCCGGCAGCGGCCCGGCGGCCCGGTGGATCCGGACGAAACCCCGGTCCGAGACCCGGCGCGGGCCCGCGATCAGCACGTCGACGTCCCCGAGGTCCGCCGGGTGCCCGGCGGACGGCAGCCCGGCCGAGGCCAGGACCGCCTCCCCGGTCAGCAGCACCTCGCCGGGCCGCGCCGACCGCCCCTTCGGCGCTGCGTACGCGAGCGCCGCGCGCAGCCGCTGATGCGGGGTCAGCCGCCCGCTCTGCAGGCAGATCACCCGGGGCAGCACCTGCTGCCAGGGGCCGCCGGGCCGCAGCCGGTGCGCGATGGTGCCGGACGGCACCCCGAGCCGGCGCAGCTGTGCCCGGGTGACGATGTGCTGCTGGTCGGCGCCAAGCAGCAGCAGGGGGTCGAGGAGGTCCGTGCGGGTCATGCCGGGGTGCTTCCCGCCCGGGTCGGGGGTATGCGGAACATCGCCCGTCGGGGGAGCGGGCCGTCAATCGGGTTGACGCGCGCCGCTCCAGCGGGTGGGCTGGCCGCGATGACTTCCCTCCACACCGGTCCCGCGCTCGACGCGCTCAACGGCCTCTCCGTCGGCGACGCCCTCGGCGCCCAGTTCTTCGTCCCCGGAACCGCCGCGGCCCACTTCGCCGCCCGCACCGCCCCGCCCGGCCCCTGGCCGTGGACCGACGACACCGAGATGGCCTGCTCGGTGTACGCGGCCCACACCGAACGCGGGGCCCTCGACAGCTTCGACCTCACCTACGCCTTCGCCTGCCGCCACGACTTCGACCGGGGGTACGGCCCGGCGGCCAACCGGCTGCTCCGGCTGATCCGCGAGGGCGGTGACGCCCGGGCCCTGGCCGCCGAACTCTTCGACGGCCAGGGCTCGTACGGCAACGGCGCCGCGATGCGGGTGGCACCGCTGGGGGCCGCGTGCGCCGCGGACCTGGACGAGGTCGTCCGGTTGGCCGCCGCGACGGCGGTGATCACCCACACCCACCCGCAAGCCGTGGACGGCGCGATCGCCGTCGCGGTGGCGGCCGCCCTCGCGGTGCGCGCGCGGGCCCGGGAGGTGACGCCGGAGGCCTTCCTGGCGGCGGTCCGCCACCACACGCCCGCCGGCGCCGTCCGGAACGGCCTGACCGAGGCGGTCGGCCTGCTCGCCGAGCCGGGCGCCGGTGTCGACGCCGCCGCCCGGGTGCTCGGCAACGGGAGCCGGACGAGCGCCGCCGACACCGTCCCGTACGCGCTCTGGTGCGCCGCCCGGCGGCTGGCCGACTACCCGGCCGCCGTCCGGGAGGCGATCGCGGCCGGCGGGGACATGGACACGGTCGCCGCGATCACCGGCGGCGTGGTGGCGGCGCGCACCGGCTCCGCCGGCATCCCGGCGGACTGGCTGGCTGCCCGGGAGCCGCTGCCGACCTGGGCCTTCCCGGAGCCCGGCAGCGTCCCGGACGGCCCGGGCCGCGACGGCATGCTGGTGCCGCGCCCGCATCCCGTCCCCGACGTGGTGTGGACGGACGCGCAGTGGCAGCGGCTGCGGACCGGCCCGTCGTCGGCCGCCCTCGACCCCCGGCTGGGGCGCGTCCACACCCGCGACGGCGCCGTCCGGCTGTGCCACCGGAGCGGCTACGCCGTCTGGGACGTCGCGGTCGCCCGGGTCCGGGGCGGCTGGCGTCCGGTCTCGGCCGTCGTGGAGGCCGCCCCCGGCCGCTGGTCGCCGCCGGCGGGCGCCGATCCAGGGCTGCTCGCCCGGCTGCTGGAGCACGCCGCGACCGGCGGGCCGCCGGTCAGGCCGTGATCAGCTGCCCAGCACCGCCGCCGTGTCTAAGGCACTCCTGGTTGAGCGCGCGTTCCGGGGCGCTCGGCGAGGTGGCGGCGGCGATCCGCAGCTCGATGATGTCCCGCACGGCGGGCCACTCGGAGTCGAGGATCGAGTAGAACGCGGTGGAGCGCACCACCCCGTCCAGCCCGCGCGAGTGTGCCCGGCGGACGCCCTCGGACGTCGCGCCGAGGCGCTCGATCGCGGCTCGGGAGCGCAGGTTGCGGGCGTCCGCGCGCATCGAGATCCGCTGCACCCGCCACTCCTCGAAGGCGTACCGCAGCATCAGCAGCTTCGCCTCGGCGTTGACGCCGGTGCCCTGGGCACGCGGGGAGAGCCAGGTGTTGCCGATCTCGGCGGCGTCCGGGACGGCCGTGGCCGGATCGCCGAACGGCACGCCGGGCACCGGCGGCCAGACGACCGGGCCCTGCCAGTAGTCGAGTTCGAGGAACCGGGTGGAGCCGACCACCCGGCCGTCCGCGAGGTTCACCGTCGCGAACGGCAGCGCCCGGCCCGCGGCCCGGTCGGCGAGAGCGCGCGCGATGTAGTCGCGGGCCGCTTCCAGGCCGTGCGGGACGGGGGTGAAGGCGTAGGTCGTACGGTCCTCGGCGCCGGCCTCGGCGATGGCCTCGGCATGGTGCGCGGCAAGGGGCTCCAGCCGCACGGTGCGGCCGGTGAGGATGACAGGTACGGGCACGGAACCATCGGTCCTTCATCGGTCGGAGGGCGCGTCCCGCGCCGGGGTGCGGCTCGGGCTGCGTGGACGTTCGCCCCGGCCCCGGAATCCGCCCGCCCGTGACCGCGCACGCCGGAGGACCGGTCGGACGGGGTGGGGGCGGCGGCCCCGGAGGCGGGCAGCGCGGTGCCGGAACGGACACGGGTCGACGGACCGGTCCGGCGGGATGAGCGAGGGGACAGTGTGCGTCCGCGAGATGGCCGAAGAGGAAACGTGAGCGCGAAGGGGAGCAGGCGGCCAGATGAAGGCAAGATGCGTCGTGGGTGACTGGCCGAGCACCGGGCCGGGACGTGATCGACGGCGTTACGGACGACGTGACGACGACGCGGCGATGCGAGGCAGCGAGAGGACGATACCCGCCAGAAGGCGGTGCGTCACCTCGCAGCACACGAATGGGCGCGCGGGCCTTCCGGACGCACGCCCGGGAGGGGCTTCGGGCGCCCGTGACCAGCGGGTTTGCCGCCGGGTGCGATCATGGTCCGGAGGGCATCGCGGCGCGCCGCCGGGGCACCCCGGCGGGTCGCCGGGCGTTCCCCGGGGAAGCGGCCGCGCGACGGCCGCGGCCGGCGGGAATTCCGGCGGCGTCCGGCACGCTGGAGACGACGACAAGCCGGTACCGGTCGACGAGTAGAGAACGGGGTGTGGGTGCGCGGTGCGTGATCCCCAGGAGCTGTACGAGCTGGATCAGCAGGGCGTGGCCGCCGTGGCCGCGGCGAGGGCCGCGCTGGCCGACACCGGCGCGGGCCTGGTGCTGCTCCACCACTTCGAGGGCTTCATGGACGCCGGCGAGGCCGGCGGCCAGGTGGTCGCCCACCTGCTGGAGGAGGGCGAGCCGCAGGTGGTGGCCCGCTTCGACCACGACCGCCTGGTGGACTACCGGGCCCGCCGCCCCGCGATGCTGTTCGACCGCGAGCACTGGGCCTCCTACGAGCCGCCGGAGATCCTCCTCCAACTGGTCCACGACGCGGCCGGCTCGCCGTTCCTGCTGCTCACCGGGCCCGAGCCGGACGTCGAGTGGGAGCGCTTCGGCGCGGCCGTGCGCCGGCTCGTCGAGCGCTTCGAGGTCCGGCTGACGCTGGACTTCCACGGCATCCCGATGGGCGTGCCGCACACCCGCCCGGTCGGCCTGACCCCGCACGGCACCCGGCTGGACCTCGCCGCCGGCTACCCGCAGTGGTTCGAGCAGGCCCAGGTGCCGGGCAGCGCGCAGGCGCTGCTCGAGTACCGGCTGGCCGAGGCCGGGCACGACGTGCTGGGCTTCGCCGTGCACGTGCCGCACTACGTGGCGCGCTCGGCCTACCCGGCGGCCGCGGTGCTGATCCTGGAGGCCGTGCAGTCCGCCACCGGCCTGGTGCTGCCGGGCACCCGGCTGCGCGAGCGGGTGGGCGAGGTGTACGCCGACATCGAGGAGCAGCTGGCCCACGGGGACGGCGAGTTGCGCTCCGCGATCCGCGGCATGGAGGGCCAGTACGACGCGGTCGCGGGGGCGGAGGGCCGGGAGAGCCTGCTGGCCGAGCCGGTCGACCTGCCGTCGGCGGACGAGCTGGGCCGGCGCTTCGAGCAGTTCCTGGCCGAGCACGAGCGCGGCCCCGAGTAGTCCGCGCGCCGGCGTCCGCCGGACTCTCCGCCCCGGGCGGGAGAGTTCGGGCGCCGTCGTTCGTTGGCGGTGAGGTGCCCGGGGGACGGGCCGCCGTGAAGAGATGCGTCGCCGGCTCCGGCCCCCGGGGGGATTCCATGTCCGTGTCCACACGCCCGACCGCGGTTCTGGCCACCGGGCTGGCCGCGTTGCTGCTGGCCGCCTGCAGCGGCGGCGGTGCCGCGGGTACCGCTGCCCGGTCACCGGGCGGCCCCGAGCCGGTGCGGGCCACCCCCACCCCGACCCCGCTCCCCACCGGCCCCTACGTCGCCCTCGGGGACTCCTACACCTCCGGGCTGAAGATCGCCCCGCAGGTGGGCGAACCGAGGGGCTGCGCCCGCTCGGCCGTCAACTACCCGTCCCTGGTGGCGAAGGCCCTCGGCCTGGCGGACGACCGGTTCAAGGACGTCAGCTGCAGCGGTGCCCGCACCGGGGACCTCACCGGCTCCCAGGAGACCGACGGCGGCGGGGTCAACCCGCCGCAGCTGGACGCGCTCTCCCCGGCCACCCGCCTGGTCACGGTCGGGATCGGCGGCAACGACGCCGGGTTCATGGAGGTCGTCGGCGAGTGCGCCAAGGAGAACCTGGCGGACGTGGTGAAGAGCCTGATCGGCTCGGGGCGGGCGCCGGCGCCGTGCAAGGACCACTACGCCTCCGCCGGCGGCGCCGCCGACCAGGTGCAGCGCAAGGTGGACACCGCCGGCGAACGGCTGGGCCAGGTGCTGCAGGAGGTCAAGCGCCGCTCCCCGCAGGCCCGCGTCTACGTGGTCGGCTACCCGGTGCTGCTGCCGGCCGACCCGGCGAGCTGCGCACCGGTGCTCGGCCGGGCCCTGGCCGCGGCCGACCTCGGCTTCATCGCGGAGAAGGAGCAGCAGTTGAACGCGATGCTCAAGCGGCGCGCGGAGACGGCGGGCGCCGTCTTCGTGGACGCGGCCGCGCCCTCGGCCGGTCACGACATGTGCGCCGGCGAGGCGGCCCGCTGGGTGGAGCCGCCGTTCCCGGCCCCCGGGCTGGCGGCGATCCACCCCAACGCGAGGGGCCAGGAGGGCGTGGCAGCAGCCGTGTTGAAGGCCGTCCGGGGCTGAGCCCCCGCCGGCCGGGTGCCGGTCCGGCCGGGTGCCGGTCCGGCCGGGTGCCGGACCGGCCCCGGCCGGACGGCCAGGGTTCACGTCCCGGCCCGCACCCCTTCGCGCGCGGCACATCCCGGCTGTCGGAGCGGCGGCGTACGGTGATTGGCATATGGACGACACTGCACACCGCCTCCCCGACGCCCCGTTCCCGTACGACCACGCCGCCGAGGCCCGCTGGGTGCCCGAGCCGGACAAGCGCCCGGGCCGGACGGCCTTCCAGCGCGACCGCGCCCGCGTGCTGCACTCCGCGGCCCTGCGCCGACTCGCCGGCACCACCCAGGTCGTTGCCCCGATGCGCAGTGACTTCCCCCGGACCAGGCTCACCCACTCGCTCGAATGCGCCCAGGTCGGGCGGGAGTTGGGCGCCGCCCTCGGCTGCGACCCGGACCTCGTCGAGACCGCCTGCCTGGCCCACGACATCGGCCACCCGCCGTTCGGCCACACCGGCGAGGAGGCCCTCGACCAGGCCGCCGAGGCCTGCGGCGGCTTCGAGGGCAACGCGCAGTCGCTGCGCATCCTGACCCGCCTGGAGCCCAAGCGCTTCGCCCCGCAGGACGAGCAGCCCGCCCGGCTCGCCCCCTGGCCCGGCCGCAGCGTCGGCCTCAACCTGACCCGGGCCGCACTGGACGCCGCCACCAAGTACCCCTGGACGTACGGCGCGCACCCGGTCGACCCGGCCTCGTCCAAGTACGGCGTCTACGCCGACGACCTGCCGGTGTTCCGCTGGCTGCGGGCCGGCACCCCGCCCGGGCGCAAGTGCTTCGAGGCCACCGTGATGGACTGGTCCGACGACGTCGCCTACTCCACCCACGACGTGGAGGACGGCCTCCAGGCCGGCCACATCGAGCCGGCCGTGCTGCGTGCCCCGAGCGAGCGCGCCGAGCTGTTCAAGGTGGCCGAGCGCTACGCGCCGGACGCCGAGCCCGAGGAGCTAGCCGCCGCGCTGGACCGGCTGCTCGGCCAGGAGTGGTGGCCCAGCGCCTACGACGGCTCGGCCCGCGCCCGGGCCGGGCTGAAGGACCTCACCAGCCAGCTGATCGGCCGCTTCTGCCTGGCCGCCGAGCAGGCGACCCGGGCCCGCTACGGCCCCGGCCGGCTCAGCCGGTACGCGGCCGAGCTGGTGGTGCCGCGGGACGTCCGGCTGGAGTGCGCGGTGCTCAAGGCCGTCGCGGTGCGCTTCGTGATGCAGCGCGACGAGCAGGCCCAGCTCCGGGCCCGCCAGCGGATCGTGATCGCCGAGCTGGCCCACGTCCTCGCCGAGCGGGCGCCCGAGGGCCTGGACCCGGTCTTCGCCACCCTCTACCGCGAGGCGGAGGACGACCGCGGCGCCCTCCGCGCGGTGATCGACCAGATCGCCACCCTCACCGACGCCTCCGCCCTGGCGCTGCACGCCAGACTGGTGGGGCCGCCCCGGTCGTGAGGAGGCCGCCCCGGCGCGGTCGGCAACCCGCGCCGCCCCAGTAGACTTCCGGGGTGGCCGGGCGGATCAGGGACGAAGACGTACAGGCGGTGCGGAGCGCACTGCCGATCGACGTGGTGGTCGGCGACTACGTACAGCTCACCAACGGTGGCGGTGGCGAGTACAAGGGCGTCTGCCCGTTCCACGACGAGAAGTCCGCCTCCTTCTACGTGAACCCCGCCAAGGGCGTCTTCCACTGCTTCGGCTGCCAGGAGAACGGCGACACCATCGCCTTCCTGATGAAGATCGAGCACTTCACCTTCGCCGAGGCCGTCGAGCGGATGGCCGCCCAGGCCAACATCACGCTCCGCTACGAGGAGGGCGGCTACAGCCCCCGCCACCAGCAGGGCGAGCGCACCCGGCTGGTCGAGGCGCACAAGGTGGCCGCCGCCTGGTTCCGGGAGCAGCTCGGCTCGCCGGAGGCCGAGATCGGGCGGCGCTTCCTCGCCGAGCGCGGTTTCGACGAGGCGGCGGCGGCGACCTTCGGCGTCGGCTACGCCCCGGCCGGCTGGGAGAACCTGGTCCGCTACCTGCGCGGCAAGGGCTTCAGCGACAAGGAGATCCTGCTCGGCGGCCTGGCCTCGCAGGGCCAGCGCGGCGGCCTGATCGACCGCTTCCGGGGCCGGCTGGTCTGGCCGATCCGCGACATCGCCGGTGAGACGGTCGGCTTCGGCGCCCGCCGGCTGCGCGAGGACGACAACGGCCCGAAGTACCTCAACACGCCCGAGACGCCGATCTACAAGAAGTCCCACGTGCTGTACGGCATCGACCTGGCGAAGAAGGAGATCGCCAAGACGGGCCGGGCGGTGGTGGTCGAGGGCTACACCGACGTCATGGCCTGCCACCTGGCCGGGGTCACCACGGCGGTGGCCACCTGCGGCACCGCCTTCGCCGAGGACCACATCAAGATCATCCGCCGGCTGCTGATGGACACCTCCCAGTACCGCGGCGAGACGGTCTTCACCTTCGACGGCGACGCGGCCGGCCAGAAGGCCGCCCTGCGGGCCTTCGAGGACGACCAGAAGTTCGCCGCCAAGACCTCCATCGCGGTCAGCCCCGGCGGCATGGACCCGTGCGACCTGCGCCTGGCCAAGGGCGACGAGGCGGTCCGGGAGCTGATCGACAACCCCGTCCCGCTGTTCGAGTTCGCGCTGCGCTCGGCCGTCGCCCGGCACCGGGTGGAGAACCCGGAGGGCCGCTCGGCGGCCCTGGAGGAGGCCGCGCCGATCGTCGCCAAGATCAAGGACCGCTCGATCCAGCACGAGTACGCCGTCCGGCTGGCCGGCATGCTCGGCATCCTGGACGAGCAGTTCGTGGTCCGCCGGATCTCCCAGCTGGCCCGCTGGGAGCGCGAGCGCCAGCAGAACCCGCGCGCCAACGGCCAGCAGCGCCGCCCCGAGCAGGCCCAGCCGGTCCGCTCCGCCCCGCCGGCCTTCCGGCTCAACCCGCGGGACCCGGCCCAGTTCGTCGAGCGCGAGCTGCTCAAGCTGGCCCTGCAGCACCCGGACCTGGTCAGCCCGGCCTTCGACCACTACGGCGAGGACGAGTTCCCCACGCCGCCGTACACCGCCGTGCGCCGCGCCATCGGCCAGGCCGGCGGCGCCGCGTACGGGGCCACCCTGGCCGACTTCACCAGTACGGTCCGCGAGGCGGCCCCGGACGACCGGGTCCGTTCGCTGGTCACCGAGCTGATCGTCGAACCGGTGCGCTCGCGCCGCAAGGTGGACGCGATCTACGCCGGGGAGTTCCTGGTCAAACTGCGGCTGCTGGCGGTCGACCGCCGCGTCGAGGAGGTCCGCGGGCACCTCCAGCGGCTCGGCACCCGGGCCTCCGCCGAGGAACTGCACGCGGTGCAGACCGAGCTGTGGCAGCTCCAGCAGTACGGGCAGAGCCTGCGCAGCCGGGGCGCCGCCGCGCTCTGACGCCGGGTCCGGCCCGACGCCGGCGCGGGTGCCTCCCGGGGGAGCGGCCCTCGCGGCCCGCCGGAGAAAGTCCGCGCACGAGTCTCGGCCACGAAGCGTGGCGTACCGCACACTGGAGGGCGTCCCACCTCCGTCCAGCGCGCGGGTCCGCCAGAGTCGCGCCCGCCCCGAGGGATGCCCGTGGACCAAGGCCTAGCCGCGACCGCCCGCCCGACCACCGATCCGCTCGCCCCCCACGACGACGACCACGGCCGGGCCGGCCCGCCGCCCGCCGACGGTGCCCGGGTGCCCGCGCAGGGCCTCCCGGAGGGCCACCCCGGGGCCGCCGACCCCGATCCCGATGCCGTGCCCGCCGCCGGTCGGGCGGCGGAGCCGGGGTCCGAGGCCGAGCCGGACCTCGACGCCGAGCCCGACCCCGGCCCGGCGGGTGCCACCGGCCCGGCGGCGGACCTCTTCCGCCAGTACCTGCGCGAGATCGGCCGGATCCGGCTGCTGAACGCCGCCGAGGAGGTGGAGCTGGCCCGCCGGATCGAGGCCGGCCTGTTCGCGGAGGAGCGGCTCAACCGCGAGCCGCCGCCGCCCGACCCGCTGGCCGGGGAGCTGGACACCCTGGTGGTGACCGGGCGGATGGCCAAACGGCGGCTGATCGAGGCCAACCTGCGTCTGGTGGTCTCGGTCGCCAAGCGCTACATCGGCCGCGGCCTCACCATGCTGGACCTGGTCCAGGAGGGCAACCTCGGCCTGATCCGGGCGGTGGAGAAGTTCGACTACGCCCGCGGGTACAAGTTCTCGACCTACGCGACCTGGTGGATCCGCCAGGCGATGAGCCGGGCGCTGGCCGACCAGGCGCGGACGATCCGGGTGCCGGTGCACGTGGTCGAGCTGATCAACCGGGTCATCCGGGTGCAGCGCGCGCTGCTCCAGGAGAGCGGGACCGAGCCGGGCCCGGCCGAGATCGCCGTCGCCCTGGAGCTGACCGAGGCCCGGGTGCGCGAGCTGCTCCGGCTGGCCCAGGAGCCGATCTCGCTGCACACCCCGGTCGGCGAGGAGGACGACGTCGCGCTCGGCGACCTGATCGAGGACGCGGACGCGGCCTCACCGGCCGAGTCCGCCACCTTCCTGCTGCTGCGCCAGCACCTGGAGGCGGTGCTGGCCACGCTGGGGGACCGCGAGCGCCAGGTCGTCCAGCTCCGCTACGGCCTGGACGACGGCCGCCCGCGGACCCTGGAGGAGATCGGCGTGCTGTTCGGCGTGACCAGGGAGCGGATCCGCCAGATCGAGTCCAAGACCCTGGTCAAGCTCCGGGAGCACGCCTTCGCCGAGCAGCTGCGCGGCTACCTGGACTAGGAGCTGGGCACCGGGGCGGCGGGGATGGCCGGCGGCGAGGCCGGGCCGATCGGGATCGGGGTCGAGGCGATCATCTCGGCCAGCCCCGAGACGCCCGCCGTGCAGGCGTCCCCGGCCGGCTGGTGGCCGCAGACCCGGAAGGTGGCGTTCGGGTCCCCCGCGTTCACCATCGCCGAGTAGTTGTCGTACCCCCAGTGGATCAGCGCCGTCTCGGTCTCGCCGCCGCTGCTGGTGATGGTCGCCCAGTCGTCCGGCGCGCCCTCGGTGATGGCGGCCCAGGCGGCCTGGCAGCGCTGGCTGTAGCGGAGGTAGATCACCACCTTGCCGATGTTGCCGGTCAGCAGGGTGCGGGCGTCGGCGCCGCAGCCGGTCGCCTTGGGGTCCTTGTGCGAGCAGCCCATCGCCTGGCAGGACGACTCGGTCGGGGCGGTCCGCGCGGTCGGGGTGGCCGTGGCCGTCCCGGCCCCGGTGACCTGTGCGACGGCGGCCGGTTCGGCGCCGTCGCCGCGGGTGTAGTGGACCCCGGCCAGCACCATCAGGGCGGCCACCGCGGCCGCGCAGCCGACCAGGGCGACCGGCCGCCGCCACCAGCGGACGGACGGCGCCAGGTCCGGCCGGTCCTCGACCACCGGTTCGGCGCCGTCGGGCTCCGCGGGTTCCGCCTCCGCCTCCGGCTCCGGCTCCGGCTCCGGGTCCGCCCCGGCCCCTTCCGCCGCCGGCTCCTGGACCGCCGGGCCGTCCGGGTCCGCCTCCGCCTCCGCCTCCGTGTCCGCCGGAACGCCGTCGGTGCCGGCCGCGTCCCGCGCACCCGCCGCGGTCTGCTCCCAGAGCGCCCGCAGCGCGGGGCCGTCGCACTCGACCGCCCTGATCAGGGCGTCGAGCGCCTGCTCGGTGATGACCCGCTTGCCGTTCAGCCAGCGTTCCCAGGAGGCCCGGCTGTAGTGGGTCCGGGAGGCGAGCTCGGAGAGCGAGAACCCGGTGGCGTCCTTGACCGCACGGAGCTCCTCCGTCAGGCGCCGCGCGGGCACGGAGAGGTCGTCCGGCAGTTGCTTCCAGGCGGAGCCCATTCGGTCAGTCCCAACATCGGAGGCGGGCGGCGGAGGCGCCGGAAGGGCCTGAAGGCGCTCCGGCCCGGGCCGTGGGGGCCGCTCCCGTGTCTCCAACCTCATCGGCATGTTGTCCCAAACACCAGGTCCTGGCCCTGAGACGGACGGAAGTGTCTCACAACCCCGGCTGACGCTCGAACAGGTGCCTGGTCGTCATGCAGAGTTCTCTCACCGGTGCGTTTCGCGGTCCGGATGTTTCGTCCGGACACCGCTTTCCAGGCCGGTCCCCGACGTCCCGATCCCCCACCGGACATGGCAGCCTCGCGGGGGGAGGCTGCCCCGTCCGAGGGACGTACGGCGGGGGAGGGCGCTTCTGTGCGCCCTCCCCCGCCGTGATCACGGGCCCGCCCGCGCCCGCCTCGGCCGAGCCGGCGTCAGTGGTGGAAGGCCGTCCTGGGCGGCACCCCGTACTCCTTGAGCGGGCGGGGCTGGCTCCGCAGCTCCGGCAGCAGCCGGTCGAGGTCGGCGAGCAGCAGGTCGGCCAGGTCCCGGGAGAAGCCGTTGCGGCAGACCACCCGGAGCACCGAGAGGTCCTCCCGGTCGGCGGGGAAGGTGTACGCCGGTACCTGCCAGCCGCGCTCGCGCAGTCTCCGCGAGACGTCGAACACGTCGAAGCTCACCTCCTCGGAGGTGGTGAAGGCGAAGACCGGCAGTTCGTCGCCCCGGGTCAGCAGCCGGAAGTCGCCGAGCGCCTCGATCTGCCCGGCGAGGTAGACCGCGACCTCCCGGCAGGCTCCCTGGACGGCCGTGAAGCCGCTGCGGCCCAGCCGCAGGAAGGTGTAGTACTGCGCGATCACCTCCGCGCCGGGGCGGGAGAAGTTCAGCGCGAAGGTCGGCATCTCCCCGCCGAGGTAGTTGACCCGGAACACCAGCTCCTCGGGCAGCGAGTCGTGGTCCCGCCAGAGCGCCCAGCCGACCCCGGGGTAGACCAGGCCGTACTTGTGGCCGGAGGTGTTGATCGAGGCGACCCGCGGCAGCCGGAAGTCCCAGACCAGCTCGGGGTCCAGGAAGGGCGCGACCATGGCGCCGGAGGCGCCGTCCACGTGGACCGGGATGTCCAGCCCGGTGCGCTGCTGCAGCGCGTCGAGGGCGGCGCTGAGCTCCGCCACCGGCTCGTAGGAGCCGTCGAAGGTCGAGCCGAGCACGGCCACCACCCCGATGGTGTCCTCGTCGCAGAGCGCCAGCGCCTCCTCCGTGCCGAGGTGGAAGCGCTCGCCGGCCATCGGTACGAGGCGTGCCTCGACCTCCCAGAAGGTGCAGAACTTCTCCCAGCAGACCTGGACGTTGACGCCCATCACCAGGTTCGGGCGGGCGCCGGCCGCGTACCGGTCGGCGTTGCGCTTCATCCAGCGCCGCTTGAGGGCGAGGCCGGCCAGCATGCAGGCCTCGCTGGAGCCGGTGGTGGAGCAGCCGACCGCGGCGCTCGGGTCGGGCGCGTGCCAGAGGTCGGCGAGGATCGCCACGCAGCGCCGCTCCAGCTCGGCGGTCTGCGGGTACTCGTCCTTGTCGATCATGTTCTTGTCGAGGCACTCGGTCATCAGCCGGGTGGCCTGGACCTCCATCGACGTGGTGACGAAGGTCGCCAGGTTCAGCTTGGCGTTCCCGTCCAGCATCAGCTCGTCGTGGATCAGCTGGTACGCCGTGTCGGCCGCCACCGGGCCGTCGGAGAGGCGGTGCAGCGGCGGGGCCAGCTCCATCGCGCTCAGCGGGTCGGCGGAGCCGACGAACGGATTGACGGACAGCCGGCGGTCGTCGCCGGTCCCCTTGTGCAGCGCCATGTGCTCCTGTCGCCCTTCGCTCCGGTGACCGCGTCGCTCCTCACGCTGCCACCGGCCACCGGAAGGCGCATCTCCACGGCGCGGCACGCCCGCTCCCGGGCCGCCGGGCGGATCAGGCGGCCGTCTCCGGATGGATCTGCTCGCGGGCGGCCCGGTACTGCTGACGGACCGCCGAGCCGACCGGCAGGTCCTGCTCGGCGTCCGGCGTGACGGTGACGGCCTCCGGCAGCTCCCAGCGCGGCGGTTCGGGGGTGCCGGCCAGCGCCCAGGCGGCCTGCCGGGCCGCGCCGCGCGCCGCGTGGGCACCCGGCGGCGGCACCACGACCGGGATGCCGAACAGCTGCGGGGCGATCTGCCGCACGGCCGGCAGCCGCCCGGTGGCGCCCAGCAGGAAGACCCGCTTCACCCCGACGCCCTGGGCGCGCAGCACGTCCAGCGCGTCCGCGATGTTGCAGAGCATGCCCTCGACGGCGGCCCGGGCCAGGTGCTCCGGGGTCATCGACTCGGCCCGGAGCCCGGTCAGGGTGCCGGCCGCGTGGGGCAGCGCGGGCGTCCGCTCGCCGTCCAGGTAGGGCAGCAGCACCAGGCCGTACGCGCCGGGGGAGGAGCGCAGGGCCAGGTCGCTGAGGCCGTCCAGGTCGCAGCCGAGCATCGCCGCCGTGGAGCGGAGCACCTGGGCGGCGTTCAGGGTGGCGACCATCGGCAGGTGGCGGCCGGTGGCGTCGGCGAAGGAGGAGACCAGCCCGGTGGCGTCCACCACGGCCTGCTCGTTCACCGCGAAGACCGTCCCGGAGCTGCCCAGCGAGACCACCGCGTCGCCGGGCCGCAGGCCCAGCCCGAGCGCGGCGGCCATGTTGTCGCCGGTGCCGGCCGAGATCAGCAGGCCCTCGGGGGTGTGCCCGGCGGGTTCGGCGGGGCCGAGCACGTCGGGCAGCCTCAGCTCGTGGCCGAGCGCGAGCTCCACCAGGTCCTGCCGGTACTCACCGGTGATCGGCGACCAGTAGCCGGTGCCGGAGGCGTCGCCCCGGTCGGTGGTGCGCCGCTTGGGGTGGCCGAGCAGTTGCCAGACCAGCCAGTCGTGCGGCAGCAGCACCTCGGCCACCCGGCGGGCGTTGGCCGGTTCGAACTCGGCCAGCCAGCGCAGCTTGGCGATGGTGTACATCGGACCGGGGACGGCCCCGATCGCCGCCGTCCAGGCCGCCGGGCCGCCGAGCGCGTCCAGCAGCGCGGCGGCGGCGCCGCTGGAGCGCGGGTCGTTCCAGAGGATCGCGGGGCGGACCAGGACGCCGCCGGCGTCCAGGCCGATCATGCCGTGCTGCTGCGCGCTGACGCCGATCGCCCGGACGCCCTCCAGCAGACCACCGGCGGCGGCGTCCCCCAGCGAGTGCAGCCAGACCTGCGGGTCGGCCTCGCCGGCCCGCAGGTCGGCCGCCTGCGGCACGGGGTGCGGCGCCTTGCCGGACCGCAGCACCGCGCCGGTCTCGCTGTCGCACGCGACGATCCGGGTGCGACCGGTCGAGCTGTCTATCCCCGCGACGATGGCCATGTCGAGATCATGCCTCAGCGCACGTCCGGACGCTGCCAGGCCCGGTAAGTGTTGCTCGTTCGGTACCGCTCCGGAGCCGTCCCGGCCACCCCGCCGTCACCGCCCGGTCACGGGCGGAAGGTACCCCAGCTGTCGTCCTCGACCCGGGTGCGGTTGAAGTACGACACCCGGTCGGTGACGGCGTTCGGCAGCTTGTCGCCGACCTTGTCGGCGACGGCACCCGCCGCCTTCCCGGCCACCGCGCCGGCCTGCTGCTTGGCCTTGTCGGCCGCGCCCTGCACCTTGGGGTTCCGGGCCACCTGCCGGGTGGCCTTGGCGATCTGTTCGTACCGCTGGCGCCCGGCCCGCGAGCCCAGGATGTAGCCCGCCGCGAGTCCCACGGTCAACGACAGCTTCCACATGATCGGATTCCACCCTCTCCTGGCGGCCATTGCCGCAATGCTCTACCCGTTCAGCGGGGCGGCGAACCGTCCGCGCTCCCCAGCATCCCCGGGTGCCGCGCCGGGCGCGCGCGGGGCACGCCGGGCAGGGGGTCCGCCGGGGCGGCCGGGGAAAGCGATTGGCGGACCACCCCCCCGAGTGCGCTAATGTATGTCCCGCAGCGAGCGCCGAGGAGCCCGGGGAACCGGGGGCCGAAGCGGAAGCTCGATCCCCCATAGCTCAATTGGCAGAGCAGCCGACTGTTAATCGGCAGGTTATTGGTTCGAGTCCAATTGGGGGAGCTCAGGTGGCGGGCCTTCGGGTCGGCCGTCCTGGCCGTGGTGCGACCGTGGTCCACCGCGATCCCGCATAGCTCAATTGGCAGAGCAGCCGGCTGTTAACCGGCAGGTTTTTGGTTCGAGTCCAAATGCGGGAGCTTCACCGGTCCCGCCCGGTGAGTGCTCAGAGCGAAGGCCCCCCGGCCACCGGGGGGCCTTCGTGTTTCCCCGACTCGACCCGACCCGACCTGACCTGACCCGACCCGACCGGGCCGGGCCGGATCGGGGCAGTCGGGATCAGGCGGTGGCCTGCCGGTACAGCGCGGCGACCCGCTCGTCGAAGGTGACGCTGTACGAGGTGCCGGGCGTCTCCCCGCCCTCCTGGTAGCCGCCGATCACGCCGACCACCGCGCCGGTCGTGGTGACCCAGGGGCTCCCGCTGGTGCCGTCGGTGTAGCCGCCGCAGTCGAAGCGCTCCTGGGTCGGACTCTGTGAGCGGGTATGTGCCGAACAGGTGATCGGTTCATCGCTTCCATTGGGATAACCGGTCACCGAGACGGCGAGGCCGAAGCCCTGGCCGGTGCCGAGCGGGTTGCCGCCGACCGCGTCCTCGATGTCCCGCCCGCCCGCCGCCCGCAGGGTGACGAAGGCCACGTCGTACTCGGGGTCGTCGTCGGAGACCCAACGCGGATCCACGGTGATCGACTCGACCGGCCAACTCCCGTACGGCGAGTACCCGTTGCGATAGCCGGGGGTGAACACCAGGCCGTCCAGCAGGCCGATCCGGCGGCTCTGCACGCAGTGCGCGGCGGTCACCAGCAGATTGCGCCCGGGGCTCTGCACCACGCTCGCCGTACAGGCCCGCGGGCCCTGCGGGGTTCGCACCGAGAGGGTGCCGATCCGGTCGCCCACCGGGCTCCGCGGCGCCACCTCGGCGGTCGGCGCCCGGTCGCTCCCGCCGCAGGCGGCGCCGGCCAGCAGCAGGGCCGCCAGGGCGGCCGCCTGGGCCGCGCGCGCGGGCCGTACCGGGCGGGGGTCCATCGGGGCTCCGTCTCGTCCTCGGGGCGGGCCCTGCCGGTCCTGCGGTCCGCCGTTCGTGAGGAAGATCTACCAGGCCGGGCGCGGCGACGCCAGCCCGGCCCGGTCAGCCCGTGGCCCGGTCGTAGAGGGCCCGCACGCGGTCGCCGAAGTAGCAGCTGTACGAGGTGTCGGGGCTGTTGCCGCCCTCCTGGTAGCCGCCGATCACGCCGACCACGGTCCCGGTCCGGGTGTCCGGGTCGAAATCCGTCACCCAGGGGCTGCCGCTGGTGCCGCCGGTCCAGTCCGGGCAGTCGATCCGCAGCTGGGAGGGGCTCTGTTCGGAGGTGGTGTTGCTGCAGGTGATCGGGACGTCGCTGGTGCCGGGGTAGCCGGTCACCTTCACCGGCAGCCGGTGGCCGCGGTCGACGCCCAGCCGGTTGGCGCCGAGCACCTGCTGCACCTGCCGGCCGCCCTGCGGCTGGACCACGGCGAAGGCGACGTCCACGTCCGGGTCGGCGCCGTCCTTCCAGGCCTGGTCGACGGTGACGGCCAGCAGGGGCCAGACGCCGCTCGGGGTCTCGCCGTCCCGGTAGCCGGGGACGAAGACCAGGTCGCCGCGCTGACCGAGCTTCGGGTCCCAGACGCAGTGCGCGGCGGTGACGATCAGGTTCAGCCCGGCGCTGTCGACCACGCTGGCGGTGCAGAAGTGGTCGCCGTCCGCGTTGCGCGTGAAGACGGCGCCGACCAGGCCGTTGAGCACGGTGGGCTTGGCGGTGCGGGTGACGCCGGTGTGCCGGGCGAGCGCGCCGCGGAGCCGCTCGCTGCTCCAGCCGTGGCTGTCCGCGGGGGCCGTGGCCGGGTGGGAGCTCACCGTCGGGGTGGCGCCGCCGGGGCCCGCCGCCGTGGTGCAGCCCGCCGCCGCCAGGACCGCCAGCGCGGCGCCGGCCGCCGCCAGCTCACGTACCGTCATCCGCCCAGGCTCCCGGGGCCGCCACGGGCCCGCCAGTGGGGCTGCTCCGGCCGGGGAGGCGTGAGTGTCCGGGCGCACCCATGTGCGCCCCCGGCGCGCACCACGGGTGATCGACCGGCTATGCTGCCCGGGACGGCCTTCCGGGGCCGTCTGCTGCTGCCGTGACCGGGTCACCGGCGCGCGCGGCGAACCGGGGCGGTAGCTCAGCCGGTTAGAGCAGGGGACTCATAATCCCTTGGTCGTGGGTTCGAGTCCCACCCGCCCCACCTTTCGCCCGGACGACCGGGCTTGACCAGGTGTGGTCATCTGCACGAACTCTAGTGACCGGCGACGGCGGCGACTGTACCGACAGGCCGGGAATCACCCGAATAGGGCCGCTTCGAAGCCACGTTGACGCCCCCGGCGGCCGCCGCGCCCGTTCCCCCGCCTTCGTGGCACTCGCCGCCTTCGCGCTCCTCCCCGGCTTCCGCGGTGAGTACCGACCCACGGGACGGGTCCGCCGGGCACGGTGGCGGCCCCGCACAAAGGCGTGGGGCCGCCACCGTACCCGGTGACGTCCCCACGCCTTGGACGCGGCGTCGGCGGCTCAGCCGAGCTTGGCCGGCTGGACGGTCAGGCCGCCGTGGCCGTCGGGCTTGAGGACGGAGACCGCCAGCTCGGGGTGCTTGCCGCCGGCCGTCAAGGTCCTGAGGTCCGCGAGCACCGGCGAGGCGTCGTCGACGTAGAAGCGCAGTGGCGTCGGCGACGCGGCGGCGAACTTCACCACCTCCTCGGCACTGCGGCGGGTGAGCGACCAGGCCCACGGCTCCCAGGCACTGCCCTGGTTCCGGTTCAGCACGCTGAGCCAGAGGTTGTCCTCCGCCGAGCCCCAGTCCCCGTTGTCCTCGTTCCAGGCACGGGTGCCGGCGAGCGAGACCGCGATCCGGCCGTCCTGCGGGTGGTTGGCCTCGATCACGGCGATCCGTTGGGCGATCGCCGGCTGGGCGTCCTCGCCGCGCAGCAGTGCGCGGCCGGGGCTGCCCGACCAACCCGGCAGTTCACTGCCGGGGCCGGCGTTGCTCAGGACGGCGAAGCCCAGGCAGCCGGTGGCCGTCAGCAGGGCCACCCCGGTGCGGAGCCGGTCCGCCCGGGGCCGGCGCGCTCCCGGGACCGTCCGCTCGCTGCGGCCTGCGAGCACCCGGCGGCCGAGCAGCGGCAGCAGGGCGGCGCCGAAGCAGATCACCCCGACCACCATCAGCTGGTGGATCATCTTCTCGTAGAAGTAGGAGGTCGAGCCGACCGTGACCAGCTGGTACTCCATCACTCCGAAGCAGAGTGCCGAGACCGCGGCGAGCGTGAGCAGGGCGACCCGGCGCGGCCTGTCGGCCAGCGAACGCCGGGTCAGCAGGGCCCCGAACGCCGAGACCACCAGCGGCATGAGCAGGTGGCGGCCGACCGGGGCTATGCCGCCGGGCAGGGTCAGCACGTCCGCCGAACCGGCCGACTTGGCGTTGACGAGCGGCGGGAACAGCACGAGCGCGCCCGCCACCACGGCGACGGCCAGCACGGTCGGCCAGTGCCGACGCCAGCCGCGCCAGTGCACGACCGCCCAGGCGAGCACGGTGGCGGCGGCGGCCGGCAGCAGCAGGTAGTGGCCGAAGGAGACGCCCACCGACAGGGCCCCGAGGGCGACGACCTGTTCCCGGACGCGGTTCAGCGGCCGGATCGCCAGGCCGACGAGCAGGGCGAGCAGCCCGAGCGCGAAGATCTCGCTCAGGAAGCCCCGGGCGTGCATCCGGGGCAGCTCGACGACCACCAGGTACACGGACGTCGGCAGGGCGAGGGCCAGGCCCCGCCAGCCGCGCAGCGCCGGGCCGGCGGCACGCTGCACCGCCCAGAGGACGGCTGCCGTGAGGCCGGCGGTGACCATCGCGAACAGTGCCACGAAGAGCGAGATCTGGGTGAGTGCCGAACCCCGTTCGGTGCCGCCGTGGAGGAAGCTGGTGACCACGGCCATGGTCAGGTGGCTGCCCTGCGGGTAGGTGCCGAGGCCCTGCGTCACGGTCGCGGCCGCGTCGCCCTGGTGCAGGGAGGTGAGGCCGCCCAGACGGAGGATGGTGTCGTAGAGCGCGGCGTGCCTGGCGAGGTCCTCGGCCGTGATGATGCCGGCCAGCCGCTCGACGGCGTTCCGGCGGACGACCGGGTAGAGCAGGAACGCCGAGGACGCGGCGACGCAGAACAGCAGGGGGAGGTCCCGGGTGGGGACCAGCAGGCGGAGCCGGTCGCGGAGCGGGTGCCGCGGGCCGGCCGGCCGGGGGCCCTGCGCGAGCAGGACGGCGACCAGCAGGACGGAGGTGGCCTCGGCCAGCGCGACCGGGTGGAGGCCCCAGGGCCAGTAGCCGGCCAGCAGGCTGAGCGCGCAGGCCCAGCCGATCAGCAGGCCACCGGAGATCATCAGCCGGTCGAAGGCGGAGGCCCGGGAGCGGATCAGCGACGCGGCGGCGAACCAGACGAGTGCGAAGGTCACGAGGTCGGCCGAGGCCAGGTGGAGCACCGGCGGGAGCCCGAGGAGGGCGGCGGCGAACCAGAGCTGCCGGGAGTTCGGGCGGCGACTGTCCCGCGGAACGCGGAACCGTCCGCCCCCGGCGGAACCCTGTCCCGTCGTCACCGGATCCTCCACAGATCTGACGGGCGTCGCGATCGACATCTATCCCCCATGGACATGATGAAAAGTTGAGAATATTGAGCAGTAAGTATGAATATCCGTGCCAGCACTAGTGTGAGCCATGGTGCGTGTGCTCAGCGCACCGGGGAGGCCCGGGCGGGCGATCCCAGCGCCCCGGTCGGACCGCTGTCCCGTCCGGCCCGCGGCCGCAGGGGCGTCGCCGCCGGCTCCGTATCCTGGCCCGATGCTCGAACCCGCACTGCTGCCGACGCCGCTGACGGACTGCACCGACGAGGCGTTGGCGCGGGCCGGGGTGGAGCTCCGGCTCAAGCGCGACGACCTGCTGCACCCCACGGTGCCGGGCAACAAGTGGCGCAAGCTCGCACCCAACCTGGCGGCCGCCGTGGAGCAGGGGCACACCCGGCTGCTGACCTTCGGCGGTGCCTACTCGACCCATCTGCGGGCGGTCGCGGTGGCGGCCGGCGCACTCGGGCTGGAGAGCGTCGGGCTGGTGCGGGGCGAGGAACTGGCCGGCGCCCCGCGCAACTGGTCGCTGCGGGCGGCCGAGGCGGCGGGCATGCGGCTGGAGTTCCTGCCGCGGTCGGCCTACCGGGAGACGGCCGGCCGGTGGGCGGTCGACGCCGGGGTCGAGGCGGCTCTGCGGCGGCGCTGGGGCCCCTGCCTGGTCCTGCCGGAGGGCGGCTCCAACGCCTTGGCGGCGATTGGCGCGGCGGCCGTTCCGGCGG
Organism: Kitasatospora sp. NPDC028961; assembly: GCF_055564815.1. Taxonomy (NCBI): domain Bacteria; kingdom Bacillati; phylum Actinomycetota; class Actinomycetes; order Kitasatosporales; family Streptomycetaceae; genus Kitasatospora; species Kitasatospora sp. NPDC028961. The sequence continues at coordinate 463,053 of NZ_JBVHVO010000003.1, read as the reverse complement.
AGCTGCCCGACCTCGGCGCACGGGACGTCGTCTGCTGCCCGGTCGGCACCGGCGGCACCCTCGCCGGTATCGCGGCCGGACTGCCGCCCGGCGCGCGGGCGCTCGGCGTGGCGGTGCTGCGCGGCGGCGCCGGCTACCTGGAGGGCGAGGTCGCCCGGCTGCACCGGGCCGCGTACGGCCGCGAGTTCGACAACTGGCGGATCGACCACGACCACCACGGCGGCGGCTACGGCAAGGTGCCGGCCGCGCTCGCCGCCTTCGCCGAGGACTTCGAGCGGCGCCACGGGATCGCGCTGGAGCACCGCTACGTCGCCAAGCTGCTCGCCGCCCTGACGGAGCTGGCCGCCGCCGGTGCCTTCCCGGCCGGCACCCGGCTGACCGCGGTGGTCACCGGCCTGCCCGACCCGCAGCAGGGCCGGCCCTCGCCGACCTGACGGGCCCGGGACGCCCGCTGGTGCGACCACGCGTCCCCGGCCTTCCGGCGGGAGGTGTCGCCATCGCGCGGATCTCCTCCGCCCGCGCCGCGCGGACCCCGACGCCGCCGCTCCCTAGCCGAAGGTCAGGTTGGCGCAGGGGTCGGTGTCGGCCCCGCGGGCGTTCTCGGCGATGCCGGTGGGGACGCCGGTCGGGGTGCCGGTGGCGGCGGCACCCGGTGCGGCCGTCCGGTCGGCCGCCGGCCCGGCCGGGGCCCCGGGGGCACCCGCGACACCGGGGGTGCCCGGGACGGGCCCGGTGGTCGCGGTGGGGTGGTAGTCGCGGCCGAGCGTGATGACGATGCCCCCGGCGCCCGGCTCCTCGACGGACCGGGCCTGCGGGAAGACCAGCGCCAGCTGGTCGGCGGCGGTCTTGAAGGCCGGGTCGTACGCGATCTCGGTGCGCAGCCGGCTGCCGCCGGTGGCGTCCAGGGTGATGTTCTGGAAGCCCTTGGCGCGGACCGCCTCGGCGCCCTTCCCGGCCAGCCCCGGGGTGCCGACCCCGTTGACCACGGTGATCGGCACGGCCGACTGCTCGGGCGAGAGCGCGGTGGGCGAGGCGTCCGGGGCGGCGGAGGGCGAGGCGGCGGCCGGGTCGGCCGCCTGGCCGGTGCTCTGCCCGTCCAGGGTGCGGTCCTCGCGCAGCAGCTTCCAGAGGGTGTCCACGTCGGGGTGGACCAGCGCGACCCGTTCGCCGGAGAAGCGCCAGGGGGTGGTGACGAAGGTGATGTCGGAGAGCTTGATGCCCTGCAGCGACTGGGCGAAGTCCACCAGCTTCATCGCGGTGCCCAGGCCCTCGTCCACGGTGAGCGAGCGGGTGGCGGCGTCGGCCAGCGGGAGCAGGGTCGGCAGCGAGAAGCCGAGCCCCTGGATCTTGCTGATCATCGCGGAGAGGAAGGCCTGCTGGCGCTTCATCCGCCCGATGTCGGAGTTGTCGCCGAAGCCGTACCGCGCCCGCAGGTAGTCGACCGCGGGCTGCCCGGAGAGCTTCTGCAGCCCCTTCCTGAGCTTGATGTTGTGCGAGTTCACGTCGTTCGGGACGCAGACGTCCACGCCGTTGATCGCCTCGGTCATCGCGGCGACGCCCTTGAAGTCGACCACGATGGTGTGGTCCACCCGCAGGCCGGTGAGCGCCTCGACGGTGTTCTGCGTGCAGGCGGGGTTCCCCTGGGGGAACTCGCCTATGGTGAACGCCGAGTTGAACATCTGGTTGGTCCGGGGCTCGGTCCACCGGCCGCTGGGCAGCTTGCAGGCCGGGATGGTCACCAGCGCGTCGCGGGGGATCGAGACGCCGACGGCGTGCTTGTGGTCCGCGTAGACGTGCAGCAGGATCGCGGTGTCCGAGTGGCCGACGCCCTCCTCGCCGCCGCCGAGGTCGGCGTTGCCGTCGGTGCGGGTGTCCGAGCCGAGCACCAGGACGTTGACCGGGACGGACGCGCCCGGGGTGACCGGGACGGGGGCCGGCGGCCGCTCGGTCGCGACGCCGCCCGCGTCGAAGGTGGTGATGTTGCTGTCCAGCCGGTGGTAGAACCACGCCCCGGCCCCCGCCACCGACAGCACGAGAACGGCGGCGAGGCCCACGGCGGTCTTCACGATGCGCCGCCGGCGCGAGCTGCTGCTCATCCCCCGGGCCCCCCGTCTCCTGATGTCGTCCCTGCACGCACCGGCCCATGGGCAGGCCCGTGCGAATCTCGAACGTTAGACGTTTCGGGGGAGGGTTCGGTTACAGCCGACGGGCGGCCAATTCGGCCGGATCGGCCCCGGGGCCTGTGATGCTTCTCACTCGGCCGCTTCTCATGCGCCGGGGCCGGAGGCTCCCGCCAGCATCCGGCGGAGCAGGTCGCGCAGCGCCGTCCGCTCGTCCGGGCCGAGCGCGGCCAGCGGTTCGCGGGCGAAGTTCAGCGACTCGCGCAGCTCCTCGGACGCGGCGGAGCCGGTCTCGGTGGCGGCGACGAGCTTGACCCGGCGGTCCTGCCGGTCGGCCTCCCTGGTCACGAAGCCGCGCGACTCCAGGCGGTCGACGATGCCGGTGATGTTGGAGGGCTCGCAGCTGAGCGTCTGGGCGATGTGGCGCATCGGCATCGGTCCGCGCCGCAGCAGGGCGAGGACCTTGGCCTGGGCGCCGGTGAGCGAGCGGGCGGCGGCGGCCTCCTCGTACTCGCGGTGGAAGAGCGCGACCAGATTGGCCATCAGGTCGACGACCTCACGGGTGATCTCGTCGGGCTGCGGCGTGGCGGCCCCGGTCGGCTGGGTGTCCATGGGTGACAGTCTACCTGAACAGTTGACAACCTGAACCTTTCATGTCCATCGTTACTTCAGTCGCTCAACCTTTCAGGTCGCGCGGCATCACCGGGGGACCACCCAGACACCTCAAGGAGCACCACCGATGGCAACGCAGGAAGCGCCCGCCACCGCCCGCGAATGGCACCTCGCCGCCCGCCCGCAGGGCTGGCCGGTCCCGACGGACTTCGCCCTGGTCGAGGCACCGGTCCGGACCCCGGGCCCCGGCGAGATCCTGGTGCGCAACGCCTACCTCTCGGTCGACCCCTACATGCGCGGCCGGATGAACGACGTGAAGTCCTACGCCCCGCCGTTCCGGCTCGGCGCGCCGATGGACGGCGGCGCGGTCGGCTACGTGGTCGCCTCCGCGGCCGAGGGCTTCGCCCCGGGCGACGCCGTGCTGCACGGCCTGGGCTGGCGCGAGTACGCCACCCTGCCCGCCGAGCAGGCGGTGAAGGTCGACCCGGCCGCCGCACCGCTCTCCGCCTACCTCGGCGTCCTCGGCATGACCGGTCTGACCGCCTACGCGGGCCTGCTCGCGGTCGGCGGCCTCAAGGAGGGCGACCGGGTCTTCGTCTCCGGCGCGGCCGGCGCGGTGGGCTCGATCGTCGGCCAGATCGCCCGGCTCAAGGGCGCCTCGCTGGTGGTCGGCTCGGCCGGCTCGGCGGAGAAGGTCGCCCGGCTGGTCGAGGACTTCGGCTTCGACGCCGCGTTCAACTACAAGGACGGCCCGGTCCACGAGCAGCTCGCCAAGGCCGCCCCGGAGGGCATCGACCTCTACTTCGACAACGTCGGCGGCGACCACCTGGAGGCCGCGATCGGCGCGCTCGGCGTGCACGGCCGCGCGGTGCTCTGCGGCGCGATCGCCCAGTACAACGACACCACCGCCCCGGCGGGCCCGCGCAACCTGGCGCAGGCGATCGGCAAGCGGCTGCGCCTGGAGGGCATGCTGGTGCGCGACCACGCGGCCCTCCAGCCGCAGTTCGTCGCCGAGGTCGGCGGCTGGCTGCGGGAGGGGAAGCTGCGCGAGGAGCAGACCGTGGTGGACGGCTTCGAGAACACCGCGGAGGCCTTCCTGGACCTGCTGCGCGGCGCCAACACCGGCAAGATGGTGGTCCGCCTGGACGGCTGACGCCGGATCGGCCCGTCGACCGCCCCGTCGCCCTCCCCGGGCGCGGGGCGGTTTGCGTACCGGGCGCAGGGAGGCGGGCCGCACTACCGCATTCTGGCCCGATCCGAAAGTGCGTCAGTCATGGTGCGGGGCGGCGCGGTACGGTGGTCCCGCCCGACGATGGGGCCGTTCGGGGGAGAGATCCCACCGAGGGGTGGACCTCCTTGGGGATTCGATTAGCATTGAGCGAAAGCCTGTCCGTTTTGCTCAATTTAGTGGCTTAATGTCGGCTAACGTGGGTAACTGTGGATCAACTACAGGCGCGAACGCGAGGCAGCTGGGGAAGGCGACCCTCGTCCACAGCCTGGAGGTCCCGGTGACGACACGTGGAGTCCTGTACGTCCACTCCGCGCCCCGCGCGCTGTGCCCGCACGTCGAGTGGGCCGTCGCGGGGGTGCTCGGTGTGCGGGTGAGTCTGGACTGGATCCGCCAGCCGGCCGCGCCCGGGCACTGGCGGGCCGAGCTCTCCTGGCAGGGAGAGACCGGTACGGCCTCGAAGCTCGCCTCCGCGCTGCGCGGCTGGCAGTTGATGCGGTACGAAGTCACCAGTGAGCCCTGCGCCACGGCGGAGGGCGAGCGGTACAGCAGCACGCCCGCGCTCGGCATCTTCCACGCCGTCACGGGCATCCACGGCGACATCCTGATCCCCGAGGACCGGCTCCGCGCCGTCCTGCTGCGGGCCCGCAGCGAGGGGGCCGACCTGGAGGCGGAGATCGCCCGGCTGCTCGGCAAGCCCTGGGACGACGAACTGGAGCCCTTCCGCTACGCCGGCGAGGGCGCCCCGGTGCGCTGGCTGCACCAGGTGGTCTGAGTCAGGTGCTCTGAGGCAGATGGTCTGAGTCAGGTGGTCCGGGCCGGAGCCGTCCGGCCCGGACCATGACGAAGGGGCCGGCGCTCGTCACGAGCGCCGGCCCCTTCGTCATGGGCGTCGGAGCGGGCCTCAGACGGTGCGGAAGGCCAGCACCACGTTGTGGCCACCGAAGCCGAACGAGTTGTTCAGCGCGGCGATCCGGCCCTCCGGCAGCTTGCGCGGCTCGTCCCGGACGATGTCCGCGTCCACGTCGTCGTCCAGCTCGCCGACGTTGATGGTCGGCGGGGCGATCCGGTTGTACAGGGCCAGCACGGTGGCGACGGTCTCGATGCCGCCGGCGCCGCCCAGCAGGTGGCCGGTCATCGACTTGGTCGCCGAGACGGCGATGTGGTCGAGGTGCTCGCCGAGCTCCTTGCGCAGCGCCTTCAGCTCGGCCGTGTCGCCCTGCGGGGTCGAGGTGGCGTGCGCGTTGACGTGCACGATCTCGGCCTTGTCGAGCGGGTTGCGCTCGAACAGGTCGGCCAGCGCACGGGCCACACCGGCACCGGTGGGCTCGGGCTGGGCGATGTGGTGGGCGTCCGAGGAGAGGCCCTGACCCACCGCCTCGCAGTAGATCCGGGCGCCGCGGGCCTCGGCGTGCTCGACCGACTCCAGCACGACCACGCCCGCGCCCTCGCCGAGCACGAAGCCGTCGCGGCCCTTGTCGTACGGGCGGGAGGCGCCCTCGGGGTCGTCGTTGTTCTTGGACATCGCCATCATGTTGGCGAACGCGGCGATCGGCAGCGGGTGGATCGCGGCCTCGGTACCACCGGCCACCACGACGTCGGCGCGGCCGCTGCGGATCATCTCGATCGCGTAGCCGATCGCCTCGGCGCCGGAGGCGCAGGCGGAGACGGGGGTGTGCACACCGGCCCGGGCGCCGACCTCCAGGCCGACGTTGGCCGCCGGGGAGTTCGGCATCAGCATCGGCACGGTGTGCGGGGAGACCTTGCGGGCGCCCTTGTCCTTCAGCACGTCGTACTGGTCGAGCAGGGTGGTGACACCGCCGATGCCCGAGGCGATCACGGCGCCCAGGCGCTCCGGCGCGAGCTTGGAGGAGTCGTCGGTGGCCGGCGTCTCGTAGCCGGCGTCGGCCCACGCCTCGCGGGCCGCGATCAGCGCGAACTGCGCCGAGCGGTCCAGCCGGCGGGCCAGCGGACGGGGGAGGACCTCGCCCGGCTCGACCGCGGTGCGCGCGGCGATCCGGACGGGCAGCTCGGTGGCCCACTCCTCGGTCAGGGCAGCCACTCCGGAGCGCCCGGCGACCAGGTTCTCCCAGGTGGTGGCGGCGTCGCCGCCCAGCGGCGTGAAGGCGCCGATACCCGTGACGACCACGGTACGGTTTTCAGCGGTCACTGGATCTTCTTCTCTCACGTTTGTGCGGGGGGCGGCGGCGAGCCGTGGATGGCCCGGCCGGGCGCCCGGTGGGGCGTCCCGGCCGGCGTGTCGGCCGCCTGCTGGAGGCGACCGACGTCAGGCGTCGAACGAGTCGAACGCTCAGGCGTTGGCGAGGATGTAGTCCACCGCGTCGCCGACGGTCTTCAGGTTCTTGACCTCGTCGTCCGGGATCTTCACGTCGAAGCGCTCCTCGGCGGCCACGACGACCTCGACCATGGAGAGCGAGTCGACGTCCAGGTCATCGGTGAAGGACTTGTCGACCTCGACGTCCTCGGTCGGGATGCCGGCGATCTCGTTGACGATCTCAGCGAGACCTTCCAGGACCTCGTCCTTGGTAGCCATACTGGCTGCTCCTCTTCGGTGTTGAATGCGCCGCCCGGCGGACGGACGCAGGCTTGTGGATGGGTTGGGGCGAAAGTTGCCTAGGGGAGCGTAACGACTGCTGCCGCGTAGACCAGACCCGCCCCGAACCCGATGATCAGCGCGAGGTCCCCGCTGCGGGCCTCACCGCTTTCCAGCATGCGTTCCATCGCCAGCGGGATGGAGGCCGCGGAGGTGTTGCCGGTCTCGGTGATGTCGCGTGCGACGGGCACCGATTCGGGCAGCTTCAGCGCCTTGATCATGGCATCGGTGATGCGCATGTTGGCCTGGTGGGGGATGAACGCGCCCAGCTGGTCGGCGGTGATCCCCGCGGCGTCGAGCGCCTGCTGGGCCACCTTGGCCATCTCCCAGACCGCCCAGCGGAAGACCGACTGGCCCTCCATGCGCAGGGCCGGCCACTTGATCTCCTCGCCGGCGCCGTTGACGGCGTCCTCCTTGGCGAAGGCGGTGTCCCAGGCCTGGGTCTGCGAGATGACGTCCTTCTGGGAGCCGTCCGAGCCCCAGATGACCTTGCCGATTCCGGGCGTGTCGGACGGGCCGACGATCGCGGCACCGGCGCCGTCACCGAAGATGAAGGCGGTCGAGCGGTCCGACTGGTCGGTCAGGTCGCTGAGTCGCTCCACGCCGATCACCAGCACGTACCCGGCGCTGCCGCCGCGGATCATGCCGTCGGCCAGGCCCAGGCCGTAGCCGAAGCCGGCGCAGGCGGCCGAGATGTCGAAGGCCGGGGCGGTGCCGCAGCCCAGCCGCTCGGCGATCTCGGTGGCGATCGCGGGGGTCTGCTTGAGGTGCGAGACGGTGGCGACGATCACGCCGCCGATCTGCTCGGGGCTGATCCCGGCCTGCGCGATGGCCTTGCCGGCGGCCTGCACCGACATCTCGGCGACGGTCTCCTCCGGGCCGGCCCAGCGCCGCTCGGCGATCCCGCTGCGGGTGCGGATCCACTCGTCCGAGGAGTCGATCCAGTTCAGGACCTCGGAGTTGGGGATCACCCGGACCGGGCGGTAGCCGCCGACGCCGTGGATGCGCGAGTAGCGGGCACCGGTGACGGGCTTGATCTGGGGCTGGCTCATGCCTTGTTCTCCTGATCCTGACCGCCGTGCTCCGCGACGAGGTCACGGGCCTTGTCCAGATCGGCGGGGGTCTTGAGGGCAAGCGTCGCTACACCCTTGAGGTTGCGCTTGACCAGTCCGGTGAGGGTACCCGCAGGCGCGAGCTCGATGACCGCGGTCGCGCCCAGCCGCTGCAGGGTCTCCATGCAGAGGTCCCAGCGGACCGGGTTGGAGACCTGCGAGACCAGCCGGTCCAGCACCTCGGTGCCGTCCGTCACGACCTCGCCGTCCCGGTTGGACACGTAGGTGACCTCCGGGTTCGCGACCGTCAGGGTCGGGGCGAGCTTCGCCAGCCGCTCGACACCGGGCGCCATGTGCTCGGTGTGGAACGCGCCGGCGACCTTGAGGCCGATCAGCCGGGAGACCGGCGGCGGGTCGGCCTTGAGGGCCTCCAGCTGGGCTAGCGTGCCGGCCGCGACGATCTGGCCCCCGCCGTTGTTGTTGGCCGGGGTCAGGCCGTGCTCCGCCAGCTTGGCGGCGACGACCTCGGGGTCGCCGCCGAGCACGGCGAGCATGCCGGTCTCGGTGGCGGCGGCGGCCTCGGCCATCGCCAGGCTGCGTTCGCGGACGAAGGTCAGCGCGTCGTGGGCGGACAGCACCCCGGCGCCGGCGGCGGCGGTGATCTCACCCACGCTGTGACCGGCCACGGCACCGACCAGCGCACGCGCGCGGTCCTCGTCCGGGAACAGCGCGCGGGCGGTCACCAGACCGGCCGCGACCAGCAGCGGCTGGGCGACGGCGGTGTCCTTGATCTCCTCGGCGGACGCCTCTGTGCCGGCGTGCACCAGGTCGAGCCCGGCGACCTCCGACCAGCCGCGCAGGCGGTCGGCGACGCCGTCGAGCTCCAGCCAGGGGCTGAGGAAACCGGGGGACTGGGCACCCTGTCCAGGGGCGACGATTACGAGCACGGTTCAACCCTCTCTCGCCAGGCGCCCGGGGGCGGGTAGGCGACGGTAACGAAGAAAAGCATCCGGGATTGTCAGTTCCCTACATCGGGGTCAACTCTGCTCCCCGGCCGCGGCGAGTCGGCCCAGCGCCAGTGCGATACGCAGCGTGAAGGCCGAACGTACGTCGGAGGGAGCGTAGCCCGTGACGTCTGTCACACGTCGGAGCCGGTAGCGCACCGTGTTGGGGTGAACGAAGAGCATCCGGGCGGCTCCCTCCAGGGAGGAGGCCTGCTCCAGGTAGACACTCAAGGTCTCCAGCAGTGCCGAACCGGCCTCGTCGAGCGGTGTGTAGATCTCCTCCACCAGCTGACGGCGCGCCGCCTGGTCGCCGGCGAGCGCCCGTTCGGGCAGCAGGTCGTCGGCCAGGGCCGGGCGCGGGGCGTCCGGCCAGGCGGCGCAGGCCCGCAGGCCGGCCGCGGCGGCGTGCGCCGAGCGGGTCGCCGACAGCAGGTCGGGCACGGTCGGACCGACCACCACCGGCCCCGGCGCGAACTGGCCGATCAGCGCCCGGGCCGCGTGCACCGGCTCCTTCTCGCCACCGACCACCACCACCAGGCGCTTGCCCAGCACCCCGGTCAGGACGTGCAGCTTGGCGTAGCGGGCGGCCCGGCGGATCGCCTCGACCACCAGCTCGCTGTCGCCGTCCGGCGCGCTGCCCATGACCACCCGGACCTGGCTCGGCTGGCCCCAGCCGAGTGCGGCGGCCCGCGACAGCACGCCCTCGTCCGCGTCGCCGGACAGCAGCGAGTTGACGACCAGCGCCTCCAGCCGGGCGTCCCAGGCCCCGCGCGCCTCGGCGGCCTGGGCGTACACCTGGGCGGTCGCGAAGGCGATCTCCCGGGCGTAGACCAGGACGGACTCGCGCATGTCCGCCTCGTCGCCGGGCGAGGCCACCTCCTCGATGGCCTCCTCCATCACCTCGATGGTGGTGCGGATCAGCTCGACGGTCTGGCGCAGTGTGATCGCCCGGGTCAGCTCCCGCGGCGCGGTACCGAAGACGTCGGTGGAGATCGCCTGCGGGGCGTCGGGGTGGCGGTACCACTCGGTGAAGGCGGCGATGCCGGCCTGGGCGACCAGGCCGATCCAGGAGCGGTGCTCCGGCGGCATCCGCCGGTACCAGCCGAGCTGGTCGTCCATCCGCGCGATCGCGGCGGTGGCCAGCTTGCCCGAGGACTTCTCCAGCCGCTTCAGCGTCGCGACCCGCCGTTCGGCCCGATCGGCCGCGAGTCTGCGCTCCTGCGCGGTCAGGCGTGGCGCCGCCCGCCCGGGCCGGTCCCGCCCGGAGCCGGGCGTCGGGCTCTTCCCGTTCTTGTCGGGCTTGGCGGTCGGATCGTTCTTGGAGTTCGCGGAGGCGGCTGGCACAAGGACAAGACTGCCTCACCGGAGTGACTGCTCGTGCACAGCCCCCGGCGGAGCGGCACGACGGCGGGTGTCGCGCGCCGCGGGCGCGCCGGCCCCGCCCCGGCCACCGGGTCCGCCGGGGAGCGTCGCCGCCGGGGCCGCGGTGCCCGCGGACCGGCCGCGGACCACGCTACGGTGAAGCCCGTGACCGACGCCCCCGCCCGCCCCCGCGCCGACCTGCGCCGCACCGCCGAGCGCTACCGCTCCACCCCGGCCGAGGGCATCGAGACCAGACACGCGTTCTCCTTCTCGGGCCACTACGACCCGAAGAACACGCACTTCGGCGCGCTGCTCGCCTGCAACGAGGAACTGCTCGCCCCCGGGGCGGGGTTCGAGGAGCACAAGCACCGGGACACCGAGATCCTCACCTGGGTCCTGGAGGGCGCGCTGGCCCACCGGGACTCCCGGGGCCACAGCGGGGTGGTCCGCCCCGGGATGCTCCAGTACCTCGGCGCGGGCTCCGGTGTCAGCCACACCGAGCGCAACGTCGGCGGCGCCGACGGGCCGGTCCGCTTCGTCCAGATGTGGCTCCAGCCGGACGTCTTCGACGCGCCGCCGGCGTACGGGCTGCGCCGGGTGGAACCGGCGGACGGCGGGTTGACGCTGCTCGCCTCCGGGCTGGCACGGGACGCCGGGACGGACGCCCTGCGGCTGCGCCGCGGCGACGCCGCGCTCTGGCTGGTGACCGCCGACCCCTGGCAGCCGCTGCCCGCGCTCCCGCCCGCCGCCTGGCGGTACGCCCATCTGACGGCCGGCTCGCTGGGCTTCAGGACGGTACCGGGACCGCAGGGCGGCGGCCGCTCGATGGTGCCCGGCGACAGCGTGCGGATCACCGGCGAGGCCTTCGCCGACCCGACGGCGGGCCAGGACGGCGCCGTCCTGCTGCTCTGGGAGATGCACTCGCCGGTCTCGTACGGCTGAGGGCGGCCCGGTCGGCGCGCCGCCGACCGGGCCCGCCGGGCTCAGCCGCGCAGCTCGGCCAGCACCGCGTCGCCGAGCGCCGGCCAGACCTCGGCGGCCCACGGCCCGAAGTCCCGGTCGGTGAGCGCGACGCAGGCCACGCCGGCCTCCGGGTCCACCCAGAGGAAGGTGCCGGACTGGCCGAAGTGGCCGAAGGTGGCGGGGGAGTTGGTGGTGCCCGTCCAGTGCGGCGCCTTGCCGTCCCGGATCTCGAAGCCGAGGCCCCAGTCGTTCGGCCGGCGGTGGCCGAAGCCCGGCAGCACGCCGCTCGTCCCGGGGAAGGCGACCTCGCGGGTGGCCGCGCGCAGGGTGGACGGGTCCAGCAGCTTGGGCGACTGCAGCTCGGCCGCGAACAGCGAGAGGTCCGCCACCGTGGAGAGGCCGCCGGCGCCGGCCGGGGACTTGTGCGCGGTGTTGATCAGCGTGGAGTGCATCCCGAGCGGTTCGAACACGGCCTCGGCGGCGTAGCGGCCGAACTCGATGCCCGAGGCCTCCTGGAGGGTCCGCGCCAGGACGTCGAACCCGGCGTTGGAGTAGAGCCGGCGGTTGCCCGGCGCGGCCATCACCCGGTGCTCGTCGAAGGCCAGCCCGGAGGTGTGCGCCAGCAGGTGGCGGACGGTCGAGCCGGCCGGCCCGGCCGGGTCGTCCAGCTCGAAGACGCCCTCCTCGACCGCGACCAGCACCGCGTACGAGGTGAGCAGCTTGGTCACCGACGCGAGCGGGAACAGGTGCTGCTGCGGGCCGTGCCCGCCCAGGACCGCGCCGTCCGCGCCCCGCACCACCGCCGCCGCGGCGTTGGGCACCGGCCAGGTCTCGATCATCCGCAAGCTCTCCATGGCGCCGACTCTAACGGGCGGCCGAAGGCGGGTGCCGGGTCACCCGGGTGGCAGGCTTGCCTGGAGTGCACTCCAACTCACTAGCGTCGTCGTCGTCGTTCACCACTGGGGGTACCGATCATGGCCACACTCGCACCGATCGCCGTCGACCTGCGGACCTGCTCCGAGGTGTTCAGCACACCGGTCGGCGAGCCGAACCGGACTCCTCGGCACACGATCAGCGAGGTGGCGGCGGCCAGCGGACTGACCGCCCACACCCTGCGCTGGTACGAGCGGATCGGCCTGCTCGACCCGGTCGACCGCTCCGCCTCGGGCCAGCGCCGGTACTGCGACGCCGACCTGCACCGGCTGGCCTTCCTCGGCCGGCTCCGGCTGACCGGCATGACGGTCGCCGACATGCTCCGGTACGTGGAGCTGGCCCGCCGCGGCGAGCGGACCCTGGAGGACCGGCGCGGGCTGCTGCTCGCCCACCGCGAGGAGGTCCGGCAGCGGATCGCCGACCTGCACGCCACCCTCGCCGTCATCGACTACAAGATCGACCTGTACGCCGGAATGATCGCCGACCGCGGCGCCCCCGCGGACGCCCCGGACCCGGCGGACGGCCCGCGGGGGAGGAAGCGGAGCGCCTGACCCGCCCCTGCCCGCCGGCCGCGAACCGCCCGCCCGGTGCGGGGGTTCAGACCGCGCGGCCCGTCCAGGCGGCCAGCCGGGTGTAGGTGTCGGCGCCGTCCGGCACGGGCTGCACGGCGGCGAACGGCACCGGGCCGCCGCGGTACTCGGGCGACAGCACGGCCTCGGCGACGGCCAGCGCGGTCAGCGCCAACCGCTCGTCCAGGGCGAGCCGGCTGCCGAGCGCTTGGGCGATGTCCCAGGAGTGCGTGACCGTCTCCATCACGTAGCCGCCCAGCGCGGCCCGGCCGGGCACCTCGCCCCAGGGGGCGACGGCGGGGCGGTCCAGCTTCGCGTCGTCCGCCCAGGCGGCGACGGCCCGGGCGCGGGCCCGGTCGAGGGCGGCCGGCCAGGCGTCGTCGGCCAACTCGCCGGTGGCCGCCACGACGTCCTCCGCCCGGCCGCCCTCGCCGATGTAGGCGAGCCGGTGCACGCCGCCGACCACGTGGCTGAGCAGCTGCCGCAGGTCGTACTCGGGGCACGGGGTGGGGCGGTCCAGCGCCTCCGGGGTCACCTCGGCGATCAGCTTCTCCAGCTGGCCGAGCGCGAGCAGGTACGGCGGGCGGGGGTCCTGGGTGGTGTCCATCGGTGATCGGCTCCGTCGAGTGGAAGGGGTTTCGGCTCTCGGGAGGCAATCTCCCGGTAAAACCTGACAACCGCCGTCAGGGTTTCTGGAACCCTCGTGCCATGAAGGCCGACCGCCTGCTCTCGATCCTGCTGTTGCTCCAGACCCGCGGCCTGGTGTCCGCCACCGAACTGGCCGAGCGCCTGGAGGTGTCGGTCCGCACCATCTACCGCGACGTCGAGGCGCTCTCGTCGGCCGGCGTCCCGGTGTACACCGAGCGGGGCCGGCACGGCGGGATCGCCCTGCTGCCCGGGTACCGCACCGACGTCAGCGGCCTGACCGCCGACGAGGCCCGGGCGCTGTTCGTGCTCTCCGCCCAGGGCGCGCACAGCGATCTCGGGCTGGACGGCGCGCTCGGCTCCGCGCTGCGCAAGGTGATGGCCGCGCTGCCCGCCCCGCACCGCCCGGCCGCCGAGCGGATCAGCGAGCGGATCCTGGTGGACCCGGCCCGCTGGCTCCAGGCCGGCGCACCCGCCGGGCCCGACCTCGGCGAGCTGCAGTACGCCGTCTTCGCCGACCGCCGGCTGCGGCTGCGCTACCGGCACAGCGGCGCGCCGGCCCCGGCCGAGTACACCGTCGACCCCTACGGCCTGGTGAGCAAGGCCGCCGTCTGGTACCTGGTGGCCGATCTGCGCGGTGAGCCCCGGCTGTTCCGGGCCGACCGGGTGCTGGCGGCCGAGGCCACCGAGGAGCCGGTGCGCCGGCGCCCGGGGCTGGGGCTCGGCGAGGTGTGGGCGGTGCTCCGCGAGCAGGTGGAGCGGCTGCCGAAGGAGGTGCTGGTGAAGGTCCGGGTGCGGCGCGGGCGGCTGGACCTGTTCGTCCGGATCCACGGCAGCCGGCTCACCGCGCCGCCGCCGGAGTCGGGCGCGGGCGCCCCGGACGAGTGGGTCGAGCTGGCAATGGGCTTCCCGGCGCTGCCGGCCGTCCGAGCGCTGCTCTCCTTCGGGCCGGACGCCGAGGTGCTCGCGCCGCCGGCCGCCCGGCGGGAGCTGGCCCGGGCCGCCGTCGAGGCGGTCCGGCTCTACCAGGAGTGACCGGGGTGGGGCCGAGTGGCCGTCAGGCCTCGGGAACGGGCCGGACCACGTCCTCGTAGTGGCCGAGCGAGATGGCCGCGAAGTTGTGCAGGCTGTCGGTGCCCTCGGTGAAGTAGCCGTTGTGGCCGGAGGAGCGGGCCGAGGAGATCTGCTCGGCGCCGAACTCGGCCGAGGTCGGGTCGGCGCCGTGGCCGAGCCCGCCGACCTCCAGGTACGGCACGTTGCCGATCCAGTCGCTGCCGTTGCGGGTGGCCCAGACGTGTACGCCGGTGCCCAGTTCGGAGGTGCTCTGCACGCCCATGCCCGGGCTGCCGAACACCATCAGGTCGGTGATCCCGGAGGTGTCGGACGGCGAGGCGGCCGCCCGGGGGATCTCGGGGGCGGCGGTGCCGCAGACCACCGAGCCGTAGGAGTGGCAGAGCAGCGACGGCGGCGCGTCGGGCCGGGTGGTCTCCTTGAGGCCGGCGAGCAGCCGCTCCAGCCGGGGCGCGCCGACATCGGCGAGCCGGGAGGTGACGGCGTCCGGGCCGAGGCCGGAGGGCGTGACGTAGCCGGTCCAGGCGATCACTGCGGTCCGGGTGCCGGGCGACTGCCGCCGCTCCTCGGCGTACAGCGCGCGGGCCATCCCGGCGGGGGAGCGCAGCGGGTCGGCGGCCTGGTCGAAGTGGCCGAGGTCGGCGTCGGAGCCGGGCACGAGGACGGAGATCCGGTCGGCGTCGGTGAGGTCGCCCCAGACCTCGCTGACCAGGCCGCGGCCGCGCGGGTCGAAGGCGAGCACCTGGCGCTCGGGGGCGAGCAGGTGCTCGACGTCGTTGGCGCGGGAGACGGCGAGCGCGCGCAGGTCGGAGTCGAGGGTCCGGTCGGCGGCGCGGGCCCGGGCGCGGTCCCGCTCGGCGGTGAGGGCGATCCGGTTGGCGCGGTAGCGCAGCTCGACCGGGGCGCCGTCGAAGTTGCCGACGACCAGCGGGTAGTCCTGGATCAGCCGGTCCAGCTCGGTGGGCGCCAGCGAGGCGAAGAAGTCGGCGGCGGCGGCCGGCGTGGTGAGGGCCGGATCGGGCAGGGTGCGGTCGAAGGAGTGGTCCTCGACCCAGGCGGCGCTGCCGGCCGGGGGGGTGGAGATCGCCAACTGCTCGGTGGACGCGGCGGCCTGGGCCGCGGCGGCGCCGGCGTCGGCCAGCACGGCGCATCCGGCGAAGGCGCCGATCAGTACACGCTTCCACCGCCGACGGCGCATCGCGTCAACTCCCTAGGGGCCCGTGACCGTTCTGCGGGCGGGGCCCGGAGGTGGTACGACTGCCAACTTCCCTGGGTAAGCGTAGGGGGCGTGGCGCGGTGTCGGGCCCGCTCAAACTGTGGGATGGATCACATGAACCGGCGGTGTCCTTTCGGCGTCACCGGTCCTGCGCCGCGTCGAACTCCCTGACCATGCGCTTGGGAGCGGTGCGGCGCCAGGCCTCGGTGAGCAGCTCGCGCAGCTCCTCCGGGTCGACCAGGTCGAGCCGGACACCGACCCAGCCGTGCCGCCCGACGTACGGGGGGTAGGAGAACACCTCGGGCGCGGCGGCGAGCAGCTCGCTCTGGTCCTCCGGGGAGGCCTTGACGCTGACGCCGGTGCCGTCCGGCGAGCCCATCGCGAAGATCTTCGTGCGGACCCGCAGGGTCTCGATCTCCCAGGTCGGCTGCTGCACGGCCTCCGGCAGGGCGAGCGCCATCGCGCGGAACTCATCGAACGTCACCATGGCGGCAGCGTAGGGCAGTGGACCGACACCGCGCCCCCGGCACGCGTCACGGGCGGGGGCGCGGTGACCGGCTCAGACCAGGGAGGCCCAGCCGTCGCACGAGCGGTCGTCGGCGATCTTGCGGTCCGGGTGTCCACTGCCGTCGGCCACCGAGATCTTGCGGTAGTTCTCGCCGTGGAACACCCAGTACTCGCTGCGGCCGCCGACCCGCTGGACGTCGGGCACCGGCAGGAAGCAGTCCACCCCGGTGATGCCGTCCAGCGAACTCCACCGCGAGAGTTCACGGTCGGTGCGCTCGCAGACGTCGGTGTGCGCGGCGCCGTCCGCCACCGAGATCAGCCGGTACCGCTGGCGGCCGCCGGTGGTGTGGAACGCCCAGTACCAGCTCTTGCCGCCGACCCGCTGCTGGTCGGGCACCGGGAGGAAGCAGTCCATCCGCTCGACGCCGACGAGCGAGTTCCAGGCCGAGAGGCCGCGGTCCGGGCGCTCCAGGGCGTCGGTGTACGTCCCGCCGCCGCAGGTGATCGAGACGGACCGGTACTGCTGGCGGCCGCCGGTGGTGTGGAACACCCAGTACCAGCTCTTGCCGGCCGGGTTCTGCAGATCGGCCATCGGCAGGACGCAGTCGATCCGCTCGACCCCCCGCAGGCAGGGCCAGGTGGTCAGCGCGGTGTCGCGCTCGACCGGGTGGTCGGTGTGCGCGGCGCCGTCCTCGACCGCGATCCGGCGGCACTGCGGGCCGTGGAACGCCCAGAACTGGCTCCGGCCGCCCTTGCGCCACTGGTCCGGGACGGCGACGAAGTCGTCGCACGGGTAGCCCCTGTCCTGCCGCGCGGAGGTCTGGCCGCCCTGCTGACCCTGCGACTGCCCGGTGAGCCGCCCCTCGGCGAGCGCCTTGAGGGTGCTGATGGACGGCGCGAAGGCGTACACCGAGCCCTGGGTCTGCACGAACTGCTGGAAGTGCAGCGGGGTGTGCTTGATCGCGCCGTCCGGGCCACGGCTCTCGAAGTCGACGTCGTCGGCCTCGGTGATCACCGGGTCCTTGCCGGGGACGGGGTTGCGGCCGGGCGGGAAGTCCGGCTGGTCGATCCAGTCGGCCTGGATGAACTCGAACTGCCGGGCGATGTCGGCCTGGTAGCAGACGAAGAGCAGGCCGCGCGGGTCGTCGGGCCCGCCGGGGCCCTCAGAGGCCGGGTCGAACGGGAACCCGTAGGGCGCGCCGCGCCGCATGATCCGCCGGCCGTCGAGCTCCTTGGCGTCGAACGGCGGCCGGCTCGGGTCGGGGGCCTGCAGCCCGGCCCGCGGGCTGGACTTGCGCAGGTGCGAGAAGAGCGGGGTGACCAGGCCCTCCAGGTCGTCCCGGAAGTCGAAGTCGTTGTCCGAGGACGCCTTCGGGTCGTTCGGGACGTCGCGGTCCTGGTGCTTGCAGACCGGCGCCCCGGAGCGCCAGCGGCCGACCAGCCGGGCGGCCAGCCACTCGGCGGTGGCGGTGTCCGGGACGGCCTTGGCCTGCTTGAGCTCCTTCAGCTTGACCGAGACCTGGGACCACCAGCCGGGGACGTCCTGGGAGAGCCGGCGGACGACCTGGAAGGAGCCGTCGCGGGCCCACCCGGGGAAGTCGGTGAAGCTGCCGGGGGCGGGCTGCTCGCCGACGACGAACTCGCCGGCCGGAATGATCCGGGTGCCCGGATGGCCCTCGACCTCCTCCTCGTTCGCCGGGTCCGGCGGGTCGAAGAAGCGGACGCCGGGCTCGCTGATGCCGTCCTTGAAGCCGAAGTGCTCCTTGCCGCGGCGGCTGCCGAGCAGGGTCCTGGCGTTCTGCTGGAAGATGGTGACGATCTTCGCCTCGGCGGCCGCCTCGCGCTGGGCGGTGACGGTGGCGGCGAGGTCCTGCTCGGTGTCCGAGGCGATCGTCAGCACGGCGTGCACCTGCTGGTTCCTGCCGTTGCCGAAGAGCCAGTTCTCCGGGGAGTTGTCGCCGGTGTCACCGAGCGCGCCGGCCCGCTTGGCCGAGCCCTCCTTGAACGCCTCCAGGCCGCTGCCGACCGGCGGGGCCTGTTCGAACGGGTCGGTGGCGGAGAGCTGGCGCATGCCCTCGTAGGTGAGGCTGAGGCCCAGCCAGGTGGCCTTGAGGGTCTTGGGGTCGTCGCCGCCCGAGCTCTTGCGGGCCTCGCTGAACGCCGCGTTGAACTCGGCGACCTGCCGGGTGGTGGCGATCTGCGGGGCGACCGCGCGCAGCCAGTCGCGGGCCCTGGCGGCGTCCTCGAACTTCAGGAACAGCAGGGTGACGTTGTCCTTCTTGAAGCCGGCGACGATGTCGCCCTGGATCTCCTCGCTCCGGCGCAGTCTCAGATCCGTTGCCATGGGGTTCCTCCGTGGGGTGGGTGGGGGAGGCCGGGATCAGGCCGGGGAGCCGAGCTGCACCCACTGCGCGACGCTGGGCACGCCCTTGTCGTTGAGCAGGAAGAGCATGTACCAGCCGGGGGGCGCGGCCTTGGCGTCCGGCGGCGCCTGGAACTCCAGCCGGTTGCCGGCCCGGCTGCTGAGCCGCAGTTCGATCTGGCGCTGGCTGGTGTTGACCGAGTGGGTGGCGGTGGTCGGCGCCAGCAGGACGGCCTTGGCGGCCCGTTCCGGGGTCGAGGTGGTGACCAGGAACTTCTTGTCGTAGCCGACCGGGGAGGTGGGCCCGCGGTCGAGCGAGGGGCGGTTGGCCTGGTGCAGGTAGGCGGGCTCGTAGATCTCGATGGTGCCGTTCATGGTGACGGGTCCGGTCGTGCCGGGGATGCCGCTCACCGTGCCGTCGATGTCCGGGTTGTTGGCGATCTGCTGCAGCTCGTCGCCGGTCACCATGACCCGTCCGTCGGGCAGCACGACGGCGTTGGAGTGGTAGCCGCGCGGCAGCCGCTGGACCGGGCCGAGCTTCCAGTTGCCCTGGTCGTCGCGGAGTTCGACCTGGCGGTACTTGAGGTCGGCGTTCGGGTTGTAGGGGCCGTTGCCGTAGTCCCGGATGTCGTAGGCGCCGTTGACGGTCATCAGCTTGCCGTCGGGCAGCAGGATGGTGTCGTCCTGGGTGCGGCCGAAGGCGCGGGACTTCTCGGCGGTCCAACTGCCGTTGGAGAAGCGCAGGGTGCTCGGGTTGTCGCGGTCCCCGCCGAGGACGAGGGCGGAGTCCGGGCCGTTGACGCCGCCGGGCAGCATGACGGCCGAGCCGTAGTTGCGCTTGCGGCCGTCCGGGCGGGCGGTCAGGTCGCTGCGGGTCTCGTTGACCGGGTCGAACTTCCACTGCTCGGCGGCCTGGCGGCCGAAGCCGTAGATGTTGCCGTCGTTGAGCGAGAACAGGTGCGGGTAGTCCAGGGTGAACGGCGCGTCCGCCTTGAACCGGTCCACCGGGGTGTTCCTCGGCGTCTCGGTCTTCAGGTGCGGCACCGGGTGGCCCTTGGCGGGGAAGCGCTCGACGACCGGGGTCGGGGTGCCCCAGCCGAGCTCGGACTGGCCGGACATGATCAGCTGCCGGCCGTCGGCGCCGGTGACCACCGAGGGGTACCAGCGGCCGACCGACATGTCGGGGTTGCGGGTCCAGGTCTCGGTCCACGGGTCGAAGATCAGCGAGAGCTTGGCGCCGGTGCCGCCGTTGCCGCCCAGGTTGCCGCCGAAGACGCCCAGCATGCCGTTGGGCAGGTAGGAGTGCCCGGCGCAGAAGAACGGCGCCGGGCGCTCCTGGCCGAGGCCGTCCGGCATGTCGACGACCGGCGGCGTGACCTGCTTGAAGGCGGCGGTGCCGGTGCCCTTGGCCGGGTCCCAGAGAAAGGCCCGGCCGGCGTTCTCCCGGCCGATGGTCTGGGTGGGGGCCGGCTCCTTCTCCGGGTTGGTCTCGATCCGTTCGAAGGAGAACAGCAGCACCTTGCCGGTCGGCAGCAGGGCGATGTGGTCGCCGAAGTCGGGGGAGGGGAAGTACGCCTTGAACGCGCCGAAGGTCGCCGGATCGAAGCCGGCGTTGGCGGCGGTCTGGGAGTCCGTCAGCGCCTTCAGCCGGTTGGTCCGGGTGGTCTGCGGGTAGTCGCCGACGCCGCGGACGGCCGCGCGCATCCGGGCGTGCTCCTCGGCGTGCTCCGGGCCGAGCGCGGCGACCTCGTCGTCGCGCATCTCGGCCAGCACCCGGGGCGCGGTGATGTGCGGGGCGGTGTCGGCCGGGACCGCGGCTCCGTCGTGGCCGCCGCCGTGGGCGAGGACCAGGGCGACGGCGGGGGTGGCGGCGGTCAGGACGGTGCCGGTGGTCAGCGCGCAGACGACGGCGGTGGCGACGGCGGCGAGCCGGCGGCCGGATCTCGGCCGTGGTCGGGACAGGGACATGGGACTCCTCGGAAGGGGGTGTGGGGGAGAAGCCGGCGGGTGCGGACGGCCCGGCCGTGGGCGGGCGGGGACGACCGATCGTCGCCGACCGTCACAGGACATCACAGTGCGTGTCGGTCCGCATGCGGATCCATCCCCCGGCCGGGTACGTGTCGCCGACGGACGGGGCGTGGGCCCGTGCGGCTCACGCCCCGTCAGTTCCCCGGCTGCGCCGACCGGCTCACACCACGCCCAGCGCGTACGCGGCGAACAGCGCCGCGGCGGCGCCGGCCACCGTCTTCCAGGGGCGGGAGAACGCCGTCCAGGGGCCGTCGAAGCGGCGGGTGAACCACCCGATCGCGACCAGGACGGCGCCGAACAGCGGCAGCAGCGCCACCCGGGCGGCCGCCCAGGCCAGCGAGTCCGGGGCGCCGGTCAGGCCGGGCACGGTGCCGAGGACGGCCGCGCCCGGCACCGCGACGGCCAGCATCGCGCTCTGGTGCCAGCAGAAGATCGTCATCGCCGAGAGGTTGACCGCCACCACCGGCAGCCAGAGCAGCGGGCGGCGCAGCAGCCGGCCGAGCCGCTCGCGCAGCAGCACCGCGGCGCCGATCTGCACCGCCGCCAGCGCCAGGACCAGCAGGGACGGCGGGTGCGAGTTGGTCCGCCCGGCGCCGGGCACGCCGACCATGCTGGCGGGGTAGTGGAAGACCAGCAGCAGCGTGGCGAACAGCGCGCCGCCGCCGAGCAGCAGCAGGCGCGCGGCCGGACGGCCGAGCCGCCCGTGGGCCCAGAGCACGCCCAGCTGATAGCCGAAGAGCCAGCCCGGCAGGATGTTCAGCAGCCCGACCCAGGACGGCACCGCGTCCGCCCACGGGCCGTAGCGCAGCAGGTCGACCACCGCGACCACGGCCGCCAGGACGCCCGCCGACCAGCCGCGCAGCCGCCGGGCGGCGGCCACGCAGAGCGGGGTCAGCGCGGTCAGCCCCAGGTAGACGCCGATGTACCAGAGCGGCTGCACCACCAGCACCGAGCCGGTCCGGACGGTGTCGCCGGGGACGCCGAGCCGGCCCAGCACCGGGATCAGCAGCGCCCAGACCGCCGCCACCCCGAGGACCGGGCGCAGCAGCCGCACCGAGCGGGCCCGCAGCCAGCCGGCGTGGCCGACCCCGCGGGCGCGGGCCCGCTCCAGCGAGCGGACCGAGGAGTGGCCGCCGACCAGGAAGAACACCCCGAGCATCTGGAGCACCCAGCTGGCCGGGGCGAGGAAGCCGAGCGAGCCGAGCGGGCTGGCGTTGTGCAGGGCGCCGTCGGCGGAGCGGGTGAAGCCGCCGAGCAGCCAGTGGCCGACGGGGACGGCGAGCAGGGCGAGGGCGCGCAGCCCGTCCAGGGCGCGGTCGCGGGTCTCGGGGGTGCGGGTGTCGACCTGGTGCGCGGCGCGGCGCAGGGCGGTCAGCGGGTGGGGCATGGCGTTGCTCCTCGGGAGGTGGTGGGGCTCAGCGGCCGAGCGCGAGGGCGGTGTAGGCGGCGAGCGAGGCGGTGCCCGGGGCGAAGTAGCCGGTGTGGCCGTGGGATCCGGTGGCGGGCAGCGGGCGGGCGCCGAACGCGGGACCGGTCGGATCGGCGCCGTGGCCGAGGCCGAGGAGCGAGACGTTGGGCACGTCGCCGATCCAGTCGGAGCCGTTGCGCCGGGTGGCCCAGAGCGGCACCCGGGGGTCGAGGTCGGCGGCCGAGCCGACGCCCATCCCGGGGGAGCCGAGCACCACCAGGGCGGCGGCCTGCTCCGGCCCGGGGCGGGCCAGGCCGCAGACCACCGAGCCGTAGCTGTGGCAGAACACCGTGGCGGGCGCGGCCGGCCGGGTGGTGACGGCGAGCCCGTCCAGCAGCCGGGTGAGCCGCCGGGCGCCGGCCCGGGCGAGGGTCTCGGTGGCGGCGTCCGGGCCGAGGCCGACCGGGGTGGTGTAGCCGGCCCAGGCGATCACGGCGGTCTGCCGGCCGGTGGCCTCGTACAGGGCGCGGGCCATCCCGGCCGGGGTGCCGTACGGGTCGGTGGGCCGGTCGAAGCTCCGCAGGTCGATGTCCGAGCCGGGCACGACGACGGCCGTCCGGGGTGCGGTGGCCAGGTCGCCGAGGACTTCGGCGACCTGGCCGCGTCCGCGCGGGTCGAAGGCGAGGATCCGCCGGTCGCCGTCCAGCAGGGTGCGGTAGCGCTCGGCGCGTTCGCGGGCGGTGGTGCGGTCCTGCGGGGTGAGCGCCGGGTCGGCGGCGCGGGCGAGTTCGCGGCCGCGCTCCTCGGCCAGGGCCAGGGCGTTGGCCCGGTAGCGGAGGCCGACGGGGGCGCCGTCGAGGTTGCCGACCACCAGCGGGTGGCGGACGGCCAGCGCGTCCTGACGGGCGGTCGGCAGTTCGGCGAGGAAGGCGGCCACCGCGGCGGGGGAGGCGGTGGCCGGGTCGGGCAGCCGGAGGCCGAGGGTGGTGTCGGCGACCCAGCCGGCGGTGCCGGGCGGTGGGCCGGTGACCGGGTGCTGGGTGTCGCAGGCCCAGCCCCCGGCGCCCAGTACGGCGGCCAGGGCGACCGCGGCGGCGGCGACCGTGCGGGCGAAGCGCCGGGGCCGGGGTCGGTGCTCGTTGCGAGGCTGCCGCATGTGCGTGTTCTCCCTTGTCCGTCAGGTGTCGACGGAGAGGAAGGTAGAAACGCGGCGGCCCCGCGGACGTCACTCCGCGGGGCCAACTCCCGGGTGCTACCCGGGTAGCAGGAGGGGAACGGGACGGGCCGGGGCCGGGCCGTCACTGACCCGGCGTCACCAGGCCGGACTCGTAGGCCAGGACCACCGCCTGGGCGCGGTCGCGCAGGTCGAGCTTGGCGAGGATCCGGCCGATGTGGGTCTTGACGGTCTGTTCGGCGAGCACCAGGCCGGCGGCGATCTCCTGGTTGGACAGGCCGCGGGCGATCAGCTCCAGCACCTCGGTCTCCCGGGGGGTCAGGCCGTTCAGCCGCAGCTTGGGGTCGCGGCGCCGGGCCGGCCTGGTCCGGGCGAAGTCCTCGATCAGCCGGCGGGTGACCGAGGGGGCGAGCAGCGCGTCGCCGGCCGCCACCACCCGCACGGCGGCGATCAGGTCGGCGGGGGGCGCGTCCTTGAGCAGGAAGCCGCTGGCCCCGGCCCGCAGCGCCTCGTACACGTAGTCGTCCACGTCGAAGGTGGTCAGCATCAGCACCTTCGGCCGGTGGGCGCCGGGGACGGCCGGGTCGAGCAGCCGGCGGGCCGCCTCCAGGCCGTCCATCACGGGCATCCGGACGTCCATCAGCACGACGTCGGGGTGGGTGCGGCCGCAGACCTCCAGGGCCTGCGCGCCGTCCGCCGCGTCGCCCACCACGTCGATGTCGCTCTGGACGCCGAGCAGGGCGGCGAAGCCCGCCCGCACCATCGCCTGGTCGTCGACGATGATCACGCGGATGGTCATGCGGTGGGCTCCCGGGGGGTGTCGATCGGCAGGACGGCGGCCACCTTGAAGCCGCCGTCGGGCAGCGGGCCGGTGTCCAGCTTCCCATCCAGCAGCCGCACGCGTTCCCGCATGCCGACCAGCCCGTGACCGGTCCCCTCGGCGGCGGCCTCCAGCGACTCGGCACGCGCGGGCGGGGCCCCGTTCACCACGGTGACCAGCAGGGCCGGGCCGTCGACGGCCAGCGACACCCAGGCCTCGGCGCCGGGCGCGTGCCGGACGACGTTGGCCAGCGCCTCCTGGACGATCCGGTAGACGGAGAGGTCGACGGCCTGCGGCAGGGCGTCGACCAGCTCCGGGAGCACCGCCAGCTCGGCCGGCACCCCGGCCCGGCCGACCGTCTCGACCAGCTGGGCCAGTTGCGCGATCCCGGGCTGGGGCGCCTTCTCGGTGCCGGACTCCTCGCTGCGCAGCACCCCGAGCAGCCGCCGCATCTCGGACAGCGAGTCGCGGGCGGTGCCGGCGATGGCGCCGAACTCCTCGGCCGCCTCGGCCGGCACGCCGGCGATCCGGTACGGGGCGCTGGCGGCCTGGACGGCGATCACCGACATGTGGTGGGCGACCACGTCGTGCAGCTCGCGGGCGATCCGGGCGCGCTCCTCCAGCAGGGTGCGGCGCTCGCGCTCGGCCTCGCTGATGTGCTCCTGCTCGGCGAGCAGCCGCTGGGCCTCGGCCCGTTCCCGCAGGGCGCCGCCCAGGACCAGGACGGCCCCGGTCAGGGCCACCGCGAGCAGGCTGTTGTCGCTGCCGACGTCCGCGCCGATGCCGAGCAGCGACAGCGCGAGGCTCGTGGCGGTGGTGGCCAGCCAGACGGAGAGCAGGGTGCGGCGCCGTTCGCGCAGCGCGAGCGGCAGCATCAGCAGCAGGTAGCCGACCACGCCGGGGGCCGGCCACGGCCAGGAGGAGGAGGTGTCCCGGCCGGTGGTGAGGATCAGCAGGGAGGTCAGCAGGTCGGCGGCGCCGATCATCCACCAGGCGGGCAGCGGGCGGCTCACGGCGAGCAGCAGCGGCACGGTCTGGGCGATCGAGAGGGCCGCCGCGAGGCCGACGTTGAGGCCGTAGTCGGTGGCCAGGACGTTGATCCCGCTGGGCAGCAGGGAGCTGATCGCGGCCAGCGCGAGGACGTACGGCAGCCAGCGGACCCAGCGGGCGGCGGCGTGGGCCAGCAGCGGGGTGTGGTCGGTGGACGGGCGGGCGAGCGGGGCGAGCAGACCGGGGAGCAGGCCGCCCCGGGCCGGCCCGGTGGGCGGATCGATCATCCCGTCAGCCTAGGGCGGCCCGTGCCGACGGGCGTCGGACCGGGGACCGGACTCCGCCGTAGTACTCCGGTATGACCCGGTGGCCGCCGGGGCCGCTCCCGGACGGGGTGCTAGGGCCGCCAGTCGCCGGCCAGGGCGGGGCCGAGCTGGTCGAAGTGACGGGTGATCAGCGCGATCATGCCCTCCAGGCCGGACGCCTCGTGGTCGGCGCTCCAGGACAGGTGGGCCGCGCGCAGCACGCTGCCGAAGACCGCGGCCATCACGGTGGGGCGCAGGTCCTCGGCCGGGTCGAGGCCCTCGCGGGCCGCCAGCACCTGGACCACCACCCGCTCCTGCTCGGTGACCCGGCGCAGGTGGGCGGCGAGCAGTGTGGGGGTGTCCTCGATCATCTGCATCAGTTCCAGCGCGCTGGTCACCGAGCCCGGGCCGGTCCGGTGCCGGGAGCCGAGGTCGTGCCAGGACTCGACGATCGCCGCCCGCAGTGCCTGCAGCGGGTTCTCCTCGGCGGGGCGGGCCCGCAGCCGGTCGATGAAGTAGTCCTCGGCGTCGGCCATGACGGCGAGGGCGACCTCGTCCTTGTTGGCGAAGTAGCGGAAGAAGGTGCGCTGCGAGACGTCGACGGCGGCGGCGATCTCGTCCACCGTCGTGCCGGCGAACCCCTGGCTGAGGAAGAGCCGGTGGGCGGCCTCGATCAGGGCGTCCCGGGTGCGCTGCTTCTTGCGCTCGCGCAGGCCGGGACCGGCGCCCTCGGCCGGCCGGACGGCCGGGGCGGTGGCGAGGGGCGAGCGCTGAGCGGCCATGGCGGGGGCCTTCCGGACGGCGAGGCGGAGGGGGGTACTGGTGCACAACTGTAGCGGTCTGACAAATGTCAGTCCCCGCAACAAGGCAGAGTTTGCCAAATGTCAGTTGCTGACATAATCTCCGGAGCGTGGCGCCCCCAGGCCGGGTAACTCGTGGGGACGGGTGGGCCCGGGGCGCCACGACCACGTCTGTTCGCTGCCATGCCCCCGGAGGGCCCCAGATGAGCCAGTCCGTCGTCAAGAGCACCAAGGCGGACGACCCGCCGCAGCCCGACTCGTCCTCCGGGGGCGGCCTGAAGGGGCATCCCTGGCTGACCCTGCTGACCGTCGCCGTCGGCGTGATGATGGTCGCGCTGGACGGCACGATCGTCGCGATCGCGAACCCCGTCATCCAGGCCGACCTCAAGGCCGCGCCGTCCGAGATCCAGTGGGTGACCAGCGGTTACCTGCTCGCCCTCGCGGTCTTCCTGATCACCGCCGGCAAGATCGGCGACCGCTTCGGCCACAAGCGGACCTTCCTGGTCGGCGCGGCCGGCTTCGCCGCCACCTCGGCCGCGATCGCCTTCGCGGGCAACATCGAGACGGTGATCGCCTGCCGCGTCCTGCAGGGCCTGTTCGGCGCGCTGCTCCAGCCGGCCGCGCTCGGCCTGCTGCGCGGGGCCTTCCCGGTCGAGAAGCTCAACATGGCGATCGGCATCTGGGGCGGGGTGATCGGCGCGTCCTCGGCGGCCGGTCCGATCGTCGGCGGTCTGCTGGTCGAGCACGTCAGCTGGCAGTCGGTGTTCTTCATCAACATCCCGGTCGGCCTGCTCACCCTGGCCCTCGGCATCTGGATCCTGCGGGACGTCCGGGCCGAGAAGGCGGCCAAATCCTTCGACGTCCCCGGCATCGTGCTGCTCTCGCTGGCGATGTTCGCGCTGGTCTTCGGCATCATCAAGGCGCCCGAGTGGGGCTGGGGCGACACCAGCACCCTGCTCTTCCTGGGCGGCGCGCTGGTCCTGATGACGGCCTTCGCGCTCTGGCAGCGGGTCGCCCGCGAGCCGCTGATCCCGCTCAGCCTGTTCCGCTCCGTCCCGCTGTCGGCCGCCACGCTGCTGATGGTGCTGATGGCCTTCTCGTTCTTCGGCGCGATCTTCTTCGTGACCTTCTACCTGCAGAACGTCCACGGGATGGCGCCGGTCGAGGCCGGCGTCCACCTGCTCCCGATGACCGGCATGATGATCATCGGCTCGCCGGTGGCGGGGCTGGCCATCGGCCGGCTCGGCCCGCGGGTCCCGATCGTGGCCGGCATGCTGATCACCACCGTGGCGATGTTCGGGATGTCCACCCTGGACGAGGGCTCCGGCGCCGGGGTGATGTCGCTCTGGTTCGTCCTGATGGGCCTGGGCATGAGCCCGGTCATGGTCGGCGCCACCGAGGTGATCGTCGGCAACGCGCCGATGGAGCTCTCCGGCGTGGCCGGCGGCCTCCAGCAGGCCGCGATGCAGGTCGGCGGCAGCCTCGGCACCGCGGCACTGGGCGCCCTGATGGCCGCCAAGGTCGGCGACGTGCTGCCCGGCAAGTGGGCCGAGGCCGGCCTGCCGCCGGTCCAGGGCGCCGAGGCCGAGGGCCTCAAGCAGGCGGCCCAGCTCGGCTTCGCCCCGCCCGCCCCGGCGGGGACCCCGGCCGAGGTGGTCGACGCGATGGCCGGCGCCGTCCACCAGTCCTTCCTCAGCGGGATGTCGCTCGCCTTCGCGGTGGCGTCCGTGGTGGCCTTCGCCGCCGCCCTGCTCGGGCTGCTCGCCCGCCGGGGCAAGGGCGAGGCCGGCCCGGCCGTCCACATCTGACCGCCCGCGCACCGCGAAGCCGGTGGCCCCGGACTCCCTCGGGAGTCCGGGGCCCCCGGCTTCGCGCGTCGGCCTTCCGGGTCAGCCCGCCGCGCGGCGCAGCTCCACCAGCTCCACCAGCGGCACCACGCGCCCGGCCCGCGCCCGGTAGGCGGCGAACGCCGGCTGGGCGGCGATCTGGGCCGCCCAGAGGGCCTCGTACCGCTCGCCGCCGGTCACCGGGACGGCCAGCGCCGGGTAGCGCTCGGCGCCGAGCTCGACGGTGACCTCGGGGCGGGCGGCCAGGTTGCGGTACCAGTCCGGATCGGCCGGGGCGCCGCCGTTCGAGGCGAAGACGACGGGTCGGCCGCCCTCCGTCAGATGGACCAGCGGGGTGGTGCGCGGCTCGCCGCTGCGCCGGCCCCAGGTGGTGAGCAGCAGCAGCGGGGTGCCCGCGAAGGAGCCGCCGACCGTGCCGGCCGAGGCCCGGAACTCGGTGATCACACCGCGGTTGTACGCGTTGCCGCCGGCGGCGGGCTCGGGGTGGACGGCGTTCATGGGAGACCTCCTGGGGTGGTCCGGTTCGTCTGGGAACGACCCTAGGAGCTCACACCTGTGTGAGGTTCAAGGGGATGTGACGGAGGTCACGCCGGGGATCCGGCGGCGGGAACGGCGAAGGGCCGGACCTCCACGGAGGAGGTCCGGCCCCTGGGTTCACCGGTTCACCGGCTCACCGAGCGCTCAGGCGTCGCCGCCGGCGGCACCCGGGTCGGCCGCGGCCACGTCCAGCAGCTGGTAGCGGTCGATCGCGTCCTTCAGGGCGCTGCGGTCGATCTTGCCCTGCTTGGCGAGCTCGGTGAGCACGCCCAGGACGACCGACTGCGCGTCGATGTGGAAGAAGCGACGGGCCGCGCCACGGGTGTCGGCGAAGCCGAAGCCGTCGGCACCCAGCGACTGGTACTGCCCCGGCACCCAGCGCGAGATCTGGTCCGGCACCGCGCGCATCCAGTCGGAGACGGCGACGAACGGGCCCTCGGCGCCCTGCAGCTTCTGCGTCACGTAGGGGACGCGCTGCTGCTCCTCCGGGTGCAGGAGGTTGAACTCCTCGGCCTCCACCGCGTCGCGGCGCAGCTCGTTCCAGGAGGTCGCGGACCAGACGTCGGCCTTGACGTTCCACTCCTCGGCGAGGACGCGCTGGGCCTCCAGGGCCCACGGCACCGCCACGCCGGAGGCGAGGATCTGGGCCGGGATCTGGCCGGCGGTCGCCGGGGCGTACCGGTGCAGACCCTTGAGGATGCCCTCGACGTCGACGTTCTCCGGCTCGGCCGGCATCTTGATCGGCTCGTTGTAGACGGTCATGTAGTAGAAGACGTCCTCGCCGTGCGGGAACTCCGCCGACGAGCCGTACATCCGCCGCAGGCCGTCCTGGACGATGTGCGCGATCTCGAAGCCGTACGCGGGGTCGTACGCGACGACGCCCGGGTTGGTCGAGGCCAGCAGGTGCGAGTGGCCGTCCGCGTGCTGCAGGCCCTCGCCGGTCAGCGTGGTCCGGCCGGCGGTGGCGCCGATCACGAAGCCGCGGGCCAGCTGGTCGGCCATCTGCCAGAACTGGTCACCGGTGCGCTGGAACCCGAACATCGAGTAGAAGACGTAGACCGGGATCAGCGGCTCGCCGTGGGTGGCGTAGGAGGAGCCCGCGGCGATCAGCGAGGCCGTGCAGCCCGCCTCGGAGATGCCGTCGTGCAGCATCTGGCCGGTCGGGGACTCCTTGTACGCCAGCAGCAGCTCGCGGTCGACCGACTCGTAGGTCTGGCCCAGCGGGTTGTAGATCTTCGCCGACGGGAACAGCGAGTCCATGCCGAAGGTGCGGTACTCGTCGGGTGCGATCGGCACGAAGCGGTTGCCGATGCCCTTGTCCCGCATCAGGTCCTTGAGCACCCGGACGAACGCCATGGTGGTGGCGATGGTCTGGTTGCCCGAACCCTTCTTGACCGCCTTGTACGCGTCGTCGCCCGGCAGCTCCAGCTGACGCGGCCGCACCTTGCGGGTCGGCACGTAGCCGCCCAGCTCCTCGCGGCGGTCGTGCATGTACTGGATCTCCTCCGAGTCACGGCCCGGGTGGTAGTAGGGCGGGTAGCCCTCCTCCAGCTGCTTGTCCGTGATCGGGATGTGCAGGCGGTCGCGGAAGCGCTTCAGGTCCTCGACCGTCAGCTTCTTCATCTGGTGCGTCGCGTTGCGGCCCTCGAAGTTGGGGCCGAGCGTCCAGCCCTTGACCGTCTGGGCCAGGATGACCGTCGGCTGACCGGTGTGCTCGCGGGCCGCCTTGAACGCCGCGTAGACCTTGGCGTGGTCGTGGCCGCCGCGACCCAGGTGCTGGATCTGCTGGTCGGTCATGCTCTCGACCATCTTGCGCAGCCGCAGGTCGCCGCCGAAGAAGTTCTCGCGGATGTACGCGCCGGTCTCGGTGGCGTACGTCTGGAACTGGCCGTCGACCGTGGTGTTCAGCTTGTTCACCAGGACGCCGTCGCGGTCCTGTGCGAGCAGCGGGTCCCAGCTGCGGTCCCAGACCAGCTTGATGACGTTCCAGCCGGCGCCCCGGAACTGGGACTCCAGCTCCTGGATGATCTTGCCGTTGCCGCGGACCGGGCCGTCCAGGCGCTGCAGGTTGCAGTTGACCACGAAGGTCAGGTTGTCCAGGCCCTCACGCGCGGCGAGCGACAGCTGGCCCAGCGACTCCGGCTCGTCCATCTCGCCGTCGCCGAG
Organism: Kitasatospora sp. NPDC028961; assembly: GCF_055564815.1. NCBI lineage: Bacteria > Bacillati > Actinomycetota > Actinomycetes > Kitasatosporales > Streptomycetaceae > Kitasatospora > Kitasatospora sp. NPDC028961. The sequence continues at coordinate 432,720 of NZ_JBVHVO010000003.1, read as the reverse complement.
GAAGGCGTACACGTGCGAGGCGGAGGTGTCCTTGATGCCCCGGTGCTCCAGGTAGCGGTTCATCCGGGCCTGGTAGATCGCGCCGAGCGGGCCGAGGCCCATCGAGACGGTCGGGAACTCCCAGAAGTCCGGCATCAGCCGCGGGTGGGGGTAGCTGGAGAGGCCGTAGGGCGCCTTCGACTTCTCCTGGCGGAAGGCGTCGAGCTGCTGCTCGGACAGTCGGTCCAGGAGGAAGGCGCGGGCGTAGATGCCGGGGGAGGCGTGACCCTGGAAGAAGATCTGGTCGCCGGACTCGCCCTCGGCGTCCTTGCCACGGAAGAAGTAGTTGAAGCCCACGTCGTAGAGCGACGCGGAGGAGGCGAAGGTGGCGATGTGGCCGCCGACGCCGATGCCCGGACGCTGCGCCCGGGAGACCATGACGGCCGCATTCCAGCGGGTCGCGTTGAGGACCTTGCGCTCGATCTCCTCGTTGCCGGGGAAGAACGGCTCGTCCTTGGTGGCGATGGTGTTGATGTAGTCCGTGCTGCGCATCTCGGGCACGGCGACACGCTTCTCGCGGGCGCGCTCGATCAAGCGGAGCATCAGGTAGCGGGCACGCTCGCGCCCCCGCTCGTCGATGGCCGCGTCAAGCGACTCCAGCCATTCCGCGGTCTCCTCGGGATCGAAGTCCGGGACCTGACTCGGAAGGCCGCCAATGATGATCGGGTTGCGATCGGATCCGGAAGCCACGCTGTTCCTTCACTGTCGGTCGAAACTGAGGTGTGTCGCGCCGCCTCCATCGTGCTACCGCGCTCGGAGATCCGTCATCTCTACCGATCGGTAACCGCTGCGCCCGGTAGGCGGAGCGGTCTGGCGGCGCGCGGAGCAGGCGCTATTGCCTGCGCCCCGCACCACCGGGTGTTACGAACAGAGGTGGTCCGACCTGGTTGCCCGATCGTCCGATGGCGGGCGGTCGGGGTGAGGGCCAACAGGAGACTCTACGCCCGCGCACGCGCGGACCCGAATGCCGTTCGCATCTCGGGCACGCGTACGGCCTGTGGACCGGGGTCACCCGAAGCATCCTTGTCCCATGCAGAGAAGGGCAAATCGGTGTGATTCACGACACGTCGACCGGCGTGTCCCCCTGCGACACGTCAACCTTTGGAGGGGATCGGGGGTCGGGTACTTGCGCGAACCGCCGCGCCCGTGTGGACTACGGCCACAGCCTCGGCATGGATGCCGAGCCGAATACTGGAGGTTATTCCCGTGAGCGCGACCGCGGACCCCGCGGACAAGTCCAACCCGGCCCACCGTCTCGGATTCGAGAAGGACCAGATCATCCAGGAGCTGGGGTACGACGAAGACAGTGACCAGGAACTCCGCGAGGGCATCGAGGAGATCACCGGGACAGATCTCGTCGACGAGGACTACGACGACGTCGCCGACGCCGTCCTGCTGTGGCACCGCGACGACGACGGAGATCTCACCGACTCCCTCGTCGACGCCCTGGAATACCTGGCCGAGGGCGGCCTGATCTGGCTTCTGACGCCCAAGACCGGCCGGGACGGCCACATCGAGGCGTCCGACATCGCCGACGCGGCCCGGACCGCCGGCCTCTCGCAGACCAGCTCGATCGCCATCGCCAAGGACTGGGCCGCCACCCGGTTGGCGACCAAGGCCGCCAAGGCGGGCAAGCGCTGACCGCCCCTCGCGCCTGAGCCGCGATCCAGGGCCGGGCCCCGTTGGAGCTTCCTCCAGCGGGGCCCGGCCGTTTCGCGTTCCGGGCTGGATCCCCTGCCGGGGGTCGCGTTCGCCGAGGGCGAAAGCGGCCGCCCCGAGCGCCGGCCGCCTCACCCGTTCGGCCGAATCGGGGTCGGCGAATGCAAGGATGGCGCTCGCCGCGCCCGCCGCGCGGCCCTGTCGCGTCAGAAAGGTCCCACCATGGCCATCGAGGTCGGCACCGAGGCTCCGGACTTCGAGCTGAAGAACCAGCACGGCGAGCTGGTCAGGCTCTCCGACTTCCGGGGCGAGAAGAACGTCGTCCTGGTCTTCTACCCGTTCTCCTTCACCGGCGTCTGCACCGGCGAGGTCTGCGCGATCCAGAAGGAGCTGCCGCGCCTGCAGAACGACGAGGTCCAGGTGCTCGGCGTCTCCAACGACTCGCCGTTCACCCAGCGCGTCTTCGCCGAGCAGGAGGGCCTGGAGTACCCGCTGCTCTCCGACTTCTGGCCGCACGGCGAGGTCTCCCGCGCCTACGGCGTCTTCAACGAGGAGAAGGGCTGCGCGGTGCGCGGCACCTTCGTGATCGACAAGGCCGGCGTGGTCCGCTGGAGCGTCGTCAACGACCTGCCGGACGCCCGTGACGAGCAGGAGTACCTCAAGGTCCTCGGCGCGCTCTGAGGCCCCCGCGCGCCCCTTCCCGGGGGCGCCGGACGGGCCCGGCGGGCTGCGGACGGACCGCGGGGCGGGCCCCCGTGCGGATTCGAACAGCCACGCCGGGCCGTTCTCCGGCCAGGACGGGAACCCGGCACTACGATCGGTCCGTTGGCTGGTCAGAGGCTCGGCGCAATCGTCGCCGCACCTCCGACCGCACCACGGGGGCACCAGCGTGTGCCTCCCGAATCTTGGAGGACAAGTGGGTGTCAGCCTGAGCAAGGGCGGCAATGTCTCGCTCACCAAGGAAGCCCCTGGCCTGACCGCCGTGGTCATCGGCCTTGGCTGGGACGTCCGTACCACCACCGGCACGGACTTCGACCTGGACGCCAGCGCCCTGCTCTGCAACGACCAGGGCAAGGTCGACAAGGACGGCAACTTCGTCTTCTTCAACAACCTGAAGAGCCCCGAGGGCTCGGTCGAGCACACCGGCGACAACCTGACCGGGGCCGGCGAGGGCGACGACGAGGCCATCAAGGTCGACCTGGCGACCGTGCCGGCCGATGTGCAGAAGATCGTCTTCCCGGTGTCGATCTACGACGCCGAGAACCGGACCCAGAACTTCGGCCAGGTCCGCAACGCGTTCATCCGCGTGGTGAACCAGGCCGACAACAAGGAGCTGGCCCGGTACGACCTCTCCGAGGACGCCTCGACCGAGACCGCGATGGTCTTCGGCGAGCTGTACCGCAGCGGCGCCGAGTGGAAGTTCCGCGCCATCGGCCAGGGGTACGCCTCCGGCCTGCGCGGCATCGCCCAGGACTTCGGCGTCAACGTCTGAGCCGGGCGGCGGGCCCACCGGGCCTGACGGAGCACCACCGGGCCGGGGCCGGCCGCGGACGCGAGGGCGTCGGCGGCCGCCCCGGCTTCGTGCTGTCCGGGGCCGTGTCGCTCGGGTCCGTGCTGTGCGGCTTCGTGGCGCCCGGGGCGGGCGGCGGGTGGGGACCCGGCCCGGGGGTCACCGGTTCGTGCGCCCCGGCTTCGAGCCGGTCCGGCGCACTGGAAGGATAGGAGTTCAGGAAGTTCAGCCGGCCGAAGGAGGCCGGGCGGGGCCACGGGGGAATAGACCTTGAGATGCGCCCCGGGAGGAAAAGGGAGGAAGGACAGCCATGAGTGTCACGCTCGCCAAGGGTGGAAACGTCTCGCTCACCAAGGCCGCGCCGAATCTGACGCAGGTCCAGATCGGCCTCGGCTGGGACGCCCGCTCGACCACCGGTGCGCCGTTCGACCTCGATGCGAGCGCGCTGCTCTGCTCGGGCGGCCGGGTGCTCGGTGACGAGTACTTCGTCTTCTACAACAACCTGAAGAGCCCCGAGGGCTCGGTCGAGCACACCGGTGACAACCTCACCGGCGACGGCGACGGCGACGACGAGGTCGTGCTGGTCAACCTGGACCTCGTCCCCCCGCAGGTGGACAAGGTGGCCTTCCCGGTGTCGATCTACGACGCCGAGTCGCGCCTGCAGAACTTCGGTCAGGTGCGCAACGCCTACATCCGGGTGGTCAACTCCCTGGACGGGCAGGAGATCGCGCGGTACGACCTGACCGAGGACGCCTCCAGCGAGACCGCGATGATCTTCGGCGAGCTGTACCGCTACGCGGGCGAGTGGAAGTTCCGCGCGGTGGGCCAGGGGTACGCCTCGGGTCTGCGCGGCATTGCCCTCGATTTCGGCGTGAACGTACAGTAACGGCGGCCCGAGACCCGCGTCCGACGCGGTCGACGTCCTCGGCGCCATGAACTCGAAAGGTAACCAAGTCCCGTGTTCCTCCGCACCTTCGGCTGGTCATTCGCGATCACCGTCATCGGGCTGATCGCAGCCGGCCTGCTCTGGGGAGCTGAAGGATTCGGCATCGTGCTGATCCTCTCCATCCTGGAGATCTCCCTGTCGTTCGACAACGCGGTGGTCAACGCCACGGTGCTGAAGCGGATGAACCCGTACTGGCAGAAGATCTTCCTCACCGTCGGCGTGCTGATCGCCGTCTTCGGTATGCGGCTGATCTTCCCGCTGCTGGTCGTCGGCCTCACCGCGCACCTCAGCCCCGCAACCGTCATCGACCTCGCGCTCAACTCCGACAAGACCTACGAGGGTTCCACCTACGCCCAGTACCTGGAGGCCGCCAACCCGGCCATCGCGGCGTTCGGTGGCGTCTTCCTGCTGATGATCTTCCTCGACTTCATCTTCGAGGAGAAGGACTACAACTGGCTGGCCTGGATCGAGCGTCCGCTGGAGAAGGTCGGCAAGCTGGAGGCCTTCTCGACGGTCGTCGCGCTGGTCACGCTGCTGCTGGCGTCCAACTTCTTCGCCGGGGAGCACGCCGAGACGGTGCTGCTCGCGGGTGTGCTCGGCCTGGTCACCTACCTCGCCGTCAACGGGCTCTCCTCGATCTTCGAGGCGGGTCTGGAGGAGGAGGCCGAGGAGGAGGAGGAGAAGTCCGGCAAGTCCGGGAAGTCCATCGTCCAGGTGGGCGGCAAGGCCGCGTTCTTCCTCTTCATGTACCTGGAGGTGCTGGACGCGTCGTTCTCCTTCGACGGCGTGGTCGGCGCGTTCGCGATCTCCAGCGACATCTTCCAGATCACCCTGGGCCTCGGCATCGGCGCGATGTACATCCGCTCGCTGACCGTCTACCTGGTCCGCCAGGGCACCCTCGACGACTACGTCTACCTGGAGCACGGCGCGCACTACGCGATCGGCGCACTCTCGGTGATCCTGCTGGTCGGCATCGAGTACCACATCCCGGAGATCGTCACCGGCCTGATCGGTGTCGCCTTCATCGGCCTCGCCCTCGGCTCGTCGATCCTGCGCAACCGCAAGGAGGCCGCCGCGGGCGGCGGCGGGGACGACCACGAACTGGCGAGCGCCGGCAAGTAGCGCTCCGCACCCGGGGCCGTCGCCCCGGGGCCCGACGAGAACGGCCGCCCCCTCCGGTGAGGGGGCGGCCGTTCTGCGTGCGTGGTGCTCGGTTCGGTTGTCCCCGCTGCGGGAGGGTCAGCCGAGCTGCTGCTCGATGGCGCGCAGCTTGCGCTCCAGCGAGTCCAGCTTGGGCATCGACAGGGTGTCGTCGTCGGCCGTCAGGTCGATGGTCGAGCTGCGGTAGGAGGACGACGAGGAGCCGCTGCCGAGGTAGGACGAGTCGCCGAACGGGTCGGTCGAGGAGGACCCGACGGCGGCCCGCGGGCGGCGGCCGGCCTCCAGGGCGCTCAGCGAAGCGGGCTCCAGCACGGAGCGGCCGGTCTGGGAGGTGGCGTCGGCGTCAGCGGCTAGGGCAGGCTCCGAAGCGTTCGGGCCGTCTCCGGCAGCGGTGAGCGCGGGCACCTGACGGCCGCCGCGGGCCCGGGCCAGCATCCCGCTCTGGCGGGAGATGGCCTTGAGCTCGGCGCGCTCGCGGCGGTCGGCGCTGCGGGCACGCAGCTTGGCGGCCTCCTTCGTCTGGCGCTCCTCGCGGACCTCCTCGACCGCCTCGTCCAGGCTGCGGACGTTCTCCAGCAGCATCAGCGACCAGGCGGCGTAGGTCTCGCGGGGGGCGCGCAGCCAGCGGACGATCCGGATCTGCGGCAGCGGACGCGGGACGAGGCCCTGCTCGCGCAGCGCGGCCTTGCGGGTCTGCTTCAGCGCCCGGTCGAACAGGATCGCGGCCGAGATGGACATCCCGGAGAAGAACTGCGGGGCGCCGTCGTGGGACACGCCGCGCGGGGCGTGCACCCAGTTGAACCAGGCCGAGGCGATCGCGAACACCCAGACCAGCAGGCGCGAACCGAGCGCCGCGTCACCGTGGCTGGCCTCGCGCACGGCGAGGACGGAGCAGAACATCGCGGCGCCGTCCAGGCCGAACGGGACGAGGTACTCCCAGCCGTTGGACAGGCCCAGGTTCTCCTTGCCGAAGCCCACCAGGCCGTGGAACGAGAGCGCGGCGGCGACGCCGGCGCAGCAGAACAGCAGGACGTAGGAGGAGATTCCGTAGATCATCTCCTTGCGCCGGCGGCGCTCCTCGGTGCGCTCCCAGGAGTCACCCGAGTCCTCGTTCTTGGTCGTGTTCTTGAAGCGCAGCGTCGCCACCAGGATGGCGGTGAACAGCAGGGCTGCGCCGCCGATGACGGTCCAGACCAGCTGTATGGAGGTCAGGTTCATTGCGGGTCGGGCCTCGGGTTTCCGCAGGGGACAGGTCACAGTGCGACACAGACGATCAGATCCCGTCGCCGGGACAGGGCCTGACGGTGCGTCCTCGCCGCCGGGCGCCCACCGCGCCCGGGCAGGGGCGGTCGGGACACCTGTGCGGCTAGACGATATCGCGTCCGAAGGGGCGGCATGTTACGGGAGGGGACCTTCGTCCCGCCAGCCGACCCGCCGTCGGCTCCCGGCCGCCCTCGGGTGGTCGGCCGGTGGTCCGCCGGTGTCCCGCCGGTGCACTCTCGGTGTCCGGTTCACGTGGCTGGGTAAGCAGTTCGGGTACCCGGCGGGCGGGCTGATGCCGGATCATTGGGCGACGGACCGCCGGACCGACCGGCGGCCCTGGGGGAGGACTGGGATGGCCTCGATTTGGGAGTACCTGCGCGGGGAGCGGAACACCCTGGACCCGGGCGGGCAGCACAAGATCACACTCACCAAGTCGACACCGCAGCACGCGATCACCGGGGCCGCGGCCACCACCGGCTACCTCTACGTCAACCTGCACTGGACCACCCGGATAGGAGCGCCGCGCTCCTCCGGCCGGGACGCGCTCAAGCGCTGGTTCAGCCCGCGCATCCTCAGCCCGATGGAGCCGGACGCGCAGCAGGGGGCCCAGCTCAACGTCGACCTCGACCTGGCCTGCATGTACGAACTGTCCGACGGCAGCCGGGGCGTGGTGCAACCGCTCGGCGGCTACTTCGGGGACCTCCAGCGCGCGCCCTTCGTCAAGCTCAGCGGCGACGACCAGTACGGGGCGCCGTCCGGCGAGACGATGTACGTGAACCTGGAGAAGAAGGACCAGTTCAAGCGGCTGCTCATCTTCGTCTACATCTACGACGGCACACCCGCGTTCGAGCAGGCCAACGCGGTGGTGACGATCGTGCCGCAGACCGGTCCGCGGATCGAGATCAAGCTGGAGGAACGCGCCCCGGCCGCCCGTTCCTGCGCGGTGGTGCTGATCGAGAACTCCGGGGACAACCAGCTGACGGTGCGCCGCGAGGTGCGCTACGTCAACGGTTTCCAGGCGGACATCGACCGGCTGTACGGCTTCGGGATGCAGTGGCAGCGCGGGTACAAGGGCCCGTCCGGGCCGGAGTAGCGGCCCCGCGCGGCGGTCAGCGGGGCTGGAACTGCGGGCCCTGCGGCGGCAGCGCGAACTCCTCGGGGGTGGCCGGGGGCTGCGGGGCCGGCGGCGCGGGCTGCTGGGCCTGCTGCTGGGACGGCGGCGCGGTGGCCGACTGGGGGTAGCCGTAGCCGCCCTGCTGCTGCGGTGCGGGCTGCGGCGGGTACCCGTAGGTGCCCTGCTGCTGCTGCGGGTAGGGCTGCTGCGGTGCCTGGTGGGCCGGCTGCGGGTAGCCGTACCCGGGGCGCGGGGTCTGCTGGGGATAGCCGTAGCCGCCCTGCTGGGGGCCGGGCTGCGGGTACCCGTACCCCGGTTGCCGGGCCGGGGGCGCGGGCGGGACGGTCGGCGCGGTCGTCGGCATCGCGGGCGGCGCCTGCGGCGGCGGGGGAGCGTGGGCGGGTACGGCCGGGGCCGACGCGGGCGGCTGCGGGGCGGCGGCCTGCGCGGCGCCGAGCGGGACGGCGGGCGCCAGGGTGTACGTGCCCGGCTCGGGGCGGGCGACGGGGCGCGGGTCCGGCACGGCGGCGCGCGGGTCGGCCGCCGGCGCGTGCGGGCCCGGCCGGTCGGCCGGACCGGCGCCGCGGGAGTCCGCCGCGCCGTCCTCGACGGTGATCCCGAAGTCGGTGGCCAGGCCGATCAGCCCGGACGCGTAGCCCTGGCCGACGGCCCGGAACTTCCACGACCCGGCCCGGCGGTAGAGCTCGCCCGCGACCAGCGCGGTGACGTCGTCGTTCTCGGGCATCGCGAACTCGGCGAGCGCGGCGGCGCCCTCTCCGGCGCCGGCGTCGAAGAGCAGCAGGCGCAGCCCGGTCACGGAGCGGAACGATCCGCCCTCGGAGGAGCCGGCCAGCACCACCCGGTCCACCTCGGGCGGCAGCTTGGCGAGCTCCGCCTCCACGGTGTCGGCGATCTCGGCGCCGGCGGCGGTCTGCTGCTTGGGCAGGTGGCGCACCAGGCCCGACGGGTGCCTCGGCTGGTTGTAGAAGACGAAGTCGGCATCCGAACGAACCCTGCCCTCGGCGCCGAGGAGCAGCGCGGAGGCGTCCACGTCCGGCGCACCGGGCGTGGCGCTCCAGCGCAGCACGGCGCGGACCGCCGCCACCGGCAGTGCGATGTTGGCGCCCTTGGCCATCACGTGCGTCATAGCGGACCATCCTGCCTGTTCGCCACCCCTTCGGACAACGTGGCCGGAGGGGGCGCGGCCATCGGACTTTGCCAATGCTTGCGGTTTGTGAAGCGGAGGGTAATCTTCCGAGAATTCGATGTTTCCGAATCGCATTCGACCGGAAGTCGTCCGTACGATAGGCGGCCAGAGGGCCCCGGGGGGTTCGGCGAGGGGGATCAGCAGCGCGCGCCCGGGAACCACCGGGCCCGGTGGACCGGTTAACCATCGTGACGCCCCGCACCCCGCAACGGTGCCCGACGGCCCGCACTCCGACCTCCCGCAGCCCGACTCCCCACCTGATCGCGGCACCCCCCGAGCCGCCTCCGCACCCCCTCCTGGCCCCCTTCCGCACCCCCGAGCACCGCCCGCACATCCCCGAGCACGAACCCCGCACGCCCCTGAGCACGAACCCCGCCGGGACCGGCGGCCGCAACCCCTGAGGAGAGCACCATGCGCCATTTCGGCCACCTCGCCGACGACGTACGCGGCCGGCTCTTCCTCGAACAGCCCAGGGCCTTCTCGGCGGAGAGCGACGCGGCCGTCCTCGCCACCGCGCTGGGCGCGACCCTCTACAGCCCCGCCACCCGGCCCACGCTGGGTGAGGACATCCGCAAGCAGGCGGGTCGGGGCGTGGTCTCGATGGTGCTCTGCCTGGAGGACGCGATCGCCGACCACGAGGTCACCGCGGCCGAGGCCAACCTGGTGGTGCAGCTCGGCGAGCTCTTCGAGGAGCCGCACGGCGGGCTTCCGTCGCGGGGCTGGGCACCCGGCGCGGCCGGGGAGGCGGCGGTCCGCGACGACCTGCGGGCGCGCGGCGAGGTGCGCCCGGAGATGCCCGGCGGGTGGCTCGGGGAGGTGCGGGGAGTGACGTCCGAGCCGGTCGAGGCCGCCGAAACCTCCACCGCTCGCACACAGGATCTGCCCCTCCTCTTCATCAGGGTCCGAGCCGCCTCCCAGATCACCGACCTCGCCGGCCGGCTCGGCCCGGCGATCGGGCTGCTCACCGGTTTCGTCCTGCCGAAGTTCACCGACGAGAGCGGCGGCGAGTTCCTGGAGGCGCTCGCCGGCGCCGAGGCGGCCACCGGCCGCAGGCTGTTCGCCATGCCCGTCCTGGAGTCCCCCGAACTGGCCCACCTGGAGACCCGCCGCGAGCAGCTGTTCGGCATCGCCCGGCTCCTCGACAAGCACCGCGAGCGCGTCCTCGCCGTCCGGCTCGGAGTCACCGACCTCTGCTCCGCGTACGGCCTGCGCCGCTCGCCCGACCTGACCGCGTACGACGTCGCGCTGGTCGCGTCGGTGATCGGGGACGTGGTCAACGTGCTCGGCCGGGCCGACGGCACCGGGTTCACCGTGACCGGTCCGGTCTGGGAGTACTTCCCCGTCCAGGAGCGGATGTTCAAGCCGCAGCTGCGCCGCACCCCGTTCGCCGAGGCGGAGCCCTCCGGGGTGGCCGTGCGCCAGCGGATCATCGACCACGACCTGGACGGCCTGATCCGCGAGATCGAGCTCGACCGGGCCAACGGACTGCTCGGCAAGACCTGCATCCACCCCAGCCACGTCCCCGCCGTGCACGCGCTCTCCGTGGTCACCCATGAGGAGTACAGCGACGCGCGGGACATCCTGGACCAGGAGCGCGGCGGCGGCGGGGTGCTGCGTTCGGCGTACACCAACAAGATGAACGAGGCCAAGCCGCACCGGGCCTGGGCCGAGCGGGTGATGCTGCGCGCCGAGGTGTTCGGGGTGGCGAGGGAGGACGTCAGCTTCGCGGAGCTGCTCTCGGCCTGCCTCTGCGGCTGACCGCGGGGGCTCGGGGCTCGTGGCTCTCGGGTCTCTTCCGCTTCTCGTACCTCTCCCGCTTCTCGTACCGCCCGCGCTACTCGCACTACCCGTACCTCTCGTACCTCTCGTACCTCGCGGACTTCTCGCACCGACCGCACGACTCGCACCATCGAAGGCAGGACCAGTAGTGACAGCACAGCAAGAGTGGACCGGTCGCTGGGTGGCCGACCGGGCGGGCGTCGGTCTGACCGGCTCGGACCGCCTCCCCGACCTGGTCGGCCTCGCCCTGCGCGAGAACCCCAAGCGCGCCCACCTGCTGGTCTCCACCGTGCTCGGCAAGCACGTCCCGCAGCGCCCGTCCGTGGTGCACGGTGCCGGTCTCGACCTCGGCCGCCTGGTGCGCGAGCTGCTGGGCGAGGAGGCGGCCGCCCGTGCCGTCGTGCTCGGCTACGCCGAGACCGCCACCGGCCTGGGCCATAGCGTCGCCGACGGCCTGGACGCCCCCTACCTGCACTCCACGCGCCGCCCGGTGGCGGGGCTGACCCCGGTCGGCGGCTTCGAGGAGGAGCACTCGCACGCCACCTCCCACCTGCTGCTGCCCGCCGACCCCGCGCTGCTGGCCGGTGACGGCCCGCTGGTCCTGGTGGACGACGAGTTCTCCACCGGCAACACCGTGCTCAACACCATCCGCGAGCTGCACGCGCGCCACCCGCGCGCCCACTACGTCGTGGTCGCCCTGGTCGACCTGCGCGACGAGAGCGACCGCCGCCGACTGGTCGACACCGCCGCCGAACTCGGCACCCGGCTCGACCTAGTCGCCGCGGCCGGCGGCGGCGTCGAGCTGCCGGCCGACATCCTCGCCCGCGCCGCCGCGCTGATCGCCGAGGTCGGCCCCGCGCCGGAGCCGCCCCCGGCCGCCCCCGCCCCGCTGGTCCGGGTCGCCCTCGACTGGCCCGCGGGCCTGCCGGACGGCGGGCGGCACGGCTTCAGCGCCGCGCACCGGGCGCAACTCGAAGAGGTGCTACCGCAGTTGGCGGCCCAGCTGGCCGCCGCGCTGGAGCCGGGCGACACCGTCCCAGCGGCGGGAGAGGGCCCGGCGGCGGCCGAGGGCCGGGAGTTCGGCGCGGCCGGCTCCGGCCGGGTGCTGGTCCTCGGCTGCGAGGAGCTGATGTACGCGCCGCTGCGCCTCGCCGGCGCCCTCGCGGACCACCTCCCCGACGGCGAGGAGCGGGTCCGCTACTCCACCACCACCCGCTCGCCCGTCCTCGCGGTGGACGACCCGGGCTACGCCATCCGCACCCGGCTCTCCTTCCCCGCCCACGACGATCCGCAGGACGGCGGTTCGCGCGAGCGCTTCGTGTACAACGTCGCCCCCGGCGCCGACCCGGCCCGCCGCTTCGACGCGGTGGTGCTGGTGGTCGACGACGTGGCCGACACCCCCGAACTGCACGACGGCGAACGCTCCCTGCTCGCCCAGCTGCGGCAGGTCACCGACCGGGTGGTGCTCGCCGTGCTGCCCTCGCACCGGCCGGCCCCGGCCGTCCGGCCGCAGCGGAGCGCGCTGCCCGCGCCACTGCACGGCCCGGAGTTCTCCTCCTACCGCGCCGACGAGGTCTCCTGGCTGCTCAAGGACCTCTCCGACGTCCCGCTGGAGGCCCCGACCGAGGAGCGCGAGGAGGCCGTCCAGAACGGCGGCGCCCACTACGCGGAGTCCCTGCCGGTGGAGTACCAGCCCAGCCCCGAGTACCAGGAGCTGTTCCACCAGGCCCTGCGGATCTCCGCCCGCCGGATCGCGCTCGCCGTCGGCACCGTCGCGGAGACGCTGCTCCGCGAGCGCGGCCGCGGCCTGGTGCTCGCCTCGCTGGCCCGGGCCGGCACCCCGGTGGGCGTCCTGATCCGCCGCTGGCTGGCCTTCGCGCACGGCCTGGACACCCCGCACTACGCCGTCTCGATCATCCGCGGCCGCGGCCTGGACCCGGTCGCCGTCCGCTACCTGGACGCCCACCACCATGCCCCCGACGTGGTGTTCGTGGACGGCTGGACCGGCAAGGGCGCGATCACCCGCGAACTCGCCGAGGCCCTGGCCGGCACCGCCTTCGACCCCGAACTGGCCGTCCTGGCCGACCCGGGCCGCTGCGTGCGCACCTACGGCACCCGGGACGACTTCCTCATCCCCTCCGCCTGCCTCAACTCGACCGTCTCCGGCCTGGTCTCCCGCACCGTGCTGCGCACCGACCTGATCGGCCCGGACGACTTCCACGGCGCGAAGCACTACACCGAACTGGCCGGTGGGGACGTCTCCGGCGCCTTCCTGGACACCGTCGCCGACCACTTCGCCGAGGTCCTGGACGAGGTGCGGACGGCGGCCGACCGGCTCGCCGCCGAGGACCGCACCCCCGACTGGGCCGGCTGGGCCGCCGTCGAGCGGATCAGCACCGAGTACGGCATCGACAACGTCAACCTGGTGAAGCCCGGCGTCGGCGAGACCACCCGGGTCATGCTGCGCCGCGTCCCCTGGCGGGTGCTGGCCCGCCGCGGCACCGGCGCCGACCTCGACCACGTCCGTCTGCTCGCCGCCCAGCGCGGCATCCCCGTCGAGGAGGTCGACGACCTGCCGTACTCGTGCGTCGGCCTGATCCACCCCCGCTACAGCCGGGGAGCGACCGGCGCCTCCGGCACGGCCGTCCTGGTGAAGGAGTCCTGAACCCGATGAGCAGCCCCAGTGGTTTCCTGGTCGCGAGCGACCTCGACCGCACCCTGATCTACAGCAACCGCGCCCTCGCCCTGGACGTGCCCGACCGGCTCGCACCGCGGTTGCTCTCCGTCGAGGTGCACGACGGCAAGGCGCTCTCGTTCATGACCGAGCAGGCCGCCGGGCTGCTCGTCGAACTCGCCCGCGAAGCCCTGCTCGTCCCCGCCACCACCCGGACCAGGACGCAGTACGAACGGGTCAACCTGCCCGGCCCGACGCCCGGCTGGATCCCCGCCTACGCGATCTGCAGCAACGGCGGCCGGCTGCTCGTCGACGGCGTCCCGGACGAGGACTGGCAGGCCGAGGTGGCCGGCCGGCTGGCCACCGCGTCGGTGCCGCTGGCCGAGGTGGTCGAACACCTGGCGCTCTGCGCGGACCCGGAGTGGACGCACAAGCGCCGGGTCGCCGACGAGCTCTTCGCCTACCTGGTCGTCGAACGCGCCGAGCTGCCGGCCGGCTGGCTCGACGAAGTCACCGGCTGGTGCGCCGAGCGCGGGTGGACGGTCTCGCTGCAGGGCCGCAAGGTCTACGCCGTCCCGGCGCCGCTGAGCAAGAGCGCGGCGCTGGCCGAGGTCGAGCGGCGCGTCGGCGGCGCCACCGTGCTGGCCGCCGGCGACTCGCTGCTCGACGCGGACCTGCTGCTGGCCGCCGACGCGGCCTGGCGCCCCGGGCACGGCGAACTCGCCGACAGCGGCTGGACGGCCCCCGGGGTCACCGCGCTCGACCAGGTGGGCGTGGCGGCGGGGGAGGAGATCATCCGTCAGTTCCTGGCCCGTGTCCGGGGCGGGGCAGGCGTGGGTGTGAGTGCGGCTGCGGGCCCGGAGGTTCCGCGGGCCGTCGGTGCGGCGGGCCTGCGGACCGTCGGTGCGGAGGTCTCGCGGAGCGCCGACTCGGACGGCGGGCCGGAGGCCGGCTCGCTGGAGTCCGTGGCCAAGGGCTGAGGCCCGGCGCCGCCGGCCGTTCCGCGCTCAGGTCAGCCGCTCCCCGTGCCCGCCGGCCGTTCCGCGCTCAGGTCAGCCGCAGCAACCGCCGCCGCAGCAGCCGCCCCCGCCACCGGACGGGGCCTGCTGCGCGGCGCCGCCGGACGCGCCGCCGGTGACGGCGACGGCCGACAGCAGCTTCACGGTGTCCTCGTGCCCCTGCGGGCAGACCGCGGGATCGTTGGCCTGCGCCATCGTGCGGCGGAGTTCGAAGGTGGCCCCGCAGGAGCGGCAGCGGAAGTCGTAGCGTGGCATACCCGCAGGGTAGCCCGGCGCGGGCCGGCGGTGCAGGGGGCCTGCACGATCCGTGGGGGGCACCGAGGTCGGCGGGGCCGCCAAGGTCGCCGGGGCTGCCGGGGCTGCCGGGCCACCGGCGGGGTGGCCGGGGGCGGCTCGCGCTACCGGTGGCCGCCCAGGTCCTCGCGGATCAGCTCCACCACCTGCGCCGCCGTCTCCCGCACCGCCGCCAGCTCGGTCAGGAAGTGCCAGTAGTCGGGGTGCCGGCCGGCCGTCTCCAGTCCCTCGACCGCCCGGTCCAGCCGGGCGACCGCCGCGTCCAGCGGAGCCGCGTGCCGCGGGTCCGGCGCCTGCCGCCCCGCCATCGCGAGCCGCTGGGCGTCCCGGAGCGCGAAGCGGGTCCGCTCGATCTCCCGGTTCGGATCGTGCTGCACCTCGTTCAGCTGCCGCAGCCGCTCGTTCACGGCGACCACCGAGCCGTCCGCGGTGTCCAGCAGCGCGCGCACGGTGCCGAGCGCGCCGGTCGCGTCCGGCCAGCGCTGCTCGTCGCGCGCCCGCGCCGCCTCGGCGAGCTTCTGCTCCGCTGCCCGCCCCGCCTCCGCCACCTGGTCCGGCACCCGCTGGAGGTCCTGCCAGCACGCCGTGGCGAACCGCCGCCGCAGCTCGCTCAGGGCCGGCTCCACCGTGCCGGCCTTGGTCTCCAGCGCCTGGATCCGGGTCCGCAGGCTGGCCACCCGCCGGTCGATCTCCCGGGCCCGCTCCGGCAGGTGCTCCGCGTCCGCCGTGATCGCGTCGGCCCGCTCCTTCACCCGCTCCGCGCGCTGCAGCGTCGCCGCCACCCCGTGCCGGCCCGCGCCCTCGTTCAGCCGGCCCAACTCCGGGCTCAGCTCCGCCAACCGGGCCGCCAGGTCGTCCGCCCTCAGCCCCGCGCCGCGCACCGCCTCCAGCGTGGTGGTCGCGGTCAGCAACGACCGCTTCGCCCCCTCCACCGCCGGGGTCACCCGCATCAGCTGCGACTCGGCGTGCTGCAGCACCGGCTGCAACCGCTGCAGGAAGCCGTCCAGCTCAGCCTGCGCCGACCCGAGCTGCCCCTTCACGTCCTGCAACTGGTGCCGGGCCCGCGCCGCGGCACCGGACTCCAGCTCCTCGGCATCCAGATCGTGCGCGTCCAGCGCCGCCAGGTAGTTCACGGTCACCTGGTCCACCCGGCCGGAGATCGCCTCGAAATCCGCCGCCGCCCGCTGCGCCGTCGCGCCGTCCTCCGCCGCGCGCACCGTCTCCACCGCCAGCCGCACCTCGCGCTGGGTGGAGTCCAACTCGTAGAACGCCTGCTGCGCCGCGTCCCGGGCCGCCTTCGCGTCCGCCCGCACCCCCTCGCCGCCGCGCCGGCCCCACCAGCCCCCGCCCGTACCGAACGACGCCGCCCCGGCGGCGCCCAGCGCGCCCGCGATCACCAGCGGCAACACCAGGGCCTCGGCCACCGCACTCCCCGGCCGCCGCCCCCACCCACTCCCGTCGGCCACCCTCACTGCGCGCTCCCTGTTCCGACCGCTGATCCACTGCCCATTGTTCCCGATCGCCCCACCACACCGGCACCCCCACCCGTCCCACTCCCCGAGCACCCGCACCACACCACCCCCCGGGACCAGGTACTCTAGGCAGTCGTCGTGCCCCCACCGGGCCGCGACGGGGGGCGCGTAGCTCAGTGGTAGAGCGCTGCTCTTACAAAGCAGATGTCGGCGGTTCGAAACCGTCCGCGCCCACAGCCACGAAGGCCGGTTCCGTGCGAACCGGCCTTCGGTCGTTTCGGGGCGCCTACTCCTCCCTTGCCACCCCCGGGCCAGAAGCCACCACCGAGGTTGCCGGACCACCAAGCCGTGGACACGTGATCGCACGAGCTGCGCTATCGCTACGGCGGCGCTGTCCTGCCTGTGGGTCGTGACGATGGGCGCGCTGTCGGGGAACTATCGCCGCCAGGTATTGGGTTTGTGAGACCGTGAGTTATCCGGGTTTGCGAGAGCCTCGGCGACTATGGTCCCACCGCTTCCGGGAGTCCAACCCGTGTTGTCGGCTTTCCTAGCTGTGGTTGCCGTCGTCTCACGCATGTCCTGTGCTCGTCTGTTGACCTGCCGGGCTTGGCGCAGAACCCTCTCCCATGGCTTTGCGCAGGCCGCATGTACAGACTTGCCGTTGTCCGCCCTTGCAAGGGAGCCACCGGGGACAAGGTCCGCGCGACAGCGGAAGCAGGTTGAGGCTCGCCGGCTTCCGCCGCCGCGGTTCTGGGCCTGCTTAGGGCTGGTGTCGCAACGGCGACACAGCGGTCGACCCTTGCGGGGCAGGTTGCCGCAGCCCGAACATCGGGATGCCGAAATCTCAGGCAACCTGGTCGGGGTGATCTTGCTCCGCTGGCCGCTCTTGAAGGGCTTCAGCATCGACGCCACCCTGGCAGGGTTGTCAATCACAAACGACTCAATGTAGGGATGACCTGGGCGAATTGCTACGAGAAGGTCACCTGCTTGGTGCCTTCTCAGCATCTCTGCCTTCCCGTTAAGCATGTGGGCTTGTCGAACCAGCCCTGCGGCTGAGACTGAGACGAAGATCGTGGATGGCTCTTGGTAGGGGAATGCGGGTACCTCGCTCGTCTTTCGCAGGGCGCTGGTGTCGAAAGCCATGGCGGCACCCTAGTGCTCGTCAATGCCCGATGTAATGAGATCGGAAAGCTTGCACCTGATCCCACAGCCAGCCGGGCCCCAGCGTGATGAAACGCGCTGCCCGGGCTGGCGGCACCGAGGGCCAGTTCGGACTGAGGACCTCGCGAACCGGCCCCTGTCACTGAAGGCGCCGTTCTGCGAGGTGAGGATGTTTCCGGTGTCGCGGAGGTCGTGGAAGTGGGCATCCTCACTCACCCCGGCGGCGGTCCTGGGCCGGATCCAGTCGTCCCGGAAGTTGCTCCGCCGGAGCTTGCCGCCGCGGGGGCCGATGACAGGTGCCCGTCTTGGCCGGGGCTGGCGTACCGGTCGAGGTGGTGGGCCAGGTCGTCGACGATCTCGGCCGGGAGGGCCACCGGCCGGAAGCCTCTTCCGCTGCCGCCCTGAAGGTGGCACCGAGCAACTGTCCGACGAGTCGATTGCGGTCGACTAGCTCACCCCGGCCGAGGTCGAGGGGCCGTGCTGGCGAGGTCTTCGCCGTACGCATCTTGGACGCCCTCCGAAGCGCCACGGCTCCGAGCACACGGACCCACGATGGCCAGCACCTGTTTGCCGACCGACTGGCCGCCGCCTCACTCAACGACCGAGCTGGGTCCAGACGCTCCGCCGACGCGCGATGTCGAAGACTGCTGCTGCACGGTGCGGTTCGAGTACGGGAGGGTGAGAGCCGAGGGCAGCTACGATCTGGGCGCCGTCCAGCACATCGACATCGGGCTTTCCCTTGTGCGTCAGCGTCCGAGCGCCCACGACGGCGATGACGGGGTGCACCGGAACAGCGAGGCCGCACCAGCGGTGCAGGAGTTCTGCTGTCTTGTTGCCTTCGAAGCTGGACTTCTCGATGTACGGGTAGCTGTTGCGGTTGACCGTGAGCCGCTTGTCCCCGACCCAGACCGTGGCGTCGGGGTGGTGCTTGGTGTTCACCGTGAACACCCCGGGCGGTCCGATCACCACGTGGTCGGTGTCCGCACCACTCGGCAGCGGTACGGCATGCAACACGTACCAGCCGTGCGCCCGCAGGCCGTCGAGCAGCCCACCGACCAGTCTCTCTCCATCGAGTCCCTTGCTCAGTTCGGAGCGGGTCAGGTCGTCGCCGGAGAGCTTGGCTGCCATGCGCACCAGCCATGTCCTCTTGCTCTCATCAGCCCGGATCATGTCCCGGACTCCCTCGCCCGGGCGATTCGAAGCGAGGTCCTCCTCGGCAGTGAGCGGTGGCAGTGTGGGCAGCGCCGCCGGCAGTGCGGGCGCGACCGCGGGAGGCGAGGCGGGGCGAGGGGGAACGGGCGTCGGAGAGGGTGGCGAGGAGATCTTGTAGACCACTGTCAGCGGCGGAATCGACCGGCCGTACGTCCGGCACCAGTCCCTGATCCGATCGAGCGCCGATGCTGCATGAGCGGCATCGGCGCTCGTGACGACCCCAGTCAGAAAGTCCAGTCACGCGACCGCTTGCCCATGGGGTCCAGGCAGGTTGACGTATAGCCGATCCTTGCCCGGCCGCCGCCACGGCTTGACCGTCAGTTCCGCCACTTTGCCCCCTCGGCTCCGGCACTGACACGAGATCAGCATGGGGGCGTGCACCTTGGCAAGAAGGCCACCAGCCAAGCGAGGTCGGCCGGTTGGTGAGAGTCAAAGAGTAGGGGAGGGGAACTGTTTCGACTTTCGCTACTTCATCACGGCGCGCACGGCGCGCCGGCGCGGGGCCCAGTCGCTCGTCGCCGCTCCTGTCTTCTCCCCGCTCCGGGAGCCGCGTCGGGCAAGACTGGAGCCCACTCGGCCCAATTGCGGTCAGGCTCAGAAGCCCTGACCGAGTCGCAACGGTTTACGGCTCCCCGATCACGCTCGGCCCCAGAGCTGACAGGACTCCGGTCAAAACCTCTCCACCGCCTCTCAGCTGACCTACTGCTTCGTAACATGTATCGCTGCCCACCGGTTGGAGTAGGGTGCTTATCTAACGCGGCGTCTGAATCGCCGACGAAACGAGATCGAAGCTGACTGGCTGATCCTCGGAGGGGACATGGAAGAGCGGTTTCTCTCACTAGATGAAGCACTTTCCCTTGCAAATCGCCAAGAGTCGCATTTTGGGACTTTAAGAGTGCAGAGAGTGGGGGGCGAAATGTCCAGGAGATCTCCTCGGCGTTGGCGAATGCCGAAGGCGGGGAGTTTATCGTAGGGATTGAAGATCCGAAGCGGTTCGTCGGAATTGATCGCTGGAAAGGATTTCCCTCCATCGAGGATGCCAACTGGGTTCACCAGAATCTAGTTGGGGAGGTCGACCCACCGATCCCATACGACCTTGAGTACCTGTGGATCGAAGGAGAAGAGAGCCGCGGCACGTGTTGTCTGGTGACTATCCAGAAAAGCGCCGATGTGCACAAGACCTCGAAGGATGAGGTCTATCAGCGGAAGGGTGCCCAATCCATGAAGCTGACCGGCACCAAGATCGCAGATCTGGCGCTCTCCAAGGGGGCTCGCTCCTACGAGGATCAGCCCTTGAAGGACTACAGCCTTGATGAAATTGCTGAGGAGTCCGAGCTTCAGAATTTCTTGCAGGGCTACAGTCCGGCGGCAACGGCTGAGAAGTTTCTCAAGCGCCAGAGGCTGGTAACAAAGTCGGATGGTCTGGCCACGGTTGCTGCTGCGATTCTTTATTCCGAAGAGCCGGCGGCTGTCGTTCCTAAGCGGTGCTCTGTCAAGATCGCGCGGTATGAGAGCGGGGAGGCGGTGCCGGATCGAAAATTCCTCAAGGGTACGCCTCTTACGATCGATGGCCCGGCGCGACTGTTGATCGAGCGTACGCTCGATGCTGTCGCTGAAATCATTGAGGCTGTGCCAATTCTGGGGACGGATGGCATGATGTCGCCGGTCAAGTACCCACCGGAGGCACTGAAAGAAATCATTGTGAATGCCGTGATTCATCGCGACTATAATGTTTCTGATGATATTCTAATCTCAATCTTTGATAACCGTGTAGAAGTTCGGAGCCCCGGTCGACTCCCGGGGCACATGACGTCTGCCAACATTCTCACTGATCGCTTTGCGCGAAATCCGAGCATTGTGCGACTCCTTAATAAGTATCCCGATCCCCCAAACAAAGACATTGGCGAGGGGTTGGATACGGTGATGAGCGCAATGAAGGCGGCAAAGCTCAAAGAGCCTCAATTTGTTGTCGAGGACAATGCGTTCGTCGTGGTTCTTGCGCACACTCCACTGGCTCGCCCTGAGGAACTAATTATGGAGTATTTGAGGAATAGCTCAGAGATCTCCAATAAGACGGCTAGATCGCTCACGGGCATCGCGTCGGAGAATCGCGTAAAGCAAGTCTTCTATAAGCTTCGTAATGCCGGGGTGATCGAGCCGGTGCCTGATCGGATCCGCTCACAGGCAGCGTGGAGGCCTACGGAAAGGGAGGCCACTCGCGCTGCCGGCGAGTAAGGCGTGGGGCATTGGCGCGGGCGTACGGTTCAATTGACCGGTGGTTGAGAGGTTCACCTGGCCATGCCACTGTTGTGCCAGATCGGGCGGTACGTGGCGGTCAGTCGCGGGCGCTGGCGGTGCGGTGACCGGGGAACGGGCAGGCCGGGCGGGGTGCAGGTCAGGGCGAATGCACCACGCCAATCCTTACGAAGCAGACGACGGCGGTTTGAAACCGTCCGCGCACACTGCCTGGAGATGTGAGACCGAGGCTGGGGCCCAGGTCGGGACGGTTGTTCTGGTCTGGGCCGCAGGCGTTTGCGGGGAGGGGGCGGGTGGGCGGATTGATCATCGGGGGAGCGGGTAGCCCCGGGGCATGATCGGAGGTGATCGCTGATGGGCGGACAGACTTCGGCCGAGGTGGCCGGGGAGGCTGACGGGCCGGCGCAGGGTGAGAGTCGGGCTGAGCTGTCGTCGCGGCTGAACTGGTTGCGGGCGGCCGTGCTCGGGGCCAATGACGGTGTGGTCTCGACGGCGGGAATCGTGACCGGTGTCGCCGGGGCGTCGGGTTCGCGGACGGCGCTGGTGGTGGCGGGGGTGGCGGGTCTGCTGGCCGGGGCGATGTCGATGGCGGCCGGGGAGTACGTCTCGGTCAGCACGCAACGGGACACCGAGCAGGCCGCGTTGGCGAAGGAGCGGCGCGAGCTGGCGGAGGATCCGGAGGGTGAGCTGGACGAGTTGACCGACTTCTTCCGGGGCGCCGGGCTCGATGACGGCCTGGCCCGTCGGGTGGCCGTGGAGCTCACCGAGCGGGACGCGCTGGCGGCGCACGCCCACACCGAGCTGGGGATCGACCCGGAGGCGCTCACCAACCCCTGGCAGGCGGCGTTCGCGAGCGCCGCCGCGTTCACGCTGGGGGCGCTGGTGCCGTTGCTCGCCGTGCTGTTGCCGCCGGAGTCCTGGCGGCTGGGCGTGACGGTGGCGGCCGTCCTGCTGGCGCTCACCGCGTCGGGCTGGGTGAGCGCCCGGCTGGGCGGCGCCGGGCCGCTGCGGGCGGTGCTGCGGAACGTGGCGGGCGGCTCGCTGGCGATGGTGGTCACCTACAGCGGCGGTGTCCTGCTCGACCGGGTGACGGGCGGCTGACCGGCACCTGACCGGCGTCCGAGCGGGTGCGGGGACAGGGAGGCTGTGTTTGTGTGAGCGCAGACTGCTTGGGAGAGGTGAACCACGGTGACCATGCCCCCGTTCGGATCGAGCGATCCGTTCTCCGACCTGCTCAGCCGGTTCTTCGGCATGAGTCCGACGGCCTCCCCGCCCGCCGTGCAGCGGGTGCCGATCGGGCGGCTGCTGAGCGAGTCCTCGCAGGAGCTGCTGGCGCTCGCCGCGCAACGCGCCACCGAGGACGGGAGCAGCGACCTCGACACCGCTCACCTGGTCTGGGCCGCCACCAAGGTGGAGGCCTCGCGGCGGATGCTGGAGCGTGCCGGCATCGACCCCGAGCAGCTCGCCGAGGACCTGGGCAGGGAACTGCCCTCCGGGGGCGGGGCGCAGACGCCGGGCGGCCGCCCGGCGCTCACGCCGTCCGCCAAGCGCGCGCTGCTCGCCGCGCACGCCCGTTCCCAAGAGGCCGGCGCGTCGTACATCGGGCCGGAGCACATCCTCGGCGCGCTGCTGGACGAGGAGCGCTCCGGCGCCGGCACGGCGCTGCGCAACGCGGCGCCCTCGCCGGAGGCGCTGCGCACGGTGATGGAAGGGCGCGGGACGGGTGGTGAGCGCAGCAGCACCGGCGCGCGCCCGAGCCAGACGCCCACCCTGGACGAGTACGGCCGGGACCTGACCGAGGAGGCGCGGGCGGGCAGGCTGGATCCGGTGGTCGGCCGGGCCGAGGAGATCGAGCAGACCGTCGAGATCCTCTCCCGCCGGACCAAGAACAACCCGGTGCTGATCGGCGAACCCGGCGTCGGCAAGACCGCCATCGTGGAGGGTCTGGCGCAGCGGATCGTCTCCGGGGACGTGCCGCAGAGCCTGCGCGAGAAGCGGGTGGTCGCCCTCGACCTCACCGGGCTGGTGGCGGGTTCCAAGTACCGGGGCGAGTTCGAGGAACGGCTGAAGAGCGTGATCGACGAGGTCACGGCGGCCGAGAAGAGCGTGATCCTCTTCCTGGACGAGCTGCACACCGTGGTCGGCGCGGGCGGTGGCGGCGAGGGTTCGATGGACGCGGGCAACATCCTCAAGCCGGCGCTGGCCCGCGGCGAACTGAGCGTGGTGGGCGCCACCACGCTTGACGAGTACCGCAAGCACGTGGAGAAGGACGCCGCGTTGGAGCGCCGCTTCCAGCCGGTGCTGGTGCCGGAGCCGAGCGTCGAGGAGACGGTCGAGATCCTGCACGGGCTGCGTGACGCCTACGAGGCGCACCACCAGGTGCGGTTCACCGACGAGGCGCTGGACGCCGCCGCGAGCCTCTCCGACCGGTACGTGAGCGACCGCTTCCTGCCCGACAAGGCGATCGACCTGCTGGACCAGGCCGGTGCGCGGGTGCGGCTGCGCAGCCTGAGCGGCTCCACCGAGGCGATGCCGGTGCAGGACCGGATCACCAAGCTGCGCCGGGAACTGGAGGAGGCCGTCGCGGACGAGGAGTTCGTGCGGGCCGCCAACCTCAAGACCGAGCTGCGGCAGACCGAGGACGAGCTGGCCGCGGTCAGGGAGTCGCGCGAGGAGGTCGTCGCGGTCACCGCGGAGGACATCGCGCAGGTGCTCTCGGGCCGGACGGGCATCCCGGTCGCGGAGCTGAACGCGACCGAGCGCGAGCGGCTGCTCCAGCTGGAGGAGCACCTGCACCGGAAGGTGATCGGGCAGGACCAGGCCGTCACGGCGGTCGCCCAGGCAGTGCGGCGCGGCCGGGCCGGGATGGGCGACCCGGAGCGGCCGACCGGGTCCTTCCTGTTCCTCGGGCCGACCGGCGTCGGCAAGACCGAACTCGCGAAGGCGCTGGCCGAGCTGCTGTTCGGTGACCCGGACCGCATGATCCGCTTCGACATGAGCGAGTTCCAGGAGAAGCACACCGTCTCCCGGCTGGTCGGCTCGCCGCCCGGGTACGTCGGCTACGACGAGGCGGGGCAGCTCACCGAGGCGGTCCGCCGCAAGCCGTACAGCGTGCTGCTCTTCGACGAGGTGGAGAAGGCGCATCCGGACGTCTTCAACCTGCTGCTCCAGGTGCTGGACGACGGGCGGCTGACGGACGCCCAGGGGCGTACGGTCGACTTCCGCAACACCGTGGTGATCATGACCAGCAACATCGGCTCCCAGCGGATCCTGGAGCACGCGGGCGACGTGGACGAGATCAGGGACGACCTGATGGGGGACCTGCGGACGCACTTCCGTCCGGAGTTCCTCAACCGGATCGACGAGGTGATCGTCTTCCACGCGCTCACCCGCAAGGACCTCCTCAAGGTGGTCGACCTGATGCTGGAGCGGAGCCGGCGCCGGCTGAAGGCGCAGAACATCGACCTGGAGATCACCGACGGGGCCAAGGAGTGGCTGGTCAACCGGGGCTACCAGCCGGAGTTCGGGGCGCGGCCGCTGCGCCGCACCATCCAGTCCGAGCTGGACAACCGGATCTCCAACCTGCTGCTGGACGGCACGGTGCAGGAGGGGGACACGCTGATCGCGGAGGTGGATGCGGGCGAGCTGGTGGTGGCGCTGGCCAGGCCGGAGCCCTCGGCGACGGCGGAGGACGCCTGGGCGAAGGCCGCCGATCCGCAGCAGTAGCGGTGCGGTCGACTTTGCCGGTGCGGACCAGGTCGGACCGGTCAGCGAGGTTCGGGCGTACTCCCGCGGGAGTACGCCCGAACGCCACCCCGGGGTGACGCGGTGGGCCGGGCCCGGGGTCTAGCCTTCCGGGCATGACGCCGCCTACACCCAAGCCGTCGCGGGCGCACCCCGGGCCGTCGTCCGAGGAGCCGCCCGTGTCGGGAATGCCCCCCGGGGCGGGAGAGCATCCCGGGCCGGGGTCCGCCGTGTCCGAGGGCGGGCAGGCCGAGCCCTGGCGCCCGCCGTGGGTGCGGGCAGCGAAGGCCGGCTGGCCGGTCGCCACCGCGCTGGTCGTCGCGGCGGTGCAGGTGGTGGGGTCCACGGCGGCTGCCGGCCACCAGAGCGGGCGGGTCCAGCTGGACCCGTTCGGCTACCTGCTGCTGCTCCTCGGGCCGGCGTTGCTGGTGCTGCGACGTCGGTGGCCGGTGGCGGCGGTGGCGGGGAGCTCGGCCGTCACGGTGCTCTACCTGGCCGCCGGCTATCCGTACGGGCCGGTCTTCGCCAGCTGGGTGATCGCCTGCTGCGTGGCGGTCGCCTCCGGGCACCGGCAGGCCGCCTGGGCGGGCCTCGGCGGGGTCTACCTCGCCCATGTGCTGATCACCTTCGTGGTGCCGGCCGACTGGTTGCGCACGGAGCCGCAGCAGATCGCCTGGTGGCAGGAGCTCGGGCTGGTGGCCTGGCTGCTGCTGGTGCTGTCGGTGGCCGAGATCGTCCGGTTCCGGCGGGAGCAGCTCGCCGCCCACCGCGAGTACCGCCAGCAGCAGGAGCAGCGCCGGGCCGACGAGGAACGGCTGCGGATGGCGCGCGAGTTGCACGACATCCTGGCGCACAGCCTGTCGCTGATCACGGTCCAGGCCGGGGTCGCGCTGGAACTGATCGACAGCAGGCCGGAGCAGGCCCGTACGGCGCTCACGACGATCAAGGCGACCAGCAAGGAGGCCCTCGGCGAGGTCCGCCAGGTGCTGGGGACGCTGCGCGGGCCGGGTACGGCCGCGCCGCGCGGTCCGGCGCCCGGGCTGGCCCGGCTCGACGAGCTGACCGAGCAGGCGCAGCGGGCCGGGCTGGCCGTCGAGGTGCGCGAGACGGGTGACCGCCGCGCACCGGCCGCCGGCGTCGACCTCACGGCGTTCCGGATCGTCCAGGAGGCGTTGACCAACGTGATCCGGCACTCGGTGGCCCGGCGGGCCACGGTCGGTCTGGACTGGTCGGACCCGACCGCGCTGGTCGTCACGGTCGACGACCCCGGTCCGGCCGCGATCGGCGACGCGGGTGGCACCGGCAGCGGACTCATCGGCATGCGGGAGCGGGCCGCCGCGTTCGGCGGCACCATCACGGCGGGGCCGTTGGGCGCCGGCGGATTCCGGGTCCGGGCGACGCTGCCCACGACCGGGGCGGAGGACGAGTGATCCGGGTACTGCTGGCGGACGACCAGTTGCTGGTGCGGGCGGGCTTCCGGGCGCTGCTCGACCAACAGGACGACCTGACGGTGGTCGGTGAGGCGGACGACGGCGACGCCGCCGTCCGGCTCGCCCGCGAACTCCGCCCGGACGTCGTCCTGATGGACATCCGGATGCCCCGCACGGACGGGCTGGAGGCGACCCGGCGGATCGCCGCCGATCCGGCCCTGACCGAGGTGCGGGTGGTCGTGCTGACCACCTTCGAGCTGGACGAGTACGTCTCCGAGGCCCTGCGATCGGGGGCGGCCGGCTTCCTGGTCAAGGACACCGAGCCGGCCGAGCTGCTGCGTGCCGTCCGGGTCGCGGCCGCGGGGGACGCGCTGCTCTCGCCGGGGGTGACGCGCCGTCTGATCGGCGAGTTCGCCGCCCGCTCCAAGGCGCCGGAGCAGACCCCGGCGGGGCTCTCGGACGTCTCGGCGCTCACCGAGCGGGAGCGGGAGGTGCTGGCGCTGGTGGGTCTGGGGCTGTCCAACGCGGACATCGCCCGCAGGCTGGTGGTCAGCCCGCTGACCGCCAAGACGCACGTCAGCCGGGCGATGGTGAAGCTCGGTGTGCGGGACCGGGCGCAACTCGTCGTGCTGGCCTACGAGTCGGGGCTGGTCCGGCCCGGCTGGCTGGGCTGAGGGCGGCTTCCGGCGGGCGGGGGCCCGGGCCTGGACGACGTCCCGGCCCGGGCCTTCTCGTACGCCCCGGGCCGTCCCGCACGCCCGGGGCCGGCACGTCGTACACCCCTTCCCCGTGCCTGTCCGCTACTTCCCACGCACGGCTGCCGGGCCGTCCGTACTCCCGCGGGAGTACTTCAACGGCCGCTGCCCGGAGGACGCGGGAGCAGGCTCCCCGGCGGGACGCTCTAGGTGTTTCGGGACGCACCCCGAAGCGGCTGAAGCCCACCGCCGAGGAGATGAACCACCATGTACACGCTGCTGGCCGACCACGACGGGCATTGGCCCGGCCCCTGGATCCTGCTGATCCCGCTCGCCTGGGCCGCCGTGGTGTTCCTTGTGATCGTCGTGCTGCGCCGGACGGTCTGGCGCCGCGGCTGCGGCGGCGGGGCGGACCACCCGCTGGCCGTCCTCGGCCGCCGGTACGCCGAGGGCGCCATCGACGCAGAGGAGTACCGCGCCAAGCGGGCCGTCCTCACCGAGAGCCGGCGCGGGCGCGAGCAGGGCCGAGGGGGCGCGGGGAAGTGAGCACACTCGATGTCGTACGCGACACCGCCGCGCGGGTCGTCGACGCCGTGAAGGTCTACGGCGTCGGCGACACCGTGGTCCGGGCGCTGGACCACGTCACGGTCGACTTCCCGGCCGGGGGGTTCACCGCGATCATGGGGCCGTCCGGTTCGGGCAAGTCCACCCTGATGCACTGCGCGGCGGGCCTGGACACCCTCACCGCGGGCCGGGCCTACATCGGCGGTACCGAGCTCGGCCCGCTCGGCGACCGGCGCCTCACCCTGCTGCGCCGGGAGCGGATCGGCTTCGTCTTCCAGGCGTTCAACCTGGTACCCACACTGACCGTCCGGGAGAACATCACCCTCCCGCTCGACCTGGCCGGCGCCGCACCCGACCGGGGCTGGCTGGACGCGCTGATCGACATCGTCGGCCTCGGCGACCGGCTGCACCACCGCCCGAGCGAACTCTCCGGCGGCCAGCAGCAGCGCGTCGCCGTGGCCCGGGCGCTCGCCGGGCGGCCCCAGGTGGTCTTCGCCGACGAGCCGACCGGCAACCTCGACTCCCGCACCGGCGGCGAGGTGCTCGGCCTGCTGCGTCGGGCGGTCGACGAGATGGGGCAGGCCGTCGTCATGGTCACCCACGACCCGACCGCGGCCGGCTACGCCGACCAGGCCCTGTTCCTCGCCGACGGCCGGCTGGTCGACCGGATGGAACAGCCGAGCGCCGACCGGGTGCTGGACCGGATGAAGGCCTTCGAACGGGGGCGGTCATGAGTTCCATGACGGCCGCCGCGACCGCTGCCGCCCGGCTCAGTGTGCGCTCCCTGGGAGCGCACAAGCGGCGCCTGGTCGGCACCTTCCTCTCGATCCTGCTCGGGGTCGCCTTCCTGGCCGGGACGATGGTGCTCGGCGACACCCTGCGCTCCAACTTCGACACGCTGTTCGCCGACGCCAACGCCGGTACCGACGTGGTGGTCCGCAGCGCCGACGTCCTGGACTCCCCCGGGACACCCGGAGGTGTCCGGGCACCCGTCGACACGGCGCTCACCGAACGGCTGCGGGCCGTCCCGGGGGTGGCCGCCGCCGAGGCGTCGGTCCAGGGCGCCGGCCAGCTGGTCGGCAGTGACGGCAAGCCGGTCGGCGGGCAGGGGCCGCCGACCCTGGCCGGGAACTGGCTCACCGACAGCCGGCTCAACCCCTATCGGCTCGCCGAGGGACACCCGCCGCAGGCGCCCGGCGAGGCCGTGGTCAACCGCGGTGCGGCGAAGGCCGGCGGGCTGCACATCGGCTCCACCACCGTGCTGCGCACCCCCGACCCGGTGACCGTCACCGTCGTCGGCATCGCCACCTTCGGGGACAGCGCGGACGGGATGGGTCCGAGCACGTTCACCGCACTGACCCTGGCCGACGCCGAACGCCACCTCACCCCCAAGGGCGCCGGTCAGGCCGGCTCGATCCAGGTCCGGGCGGCGGACGGGATCTCCCAGCAGGAGCTGGTGAGGAGGATCGCCCCGGAGCTGCCCGGCGGGGTGGAGGCGATCACCGGTACGGCGGCCACCCAGGAGAGCACCGCGATGGTCTCGGGGCGGTTCCTGACGATGTTCACCACCCTGCTGCTGGTCTTCGCCGGGATCGCCCTGCTGGTCGCGACCTTCACCATCCACAACACCTTCGCGATCGTGGTCGCCCAGCGGACGAGGGAGAACGCCCTGCTGCGGGCGCTCGGGGCGGTGCGGGGCCAAGTGCTGGGGGCGACCCTGGCGGAGGCGCTGGTCGTCGGTGTGCTCGCCTCGCTCGGTGGGCTGCTCGCCGGGATCGGCGTGGCCGCAGGGCTCAAGGCACTGTTCTCGGCACTCGGCTTCTCGCTGCCGACGGGCGGCATGGTGATCAGTACGGCCGCGGTCGTACTGCCGCTGCTCGTGGGCACCCTGGTCGCGGTGGGCTCGGCGCTCCTGCCGGCCGTCCGGGCCGGGCGCACCGCGCCGCTGGCGGCGCTGCGTGAGACGGGAGTGGACCGGGCGGCCGAGGGGTGGTCCGGCAGGGCCCGGGTCGGGCTCGGCGGGCTGCTGGTCGCGGCAGGTGTCCCGGTCACCGTTCTCGGCGCGACGGACGGGCCGTCGGTCGCCCTGACCGCCGGGGGTGGGCTGGCCGTCCTGGCCGGTGTGGTGGTGCTCGGTCCGGTCGCCGCGGCACTCGCCGTCCGGGCGCTGGGCGCGCCGCTGCCACGGCTGCGCGGGGTTTCCGGCACGCTCGCCCGGCGCAACGCGGCCCGCAACCCGCGCCGCACGGCGGCGACGGCGAGTGCCCTGATGATCGGCGTCGCGGTGGTCACGCTGTTCACGGTGTTCGGCGCCTCGGTCAAGGCCACCCTGGATTCCACGGTGAGCTCGTCCTTCGCCGGTGACCTCGCCGTCACCGCGCCCTCCTTCGGTGCGGGCGGCAGCGGGGTCAGCCCCAAGCTGGCGGACGCGCTCGCCCAACTGCCGGAGGTACGGCAGACGGTGGGCCTCGGCCGGGGCGTGGCGCGGATCGACGGTCACGGGCGGGTACTGGACGTCACCGACCCGGCGCGACTGGCCGGGATCGTCGACCTCGGCCGCGTCGACGGCGCCCTCGACGCGCTCGGCACCGACGGCCTGGCGGTGGCTCGCAGCGAGGCGGGGCAGCGCGGCTGGCGGCTCGGCCAGAGCGTGACCGTCGCCTTCACGGACGGCGCGAGCGGCCCCTTCACGGTCCGCGCCCTGTACGACGAGAGCGGTCTGGCCGGGGACTACCTGATCACCCGCCAGGCCTGGGCGCCGCACCGCGGGCAGGACGCGGACACCATGGTCGCCGTCGGGCTCAAGGCCTCCGTGCCGTTCGCTGCGGGCCGGGCCGCCGTCGAGAAGGCCGCCGCCCCCTTCGGGAACCCACAGGTGCAGGACCGGGCGCAGTACGCGGCGAGCGCGGCCGGCGGGGTCGACATGATGCTCTCGGTGGTCTACGCGCTGTTGGCCCTGGCGGTGCTGATCGCCCTGCTCGGCATCGCCAACACCCTGACCCTCGCCGTGCACGAGCGGACCAGGGAGCTGGGGCTGCTCCGGGCGGTCGGCCAGACCAGGGCGCAGCTGCGGGGCATGGTGCGCTGGGAGTCCGTCCTGGTGGCGGCCTTCGGGACGGTCGGCGGGCTCGGTCTCGGGGCGTTCCTCGGCTGGGCGCTGGTGCGGGCCTCGGACAGTGCCGGGACGGGCTCGTTCGCGATCCCGCCGGGACAGCTCGCGGTGGTGCTGGTGGCCGGACTGGCGGCGGGCGCGGTCGCAGGCCTGCGCCCGGCAGGCCGGGCGGCGCGGCTCGACATCCTCAGGGCGATCGCGACGGAATGAGGAGGCGGCGCGGAATGCGGAGGCGCGGGGTGACAGGACGACGAGGTGACGGCCGTCGGGGCGGCGGCCGGGTGAGCGCAGGGTGGGTGAGCCGACGGGGCGTCACGCGCCGTCGGCCCACCTGGCCCACCGGCCACCGGTCCGAGCCGGCGCCGGCTCGGCCACCCCGGCCCGACCTGCGTTCCGTCCAGCGGGCACCGGGGTCGCCCCGGTGCCCGGCCGGGCGGATCCAGCCCGGCCGGGTCCGGCGCTCGGTCGAGCTAGGGGAACACCTGACGCAGCAACGGGTCCGGCAGGCCGCGGCGGCGCCACTCGCGGGGGTAGCCCAGCGAGACCTCCTCGAAGCGGACGCCGTCGTAGTTGGTCACCCGAGGGATGTGCAGGTGCCCGTAGATCATCGCGGCGGTGTTGAAGCGCCGGTGCCAGTCCGCCGTCAGCTCGGTGCCGCACCACTGGGCGAACTCCGGGTACCAGAGGATCTCGGTGGGCTGGCGGACCAGCGGGTAGTGGTTGACCAGGACCAGCGGCAGCTCCGGGTCGCAGGCCGCCAGGCGCTTCTCGGTGAGCCGGACGCGCTCGCGGCACCAGGAGTCGCGGTCGGGGAACGGGTCCGGGTGGAGCATCCGCTCGTCCGAGCAGACCACGCCGCTGTTGTACGCGGCTTCCAGGGACTCCTTCTTGGTGGTCGTACCGGGAGCCCGGAAGGTGTAGTCGTACAGCAGGAACAGCGGCGCGATGGCGACCGGTCCGCCGGCGCCCTCCCAGACCGGGTACGGGTCCTCGGGAGTGACGACACCGAGTCGGCGGCAGAGGTCCACCAGGTACTCGTAGCGGGCGACACCCCGCAGCTGCACCGGGTCGTCGGGGTGGGTCCAGAGCTCATGGTTGCCGGGGGCCCAGATGACCCGGGCGAAGCGCTCGGCGAGCAGGCTCAGGGACCACTCGATGGTGGTGCTGATCTCGGCGATGTCACCGGCGACGATCAGCCAGTCGTCGGGCGAGTCGGGTTGCAGCTTCGCCACCAGGTCGCGGTTCTCCTGGTAGGAGACGTGCAGATCGCTGACGGCGAGCAGCCGGCCGGCCCGTCCGGGGCCTCCCGTCCGCCCCGACTGCGCGTCACTCTGGTACTCGGTCGTCACTCCAGCCCCCATGTCGTCACCCGGCCGATGCCGCCACAGTACGGGGACGGACGGGCTTCGCGCCGCAGGTTGGCTGGATCAGTCGTTCGAGCGGCTCGGTTCCGCCGTTGGGACGAGGGTGACCGGAGTGACCGGAGTGACCGGAGTCACCGGAGTGACCGGAGCGGCCAGTGCGTCCAGGGCGTCCAGGGCGTTCGAGGGCCGAGGGGGCCGCCAGGACGCCGGAGCCACTGGGCCGCTGGGCCGCCAGGGCGGCGTGACCGGCGCCGAGGTCAGTCGCCGATCTGCCAGAGCACGCCGTGGCTGGTGGCGGTGGTGACGGCGAGGACGACCAGCGCGGCGATGCCGAGGACGATGCCGAGCAGGGCGCGCCCGCGGCGGTGGGTGCCCCGGACGAGGGCGAGCGTGCCGAGGGTGATGGCGAGGGGGCCGAGAACGATGTTGAAGAGCAGCAGGCCCGGCAGGCCGAGCAGGAAGGAGGCGACGGCCAGGTTGTCGGCCTCGGCGGTGCGGTGGCGCCGAACAGCGGCGCCGGTGCTGGTGGCGGTGGCGGTGTTCATGACGGCGGGTGTCCTTCCGGGACGGGGGTGTGGCGAGAGGGTCAGCGCTGACGCAGGCGGGCGATGCCCTCGCGGGCGCCGAACGCGAGCAGCCAGGCGGCGATGGCAGCGGCGGCGGTGAGGAAGACCGGGAGCGTGGTGTGCGCGGCGGCGCCGATGAGGACGCCCATGGCGACCAGGGCGGTGAGCAGGATCATGGCGGTCCCTTCCGGCGGCTTCCACCGCCTTGGGTTTACAAGTGTTCGCTGAATCCTCTGTCACTCTACGCGGGCTGGCCATTTTCGGCAAACGATTGTTTACTGAATGGCGTGAGTCACACCGTTGGGGCCAGACAGGCCCAGAAGCAGCAGAGTCGGCGCGCGTTGCTGGACGCGGGGCTGCACCTGCTGGCCGATCAGAACCTCGCGAGCGTCGGCGTCCGCGAGGTCACCCGGGAGGCGGGGCTCTCGCCGGCCGCCTTCTACCGGCACTTCCCGGACCTCGCCGCCCTCGGGGTGGCCCTGGTCGAGGAGTCGCTCGCCAGCCTCCATGTGATGATCCGTTCCGTGCTCGCCGGTGCGGGCGGGTCTGACGAGCTGATCGACCGGACGGTGGACGTCATCGAGCAGCATGTGCGTGACCACCGGCCGCACGTCCGCTTCCTGGCGCGCGAGCGGCACGGGGGAGTGCGGCAGGTGCGGGAGGCGATCGACGTCGAACTCGGGCGCTTCGCCACGGAGGTGGGTGCGGCGCTCGCGTTCCAACCTGTGTCGCAGGGGTGGAGTGAGGAGGATCTGCGGATGCTCGCCGAGCTGTACGTCGACCACATGGTCTCCACGGCCGCCGCCCTCCTGGAGGCGCAGGAGGGGGACCCGGCGCGCGAGCGGCACATCGCCGCCACCGCCCGCCTTCAGCTGCGCCTGATCAGCCTCGGTCGCCGCCACTGGCAGGGTGGCTGACGGTAGCCCTGGTCGGCGGTGCCGCGGTCCCACTTAGGGCGCGCCGCCCGGCTCTGACTGCGCGCCCGGCATCGCCCGCGGGCCCGGCATCGCCCGCGCGCCGGGCTCGGTCCCGCGCCCCACTGTCGCGCCCCACTCCCGCCGCTCCGCGCCCCGGTCCCCACTCCCGCCGCTCCGCTCCCCAGCCCCCGAGGCCTCCCTCCGTCTGACCTCCCCTCGTGGTGGACTCTTGACAACTCGTCATGTCCGCGCCAGTTTTGGTGCACCCCCACAACGAGAGGTCTCTCATGAAGAAGCCGCTCATAGGCACGTTCGCCGCGCTCCTGTTCGCCGGGGCGACCGCCCTGGCCGGCGCCCCCGCCGCCGTCGCCTCGTCGCCCGCGGACGCGCGGACCGCCCCCGCGGCCGCGGCCGAGGCACAGGTCGCGGCCCAGACCCTGGCCGACCCCCTGCTCCAGGCCCCGTCCCAGGACCAGCAGGCCAGGGCTGCCGTGAACTTCGCCGGGACGGTGGCGCTCAGCAACTGTTCCGGTTCGCTCGTCCGGCTCCCGGCCTCCGCCGCGACGGACCCGGCGCTCATCCTCTCCAACGGCCACTGCCTGGAGACCGGGTTCCCCGGCCCCGGCCAGGTGGTCGTCAACCAGTCCTCCAGCCGCACGTTCTCGCTGCTCAACGGCACCGGCTCCAAGGTCGCCACGCTGCGCGCGAACAAGGTGGTCTACGGCACGATGACCGACACCGACGTGTCGATCTACCAGCTGAACACCACCTATGCCGCGATCCAGTCGAGCTACGGCATCGCCCCGCTGACCATCTCCGCGAGCCACCCGGTGCAGGGCACCTCCATCAAGGTCGTCTCCGGGTACTGGAAGAAGACCTACTCGTGCTCGGTCGACGGCTTCGTCTACCGGCTCAAGGAGGGCTCCTGGACCTGGAAGGACTCGGTCCGTTACACCTCCAGCTGCAACACGATCGGCGGTACCTCCGGCTCCCCGGTGATCGACACCAGCACCGGCCAGGTCGTGGCCGTGAACAACACGGGTAACGAGGACGGCGAGCGCTGCACGGACAACAACCCGTGCGAGGTCGACCAGAACGGTGTGGTGACCGTCCGCCAGGGCATCAACTACGCCCAGGAGACCTACGGCATCCCGGCCTGCTTCGCCGCCGGGAACCGCCTCGACCTCACCCGGGCCGGCTGCACCCTGCCGCGCCCCTGATCAGCACATCTTTCCCCGGTGGGCCATCCGCGATCCCGCGGGTGGCCCACTCGGCCGTCTACCGGACGGCCGATCGTCCGGCAGTCGGGCGCCGATTGCCGGAGAGTGTCGAACAGTTCCATTGACCCGATGGAGAGTTGATGTCCACCAAGCTCAGAAGGCTGCTGGTCGCCGTTCTGCTGATGCCGCTGCTCGGCCTCGGTCTGGCGACGCCCGCCCTGGCGGCCGGCGCCGACGCGTCGGCCGGCCCGGTCTCGGCCGCGGACAACCCCGCGGCCGACATCAAGGACCGCCTGGCCGCGATCCCGGGGATGACCGTCACCGAGGAGAAGCCGACCACCACCGGTCACCGCTACTTCCTGCTCACCTACACCCAGCCGATCGACCACCTCCGGCCCTGGCTGGGCACCTTCCAGCAGCGGCTGAGCGTGCTGCACCGGGGGTACGACCGCCCGACCGTCTTCTACACCAACGGCTACACGCTCGGCACCAACCCCTCGCGCACCGAGCCGACCCGGCTGACCGACGGCAACCAGGTCTCGATCGAGTACCGCTACTTCTCGCCGTCCCGCCCGGAGCCGGCCGACTGGACCAAAGCCGGCATCGAGCAGGCCGCCACCGACTCGCACCGGATCATCACCGCGCTGAAGCGCGTCTACCACCGCGCGTGGCTGTCGACCGGGGCCAGCAAGGGCGGTATGTCCTCGACCTACCACCGCCGCTTCTTCCCGGACGACGTGGACGGCACCATCGCGTACGTCGCGCCGAACGACGTCGACAACCGCGAGGACTCCGCCTACACCGAGTTCTTCCGGACCGTGGGCACCCCGGAGTGCCGGGCCACGCTCGCCGCCGCGCAGCGCGAGCTGCTCGTCCGCCGCGACCGCCTGGAGGCCCGCTACGTGGCCGACAACGCGGCGGCCGGCTCCACCTTCGCCACCACGGGCAGCGCCGACCGGGCCTACGAGGCGGGCGTGCTCGACGTCGTCTGGGCGTTCTGGCAGTACAGCACCGAGGCGGACTGCGCCGACGTCCCGGTGGCGGCCACCGCCACCGACGACCAGCTGTACGCGTGGTTCGACACCCAGTCCGGCATCACCGGCAACAGCGACCAGTCGCTCGCCCAGTACACCGCGTACTACTACCAGGCGGGCACCCAGCTGGGTTCGCCGTCCTTCGACGTCTCGCACCTGAAGGGCCTGCAGCACTACGACTACAAGGAGCTGTACTCGCCGCGCACATACGTGCCGAAGAACATCCCGATGCGCTTCGACGCGTCCGCGATGCGCGACATCGACCGCTGGGTGAAGCACTCCGCCGAGCGGATGATCTTCGTCTACGGCCAGAACGACCCGTGGGGCGCCGAGCCGTTCCGGCTGGGCCGGGGCAGTGAGGACAGCTACGTCTACACCGTGGCCGGCGGCAACCACGGGTCCAACATCGGCAAGCTGAAGGCCGACGAGTCGGTCCAGGCCACCGCCAAGGTGCTGGAGTGGGCCGGCCTGGCCGACCCGGCCGCCGCCAAGTCCCTCGCGCAGTCCCACCAGATCCCGCCGTTCGGGCCGCTGGACGAGGAAGGCCTCAAGCTGGAGCACCACCGGCTGTAACGCGCCACGGCTGTCACGCGCCACGACTGTCACGCGTCGCCGGCCGTCACGCGTCACCGAGTGTCACGCGTGAGCCGACCGACCCACCGGGGCCACCCGTCGCCATCGCGACGGGTGGCCCTTCGGCGTCCCCGCCCGCTGCGGAACCTCCGCCGCACCGGAATCCTCCCCGGACGCAGGCCCCCCGCCGGACGCGGAGAACGCCGCGTGCCCCCTCCCCGAAGCAATGAATCGGTGCTTCAATACTTTCATGGCCTATCGACGCACCCCCGCCGTACAAGCCCGACTGGACGCCCAGCGCGAGGCAGTTCTGCAGGCTGCGGTCGGGTTGCTCGCCGAGCGCGGCTACGGCGGCTGCTCGATGGCCGCCGTCGCGGACCGCGCCGGGATCGCCACCGGCAGCCTCTACCAGCACTTCGCCAACAAGGCCGAGCTGTCGGTCGAGCTGTTCCGCCGGGTGGTCAA
Organism: Kitasatospora sp. NPDC028961; assembly: GCF_055564815.1. NCBI lineage: Bacteria > Bacillati > Actinomycetota > Actinomycetes > Kitasatosporales > Streptomycetaceae > Kitasatospora > Kitasatospora sp. NPDC028961. The sequence goes on along the minus strand of NZ_JBVHVO010000003.1, from coordinate 396,270 downwards.
CCGCGAGATCGCCGCGGTGACCTCGGCCGTCGCCCGCCACGAGACCCCGAAGCGGCGGATCGCCGCCGTGGTCGAGACCTTCGCCGCCCGCGCCCTGCGGGCGCCCAGGCTCGCCCACGTACTGCTGGTCGAGCCGGCCGACGCCGTCGTGGACGCCGAACGGCTGGTGTTCCGGCGGGCGTTCCGCGATGTGATCGCCACCGAGATCGCCACCGCCGTGGCGGCCGGCCAACTGCCCCGGCAGGACCCGGAGCTGACCGCGGCCGCCCTGGTCGGCGCGGTGGGCGAGGCACTGGCCGGTCCGCTCGCCGCGGCCCACGCACCCGTTTCCGGGGACACCCCGCCCGAGGTGGTCCCCGCCCTGGTCTCCTTCACCCTGCGTGCCCTGGGAGGACGCGATGACAGCGACGCCTGACACGACCACGCCTGACACGACCGCACCCGACACGACCACGCCCGACACGACCGCAGCCGACGTGACCGCACCCACTCCGGCGGCCCCCGCTCCGGTGTACGCGCCCTCCCGGACGCACGAGGTCACCAACCAGGTGCCGCTGCCGTACGGGCACGACACCGCCGCCGACCCGACCCTGCTCGCGGGCCTGCACCGGGCCGGCGCGGGCTGGGCCGAGGCCGAGCTGCACGAGCTCGGCCGGCTGGCCGGCTCCGAACAGGCCGCCGACTGGGGGCGGTTGGCCAACGAGAACCCGCCCGTGCTACGCACCCATGACCGGTTCGGTCACCGGATCGACGAGGTCGAGTTCCACCCGTACTGGCACGAGCTGATGCGCACAGCCGTCGGCCACGGTCTGCACGCGACGCCCTGGCGGGACGGCCGGCCGGGCGTGCACTCCGCCCGCGCCGCCAAGTTCTTCGTCTGGGGCCAGGTCGAGGCCGGTCACACCTGCCCGATCTCGATGACCTACGCCGCCGTCCCCGCTCTGCGCGCGAACCCGGCGCTGGCTGCCGAGTTGGAGCCGCTGCTGGCCGCGACCGAGTACGACTTCGGGCTGCGCGAGCCGCACGGCAAGCGCGGACTGATCGCCGGCATGTCGATGACCGAGAAGCAGGGCGGATCGGACGTCCGCACCAACACCACCACCGCCGCTCCGCAGGCGGACGGCACCTACCGGCTGACCGGCCACAAGTGGTTCACCTCGGCGCCGATGTCGGACCTCTTCCTGACGCTCGCCCAGGCGCCTGGCGGGATCAGCTGCTTCATGCTGCCCCGCGTCCTGCCGGACGGCACCCGCAACCGCCTCCACCTCCAGCGGCTCAAGGACAAGCTGGGCAACAAGTCCAACGCCTCCGCCGAGCTCGAGTACGACGGCGCGGTCGGCTGGCTGGTGGGGGAGGAGGGCCGGGGGGTCCGGACCATCATCGAGATGGTCAACATGACCCGTCTCGACTGCACCGTAGGCGCCGCCTCCGGCATGCGCCTGGGGGCCACCCGGGCGGTCCAGCACGCCCTGCACCGGCGGGCGTTCGGCAAGGCGCTGGTCGACCAGCCGCTGATGCGCAACGTGCTCGCCGACCTGGTGGTGGAGTCCGAGGCGGCCACCGTCGTGGCGATGCGCCTCGCCGAGGCCACCGACCGGGCGCTGGCCGGGGACGGGACCGAGGCGCTGGTGCGCCGGCTGGGGCTGGCCGTCGCCAAGTACTGGGTCTGCAAGCGCGGTCCGGCGCACGCCGCCGAGGCACTGGAGTGCCTGGGCGGCAACGGCTATGTCGAAGAGTCCGGGATGCCCCGGCTCTACCGCGAGGCGCCGCTGGTCTCGATCTGGGAGGGCTCCGGCAACGTCGCCGCCCTGGACGCGCTGCGCGCCATGGCCAAGCACCCGGAGACCGTCGAGGCCTTCCTCGGCGAGCTGGACGCCGCCGCCGGCGCGGACCGCCGGCTGGACGCCGCCGTCGCCGAACTCCGAAAGCAGCTCACCGATCTGAGCGATCTGGAGTACCGGACGCGCCGGCTGGTCGAGGCGATGGCGCTGGCCTTCCAGGGTTCGCTGCTGGTCCGCCACGGCGACCCGGCGGTGGCCGACGCCTTCTGCGCCTCCCGCCTCGGCGGCGACCACGGCGCGGCCTTCGGCACCCTGCCCGCCGGCCTCGACGCCGGGGCGATCATCGACCGCGCCCGCCCGGTGCCCGCATGAGCGCGGACGACGCGGCCGAGACCGCCGAGACCGCCGAGGCGAACGAGATAATCGAGGCGAACGAGGCAGACAAGGCAACCAAGGCGGACGAGGCCGCTGCGGTCCGCGGCTTCTGGCAGGCGCTCGGCCTCCCCGGCCTGATCGACGTGCACACCCACTTCATGCCGAAGAACGTCCTCGACAAGGTGTGGGCGTACTTCGACCTGGCCGGTCCGCTCGTCAACCGGCCCTGGCCGATCACCTACCGCGTCGCCGAGGCCGAACGGGTCGAGCGGCTGAGGGAGTTCGGCGTCCGGGCGTTCACCTCCATGCTGTACCCGCACAAGCCCGGGATGGCGGCCTGGCTGAACGCCTGGGCCGCCGACTTCGCCGCCCGCACCCCGGACTGCCTGCGCACCGCGACCTTCTTCGCCGAACCCGAGGCGCCCGGCTACGTGGCGCGGGCGGTCGAGGACGGCGCGCGGGTGTTCAAGGCGCACCTCCAGGTCGGCGGCTACGACCCGACGGACCGCCGGCTGGACGCGGTCTGGGGGCTGCTGGCCGAGACCGGTACGCCGGTGGTCACCCACTGCGGATCCGGGCCGGTGGCGGGCAAGTTCACCGGCCCGGGCCCGATCGGCGAGGTCCTGGACCGGCACCCGGGGCTGGTCCTGGTGGTCGCCCACCTCGGCATGTCCGAGTACCGGGACTTCCTCGACCTCGCCGAGCGCCACCCGTCCGTCCGGCTGGACACCACCATGGCGTTCACCGACTTCGTCGAGGCCGACGACCCGTTCCCGCGCAGCGAACTGCCCCGCCTGCGCGCGCTCCAGGACCGCGTCCTGCTCGGCAGCGACTTCCCCAACATCCCGTACCGGTACGTCCACCAGCTGGAGGCGCTGGCCGGGCTTGGGCTGGGGGAGGAGTGGCTGCGGGCGGTCTGCCACGACAACGCGGCCGCACTCTTCGGGCTGACCCCTGGCTGACCCTGCCCGGTGCCCGGCCGGCCCGGCCGGGCACCCACCACGCCCCGGTCACCGCACGGTCCCCAGCACCTCCACCAGGGCCGGGTGCAGCCCGGGCGCGGCGGCGAGGAAGCTGTCCGAGCCGGGCGTCCAGGCCGCCCCGGCGGCGTCCGTCACCGTCGCGCCCGCCTCGGCCGCGATCAGGGCGCCCGGCAGCAGGTTGCCCGCGTCCGCCCCGTACTCCCAGAACAGCGTCAGGTGTCCGGAGCCGACCTGGGCGACCTGCAAGGAGGTCGGGCCGAGGCAGCGGACCGCCAGGACCGAGCCCAGCACCGCCGTGAGCGACTCGCCCGCGCGGCGCAGCGCCACCGGGTCCGCGGCCACCAGCGGCGGCTGCGCCGTCCCGGCGACGGCCACCGCCGGGTCGCGCTCCACCGGTGCGACGGGCCGCCCGTCCAGTTCGGCGCCACCGCCGCGGACCGCGCGGTACGTCCGCCCGCCGAGCTCGGGGGTGTGCACCACGGCCAGCACCGCGACGCCGTCCCGGACCAGCGTGGCGGTGACCGCCCACTGCTGCTGGCCGAGCAGGTACTGCACGGCGCCGTCGGTCGCGTCGCAGAGCCACCACTCGCCCTCGGCCGGTAGCGTGCCCGCCGGTTCGTCGCTCACCCAGCCGGCCTGCGGACGCAGCGCGCCCAGCCGGGCCCGCAGCCGGGCGGCGGCCGGGTCGTCCAACTCGGCGAAGCGCACGGTCAGTTCCCCGAGCGTCCGCCCGGGGGTGGGCCAAGCCGGCCGCGCTGCCGCCAGCTCCGCGCCGACCTCCCGCACCGCCGCCTCGACCCCGGGCAGCAGCTCCCTGAGCGCCCGTACCTCGTCCATGCCGTCCTCCGATCGGTCGCGGGCCGGGAGGGGAACTCCCGGCCGTCGGGTACCAGGGGTACCGTCGGTGCTGCCGAACAGGACGGACGGCCGGGCGGTTCCGGCGGAGATCGGACTTCATGGACCTCTCGACTGCTGATCCGGACAGCGTGCTGGACGCGCTGGACCGCCGCCTGGTCTGCGCGCTGCAGGTCGACGGCCGGGCCGAGACCGGCCGGATCGCCGAGGTGCTCGGCGTCTCCGCGCGGACGGTCACCCGCCGGCTGGCCCGGCTGCAGCAGACCGGGCTGCTGCGGGTGGTCCGGATGCCCGACGTCGAGGACGCCGCCGTCGGTGCGCTGCTGCTGCGCGTCCGGGTGCTGCGCGGCAAGGCCGACACCATCGCCCAGGCCCTGGCCGACCGCCCGGACGTCCCCTTCGTCGACGTCATGCTCGGCGGCCAGGAGATCGGTGCGGTGATGCTGGGCGACGCCGGTGGGCGGGACCAGCTGCTGTACGGACGGTTGCCCGCCACCGCGGCGGTCACCGAGACCACCGCGCACGCGGTGCTGCACGCCTTCTCCGACGCGGGGCAGTGGCGGGCCGGCTACCTGGACGAGGCCGAGGTGGCCGCCCTGACCCCGCCGCCCGTCGCGACCGCCCCGGAGAAGCCCCCGCTCGACGCGCTGGACCACGCGCTGCTCGCCCGCCTCGGCGTGGACGCCCGGCAGTCCCACGCCGCCCTGGCGGCAGCCGTCGGTGCTCCCGAGTCGACCGTCCGCCGCCGGTTGCACCGGCTCGCCGGCGCCGGTCTGCTGCGCACCCACGCCACCGTCGATCCACGGCTGCTGGGCATGGCCGTGGACGCCAACCTCTGGTTGGACGTCCCGCCGGGCCGGCTCGCCGAGGTCGGTACGGCGCTGGCCCGCCACCCCCAGGTGCACGGGGTGTTCGCGACCAGTGGTCCGGCGAACCTGGTGGCCACCCTGGTCTGCGCGGACCACGGCGGCCTCTACCGCTTCCTCACCGGAACGCTCGGCCCGCTCGGCGTCGACCGGGCCGAGACGGCGATCGTCGCCCGCGCGGTGAAGCGGGCGGGCGTCCCGGTACAGCGTCCGCGACCACGGCCCTGAACCGGATCGCGGCGCCGGGCGCGCGACAGCGCCCCCGCGCCGGTATCCCCCTGGCGGGGCGGCCGCGGGTCAGGCGCCGGTGGTCGAACCCGGCCGGATGACCATCAGGACGACGACCACGGCCCAGAGCAGGTTGAACACCCCGGCCGTCATCGGCAGCAGCCGCAGGCCCTGGACGGCCTTGCCGTGCTCCGGTGCCCCGGCGTCGAGGTCGAGCGCGTCCACCGCGGCCTGCTGCGCGGGCAGTACGAACAGCAGCAGCGCGAGCGCCGACAGCGCGGTGAGCACCATGGAGACGATCAGCCAGGACTGCCCGAGCACGTCCATCACCTGGGCGACGCCGATGCCCAGGATCGGGACGGCTATCCCCAGCAGCGCGTAGACCTGGGTGATCCGGTGCAGCAGTCGCAGGGTGCCGGCCTCGGCGGCCCGCTCCGGTCCGCCGGCCAGTGCGGCAGCGGCCCGGCGCGGGAACATGCTGACGGCCACCGCCACCGGGCCGATGAACAGCACCGAGGCGAGGACGTGCAGGCTCAGCAGGAACTTGGCCATGGCGGGAACACCCTTTGATCCAACGGGGGCTGCGCGCCGGGGACGCGGCACGGGCAGCCGGGGCGTCCGGTTTCCGAGCCCCGAGCAGGCACGCTAACACCGCTTATCCGGGCCCCGGCCGCGCGGGTGGGACCACGGTTCCAGGGGCGGGCGGGCCCGTGGGTCAGCCGGCCGGCGGCGTCAGCACCACGACCCGGGGGGCGGCGGTGCTGGCGACCGAGACGGCCGCTCCCTGGCGGACGTCCGCCCAGTCGAGCAGGTGGAGGTCCTGGTAGCGGCTGTGCAGCGGTTCGCCCGCCGGCACGTCGAGCGGCAGTGCGGAGAGGTCGACGCCGGCCAGGGTGTCCAGGCTGGCCCGGCCGAGCTTGATCAGCGACTCCTTGCGCACCCACAGGCGCAGGAACGCCCGCCCGGGCTCCGGGTGCGCCTCGACCTGCCGCAGCTCGGCCGGGCTGAGCACCCGTGCGGCGACGTCGAGGAGCGAGCCGCTCCGGGCCGTCAGCTCGACGTCGACGCCGACCGGCTGGTACCCGGCGGCGGCCGCGACGACGCCGCGGGTGTGCGAGAGGCTCACCTGGACGTCCGGGTGGTCCGGCAGGTAGGGCCGGCCGTGGTCGCCCTTGCCGCAGTCGGGGCAGTTCTGGGCCAGCGTCAGCCCGGTCGCCGGTACGCCGAGCAGCCGGGCGGCGCAGAGTCGGACCAGGATGTGCGCGGCGGTGAAGTCGACCCGCCCCGACTCGTGCCGGAAGCGCGCGGCGCGTTCGTGTTCGAGGGCGGTGAGCAGGCGGTCGCCGGCTTCGGGGTGCCGCAGGACGTCCGCGCTGGCCGAGACGGCGGCGAGCGGAGCCTGCGGGTCCTGGTCCTCGGAAGTCATGGTCCCAACCTAGCGGGGCCGCCCGTGCCCGTGGCCGCCCGCGGGCGTGATCGGCGCCCGCCCGGACTGCTTGGGATCGATCCTGACGGTCTGTAGGGTGTGGTTCGTCCGATTTGGTGTGTGATGTACCGGATCTGTCGTGTATCAGATGGGATCAACTGAAACGTGGCGGGTTGTGCGACCCGCCGCTCTCTCTGTGCGGAGGAATGTGTCGATGGATCAGGGCATGGGTTCGCCGGAGCGCAGAACGGCCGCCGACCGGAGGCCGTCGGCCGTCCGCGGGCGCCGGGCGGTCCGACTGGCGGTGGCGACCGCCGTCGCCGCGCTCCCGATGGCCGCGGTGCTGACGGTGGGCTCGGCCGCACCACTGGCCCCGCCGCTGGGGGCGTGCTCCGGGCCCGACTGCCCGGCGGTCTGGCCGACGCCGCCGCACAACGGGGACTTCGCCGGGCGGGACGCCACGATCAACGTCTTCACCGGCGGCGACTACACCGTGAACGGCCGGGCGGCCGAGGTCGAGGGCAAGATCGTCACCTTGGGGGACCTCACCGTCGACAAGAGCCAGGGCGGCGGCGCCTTCAACATGGGGGTGGTCGGGGTCGGTTCGCGGGTGGTGCCGCCCAACGGCAGCGACTTCGTGACCGTCGGCGGCGCCGTGGACGTCAAGACCGGCAACCGGATCCTCATCGGCGGCAGCGACTCCAAGGGCGCGGCCTTCGGCAACCTCCGCCACGCGGGCACGGTCACCGGCACCGTCGACATCGACCCCACCGGCCGGTCGATCGCGGATCCGGACGCCGCCGCGCCCTACCGTTCGGTGCTGAACCAGATCGAGGAGGTCTCCGCCTGCGTCGCCAGGGCGACCGCCACCGGCACGGTCACGGTGACCGGCAGCGAGGCCACCTTCGCCGGGGACGGGACCAGCATGAAGCAGGTCTTCAACGTCACCGGGAACCTGGGCTCGACCACCCGGCAGATCGGCCTGGTCTTCACCGGAGTCCCGGCCGGTGCCACCGTGGTCGTCAACATGCTGGCGGCCGACCCGGTCATCAACACCTACACCGGTACCGGCCTCCCGGGGGACCGGACCACCGAGATGCGTTCCAGGCTGATGTGGAACTTCCCCACCGCCACCGACGCGCGGATCCTCGGCAGCGCCCAGTTCCAGGGCTCGGTCATGGCGGGCAACGCGGGCGGCACCACGACGATCGCCCAGCCCGGCATGAACGGCCGGGTCTACCTGGCGGGCAATCTGATCCAGACCGGCAGCGGCGGCTACGAGATCCACGGTTACCCGTTCGACGGGGACCTGCCGGACTGCGCCGTGACGCCCAGCCCCTCGCCGACCTCGCCGAGCCCGTCGCCGACCTCCCCCAGCCCCTCGCCTACCTCCACCTCGCCGTCCCCGACCTCGGCCTCACCCTCCCCGACGTCGCCGACCTCCACGTCCAGCACCCCGGCCCCCACGTCGTCGAGCCCCGCTCCGACCGGTCCGAGCGAGCATCCGACCAGCCACCGGCCCAGTAGCCACCGGCCGACCAGCCATCTGCCGACTCCCGGCTCGTCGACCGGCGGGGGCGGGCAGCTGCCGTCGACCGGCGCGGGTGACGGCCCGGTCGTGCTCGGCCTGGCCGGTGTCGCCGTGCTCGGCCTCGGCGGCTTCGCCGTCCTGGTCGCCCGCCGACGCGGACGCCACAGCTAGCTCGCAGGGACTGCGGAATCCACAAGATCCACCAGACCCGCAGGCCCCACCGGACCGACGCGCCTGAGCGCCGGAGCTCCGTCGGGTCGCCCGGTCATCCGACCGGGCGGCCCGACCCGCGACCGGCCCCGTCGGCCGGGGCCCCGGTCCGGGAGCTGCCCTGCGGTGACCTGCGGTGACCTGAGCTGACCACCGGATCGACCGGCCCCGGGCAGGCCCGCCCTGGCGGGTGCGGGGCCGTTCGGCCGGCGCGAACGGGCGTGCGCCGCACCTGCTCAGTGCTCGTCGAAGAAGCGCTCCACCGTGTCGCGCTCGGCGGCGACGGCCGCCAGCGACTCGCCGACGATCCGGCCGGCCAGGTCGACCGCCAGTTCGCCGACGTCCTGCCGGAGGGCGACGGCCGCGAGTGCCTGGTCGACGGTGATCCGGGCGTGGGCCTCGGCGACCAGCCGGTCGCGCTCCCGGACCCCGTCCTCGCGGGCCGCCGCGATGGCGGCCGCGCCCTGTTCGGCGGCCTCCTGCCGGATCCGCGCCGCCTCGTGCCGCGCGTCCGCCAGTTCGTTCCGGTAGGCCTCGTAGACGCGATCCGCCTCGGCGTGGAGCGCCTCGGCCCGCTCCAGGCCGCCCTCGGTGGCGTCCCGGCGATCGGCCTGGAGCCGCTCGATCCGCGGCAGCACCCGGCGGCCCAGCACCCGGACCATCAGGAGGAAGCAGATCAGGCCGACGATCAGTTGGCCGGGTTCGGGCTTCAGCGGACCGAGCTCGAAGTTCATCTGCTCCCCCTATGATCTGATGTCCCGTCATAGAGGGTGCTGCCCGCCCTGGTTGCCGCCGAACCGCCGCCGAACCGCAGCCGAACCGCGGACCCGGCTCCTGAGCCGGCCCCGCTCCTGAGCCGGCCCCGCTCCTGAGCCGGCCCCGCTCCGGTCAGGTCACCTCGCCGCGCCGGCCGAACCGCTCCGCCCGCCACTCGCCGGTCTCCAGCACCTCGGCCAGCTGCCGCGCGGCGTCCCAGACGTCCACGTGCGACAGGTACAGCGGGGTGAAGCCGAAGCGCATGAGGTCCGGTGCGCGGAAGTCCCCGATCACCCCGCGCTCGATCAGCGCCTGCACCACCGGGTAGCCGTCGGCGTGCCGCAGGGCGACCTGGCTGCCGCGCCGGGCGTGCTCGCGCGGGGTGGCCACCTCGATCCCCTCCAGTCCCTCCACCAGCGCGATGAAGAGGTCGGTCAGGGCCAGGCTCTTCGCCCGTACCGCGTCCAGGTCGGCGCGCTCCCAGATGTCCAGGCTGGTGCCCAGCGCGGCCTGGCCGAGCAGCGAGGGCGAGCTGGTCAGGAAGCGCCCGATGCCCTCCCTCGGGTCGTACCCGGGCTCGAAGGCGAACGGGCGGGCGTGGCCGAACCAGCCGCTCAGCGGCTGCCGCGGGCCGGCCGCGAGGTGGCGCCGGGCCACGTACAGGAAGGCCGGCGCGCCGGGGCCGGCGTTCAGGTACTTGTAGGTGCAGCCGACCGCGAAGTCCGCGTTGCTCGCGTCGAGTTCGATCGGCAGGGCGCCCACCGAGTGGCAGACGTCCCAGATCATCAGGGCGCCCGCGGCCTGCACCCGGGCGGTGATCCCGGGCATGTCCAGCAGCTCGCCGGTGCGGTAGTCCACGTGCGAGAGGACGACGACGGCGACGTCCGCGTCCAGGTGCCGGTCGAGCTCCCCGGGGGTGGTCAGCACGCTGCGCGCGCCCTCGAACAGCCCGGTCACGCCCTCGGCGATGTAGAGGTCGGTGGGGAAGGCCGCGCCGTCGCCGAGCACCGTGTGCCGGCCGGGGCGCAGCCGCAGCGCGGCCGTCAGCACCTTGAACAGGTTGACCGAGGTGGTGTCACAGACCACGACCTCCTCGGTCCCGGCCCCGATCAGCGGCGCGATCCGCCGGCCGAGCCGGTAGGGCTGCTCGAACCAGCCGGCCTCGTTCCAGCTGCGGATCAGCTCGCGGCCCCACTCCTCCTCGACGACCTGCCGCACCCGCTCCGGGGTGCGGGCCGGCAGTGCTCCGAGCGAGTTCCCGTCCAGGTAGACGACGCCCTCGGGCAGGGCGAACTCCTTGCGGAACGCCGCCAGCGGGTCGACGGCGTCCAGCGCCGCGCACTCCTCGCGCGTCATGATGCCCAACGTCCTGCCCACTCTCTCGCTCACAGCTCGTCCCGTACGGTCCACAGCTCGGGGAACACGTCCTGCTCGGCGGCCTTGCGCAGCCAGGTGAGACCGCTGGAGCCGCCCGAGCCGGGCTTGGCGCCCATCGCGCGCTTCACCGCGGCCAGGTGCCGCTGGCGCCAGCGGGTGACCCGCTCGGCGACGTCCAGCAGCGCCTCGGCGAGCGGCTGCAGCGCCGCGTGCGCGGGGTCGGCGTAGACCTGCCGCCAGGCGGCCTCCACGGCCGGATCGGCCCGGTGCCGCTGCTCGGAGGGCTCGTGCGGCACGGCCAGTCCGCGCCGGGCGAGCAGCGCCAGGGCGTCGTCGTACAGACCGGGGGCGCGCAGCGCCTCGCTCAGCTCGGCCCGCGTCTCGGGTATCTCGTCGTACATCCGCAGCAGGCCGGCGTTCTTGTTGCCCAGCAGGAACTCCAGGTGCAGGAAGGCCGAGGACTGGAACCCGGAGGCCTCGCCGAACACCGAGCGGAAGGCGTTGAACTCCTGCGGGGTCATGGTCGCCAGCAGGTCCCAGGACTCCACCAGGACGTCCTGCACATGGGTGCCGCGCCGCAGCGCGGCCAGCGCGGCCGGCAGGTCGTCCTCGCGCATGGCCTGCTGGGCCAGCGTCCACTCGTGCCGGAGCAGGCCGAAGAGCAGCTCCATCACCTGGGTGGTGACGATGAACGACAGCTCGGCCGGCACCTTGCTGCGCGGCTGCTGCAGGCTGTGCAGCTCCTCGAGGCGCGCGTACCGGGCGTAGGGGGTGCCCCGACCCGGCTCACCGCCCCGACCGAACGACAGGTTGGGTGTCTCCACCGTGTCGTGCCCCATCCCGATCCCTCCTGATGACCCGGCCGGCGGATGCCGCCCTACCGGTGACGCGGCCGCCTGCTGGTCCGTAGTGGCCGGGGCCCCATTGTGCGGCGGTCACTGCCCCCACTTGAATGGGCACCGGGCACGGCAACCGCAGCCGGACCTGCTGATCGAGAGGTCTTCCCACCGATTCCCTTTACGATCGCAAAAGAGCGGGATCCAGCCAGTCGATCAACCTCTCCGGGAGCCGCCATGGACGCCGTCGACCGCCGCCTGCTGGCCGAGCTGCAGGCCGATGCCCGGCTCTCGTACAACGAACTCTCCCGCCGGGTGAGCCTCTCCGCACCCGCCGTCGCCGAACGGGTGCGCCGGTTGGAGGCCGAGGGGGTGATCAGCGGGTACCACGCCCACGTCGACCCCGCCCGGGCCGGGCTGCCGATCACCGCGCTGGTCCAGCTCCAGTGCTACGGCCCGCGCTGCGTGCTGCGCGACCCGGAGGTGCCGCGGTGGCCGGAGGTCCTCCAGCTGCACCGGGTGACCGGCGGGGCCTGCTGCGTGCTGCTGGTGGCGGTACCCGCGATGGCCGCCTTCGAGGCACTGATCGACCGCCTCGGCGGCTACGGGCAGCCGGCCAGCTCGATGATCCTCTCCAGCCCGGTGCCCTGGCGGCCGGTGGTCGCGCCCTGACGCCCGCGCCGGCGCCGCGCCGCCCTCAGTGCGCCTCGGGCAGGTGCAGGCCCAGCCCCGCCAGGCCGTTCAGGAACAGCTCCACGCCGACCGCCGCCAGCAGCAGGCCGAGCAGCCGGGAGAGCACCTCCAGCGACGTCCGGTGGGTGCGCCGCATCAGCGGGGCGAGCGCCGCCACGCAGATGTAGTTGATCACCACCACGGCGATGTAGGCGCCGACGACGGTGGTCCGCCAGCCCCAGTCGTCCTTGCTGAGCGAGCCCACCAGCACCGCGGTGACCGCCAGCGGGCTGGCCACGTACGGGAGCATCAGTTCGCGGATGCCGTCCACCATCGGGTTCGGCAGGTGGTCGTCGTCCTCGCCGGTGCCGGCGCCGAGGTGGATGCCGAGGACCAGGGCGACGGCGTAGACGAAGAAGATCGTCCCGCCGGCCAGTTGCAGCGACTGGTCGCTGATGTGGAACAGCGAGGTCACGAAGTCCGCGCTGTAGGCGAGCACCAGGCCGATCAGGGCGGTGATCAGGGAACTCCAGGCCGCCAGCCGCCGCAGTTCGTGGGTGCTGCGGGTGGCGGCCAGCCGGGCGAAGGACAGCAGGACCTTCGGCGGGCCCACGACGGCGAAGAAGGCGATGAACGCGCTGCTCAGGTTGAAGACGAACATGGGCCAAGCATGATCGGGACGCTCAGCGCAGTTCGACCGCCACGCCCTCGGTGCGCAGGGTGTCGAGGATCGCGTCGAAGTAGCTCAGCCGCCGCCCGCCGATGACGACGGTGCCCGTCAGGTGCCGCCGGGCGGTGCCGGCGTCCCGCCAGACCAGGGTGAACGGGGGAGCGGGCCCGAAGCCGCCGTGCAGGCAGTCGGCCAGCGCGTCGAGGTTGCTGCCGTAGTAGCCGCCGGGGCCGTTCAGGGCGGCGCCCAGGGCGGTGTAGAACGCGACGCGGTCGGTGATCGCGTGGCCGTCCAGCTGGTACGCGGGCGGCGGCGCGGGCGGGTCGGTGGCCATTGTTCCTCCATTCCTCGGTGCTCCGATGTTCGCCCGGATGGCGGCCCCGGGTCGAGCCGGCCCGCCCTTTCGGCTCCTATGGAAGCCGGATCACCTCCGCTGGAACGAGGACTCGACATGTGTCTGAACCGTAAGGATCTCGGCCTGCTGGCCCTGCGCGGCGCCGTCGGCGGGGTGCTGATCGCGCACGGCACCCAGAAGCTGTTCGGCTGGTTCGGTGGCGGCGGCCTGGAGGGCACCACCCAGGCGATGGAGCACATGGGCTTCCACCCGGCCCGGCAGAGCGCCCTGGCGGCCGGCCTCGGCGAGGCCGGCGGCGGCGCGCTGCTGGTGGCCGGGCTGGCCACCCCGGCGGCCGGCGCGGTGGTGGCCGGCACCATGGCGGGCGCGGTCGCGGTGCACGCCCCGTCCGGCTTCTTCGTGACGTCGGGCGGCTACGAGTACCCGGCGTTCCTGGGGGCGACCGGGCTCGCGCTGGGCCTGGCGGGCCCGGGGCGGTACTCGCTCGACCACCTGACCGGCCACGCCTTCGACCAACCCTGGGTGGGCCTGGTGGCGTTCGCCGCGAGCGCCGCCTCGGCGTACGGCGTGGTGGCCCGCCGCCGGCACGTGGTGCGGCTGCGCGAGGAGCGGGCCGCCGTGGAGGCGCAGACGCAGGAGGGCTCGGGGCTGTCCTGAAACCGCCCCACCGGGGTTCCGCGCGCCGGGGCGGTGCGCGGAACCCCGCGGTCGCGGCCCGCCGCGGCCCTCACCCGGATGCCCCACCCCTGTTGGCGGGCCCGGACACGGCCTCGGAGGGTGGGCGTGAGGTGTGCCGGGCAGCCCGGCGCCGAGCCGGAGCAGAGCCGCCGCAGCGCGGAGACGAAGCAGCGCGGACGACGACGCGCAGAATCGAGGACCCATGGACCGCCAGTCGCCGACCCGGGCGAACCGCCCGACCGGCCCGACCCACCCGACCCGCACCACCGCCCAGGACGTCACCGCCGCGGTGGTGCGCCGTCCCCGCCGGGCGGTGGCCGGCGTCCTGGCCGCGGCCGCCCTGGGCACGGCGGCGCTGGCCGGCTGCTCCTCGGACGGCGAGCCGAGCAAGGCCGTCTCCTCGGCCGCCAGTGCGGTCCAGTCGGGCCTCTCGGCCGCCGCCTCCGCCGCCGCCTCGGCCGTGGAGTCGGCCGCGAGCGGGCTCTCCTCGGCGGCCTCCTCCGCGGTGGCGTCGGTGGCCGCCTCGGCGCAGGCGGCGGCCTCCTCGGCGGTCGCGAACGTCAAGGGCGGGCTGGACGCCAAGGGGGACGTGACGGTGAGCGGGGTGACGATCGGCTCGGACGGCAAGGCCGAGGCGACGCTCTCCGTCGCCAACCACGAGCAGCAGTCCAACCGGTACGTGATTCAGGTCAACTTCACCGACGACTCCGGCAATGTCCTGGACGCGACGGCGGTGACCGTTCCGGACGTGGCCGCCGGGCAGACCGCCCAGGCCACCGCCCGGAGCAACCGCGACCTCTCCGGCTCGGTGAAGGTCGTGGTCGCCAACGCCGTCCGTTACTGATCCGCAGGTCAGCGGGGCCGGTCCGGCGGGGGCCAACCTTAAGCGCGACTCAAGCCTCAACATCACCCCTTGACGGGCGAGTTGGTCTAGTCCATTTTAATCCACAGGTGCAGGGAGCCCCTGAACCGGCGTCAGCGGTCTGTGGCCGCGGGCGCCGGTTCGGCATATCCCGGTGTCCGTCAGGCATGTACCCGCTCGATTCCCTTTCCCCCGTTCTGTCATGCCCTGGTCGTACGGCCCCACCCCGTGCGAGCCCGCCAGGCGCGGCGGATCCCCCACAACCAGGAGTCACGCACCCATGCTCCGTTCACGTATCGAAAGGGCCGGGACCCCGGCTCCGGAGGGCGGCCGCCGGCGTCGCCCGAAGAGCCTGGCCGCCCTCGCGGTCGGCACGACCGCCTCCCTGCTGCTCGGCGCGGGCCTCGCTCTCACCGGTGGTGCCTCGGCCAGCGCGGCCGTCACCAACTCCACCGGCGCGCCCGCCACCAGCGGTGGCATCAAGGTCGCCTACTTCGACCAGTGGTCGATCTACGCGAACGCGTACTACCCGAAGACGATCCAGGACACCGGCGTCGCCGGGAAGCTGGACTACCTGATCTACTCGTTCGCGAACATCAACCCCACCAACCTGAACTGTTTCGAGGCCACCAAGGCCGCGAGCCAGGACGACAACAACCCCAACGCGGGTGACGGTGCGGGCGACGCGTTCGCCGACTACCAGAAGAGCTTCGGCCCGGACATCTCGGTCGACGGCGTCGGCGACGCCTGGGGCCAGCCGATCGCGGGCAACTTCAACCAGCTGAAGAAGCTGAAGGCGAAGAACCCCAACCTCAAGGTCCTCATCTCGCTGGGCGGTTGGACGTACTCCAAGTACTTCTCGGCGGCGGCCGCCACGGACGCCTCCCGCAAGAAGCTGGTCTCGTCCTGCATCGACATGTTCATCAAGGGCAACCTGCCGACGGACGCCGGCTACGGCGGCCCGGGCTCGGCGGCCGGCATCTTCGACGGCATCGACATCGACTGGGAGTACCCGGGCGGCGGCGGCCACACCGGCAACATCTCCAGCCCGAGCGACAAGCAGAACTTCACCCTGCTGCTGAAGGAGCTGCGCGAGCAGCTGGACGCGCAGGGCAAGACCGACGGCAAGACCTACGCCACGGCGGCGGCGGTCGGCGCCGGCCAGGACAAGATCCGGAACGTGGAGACCGACAAGATCGGTCAGTACCTCACGTTCCTGGACATCATGACCTACGACATGCACGGTGCCTGGGACGCCAAGGGCCCGACCAACCACCAGGCCCCGATCTACTCCGGCCCGGACGACCCGATGACCCCGGCCGCGCCGGGCAACGGCAAGTACTCGGTCGATGCCGCGATCAAGGCGTACACCGCCGGTGACACCGACTACGGCATCCCGGGCGGCTTCCCCGCCAAGAAGATCAACGTGGGTGTGCCGTTCTACTACCGCGGCTGGACCGGCGTCCAGAACAACGGCAAGAACGGTCTCTTCCAGCCCGCCACCGGCCCGGCCACCGGCGCGGCGATGTCCGGCAACGTCCCCGGCATCCAGATGTACAAGGAGCTCGCGGGCTTCGTCGACAACCCGGCCCGGACCTTCTGGGACGACACGGCGAAGACCACGTACTTCTACGACGGCTCCACGTTCTGGAGCGGTGAGGACACCCGGTCGATCCAGGCCAAGGTCGACTACGCCCACTGCAACGGCCTCGGCGGCTCCTTCGCCTTCTCGCTGTACGACCTGGGGACCAAGACCGCGCTGTTCGACAAGATGGTCGAGGCCACCAACGGGTCCGCCGCCGCCTGCCCGGCCGCGCCGAGCCCCACCCCGACCCCGACCAAGACGGTGACCCCCACGCCGACCCCGACCGCGACGGCCACCCCCACCACGACCCCGACCCCGACCACCACCCCGACCTCTCCGGCCGGCTGCTCCGCCGCCCCGAGCTGGGACGCGGCGGCCACCTACGCCACCTCGACCAAGGTCTCCTGGAAGGGTCACTACTACACCAACAAGTGGTGGACCAAGGGCGAGGACCCCGCCACCACCGGTCAGTGGGGCGTCTGGACCGACAACGGCCCCTGCTGAGGCCGTACCGCTCCACCGTTCAGGCGCCCGGCCGTCCGCGGGCCCGCGCACCTGAGCACCTGAAGATCTGAGGGCCCTGACGGACCCTCGCACCACGAGTCCGGCCCGCCGGGGGACGACACCCCGGCGGGCCGGACTTTCCACGTTCCCGGGCCCGGGGCGGGCCGCCCGGCCGCCCGGCCGCCCGGCCCACCGGCCCGTCGGGCTCAGGCCAGGTCGTCCGTGCGCCCGAGGGCGTCGGGCTGGCTCTCCTCGATCCGGCGCAGCATCCGGGCCAGCATCGCGGACAGCACGGTGCGGTCCTCGCCGACGACGTCCTGGAGCAGCTCCTCCTCGAAGACGGCCGCCATCCGCATCGACTCCAGCCACTTGTCGCGGCCGTTCTCGGTCAGCTCGATGATCACCCGGACCCGGTTGGTCTCGTCCCGCTCCCGGGTGACGAGGTCCTCGGCGACCATCCGGTCGATCCGGTGGGTCATCGCGGCCGGGGTGAGCCCGAGCCGCTTGGCCAGCTCGCCCGGTCCCAGCCGGTACGGGTTCCCGGCGACCACCAGGGCCTTGAGCACCTCCCACTCGGCGGAGGTGATTCCCAGCACAGTCAGCTGCCGGCTGTAGGAGACGCCCATCCGCCGGGCGACCCGGGAGAGGGTCTGCACGATGGTCTCCACCTGCGGGTCCACGGTGGGGAATTCCCGCTGGTAGACGGCCACCTGCTCGGCGATGCCCAGCTCGTCGGGGGCGGCCGGCGCGGGCTTGTCTGCTGTCATGCGGACCAGTGTCGCACGTAGGGGTGCAGACCTTAAGCCTTTGACTCCGCAGTCTTCCGGTGCTAAGACTTTATCTCGGCAGACTTTAGCTCTTAAATCTTCTGCCCTTAAGAGTATTCATTGAAACCAGCGAAGGGGTGTGCACGGTGACCGGCACGGTGAAGCAGCAGAGGCAGCGGCGTCATGGGGCGGGCGGCCCGCTGCGCCGCGTCCAGATCGGCAACGCGCTCAGTGCGTTCGGCAGCGGATTCACGATGCCGTACATGTTCGTGTACGTGGACCAGGTGCGGGGGCTGGGCTCGCTGGCCGCCGGGATGGTGTTCACCGTCTTCGCGCTGGCCGCGCTCGCGGTGCTCCCGTTCACCGGCCGCGGCATCGACCGGTACGGCCCGCGCCCGGTGCTGCTCGCCGGTGCCGCGCTCGCCGCCACCGGCGCGTTCGCCTTCGGCCACGCCACCGGCACCCCGGCCCTGCTGGTCTCGTCCTTCCTGTTCGGCGCGGGTGTCACCACCTGCCAGCCGGCGCTCGCCACCATGATCGTCCGCTGCTCGACCGCCGCGACCAGGTCGCACGCCTTCGCGCTGCAGTTCACCCTGATCAACCTGGGCATGGGCATCGGCGCGCTGGTCGGCGGCCAGATCGTGGACGTCGCCGACCCGGCCAGCCTGACCCGGCTGTTCACCATCGAGGCCGTCACCTTCCTGGGCCTGGCCCTGGTCACCGGCAGTGCCCGGATCCCGAACGCGTCCCCGGCCCTGGTCCCGGGCGCGGCCAAGGGCCCCCAGGGCCTGCGCGCGCTGGTCGCCGACAAGGCGATGCTGCGGCTCTGCGTGCTCGCCGGGCTGATCTTCTTCACCTGCTACGGCCAGTTCGAGTCCGGTGTCGCGGCCTTCGCCACCGACACCGTCGGCACCGCGCCCTCCACCCTGGGCATCGCCATCGGCGCCAACGCGCTGACCATCGTCGTGCTGCAGATGTTCGTGGTGCGGATCACCGCCCGCCGCCGGCGCACCACCGCGATGGCCGCGGCCGGCGTGGTCTGGCTGGGTGCCTGGGCGATGGCCCTGGTGGCCGGCCTGATCCGGACCGAGACCATGGCCGCCACGGTCGCGATCGTCTCGATCTACGCCCTGTTCGGGGTGGGCGAGTCGCTGCTCGCCCCCACCCTGGGCCCGATCGTCGCCGATCTCGCCCCGGCCCGGCTGCTCGGCACCTACAACTCCGGGTACGCCCTGGTGAAGCAGGTCGCGATCGCGGTCGGCCCGGCCGTCGGCGTGCTGCTGGTCGGCTCCGGCACCTGGCCGCTCTACCTGGCGGCGATGGCCGGCTCCACCGTGCTGATCGTGGTCCTGGCGCTGCGGCTGCGCCCGTACCTCACCGCCGTCCAGGACAACGCGGCCCCGGCCGTCGTCCGGACGACCCTCCCGGTCCGGGAGCTCCAGACCGCGGCGTGACGCCCGGCCTGACATGCCACGACTGCGCCGTCCGGGTCACCTGGACGGCGCTCGTCGCGCTTGGATTCGTGACCACCGGCACATAGTGTCAGTGGCTGTTGACCGTCCGGCTCCGACCGGCACAGGCGAGACAGGCGAAATCGGCGAGGCTATGACGCAAGCGGCGCTCACGCACCCACCCGCACCAGCGG
Source organism: Kitasatospora sp. NPDC028961 (assembly GCF_055564815.1). Classification (NCBI taxonomy): domain Bacteria; kingdom Bacillati; phylum Actinomycetota; class Actinomycetes; order Kitasatosporales; family Streptomycetaceae; genus Kitasatospora; species Kitasatospora sp. NPDC028961. The sequence continues at coordinate 377,308 of NZ_JBVHVO010000003.1, read as the reverse complement.
CCCCCGCAGCCCCCGTACCGGCCCGTCGGGGGCTGCCGCGCTGGGCGGCCGACCGGGCCGGCTGGCTCGGGCCGATCGGCGTGGCGCTCTTCGCCGGACTGCTGCGGTTCTGGAACCTCGGCTACCCCAACGCCTTCGTCTTCGACGAGACGTACTACCCCAAGGACGCCTGGTCGCTGCTGCGACAGGGCTACGAGGGCACCTGGCCGGACAGCGCCAACGCCGACATCCTGGGGGTGCCGCAGCGCATCCCACTCACCTCCGCGCCGGAGTTCATCGCCCACCCGCCACTCGGCAAATGGGTCATCTCGCTCGGCGAATGGGGCTTCGGCCTGCACCCCTTCGGCTGGCGTTTCATGACCGCGCTGCTCGGCACCGTGACCGTGCTGATGCTGGCCCGGATCGGCCGCCGGCTGTTCGGCTCCACCCTGATCGGCTGCACCGCCGCCCTGCTGATGGCCGTCGACGGGCTCCAGCTGGTGATGAGCCGGGTCGGCCTGCTGGACGGCGTCCAGATGTTCTTCGTGCTCGCCGCCTTCGGCTCCTTGCTGGTCGACCGCGACCGCACCCGGGCCCGGCTGGCGTCCGCCCGCGACGGCGCGCAGCCCGACGGCGACCGGATCCGCCTCGGCCCGCGCCCCTGGCGGATCGCCGCCGGGGTCGCGCTCGGCGCCGCCTGCGCGGTCAAGTGGAACGGCGTCATGGTGCTCGCCGCGTTCGGCCTGCTCACCGTGCTCTGGGACCAGTCCGGCCGCCGCTGGGCCGGCGCCCGCCGCCCCTGGCGCTCGATGCTGCGCCGGGACGCGCTGCCCGCCCTGCTCGCCATGGTCGGCTCGGCCCTCGTGGTGTACGTCGGTTCCTGGGCCGGCTGGCTCGCCGCCGGCGGCCGCACCGGTGGCGGGTACGACCGGCACTGGGCCGACGACCGGGCCGGCCTCTCCGCCGACAGCTTCCTCGGCGTCCCGCTGCCGCAGGTCCCGATGAGCTGGGTGCCGGCGCCGCTGCGCAGCCTCTGGCACTACCACGCCCAGATGTACGACTTCAACACCGGCCTGAGCACCCCGCACACCTACCAGTCGAACCCGTTCAGCTGGCTGGTCCAGGGCCGCCCGGTCTCCATGTACTGGGAGCAGGTGCCGAACGGGCAGCAGGGCTGCACGGCCTCCGGCGGCTGCGCCGCGCAGATCCTCGGCCTCGGCACCCCGCTGCTCTGGTGGACGGCCTGCTTCGCCCTGGCCTACCTGCTCTGGCGCTGGTTCTTCCGCCGGGACTGGCGCTCGGGCGCGGTGCTCTGCGGCGTCGCCGGCGTCTACCTGCCGTGGTTCCAGTACCAGGAGCGGACGGTCTTCTCGTTCTACATGGTGGTGCTGGTGCCCTTCCTCTGCCTGGCCGTGGCGCAGATGCTCGGGGCGATGCTCGGCCCGGCCGGGTGCTCGCCCGAGCGGCGCCGGGTGGGTGCGGCCGGGGCCGGGCTGATCGTGCTGGCGATCGTGGCCTGCTTCGCCTTCTTCTATCCGCTCTACACGGCGGAGGTGATCCCCATGACGTCCTGGCAGGACCGGATGTGGTTCACCAGCTGGATCTGAGGCATGGCGCTCGCGGCGGCCGCGGGGAACCAGCTGCTGCCGGTCACCCCCCTGCTGGGGGTGGTCGCCGCCGTGCTGCTGGCCGCCGCCGTGGCGGTGGCCGGGTGGGGCCTGCTCGGGCACGGCCACGCGGTGCTGCGGGCCGGGCTGCGCGCGGCGGCGCAGCTGGCCGCCGTCGCGCTGGTGATCACCTGGGTGGTCGGCTCGCTCTGGTCGTCGGCGCTGTTCGTGCTGCTGATGTTCGCGGTCGCGGTGCGCACCGCCGGGCGGCGGCTGACCGCCGGCCCGCAGTGGGTCCGGGCGGCCGTGCCGATCGGCGCCGGGGTGCTGCCGGTGCTCGGGCTGCTGCTGGGGGTCGGGCTGCTGCCGCCGAAGGGCCTCTCGGTCGTCCCGGTGGCGGGCATCCTGATCGGCGGCGCGCTCACCGCGACCTCGCTCGCCGGCCGGCGCGCCCTGGACGAGCTGCGCCAGCGGCACGGCGAGGTGGAGGCGGCGTTCGCGCTGGGCTTCGAGGAGCGCGACGCCCGGCTGGAGATCTGCCGGACGGCCGCCGCGACCTCGCTCGTCCCGGCCCTCGACCAGACCAGGACGGTGGGCCTGGTCACGCTGCCCGGGGCGTTCGTCGGCATGCTGCTCGGCGGCGCCTCCCCGGTGCAGGCCGGCGCGGTGCAGCTGTTCGTGCTGGTCGCTCTGCTGGCGGTGGAGTCGGTGGCGGTCGTCGTGGTGCTGGAGCTGGTCGCCCGCGGGCTGCTGGGCGCCTCGCCGCCCGGCGCCGTCGGGTAGGCTTGGCGCGTTGAAGGGGAGTAGCCCTCCACCGGACCGTCGACATACTGGCCCCTCGGGGCCCGGCGCCCGGGGCATCTGTCAGCTGGATGCCGGCGAGACCTTCGGCCGCAGTGCTGTGATGTTCTGACCAGCGCTGTCGGGCCGGAGCGACCCCTCACGGAGCTGCCGAGGCCGGGCAGCCCGACCCTGAGGGATACCGAACCCCCGATGAGCCTGACCGTAGCCGCGATCACCTTCGGCATCGTCTTCCTGTCCGAACTGCCGGACAAGACCGCCCTGGCCAGCCTGATGCTCGGCGCCAAGTACCGGGCGAGCTATGTCTTCGCGGGCATCGCCGCCGCCTTCGCCCTCCAGGTCGGCATCGCCCTGGTCGCCGGGCACCTGCTCGCGCTGCTCCCGCACCGCTGGGTGGAGGGCGTCACCGGCCTGCTGTTCCTGGCCGGGGCCGCGATGCTGCTCTTCCACGGCGGCGGTGACGACGAGGACGGCCACGCCGCCAAGGAGCCGTCCGCCAACAGCTTCTGGAAGGTCGCCGGGGCCAGCTTCGTGGTCGTGGCGATCGCCGAGTTCGGCGACCTCACCCAGATCATGACCGCCAACCTCGCGGCCAAGTACGCCGACCCGCTCGCCGTAGGCCTCGGCGCCTGGCTGGCGCTCTGCGCCGTCGCCGGGATCGCCATCCTCGGCGGCCAGAAGCTGCTGAAGCACGTCCCGATGAAGATGATCATCCGGGTGGCGGCCGGGATCATGGTGCTGATGGCCGGGTTCAGCATCTTCCAGGCGGTCACCGGCTGACCGGGGGTCAGCAGGTACCCGGGTCGCTCTCCAGGGCGGCCCGGGTCTTCGGCCCGTAGAAGGCGCCGCTCGGACCCGTCTCGCCCTTGATCTTGAAGCTGCGCTGGTAGTCGCCGAGCACGGTCGCGGTCCACCAGTCGAAGGTGCTGGTGGCGATCGACTTGTCGACGAATCCGCACGAGGTGGCCGCGAGTCGCAGCTGCATGTCCTTGACGTCCGCCCCGGTCATCCCGCGCTCCAGCACCCGCACCGTCGGTATCGGGGCCGGAGTGGTCGCCGTCGGAGTCGGCGTGGCGGTGGCCGTCGGGGTCGGCGCGGTGGAGGTGGGGGCCGGCGCCGGGGGAGCCGCCGGGACCGGAGCGCTCGGCACGGCCGTGGCGCTCGGCGCCGCCGGCCGGCTCGTGGTCGGTCTGGCCGTCCTGCTCGGGGACGGGCTCGGGGCCTCGCTGGTGGACGGCGGCGCGCTCGGGCTCGGCGCCGGGGTGGTCGGGTCGACCGGGACGGGCGCCAGCGTCGTGGAGGGGGCCGGCTGCGCCCGGTCGCCCGGCTCGGCGGAGGGCGTCACCGCGTACGCCAGGCCGACGGTGAGCACCAGCAACCCGGCGCCGGCCGCGGCCAGCAGGCCCTTGCGCCGGGCGGGCATGCCCTCCTCGGCCTGCTCCGCCGTGCGCCGGGCGGCCCGGCCGCCGGTCGGCCCCGGGGCGTCGGGCGCCGCCGGGTGGAACGGGAAGTAGCCGATCTCGGCGCCGTCGGCCGGGGACTGTCCCACCGTCGGCCCGGGGCCCGGCGGCGGCACCGACATCACCGGTGGGAGCACGGTCGTCGCGTAGGCGTCCGCGTCCGGTCCGGCCGGTCGCGCCGGCGGGCCGTCAGCGGCCTGGGCGGGCGGCAGCACGGTGGTGGCGAACGGGTCCGCGGGGGCGCCGGCCGGCGGGGCGTCCACGATCGGGCCGAGGGCCTGCGGCACGTACGGGCGGACCAGCGGCGGGCCTTCGAGGTGCGGGAGGACGGCGGTCTCGGTCAGGCCCGGATCCGGGAGGCACCGGCACCCGGCGGAGCGTGCGGTGCCGCACGTCGGGCAGTGCTGGTCCGGCATCGCCGGTCCTCCTCGGTCTCGAATCGTCTTCCGCCCGCCCCGGGAGGGGTGTCCCCGGGGGCGAACGCGCCTGATTATGCAGGACGGTCCCAGGGGTGGACAGGGGCGTCCGGGCCACCGCGGGGGTGTTGTGACGGTTGGTGGTGGTTGTGACCCGATGAACGGCCGGCCGGTCGGCGACATCCCCCGAATGGCCGCCGTTCTTACGTTCGGCTCAACTGAACGGCGCAGACCGGGGCATTTCTGACAGCATGGTGGCTGGGAGTGATCATCCGCACGGACCCCGCCGACCGGGATCCGCGACCCCTGGAGTCTCCATGACGGATCCGATCGCCGCGTCCGACCGCAGCCCGGCCGGCGAGCCCGGGCCGCCGGAGGTCACCGCCCCGAACCTCTGGGTGCCGATCGGCGCGCTGCTGCTGGCGATGCTGCTGGCCGCGCTCGACCAGACCATCGTCTCCACCGCACTGCCGACCATCGTCAGCGACCTCGGTGGCCTGGAACACCTCTCCTGGGTGGTCACCGCCTACATGCTGGCCTCCACGGCGGCCACCCCGCTCTGGGGCAAGCTCGGCGACATGTACGGCCGGAAGCGCTTCTTCCAGGCCTCGATCGTGATCTTCCTGGTGGGCTCGGTGCTCTGCGGCATCGCCCAGAACATGGGCGAGCTGATCGCCTTCCGGGCCCTCCAGGGCCTCGGCGGGGGCGGGTTGATGGTGCTCTCCCAGGCGATCGTCGGTGACCTGGTCTCACCCCGGGACCGCGGCAAGTACCAGGGCCTGTTCGGCGCGGTCTTCGGCGTCACCAGCGTGCTCGGACCGCTGCTCGGCGGACTCTTCGTGGACAACCTCAGCTGGCGCTGGGTCTTCTACATCAACCTGCCGGTCGGGGTGGTCGCCCTGGTGGTGATCGCCGCCGTCCTGCACGGGACGGAGGTGAAGCGCCGGCACCGGATCGACTACCTGGGCACGGTCCTGATCGCCTCGGTGGCCACCTGCCTGGTGCTGATGACCTCGCTCGGCGGGACGACCTGGGCCTGGAGCTCCTGGCAGATCGTCGGGCTCGGCGTGCTGGGCGTCGTCCTGCTGGTCGCCTTCGTCCTGGTCGAGCGGACCGCGGCCGAGCCGGTGCTGCCGCTGCGGCTGTTCCGCTCCCGGACGTTCAGCCTGGTCGCGGTGATCTCGTTCGTGGTCGGCTTCGCGATGTTCGGCGCGCTCACCTACCTGCCGACGTTCCTCCAGGTGGTCATGCAGGTCTCGCCGACCATGTCCGGCATCCACATGCTGCCGATGGTGCTGGGGATGCTGTTCACCTCGATCGGCTCCGGCCAGATCGTCGCCCGGACCGGCCACTACCGGGCCTTCCCGATCGCCGGAACGGCCGTCACCACGGTGGGCCTGCTACTGCTCTCCGGCCTGGACGAGCACAGCAGCACCTTCGAGATGAGCTGCTACTTCCTGGTCTTCGGCCTGGGCCTCGGCCTGGTGATGCAGGTGCTGGTGCTGATCGTGCAGAACTCCGTCGGCTACCAGGACCTGGGCGTGGCCACCGCCGGCGCCACCTTCTTCCGGTCGATCGGGGCGTCGTTCGGCGTCTCCATCTTCGGCACCGTGTTCGCCTCCGGGCTCAACAGTCGGCTCTCCGACGCGCTCGCCTCCGGGGTCCCGGTGCCGGCCGGCTTCGACCCCGGCGCGATCACCTCCGACCCCCGGGTGATCGCCGCCCTGCCGGCCGCCACGCAGGACGCGATCTACCACGCGTACTCCGAGTCGATCACCCGGGTCTTCCTGTACGCGGTACCGGTGGCGCTGATCGCCTTCGTGCTGTCGCTCTTCCTGCGGGAGCAGAAGCTGCGCTCGACGGTGACCGCTCCCGACCTGAGCGAGTCGATCGGCCTCAATCCGGTGGAGCGCTCCTCGCTGGACGAGATCGCCCGCTCCCTTTCGGTGCTGAGCACCCGGGAGGCCCGGCGCGACCTGTTCCGGCGGATCACGGAGGGCGCCGGGCTCGACCTCAAGCCGGCCTCCAGCTGGCTGCTGCTGCAGATGCACCACCACGGGTCGGCCGAGCCCGCCGAACTGGCGGAGCGCCGGATCGTGCCGCTCGCGGTCGTCGAGGAGGCCGCCCGGGAGGTCGAGGACCGGGGGCTGGCCGCGCGCACCGGCGGCCTGCCGCTGCGGCTCACCGAGCCGGGGGAGGCGGCGGCGGTCCGGCTGGTGGCGGCCCGCCGTGAGCAGCTCTCCGAACTGCTCGGGGACTGGGACGAGAAGCAGTACGCGGACCTGGCGGAGCTGCTGACCAAGCTCTCCGCCGCGCTCTGCGCGGACGAGCGCGACCGGCCGGACCGGGCCGGGGCGGAGCCCGCGGAGCGGCGATCGGGGTAGGGGGTGGGTGCCTCGGTGGTGCGTCGGGCGTGCCGGGGGGTGCCTCGGGGTGGCTTGGTGGTGCGTCAGGGGGTCCCGAACCACCGGGGCGTGTCGAGCCGGAACGGGTCGCCGGGGGCGAGGGCGCGCAGGTCCGTCTCCAGGGCGCGCAGTCGCTCCTCACCGAGGGTGTCGGACCACTGGGCGCGCAGTTCGTCGAAGATCCGGGCGGACCGGACCAGGCAGTCCACGCCCCGGGCGGTGAGCCGGACCACCTTGCGGCGGGCGTCGGCGGGGTCGCTGCCGCGCTCGACGTAGCCGAGCTGTTCGAGCTGTTCGACGGTCTTGCCGGCGGCCTGCTTGGAGACGCCGAGGCGGCGGCCGAGTTCGACGGCGGTGGTGCCGTCCGGCCCGATCGCCTGGAACACGAAGCCGTGCATCGGCCGCAGGTCGGGGTGGCCCTCATGGGCGATCCGCTCGTGCAGCTCGTCGATGATCAAGCGGAAGGCGAGCAGCAGCCGCAGCGGCAGCTCGAAGCCGGGGGGAGCGGAGTCGCTTGACACGATAGACAACCTCATTGACCATATAGACAACGTCATTGACCATTCTAGGGGGCCACACCCATGTCCGTCATCCGCCGTACCGAAGCCCGTCGTACCGAGACGCCCAACGCCGTCATGACCACCCTCGCCTCGCCCACCCAGGGCGGCAGCGCGCTCGCGATGTGGCGCGTGGAGATGGCCGCCGGCGGCCAGGGCCCGCTGCACGTCTTCGACGTCGAGCAGGTCTGGACCGTCCTGGCCGGCGCCCTGTCCGTCGAACTGGGTGAGGACGCCTTCGCGCTGGCGGCCGGCGACACGGCCGTGCTGCCCGCCGGTGTGGCGCGCCGGATCTCCGCCGGGGACGCCGTCACCGCGCTGGTCGCCGCGCCGGGCGGGGCCCGGGTGTCCGTCGCCGGCCGGCCCGAGGAGGAGCCCTTCGTCCCCGGCTGGATCGCCTGATCCACGGGCACTGGCCCCCGCACCGCCCCTTCCGGAGCGGTGCGGGGGCCAGTGGAGGTTCGGCGGCTGCCGGAGGTCAGGCCGGGCGGAGGTGGCCGCCGCGGTCCAGCTGGTCGACCATGCCCCAGGAGGCCCCGTTGTTGCGCGGGTTCGGGGTCAGGCTGCCGCGACTTCGGAACGCGCCACCGCTCGGTCGGGGAGACGTTCCGCGCCTGCCGCCACCCGCTTGTGGGGCAGGATGGAGCCATGAGCGTAGTCAAGATCAACGTACTGACCGTCCCCGCCGAGCAGCGCGAGGTGCTGGAGAAGCGCTTCGCCTCCCGCGCGGGCTCCGTGGAGAACTCCGACGGCTTCGAGTGGTTCGAACTGCTCCGCCCGGTCGAGGGCACCGACAGCTACCTCGTCTACACCCGGTGGGCCGACGAGGAGTCCTTCAAGGCCTGGATGGAGGGCCCCATGCAGGCTGCCCACCGCCAGGGCCCGCCGCCCGCCGAGGGTGAGGCGCCGCAGCGCCCGGCGGCCTCCGGCTCGACCCTCTGGTCCTTCGAGGTCGTCCAGTCGGCCGGCCCGAAGGGCTGATCGCTTCCCTCGGGCCCTCTCCTCGCACGGGTTTCGCGGGGGAGGGCCCGAACCGCGTTCTCAGCCGCCCGCGATGACCGCGAGGTGGGCGGCGGCTGACCGGGACGGGCTGTCGAGGAGCGCCTTGCCCTTCGCCGCCGTTCCGAGAGAAGGCTGCCCGAGGCGACGCCAGGGTCTCCAGGTCCGGCCTCTTCGCTTGATCAGAAGCGGTTCGGCTCCCCATCAACAGGAGGGGTCTGCGTCGGGGTTGCCCGATCCGCCTCGATGGCGCCGGCCGCCTCGGCTGCTTCCCGAAAGGTGACGACCGCCTCGCCGTTCTCCCGCGCCCATGCGGTGAGCATCCTGATGGGCTCCTCCAGGGTTCGCCCGAGATCGGTCAGACCGTACTCCACGCGCGGCGGCGCCTCGGCGTACGCGCGCCGCTCGACCAGCCCGTTGGCCTGGAGCCGGCGCAACGTCTGGGTCAGCACCTTGCGCGAGACGCCGCCGCTCAGCTCGACCAACTCGCCGTGACGCAACGGGCCGTCGGTCAGCGCGAAGAGCGTGACCATGGACCACTTACTGGCGATGATCTCCATGGCCAGGAGAGCGGGACAGTCGGCGAGGAAGGCGATTCCCGGTCGCAGGCTCATGACCCGAAGGTTACCTGGAGGTACCTGACGGCCGCCTATCGTCGTGGAGGTGCGCACGCCTCTTACTCGCATCGCATGATTGAGGTTCAGCCATGTTCGTCTCACTCGCCGTCGTCACCGTGGTCATGTCGGCGCTTCTCCTGGCATCGGCCGGGGCCAAGGCTCTGCGGACGCGGCACATCACCGAGCAGATGTCCACACTCGGACTGTCGCAGAGCATGATGGCCTTCCTGATCGGCGCTCAGATCGCGGGAGCGGCCGGGGCGATCGCCGGACTCCGGTGGGGACCCGTCGGGATCGCCGCCGCGATAGGCCTCACGCTCTACTTCGCCGGGGCGGTCGCCTTCCACCTGCGCGTCGGCGACCGCAGGGGCGCGTCTCCGGCGGCGGTCCTCACCATCGTCTCCGTCGCCCTGGTCGTGCTGCGCGCCGCCACCCTCTGACAGCGGACGGCGGGCTGCCGTCGGGGCCGTGGGGGCACGTTCCAGGCCGCCAAGCGCCTGGTCACAGTTCGGCCGAATTGCCCCCGGTCCTTCTCGCGGGTTTCGGCCGCCCTGCCCATCGAGGTGGTGGGGGGGGGGGGGGGGGGGGGGGGGGGAAAACCCGGGGGGGGGGGGGGGGGGGGGGGGGGGGGAGGGGGGGAGGGAAGGGGAGGGGGGGGGGCGGGTAGGTGGGTGGTGGGCGGGG
>NZ_JBVHVO010000003.1:0-367773 GCF_055564815.1 Kitasatospora sp. NPDC028961 | reverse complement strand
GGGAGCCCCTCCCCCCACCCCCATCCCCTCCTCACTGGTCCGCCCACCCCCCCCCCCCCCCCCCCACTCTCCTCCCCCCCCCCCCCCCTCCCCCCTCCTCCCCCCCCCCTCCCCCCCCCCCCCACCACCGTTCAGGGGGTGGGCGGTGGGCGGAACTCGACCGGGGCGGCGAAGGCGGCGCGGCGGGTGGCTCGGCGGAGGGCGCGGAGGACGGTGGTGCCGAGGGTGAGGCAGAGGACGACGGTGAGGACGGCGCGGGGGAGGTCCCAGCCGAGGGAGGTGGTGAGGCAGTAGGCGGCGAAGCGGACCAGGTTGGCGCTCACGTCGTCCCCCGGGACGAAGGAGATCGAGCCGGACAGGCCGGCGATATAAGGCCAGCCCTGGAGGTTCATCACCGTGCCGTAGAGCAGTGAGGCGACGGCGCCGTAGCCGGCGAGCAGGGCGAGTTCGCGGCGGCCGCGCAGGGTGGCGGTGCCCGGGAGCAGGCCGGCGCCCAGGCAGACCCAGCCCATGGCGAGCATCTGGAACGGCAGCCAGGGGCCGACCCCGCCGGTCAGCAGCGCGGAGGCGAACATCGAGAGCGAGCCGAGGACGAAGCCGAAGCCGGGGCCGAGGACCCGCCCGGCGAGCACCATCAGGAAGAACATCGGCTCCAGGCCGGCGGTGCCCGCGCCGAGCGGGCGCAGCGCGGCGCCCGCCGCCGCCAGGACGCCGAGCAGGGCGACCGACTTGGCGTCCAGTCCCGGCGCGCCGCCGCCGGCCGTGCGGCCCTCGGAGATCTGGGCGATCACCACCGCGAGGAGGAGCGGCAGGAGCAGGGCGAACAGCCAGGGGGCGTCGGTGGAGTGGCCCACCAGGGCGGAGTCGGTGGCGGCGAGCAGCGGCCAGCCGAAGGCGGCCACGCCGACCGAGGAGGTGAGCAGCAGGGTGGCGATCGAGCGGCGGCCGAGGGGGACGGGGCGGTTCCCCGCGCGCGGGGTGCGGTTCGTCCGGCTTGGGTTCGTTCGGCTTCGGGGCATTCGGCTTCGGTTCATTCGGCGCTCCCGGCGAGGGCCCGTTCGACCTGGTGGACGGTGAGCCAGGGCCCGGGCGCGAGGATCTTGGAGACCTGCGGGGCGAAGGTGGGGGAGGAGACCACCACCTCCGGGGTCGGGCCGTCCGCGACGATCTCTCCGTCGGCCAGGATCACCGTGCGGTGGGCGAGTTCGGCCGCGAGCTCGACGTCGTGGGTGGCGAGCAGGACGGCGTGGCCCTCGGCGGCGAGCGTCCGCAGGATCTCCACCAGGCGGGCCTTGGCGGCGTAGTCGAGACCCCGGGTGGGCTCGTCGAGCAGGATCAGCGGCGGCCGGGCGGTGAGCACCACGGCCAGTGCCAGAGTGAGCCGTTGGCCCTCGGAGAGGTCGCGCGGGTGGGTGGCGTCGGCGATGCCGGGCAGTAGCCGCTCCACCAGGGCGCGGCAGGTACCCGGATCGGCGCCCGCGTCGCCGTCCGCCGCGGCGCACTCACCGGCGACGCTCTCCCCGTACAGCAGGTCGCGCGGGTCCTGCGGGACGAGGCCGACCTGGCGGATCAGCTCGGCGGGCCGGGTGCGGTGCGGGGTCCGGCCGCCGACCCGGACGCTGCCGGCGGCGGGGGCGTGCAGGCCGACCAGGGCGCCGAGCAGGGTGGACTTGCCGGCGCCGTTGCGGCCCATGAGTGCCGTGATCTCCCCGGGATGGAGGGCGAGGTCCACTCCGCGCAGAGCCGGGACGGGTCCGCGCTTGACGGCGAGGCGGTCGGCGGTGGCGAGCGGGGCGGCGGCCGGGTCGGTGGGTGCGGCGGCGGGGCGCAGGCCGTCCAGTCGGGTGCGGAGGGTGGCGGCCTTGCGGCGGGCGTCGCGGACCGTGAGCGGCAGCGGGGTCCATCCGGCGAGCCGGCCGAGGCCGACCACGGGCGGGTGGACGGGTGAGTGCGCCATCACCTCGGCCGGTTCGCCGAGGACGGGCGGGGCGCCGGGGGTCAGCAGCAGGACCTGGTCGGCGTACTGCACGACCCGCTCCAGCCGGTGCTCCGCCATCAGGACGGTGGTGCCCAGGTCGTGGACCAGGCGTTGCAGGACCGCCAGCACCTCCTCGGCGGCGCCCGGGTCGAGGGCCGAGGTGGGCTCGTCCAGGACCAGGACGCGCGGGTGGACGGTGAGCACCGAGCCGATGGCGACGCGCTGTTGCTGGCCGCCGGAGAGCGAGCCGAGCGCGCGGTCGCGCAGCTCGGCGAGGCCGAGCAGGTCGAGCGTCTCCTCGACCCGGCGCCGCATCACGTCCGGCGCCAGGCCCAGCGACTCCATGCCGTAGGCGAGTTCGTCCTCGACCGTGTCGGTGACGAAGTGGGCGAGCGGGTCCTGGCCCACCGTGCCGACCAGGTCGGCGAGTTCGCGCGGCCGGTGCTCCCGGGTGTCGCGCCCGGCGACGGTCACCCGGCCGTGCAGCACGCCGCCGGTGAAGTGCGGGACGAGGCCGCTGACGGTGCCCAGCAGGGTGGACTTGCCGGAGCCGGAGGGGCCCACCAGCAGGCAGAGCTCCCCTTCGGGGACGGTCAGGTCGACGCCGCCGAGCGCCGGGGCCTCGGCGTCGGCGTACTGGACGGAGACCTGCTCGAAGGTGATCACGAGGCCCTCCGGGGCGGGTGCGGGGTGACGAACGCCGGTACCAGGCCGATCAGTACGGCGAGGACGGCGGTCAGGGGCAGGGCGGGAGCGGTCGGCGGGACGACGGTCGGGGCGAAGGCGGCGGGATCGAGGGCGGAGAGCCAGATCGTCAACGCGGCCACGGCGGCGCCCGATCCGGCGGTCAGCCACTCGGGGAGGGCCCACGGGTCGGGGCGGTAGCGCGTCCGGGGGGAGCGGCGGCCGCCGAGCAGTAGACCGGCGAAGGCCGCGGCCAGGCCGAGCAGCAGGACGGGCGCCGCCCAGCCGGCACCGCCGGCGGTGAGCAGTCCGTAGGCGGCGAGGCAGATCCCGAGCAGGCCGGACAGGGTGAGCGCGGCGGTGGTGCGGGCGAGGCGGGGCGGGACGTCGGTGGTGCGGCCGAAGCCGCGGGTGTCCATCGCGGCGGCCAGTGCGACCGAACGCTCCAACGCGCCCTCCAGGACGGGCAGTCCGACGCTCAGCACGGCGGCCACGCCCCGGTCGGTGCGCCCGCGCAGACGGCGGGCGGCGCGCAGCCGCTGCACGTCGGCGACCAGGTTGGGCGCGAAGGTCATCGCGACCACGACGGCCACCCCCGCCTCGTAGAGCGCGCCGGGCAGCGTGCGCAGCAGGCGGGTCGGACTGGCGAGGGCGTTCGCGGCGCCGACGCAGACCAGCAGGGTGGCCAGCCGCAGCCCGTCGTAGAGCGCGGCGAGCAGGCCCTCGACGGTGACCCGGCCGCCGATCCGGACGCCCTGCGCCCAGGCGGGCAGCGGTACTTCGGGGAGGGTGAGGAGGACGTGGGTGCCGGGGATCGGGGAGCCGAGCAGGACCGCGAAGACCAGGCGGATGCCGAGGACCACCAGGCCGAGGCGGAGGAACGCGCCGTAGGAACGGGACCACGGCGCGTCCCCGCGGCGGGCGGCCACGACGTAGCCGGCGACGGCGGCGAGCAGGAGGAGCAGCAGCGGGTTGGTGGTGCGGGTGGCGGCCGCGCCGAGGCCGAGTGCCCACAGCCACCAGGCGCCGGGGTGCAGTTGGCGGGGGCCGAGCGGGGTGCGGGCGGCGCGCGGGGTGCGGCGGGGAGGCCGGGGGAGGCGGGCGCGGCGCGGGGGGCGGGGCTGGCCGGGGGCGCGGGGTGTGGTCACGGGGTGGGGTCCAGGTCGGGGCGGGTGGGGGAGAGGGTGGAGGGCGGGTGCAGGTGTGGGTGCAGGTGCGGGGGTGGGGGCGGAGTAGGAAGTCGGCCGGGCCGACTTTCTACTCCGGGCGCTTCCTGCGGCCTTGTCCACGTTTCTGCGGGCGGGGCTCTGCTTTCGCTTGGGGCCCGGGGTTTCTGTAGACCGGTCGGTATATGTAGACCGGTCTACTGAGACGGGCTGCTCTCTATGTAGACCGGTCGGTATAGAGGTCTCGGTCCGGCCCAGGGTAGGGCTGGGGGCCCGCTAGGCCCGGTCCGGCCCGGGGGCCGGGTTGGGCTGACGGGCCGGGCGCGTGGTGCGCGCCCGGCCCGGCACCCCTTCTATGCAGACCGGTCTACATAGGTGGACCGGTCTACATATTCGGCCCGACTCAGCGGCGACGGCGGGCCTGCCAGACCGCACCGGCGGCCAGGGTGGCGACCAGGACGGCCCCGGCGATCAGGCCGATGTCGGGGCCGCTGCCGTGGTCACCGTCGGCGGAGCCGCCCCCGGAACCGTCCCCCGCACCGTTCGCGGCCGGTTTGTTCACCGCGCCGAGCTGGTCGCCGCAGCCGGCCTTCGGATAGCCGGCGATGGCACAGAGCAGGCCGTTGGTGTCGTACCGCAGTGGTGGGGCGACGGCCGCCAGGACCTCGGCCGAGTTGGCACCGGTGGGCACGACCGCGCAGGCCGTGCGGAGTCCGGGCGGGGTCTCGCCGGGGGAGTCGGCGGCGGTGCCGAAGTCCAGGACCACGGCGATGCGTTTGCGCCCCGGCTGTTCGGCGGTACCGCCGCAGGTGGTGGCGAAGTCCCCGGCGGCACCGGGCCGGGCGGCCTCCCGGCCGCCGTCGGGGCTGACGGCGAAGCGCCACCCGTCCACGCCCCCGTCCTGCGGCACGTACACGGCCGGGCCCTGCTGCTGGTAGCCCCAGGCGCCGTCGGACCACTTCCAGAACGACCAGTACCGGTACCCGGCGGCCTGCGCGGGCGCCGCGCCGATGACCAGCAGGATCAGCACCCCGGCGATCAGTCCGGCGAGGAACCGGACGACCGCGGCCACCACCCGCCGACGCCGCTGGGGGTCGGCACAGGCCCGCCCGGCACGAACAGCACCAGCGCGACCGACACCGGCGCGACCGACACCGGCATCGTCGGCATCGGCGGCGGGGGCGGTGGCCCGGGGGGTGCCGGGGGTGGTCACAGCTTCTGGCCCCGCCTGCGCTGCAGGCTCAGCAGCAGCCCGCCGCCGATGCCGATCAGCAGGCCGACGCCGATCACCCACCACTGGCCGAAGCCGCCGTCCTTCTTCTTCTCGGCCGGCGCCGAGGAGGCGGGGGCGGAGGCCGCACCGGTCGCCTTGGGCGCCGGGCCCAGCGCCGTCAGCTGCGCGACCAGGTCGCCGCCGAACGCGGCGGGGTCCCGCTGGGCGGCCTGGGCGACCAGCAGCAGGGTGGCGGTGGCCGAGGCGTCGGTGCCGCCCTTGGTCCAGGTGCCGCCCTCCTTGGCCAGCCAGTCCACCGCGCCGGTCGCCTGCTGCGGGTGCCCGCTCTGGATCAGGCCGAGCGCGGCCCAGGCGGTGGCGGTGTAGTCGGGGGTCGGGGCGGCCCCGGGCAGGGTCAGCGTCAGGTGCTGGTCACCGGCCGCGAGCTGGGCGGTGAGGTAGGCGCCGGCCGCCTCGGCGGAGTCCGCGCGCGCCACGAGCGGTTCCGTGGAGCCGTTCGCGCAGGGCAGGGCCTTGGGCGCGGCGTCCGTCCGGTTGGTGTTGGTGACCGGCAGCTTCCCGCCCGCCGCGGCGAGCGTGGCCTGGGCACTGGCCAGGGCGTTCGGGGCGAGCGCGCCGGCCGGGTCGGGCTGGTAGGCGAAGGCCCCGCGCTGGTCGGCGGGGGCGGCGCAGCCGAGCTGGAAGAGCGCCAGCCCGTCGTAGGCGCTCCGGCCCGCCTTGGCGACGGCCGCCGGGTCCAGCTTGGCGGCGAGCAGGGCGTTCACGGCCAGACCGGTGGAGTTGGCGTCACCGGGGCTGCCGGGGTTGTAGGCCCAGCTGCCGTCCGCGTTCTGGTTGGCCTTGAACCACTGGACGCCCTTGTCGACGGAGTCCTGGTGGCCGCCGAGCGCGACCAGGGCCTGGACGGCGACGGCGGTGGCGTTGCTGTCCTCGGTCTTGGGGTCGCACGCGGCGGAGGCGTCCGCACGGTAGGACGGCCAGCCGCCGTCCGCGCACTGCTGGCCGGTGAGCCAGGAGACGGCGGAGTCGGCCGGGGTCACCTTGGCGCCCGCCAGCGCGGTGAGGGCGAGGGACTGGCGCCACACGCCGTCGTACGTCGGGTCGCTCTTGCCGTAGAGGCCCTCGGGGACGGGCGCGGTGGCGCCGGCCGTGGGGCTGTCGGCGAGGGCCGGTGCGGCGGCGGCGCCGGCCAGCAGGGCGGCGGACAGGGCTGCGGCGCCCAGACGGGCGGCGGTGAGCATGGTGGGGTTGAGCCTTTCGATGAGCGGTGGGGTGGCCCGGGTGGGCCGTTCCGTAGACCTCGACGGTGCCGGGCACGGGGGTGCCCGGCATGGCCGCTCGCCTCTCTCCGGGCACTCCGACTGCCCCGGCCGTCCAGCGCCGGGCTCACGGTTGCGGGTCAGTGCCGGATTCGCGCCGGCTTTCCCCGGAGGAGAAGCGGGATGGAGTTGTCCTGCCCGTCGACTTTAGCCGCCGCGACCGTGACCGCCGTGCCTCCGGTCGCCGCGCGGAGGAGTCGGGGCGCCGACCGCGCCCGGACCCCGGAGCCACCCCAGCCCGAACCCACCCGAGCCCCGGAACCACCGACCCCGGCCCACCCCGACCGGTCCCGCCCGCGCCCCGAGAACAGGTTCCACTTCCCTGCCCCTTCCCCGCCCCGCCCGCGGGCGCGCGCTCAGGGCAGCGTGAGCAGCCGCGCGGCGGTGTGCAGATCGGCGCGGACCTCGGCGATCGACGCCCGCCCGGAGAGCCAGGAGACCAGCGCCGAGTGCCAGGTGTGCTCGATCACCCGGACGGCCGCACGCTGGCTCTCGGTCGGCGGCCCGGACTGGCCGATCGCGTCCAGGATCAGCTGCCCGGTGGCCGAGCTCACCTGGTCCACCTCGGCGCTCACCGAGCGGTCGGCGAACGACAGCGCCCGCACCATCGCCTCGGCGAGCAGCGGTTCGCGCTGGAGCGCGTGGAACGCCCGGGTGAGCGTCTCGGCGACCCGCGAGGCCGCGTCCTGCTCGGCCGGCGGATGCCGTCGGACCTGCTCCTGGAGGCCCTGCAACTGCTCCAGCATGACCGCGACCAGCAGATGGACCTTGGACGGGAAGTACCGGTACAGGGTGCCGAGCGCCACCTGCGCTCCCTCGGCGACCTCCCGCATCTGCACCGCCTCGTACCCGCCGCGGGCGGCCAGCCCGGTCGCGGCCCGCAGGATCCGCCGCCGCCGTTCGGCCTGGCGGGCGGTCAGCGGCGGGTCGGCGGACTGCCCGGCGGGCCCGGGGGCGGCGGCGGGCACGGAGGTGACGGGCGGTGGCAAGGGTGCTCCCGGGGCGCGAGAGTGACGGGGGGTGCTCCGGCCGGTCCGGCGGACGCTCCGGCAGTGCTCCGGCGTGGCGTGAATCACCAGCCCTGGCATCTGAGGAGAAGCTACGGGCCGGTATCTTCGAGGTCTCTCATTGTTCACATGGTCACGGGCGAACTCCACACCGCACTGAAACCTGATCTACTTTAGCGACCGGCAGCACAGACTTCAGCAAGGACGGGAGCCGACGATGACCGCGCAGCCGCTGCGGATTGCCCTGCTGTCGTACCGCGGCGACCCGTTCTGCGGCGGCCAGGGCGTCTACGTACGGCACCTCTCCCGCGAGCTGGCGCGCCTCGGCCACCACGTGGACGTGATCGGCTCCCAGCCCTACCCCGTCCTGGACGAGGTCGAGGGCCCCGGCTCGGTCCGCCTGGTCGAGCTGCCCAGCCTGGACCTCTACCGCGCCGACGACCCGTTCCGCACCCCGGGCCTCGCCGAGTACCGGGGCCCGGTGGACCTGCTGGAGTTCGCCACCATGCGCACCGGCGGCTTCCCCGAGCCGCTGACCTTCTCGCTGCGCGCCCGTCAGTACCTCGCGCTGCACAAGGGCCGCTACGACGTGGTGCACGACAACCAGACCCTCGGGTACGGGCTGCTCGGCCTCGCGCGGCACGGCTTCCCGCTGGTGACCACGATCCATCACCCGATCACCGTGGACCGGCAGCTGGAGCTGGACGCGGCGCCGAGCCTGGCCCGCCGGCTGTCGCTGCGCCGCTGGTACGCGTTCACCCGGATGCAGCGCCGGGTGGCCGCCCGGCTGGACAGCATCATCACCGTCTCCGGCACCTCGAAGCGCGAGATCGCCGAGCACCTGGGCGCCTCGCCGGGCGCCGTCTCGGTGGTGCCGATCGGCGCCGACACCCGGCTCTGGTCGCCGTCCGAGCGGGTCGCCCGGGTGCCCGGCCGGATCGTCACCACCTCCAGCGCCGATGTCCCGCTCAAGGGCCTGGTCCACCTGGTCGAGGCGCTGGCCAAGGTCCGCACCGAGCGGGACGCGCACCTGGTCGTGGTCGGCAAGCCGCAGAAGGAGCGGGGGCCGGTCGCCGAGGCGGTGCGCCGCTTCGGGCTGGAGCGGTTCATCGAGTTCCGGCACGGCCTGACCGACGGGGAGCTGGTCGACCTGTACCGCTCGGCCGAAGTGGCCTGCGTGCCGTCGCTCTACGAGGGTTTCTCGCTGCCCGCCGCCGAGGCGATGGCCACCGGTACGCCGCTGGTCGCCACCACCGGCGGGGCGATCCCCGAGGTGGCCGGGCCGGACGGCGAGACCTGTCTCGCGGTGCCGCCGGGCGACGCGGGTGCGCTGGCGGCGGCGCTCGGCCGGCTGCTGGACGATCCGGCGCTGCGTCGCACGCTCGGTGAGGCCGGGCGCGAGCGGGTGCTCGCCCGGTTCACCTGGGAGCGGGCCGCCGCGCTGACCGCCGACAGCTACCGGGCGGCGATCGCCACCGGTGCCGGGCGGCGGGCCCGGTCCGGTCCGGGCTGGCGGTACGTGGCCTGACGGGTCGCCGGACCCGTCCGCGTCGGACCCGCCCCGGGCGGATCCGGCGCTCCGCCGGACTCGGCCGGCCCGGCCGGGACCGGCCCGGCGTCACAAACGTTTGGTACCAGAGGAATGGGAGCCCGCAGTGCTGACCGTTGATTTCTCGCGCTTCCCGCTCGCCCCCGGCGACCGGGTGCTCGACCTGGGCTGCGGCGGGGGGCGGCACGCGTTCGAGTGCTACCGGCGCGGGGCCCGGGTGACCGCCCTCGACCAGAGCGCCGAGGAGATCGCCGAGGTCAAGAAGTGGTTCGCCGCCATGGCGGAGGCCGGCGAGGCTCCGGAGGGCGCGTCGGCGGTCGCGATGGAGGGCAACGCGCTGGCCCTGCCGTTCGAGGACGAGTACTTCGACAAGATCATCATCTCTGAGGTGATGGAGCACATCCCCGACGACAAGGGCGTGCTCAACGAGATGTTCCGGGTGCTCAAGCCCGGTGGGCTGCTGGCCGTCACCGTGCCGCGCTGGCTGCCCGAGAAGATCTGCTGGGCGCTCTCCGACGAGTACCACGAGGTCGAGGGCGGCCACATCCGGATCTACCGGGGCGACGAGCTGCTCGACAAGCTCAAGGACGCCGGTCTGGAGCCGTACGGCACCCACCACGCGCACGCGCTGCACTCGCCCTACTGGTGGATCAAGTGCGCGGTGGGGGTGGACAACGACAAGGCGCTGCCGGTCAAGGCCTACCACCAGCTGCTGGTCTGGGACATCGTCGGCACCCCGGTGATCAGCAAGCTCACCAAGGCCGCCGAGAAGGCCCTCAACCCGGTGATCGGCAAGAGCTTCGTCGCCTACGCCTCCAAGCCGAACCGCGCCGAGCCCGTGGCGGACCTCGTCGAGCCCGCCACCGGCCGCGCCGACGAGGCGGCGGACCGCGCCGACGCCGGGCGGGCGGGCGAGTGACCGCCGCCGTCCCCGAGGCGCTGCTGCTGGACGGGGTGCTCGACGCCGAGCAGGCCGCCCGGACCGTCCGCAGCATCCTCGCCGAGCAGCAGGACGACGGCGCGATACCGTGGTTCACCGGCCACCACCTGGACCCGTGGGACCACACCGAGGCCGCGATGGCCCTGGACACCGCCGGCGAGCACGCCGCCGCCGAGGCCGCCTACCGCTGGCTGGCGGCCCACCAGAACCCCGACGGCTCCTGGTACGCCGCCTACGCGTACGGGCAGGACGTCCCGGACGGCACGGTCTCGGACGCGGCCAAGGAGACCAACTTCTGCGCCTACGTGGCGGTCGGCGTCTGGCACCACCACCTGAGCACCGGGGACGACGCGTTCCTGGACTGGATCTGGCCGGTCGTGCGGCGCGCGCTCGACTTCATCGTCGGCCTGCGGCTGCCGGGCGGTCCGATCTCCTGGCGGGTGGACGAGCACGGCGAGGCGCCCGACGAGGCGCTGCTGACCGGCTCCTCCAGCATCCTGCACGCCCTGCGCTGCGGTCTGGCCGTCGCCGACTACCTGGAGGAGCCGCAGCCCGACTGGGAGCTGGCGGCCGGCCGGCTGCGGCACGCCATCGCGCACCACCCCGAGCGGTTCCTGGACAAGGACCGCTTCTCGATGGACTGGTACTACCCCGTGCTCGGCACCGCGCTGCGCGGCCGGGCCGCGCTGGAGCGGATCGAACGGGACTGGGACCGCTTCGTCGTCCCCGGCCTCGGGGTGCGCTGCGTCAGCGACCGCCCCTGGGTGACCGGCGGGGAGAGCGCGGAACTGGCCATGGCGCTCTGGGCGGTCGGCGAGTCCGACCGCGCGGTCGAGATCCTGCGCTGGATCCAGAAGCACCTGCGGCACAGCGACGGCTCGTACTGGACCGGCTACGTCTTTGAGGACGACGCCATCTGGCCCGAGGAGCGCACCACCTGGACGGCGGGGGCGCTGCTGCTGGCCGTCGCGGCGCTCGGCGGCGACCCGGCCACGGTGACGGTCTTCGGCGGTGACCAGCTGCCCACCGGGCTGGTGGTCCAGGACTGCTGCTGAACGGCCGCCGCTGACCCGCCCGCACGCCGCGGCGCACGCACGACGAACACGTACGACGAAGGGGCGGGACCGGATCAACTCCGGTCCCGCCCCTTCGTCGTGCGTGGCGGTGCGTCAGCCGCGCTGGATGCCGCTGGTGTCGGCCAGCAAGCCCTGGGAGCCGTCCTGGAGCTGGGCGACCAGCGCGGCACCGCGCTGCTCGACCGCCAGGTACCAGGTGCCCGGGACGAGTTCACCGACCGGGGCGCCGGCCGGGTTGTCCTTCGGGGACAGCTGGCGCGGCGCCGGGACGGCGAACCAGAACGGCGCGAAGTCGGGCGCCGGAGCCTGCTGGGCCTGGGCCGGCTGCGCCTGGGTGGGCGCCGGGGCCTGGTGCGCGGCCTGCTGCTGGGCGGCGTCCTGCGGCTGGCCGGCCTGCGGGGCCGGGTAGCCGTAGCCGCCGGGCTGGCCGCCGAACGCGGGCGACTGCACCTGCTGCGGGTCCTGGCCCGGGGCCGGGTAGCCGTACTGGCCGGGCTGGCCCGGCTGGCCCGGCTGCGGGGCCGGGTAGCCGCCGGGGTAGCCCTGCGGGACGGCCGGCTTGTCGGTGACCAGCGGGGCCTTCAGCGCGGGCACCAGCGGACCGGCCGCGGCGGCACCGGCGAGGACCAGGAGCGAGATGACGGCCAGCCAGGCGCCGAAACCGTGGTCCAGACCCTTCGGGCCACCGCCCAGGGCCCAGATCGAGGTCCAGAGCGCGGCGACGGCGAACGCGATGCCCCACTGGTCCAGCCGAAGGCCGAGCACCTGGCGGGTGGCGGCGGCGGCGCCCTGGAAGCGCTGCACCAGGATCAGCACGGCGGAGAGGATGCCGAGCAGGAAGACCGAGGGTAGCACGGGGAACAGGACGCTGTCCCAGGCGTTCTGCGACGTGTCGCCGCAGTACCTGCCACTGCAGTCCACGGTCCAGTACGGCAGGAAGGAGGCGATGAAGAGCAGGACGGCCGCACCTGCGACGGCGGCGTCTCCCCTGGTGAGAGCGCGCAGATTCACTAACGTTCCCCTCGTTGGTGTGTCGTGGACGGCGGTTATCTCGCGGTCGGCTGACCGGTCCGGAAAACTCCGAACGGACCAGAAGCCTAGGGCCAACCGCCTCGCGGGTGCACAGCGGGCTCGGGAATGGGGCGAAGTCGTTGCAAACTGCGCGCGCCCGGTCCCATGCTGTCCACCTTCCGGCGGCGCGGGCCGGGCCGCCCGGGCCGGCTACCGCGTGGTCAGAAAGGCCGTCAGTGCGTCGGCGATCCCCTGGGCGGCCTGCTGGCGCCACTGAGGGTCCGTCATCCTTTTGGCGTCGGTCGAATTGCGCATGTTACCGCACTCGATGAACACCTTGGGCACGGTCGAGAGGTTCAGCCCGCCGAGGTCGGATCGGGTGTCCAGGCCCTGGCTCGCGATGTAGTCGGCGTACGGCTCGCCCGTCGCCGCGTGGAAGCTGTCGCGCAGCAGCAGGCCGAGCCGGTGCGAGGGCGCGACGATCGCGGAGTTGTCCGCCGTGCCCGCGACGACCTTGGCGGGCATGATCACGTGGAACCCGCTGCCGCCGGGCGGGCCGCCGTCCCCGTGCACCGAGACCGCCGCGTCGGCGTGCGTGGTGGCGCCCGCCTTCGCGCGCGCGTCGATGCACGGGCCCCAGGACTGGTCGCCGTCCTGCACCAGGACGACCGTCGCGCCCCGGGCGGTGAGGATCGCGCGGGCCCGGCGGGAGACGTCCAGGGTGTACTCGGCCTCGCTGTACCCGGCGTTGGTGGAGGTGCCGGTGGTGTCGCACTCCTTGCGGGCGTTGCCGATGTCGACCTGACGGTTGATCTCGGCGGTGTGCGCGGCGTTGCCGGGGTTGTGGCCGGGATCGAGCAGGACGGTCCGCCCGGCCAGCGCGGTGGCGGACCCGGCGCTCTCCGAGGCCGTCGGAGCGGTCGTCGGGTCGGCTGTCGGAGCGGCCTGGGCGGCCGTCGGCGGGTCGGCCGACGCGGTGGGGGCCCCCGACGGGGAGGTGTCCGCCGGTGCGGAGAACGGCGCCGCGGAGAACGGCCCCGACGGCGGGGCGGCGGCCCCGGCGGCGTGGGCGGCCCCGGTGTCGTCCCGGCCGCGGTCGGCGACGGCCTGCCAGCCCAGCCAGCCGGCCAGGCAGAGCGGCACCAGGACGGCGGCCACGGTGGTGGTGCGCAGCAGCCGGGAGCGGCGCGGCGGTTCGTCGTGCGGAGCGGCGGTGGTGCGGGTCACGGGTGGTTCAGATCCTGTCCTGGGTGCGCGCGGTCAGGCCGTACGGGTCGGCGATCGCCTTCCACTTCGTCACGAAGTCCCGCTTCGCCTGGGTGGCCTGCGGGTTGAGCTCGTCCGCGTGCTTCTTGTCGGCGGTGTTCGGGGCCGAGCCCGAGCAGCCCTGGGCGGAGACGGCGCGGGCCCAGCTGGCGTACGCCCGGTCGATGTCGGCGGACAGCTGCCAGGCGGACTTCAGCGACTGCACCGCGTCCGCGCCGCCGGGCAGGTCGGTGACGGTCAGCGTGGCGAGCTTGGCGAGCAGCTGGTCGCGCTGCTTGGCGCCGCTGTCGAAGACCTGCGCGGCGCTGTCGATGTCGGCCTTGGCGGGGCAGCTGCTCACCTTGGCGACCGCGCTGCCGATGGGCGCCTTCGCGCTCTCGCCCTGGGTCAGCAGCTCGTCCAGGGCCTTGGCCTGCTCCGGCGCGCCCGGCCCGGCCGCGCCGGCGGTCGGGCTCGCGGAGGCGGACGCGGTGTCGGTGGCGGCGGGGCTCGGCGCGCCGGACGATCCGTCGGGGCCCGGTGCGGGCGGCGGGTTCCCGGCCGTGCTCTGGCCGGCGCTCGCGGAGGGAGCCGGGGCGGCGCTCCGGTCGGCCGGGTCGTCCTTGCCCTTCGCGGCCCACAGGATGCCGCCGCCGAGGGCCAGGACGAACAGCAGCGCGAAGGCGATCAGCAGTGGCGCGCGCCGGTTGGCCGGGCGGTCCTCGGCGTCGAGGTCCTCGTAGTCCGTGGCGTAGTCCGGCTGCTGGTACGGCGGGTACTGCTGGGCCGGGTACCCGGGGTACTGCTGGGGGTACGGGCCGGCGTCGTACGGGGGCTGGGCCTGCGGCTGGGCCGGGGGCGGCGGCGGGTAGCCGTAGCCGCCGCCGGCGGGGCCCTGGGGGGCCGCGTGGCCCGGGAAGCCGGACGCGGGCGGCTGCGGTCCGGTGGGCGGGGCGGGGTGGCCCTGGCCACCGGCCAGGTACGGGCGGGCGGCCAGCGGCGGGCCCTGGTCGCCGACGCCGCCCGCCGTGGGCGGCTGCGGCGGGAAGGGCGACGGGCCGGGCGGCTGCGGCGCCTCGCCGGGGCGGCCGGGCGCGGGAGGAACCGGCCGGGCGGCGGCGGGCGGAGCGGCCGGGGGCTGGGCCGCGCCGGGGGCGGGCTGCTGCGGTCCGCGCACCCAGCCGCCGGCGCCGCCGCGCGCGGTCGGATCCCAGACCGCCGGAGCGGTGTTCTGCTGGTCCGTCATTGCTGGCCCCCACCGTCCGCCCGGTCGCTCTGCCTGGTGCTGTGCCGCTGTCGTCGGCGCGCGTGCGCCGCGCGGACACCGTACCGTTCGAACCCCCGCCCGACAGCCCCGGCACGACGTTAGAGCATCCGTGATCGGCTGGGGGGCCGGTCCGGCGATCTCGTCGGGCCGCCCCGGCGTTCGAGCGCGGCGTTCGACGGCGGCGCTCGAAGGGCCGGGCCGGGCGGGGCTCAGCGGCCCGGTCGCTCAGCCGCGGGAGCGGCGCAGGACCCGCAGCGAGCCGGTCACCGAGACCTCCTCGAAGCCCTCGGCGAGCGCCCGCAGGTAGACCCGGTACGGCGCCTGGCCGCCGTCCGCCGGGTCGGGGAAGACGTCGTGCACCACCAGCAGGCCGTCGGGGGCCAGGTGGCGGGCCCAGCCCTCGTAGTCGCCGGTGGCGTGCTCGTCGGTGTGGCCGCCGTCGATGAAGACCAGGCCGAGCCGACCGCCCCAGAGCGCCGCGATCTGCGGCGACCGGCCGACCAGGGCGACCACGTGGTCCTCCAGCCCGGCCGCGTGCAGGGTGCGGCGGAACCGGGGGAGCGTGTCCATCCGGCCCACCTCCTGGTCCACCAGCGTCGGGTCGTGGTACTCCCAGCCGGGCTGCTGCTCCTCGGAGCCCCGGTGGTGGTCGACGGTCAGCGCCACCGTGCCCGCCTCCCGGGCGGCGGCGGCCAGCAGGATCGCCGACCGCCCGCAGTAGGTGCCGATCTCCAGCACCGGCAGCCCGGTCCGCCGGGCCGCCGTCAGCGCCGCCGCGTACAGGGCGAGGCCCTCGTCCACCGGCATGAACCCGGTCGCGCCCTCGAAGGCCGCCAGCACCTCGGGTGCGGGGCGCGGGTTCTCCAGGAGGTCGGACATGGTGCAGCTCCCTTGCCGGGTGATTCGGTGCTCGTGCTCGCCGTCGGACCCTACTGGACGGTAGGCCGCGGCGCCCGTCCCGGGCGGATCCTCAGCCGGCCAGCAGGGTGCGCGCGATGCGGACGCGGTGCGGCGCCAGCTCGGCGGCGATGGCGGCGGTCTCGGCGGGCGTCGTCGTGACGGCGGCCGGCAGCTCGGGGCCCCGGTCGAGGAGGGCGAGCCGCAGGTGGGTCGGCGGGTGGGTGGGGTCCACCGCGCCCCGCTCCAGGGCGGAGCGGCGCAGCAGGCGCTCGTGCTCCAGCGCAGGGACGTCGGCGGCCTGGTCGCGCAGCCGCTCCCAGAACGCCTCGGGGGCGGTCGCCGGCCGCGTGGACGGCGCCGCCGGGGCGGGCTGCGGACCGCGGCGCGACGCGCGGGGCCGGCTCTGCAGCTCCGCGCGTGCCCGGGCCGCCGCCGTCTCCACCGCCCGGCCGAGCAGCAGGGTCCGCAGCAGGCGCCGGGCCGCCCCGGTGGACGCGGTGCGGGCGGCCAGCGTGTCCGCGTGGTACTCGGCCTGCTGCCCGGCGCGCGAGGTCAGCCGGTCGAGCAGCCGGAGCACCGCCAGCAGCAGCCGGGCGACCCCGCCGAGCAGGACGACGAGGAGCAGGTCGGTGAGCTGGAACAGCAGCTCCAGCCCCACCGCGTCCCGGTAGTGGCCGCGCGGGCGGGTGAGGTCGTACCAGTGGGCGAGCGCGTGGATCGCCGAACCGAGCCAGAGGCCCTGCCGGTGGTCGCCGTTGACCCGGTGGCCGAACTCGTGGCCCAGCAGGGCGATCCGCTCCTGCTCACCGAGCACCTCCCAGAGCGGCAGGCCCAGGGTGAGCACCGACCGTCGGCGCAGCCCGACCGCCCCCATGCTCGCGTTGAACGCGCCGTCGACCCGGATCACGCCGACCGGCCCGGCGCCCACCTCGGCGGCGACGCGGTCCGCCAGGCCGTAGAGGGCGGGCGCCTCGGCACGGTCCAGCACGCCCTCGCCGCGCGGGGTCCGGCCGAGCCGGGGCCGGAGCAGGACCACCAGGCCGAGCACGGCCGCGCCCAGACAGCGGAGCGGGGTGTTGCCGGTGACGAGCAGCCACAGGCCCCAGCCGCACAGGGCCGCGGTGGCCAGGTGGACCACGCCGGCGATCAGCGAGGCGGCCAGCCAGGCCCGCTGCCCGACGGTGGCCGGCCGACCGGCCGCGATGTCCTCGTAGAGCCGGTCGGTCCGGGCCGTCGCGGCCGCCGCGTGCCGGGCGGCCGCGACGGCCCGGCGGGTGGTGGCGGGCGCGTCCGCCGGCTCGGGAGACAGGTTCCATTCGCACTGCGGGCACCAGACGGCGAACCGGGGGTCGGCGTCGACGGGGGCGGCGCAGCGCGGGCAGTCCTGCGGTGCGGCGCCGGTGGCGGCGGGTGCGTCCGGGGTGGTGGCGGTGGGCGCGGCCCCGGCGGGCGTGGGTCTGACGGGTGTGGACACGGCGGGTGATCATGCCAGGGGCGCGACGCCGGAGGCCAACCGTGTCACGGGCCGGTGGTCCCGGGCCGAATGGAACGTGTTCTACTCCGCCCGGGTGCGTCGTGCCAGAATCGGCCCCGACCACCGACCGAGGCGAACCGGGAGCAAGCTCCATGCGCGCAGCCATCCTGCACAAGACCGGCCAGGACACGCTCGACGTCCGCGACGACGTGGTCGCGACCGGCTTCGGCCCCGGCAAGGTGAGGGTCCGCCTGCGGGCCGCCAGCCTCTGCCACTCGGACCTGTCGGCGATGAACGGCGTCCTGCCGCAGCCCGCGCCGTTCGTTCCCGGCCACGAGGGCGCCGGCGACGTGGTGGAGGTCGGCGAGGGCGTGGCCGACGTCCGGGTCGGCGACCGCGTGGTGCTCTGCTGGATGGCGCCCTGCGGCCGCTGCGCCCACTGCGAGCGCGGGCGGGGCCACCTCTGCGTCGCGAGCCTGCGCCGGCTCGGCGCGCCGGGCTTCCGGTTCGGCGGCGACGGCGTCTCGGGGGAGCCGGTGGAGGCCTCCGGCTTCTACGGCACCGGCGCGTTCGCCGAGGAGGTGGTGGTCGACCGCGACGCCGTCATCACCGTCCCCGCCGACCTGCCCTACGAACTGGCCGCGCTGATCGGCTGCGGGGTGACCACTGGCATCGGCGCCGCCGTGCACACCGCCCGGGTCGAGCCCGGGGCCTCCGTCGCGGTGATCGGCGCGGGCGGCGTCGGGATCGCCACCGTGCAGGGCGCCCGGGTCTGCGGCGCCGGCCGGATCGCCGTGGTGGACCCGGTCGCCTCGCGGCGGGAGCGGGCACTGGCCTTCGGCGCCACGGAGGCGCTGGCACCCGAGGAGCTGAAGGCCGCCGCGAAGGCCCTGCCGGGCGGCGGGTTCGACTACGTCTTCGAGGCGGTCGGCCGCTCGGCCACCGTCCGGGCCGGGTACGACGCGGCGCGGCGCGGGGGCGCGGTCGTGGTGATCGGCGCCGGCGCGCAGGACGACCGCGCGCAGTTCACCATGGGCGAGCTCTTCTTCAACGAGAAGCGGCTGCTGCCCTCGCTGTACGGCGGTGCCTCCGTGCCGCGCACCATGGCACTGGTGGTGGAGCTGTGGCGGGCCGGGCGGATCGACCTCGCGGGCATGGTCACGCACCGGGTCCCGCTGGCGGACGTCAACGAGGCCCTCGCGCAGATGCGGGGCGGCGAGGCGCTGCGCACGGTCGTCACGCTGGACTGAGCGGCGCGGGCGTCGGCGGTGGAGCCGGGACCGGGACCGCCCGGGAGGCCGCCGTGACGCGACAGGGCCCGCCGGCGCACGCGGCGGGCCCTGTCACGAAGGACGGCGGGGCTGGGTCAGCCCCGCGCGGCGCCCAGGCCGAGGCGGTGGCGGCCGTGCGGATCGGCCTCGGGCCTGTCGTCGGGGGCGGAGGGGCCCCGGTGGCGACCGTGCGACGCGCTGTCCTCGGCCGTGGTCCCGTCGGCGTCGGTCCCGGTGATCGCGGGTCCGGTGGTGTCGGTGAGGGTGTCGGACATCAAAATCGTCTTCCGTGCGAGGGGCGGGTGGTTCGGCGCCGGCTGGCACCGCGGACGCGGTCGGGCGCGTGACCGGGCGCCTGGACCGCGCCAGGGCCGGTGATCACGGCCCGCGCCCCGGCCACCCTAACGGCCGGAACGCGCGGGATCCTATCGAGATCACGAGGGGCACCCGGGGAGCGGCGCGGGCGCCCGCGGACCGGACGGGCCCAGCCGGTGGCCGACCGGTTCGCGGTAGCGCGGCGGCAGGCCCAGGAGGTCGCCGTGGCGGGGGTGACGAGACCCGTGCCGGGAACGGGCGGCGCCGCCCCCGCCTGTCCGGACAGGCGGGCGCGGCGCACGCGGATCACCGGTCGACCGGCCCCGCGACTAGCTGATCGTGAAGATCAGACAGGTCAGGATGAGGCAGGTGTACTGGCAGCCGCCGCCGTGGCCGGTCAGCTCGACGGACTCGGTCTCGGGCAGCTCCTGCAGCGCCGCGAGGTCGGTCTCGAAGTCCACCATGTTCTCCATGATCGGGTCCTCCCCTTGTTCTGCCGCCCGCCGCGACCTGCGGTACGGGCGCTCGGTGTGTTCCCGGAACGGCCTCCATCCGCCGTCCCGGGTACCGCCCCGGGCCGTCGGGCCCGGGAGTCTGTGAGATCGGGCGGCTAGCCCGGCCGACCGGTGCGCAGGAAGCCGGCCAGCAGCTCGTGCAGCACGGCCGCGCCCTCCTCGGCCAGCACCTCGTGTCCGGCCCCGGCCGCCTCGACGTACCGGAAGTCGGCGCCCTCGGTGCGTCCGATCCGCAGCAACTCGTGGCGCAGCGCGCGGGACTGGCTCACCGGGACGACCTCGTCCCGGTCGCCGTGCACCATCAGCAGGGGTGCGCGGAGCCGGTGCGCGAGCTGGAGGACGTCGCGCGGGCCGCGGGCGTCGGCGATCGACTCGCCGCCGCCCAGCCGGGTGGTCAACGCCCTGACCGGGGTGGCCGCTTCGGCCAGCAGTCGGGCGCCGGACAGGAACGGTGCGACCACCGCGCAGCGCGCGACCTGCTCGGCCGGCGCGTGCGCGGCCGCCAGCAGGGCGAGGAACGCGCCGTAGCTGACGCCGAACAGGGCCGGTGGCTCCAGGCCGAGGGCGGCGCGCTGGCCCGCGATGCCGTCCAGCAGGTACAGGACGTCGTCGAGGTCCGGCCCGCCCCAGGCGCCGCGGATGGCCAGCGCGTGCGCCACCCCGTAGCCGGTGGAGCCGCGCTGGTTCGGCGCGATCACGGCCAGGCCGCCGGCCGCCATCCGCTGCAGGGCGGGGTCGAACTCCAGCCGCCAGGCGTCGGCCGGGCCGCCGTGCAGGGCGAGGACCAGGTGCGGGCTGCTCAGCCAGGCGTCTCCGCCGTACACCACGGCCTCCAGCGGACCGGCCGGTCCGGCCAGTTCGATGCTCTGCGCGGAGTGCCAGCGCCCGCCGTCGCCCGGCGGGGTGCTGCCGTCCAGCTGCCAGCCGGCGGGCGAGCCGCGGGAGGCCCGCGATCCGCCGGGCTGCCACGGCAGGGCGGCGTCCCGCCAGGGGCCGGGCAGACCGGAGCCGAGCGGCGCCAACTGCAGGGGCAGCGGCACCGGTCCGGGCGCTGCCGCGATCGGACCGTGCGCCAGCAGCGTGTCCACGTCCAGGGTGGCCAGGGCGGCCGGGTGCTCGGGCGAGGAGTACGGCATGCGCAGCCCCGCGTCCGACCAGTGCCCGACCGCGCCGAGCCGCCCGGGTGGCACCGGCAGCGGGTCCAGCCGCCCGGCGGCGGGCCGCCACACGGCCAGCGCGGAGCCGGCGCCGTGGTCGATCTGGACGACCACCCGGGCCCCGTCCGGGGTGGTGCGCAGCGCCACCGGCCGCAGGAACATGCCCGCCACGTACAGGCATTCGGGGAACCGCAGCGGCTCGCCGCCGCCGAGCAGGCCCCAGCCCAGCCGGTCGGTGCCGGGGGCGTCGCTGCGCACCATCGCGAAGCGGGTCTCCGGGTCGTACAGGACCAGCCGGTCGTTGCTGCGCTCGCCGATCTCCAGCAGCGGGGTGACCGTGCCGGTGCGCAGGTCCAGTACGACGGTGCGCACGACGCCCGCGTCGACCCGGTCGAGCGCCAGCAGGGCCCCGGTGCGGTCCAGCCAGACGCCGCCGCCGTGCAGGCCGGGGATCTCGGCGACCTGCCGGGGCTCGCCGCCGTCGGCGTACACCAGCCAGACCGTGGTGCCGGGCCGGGTGTCGGTGCCGAGCGCCAGCGCGACCGGGGTGCGGGTGCCGTCGGGCGGTGTGGCCGCGGGGAGCGGCAGCAGCCGCATCCCGGGCCGCCTGAGGGTGGCCACCGGCCGTTCCACGGTGACCGGTTCGCTGCCCGGCGCGGCGGCGGAGAGCGTCACCAGGTCGTGCCGCTCGCCGTCGTGCCGGCAGACCAGCACCGAACCGTCCGGCAGGGCGACCAGCTGGCAGCGCAGGCTCTCGGCGCGGTTGCCGGGCAGGGCCAGGGCGGTCGGTGCGGCCGGACCGGAGGCCGGCAGGGACCAGCTCTCGGCGTACCAGCCGCCGTCGGCCGCGGAGGCCAGGCAGGCGGCGTGGCTGCCGTCGGTGGCGAAGGTGAAGCTGAGGCGGCGCAGGGCCTGCGTCGCGGAGCGGACGGCCACGTTCACGAGGTGCTCACCCCGTCGGATCCGGGGGGCGGTCCGCCGGCCCGGGTGGGCGGCACCGGGTCCACCCAGAGCCGGGGGCCGCCGTGCCGCAGGCGCAGCAGGAAGGCCAGCGCGCCCGCCGTCCCGGTGCCGTACGCGGCCGCGCAGCCGGTGCCGGTCTCGTCGGGCAGCACCAGCAGGCCGTCGCGGAGCGCCGATCTGGCGGCGATCAGCTGGGCCAACTCCTCGGCCCCGGAGCGGAATTCCGGCTCGCCGGTGGCGGCGGCCAGGTCCAGCAGGTACTCGCCGTTGCCGGCCAGGCCGTGGCAGGCGCTGACGCCGCAGTGCCAGCGCCCGGCCAGCACGGCCCGGCCGGCGGCGAGCGCGAGTTCGTGCGCGGTCCCGTCACCGGTGGCCTGCCAGAGCCGGAGCAGGAACGTCCCCGCGCCGGAGGATCCGCTGCACCAGTGCGCCAGCCGGACGTGCTCCGGGTCGCCCGCGCCCTGTGGCCACCAGGCCGTCGGGCGGGTGTCGGCCCGGTCACCGCTCCCGGCCACCGCCGCCTCGCCGTACCACCCGTCGTTCGGTCCGTCGAACGGCCCGCGGTGCTGTCCGCCGTACTGTCCGCCGTGCTCCCGGCGGACGGTGGCGGCGAGCGTGCGCCCGGCCTCGGCCGCGCCGTCGAGCAGAGCCCGGTCGCCGGTGGCCCCGGCGGCGGCCAGCAGGAAGGCGCCGACGCCCGCGACCCCGTGGGCGAACCCGAGGTGGGTGATCCCGGCGAGCGCCGAGTCGAACTCCTTCGGCACCGGCCAGACCACCCCCTCCGGCGTGGGCCGGGCGGCGGCCAGCAGGCCGTGCCCGCAGCGGGCGGCCCGGGCGAGGAACTCCCCGGCCGCCCCGGGTGCGGCCGTCCGGGGGTCGGCGGCGAAGCGCAGCTGGAGGAAGCCCGCGCCGGCCGCGCCGTGGCAGACGTCCGGGTTCGGCCACTCGACGGCTATCCGGCGGGCGAGCCCGGCGGCGCGTCCGGCGAGGGCGTCGTCGGCCAGCGCCTCGGCGGCGTCCAGCAGGGCCCAGGCGGCGCCCGAGCGCCCGAAGTGCAGACCCGGCAGCACGACCGGCTCGGCGGCGCACCGGCGCTCGATCCACTCGACGGCCGTCCGCGCCGTCCGGCGGGACTCCTCGCGGACCTCCGCGGGCAGGCCGTCCGCCACGGCGGCCCGGGCGAGCAGGGCGAGGACGCCGGCGGCGCCGTGCTGCACGTTGCACGGGTCGGACCACTGCCCGGCGGGTACGGCGGGCCAGAGCCGGTCCCGCCGCAGCGGGGTGGCGGTGAGGGCGAGGTGGCGCAGCCCGTCGTGCAGCACCCGGTCGACCAGGGCGGTGGGGCCGGTGCGGCCGTCCGCCGGGCCGTCCACCGCGTCGTCCGCCGAGGCTGCGACGCCCCGGTCCGCCGGCGCGTCGGTCGCGCCCGTCACGTCGCCCGCGCCCGCCGGTCCCGCAGCGGCCGTGCTCCCCGCGCCCGGGTCGTCCGGGGCGCCCGTCAGGGCGTACCGCACCCGGGAGAGGCTCCAGCGCCGCTCCGGCTCCTGCGCCCGCAGCCCGAGCACCACCGGCGCGAGCCGCCGCGCGGTGGCGCCCGAGCGGGCGGCGAGGGCCAGCCAGCGGCCGAGACGGTCGGCGACCGGCCGGGCCCGCGGCAGGTCCTCGGGCAGCAGCGGGTCGTGACCGGTGGCGAGCAGGAAGAACAGCCCGCCGAGCGCGTACAGGTCGACCGCCGGCTCGGCCACGCAGGTGCCCTCCCGGACGGTGCGGCCGGCGCCCAGGGCGTCCCTGCCGAGCGAGTCCCGCCGCGACCGGCCCGCGCCCGCCGGGTCGAAGGGGTCCGGGACCAGGGCGAGGCGCCCCGGCCCCTGTTCGGGGGCCCGGTAGCCGGGGGTGCCGGCCGAGCCCGCCGCCCGGCCCGCCTCGGCGGCGAGCTCCAGGTCGACCAGCCGCAGCGACCCGTCCGGCCGTACCAGCACGTTGCCGGGGGAGAGGTCGCGCAGGACCAGCCCCAGCCCGTGCACCCGCTCGACCAGGTCGAGCAGGGCGTGCGCCAGCGGTCCGGCCTCGGCCCAGTCCACGTCGGGGCTGCCGTCCCGGCGCAGCCGGGCCGCCACCCAGCTGCCGAGCGGCTGCCCGGTGATGCGTTCCTGCACCAGGAACAGCGAGTCGTCCTGCTCGATCAGCTCGACCGGTCGTGGCGCCAGGCCCTGCCCCTCCAGCCGCGTCAGCAGCGCGGCCTCGTGCCGCAGCGCCGCCCGGGCGTCGGTGCCGGCCCGGTCCACCTCGATGTGCGCGCGGGCCTGCTTGACCACCACCTCGGCGCCGCCGTCGGTGTCCCGGCCCAGGAAGACGCCGCCCTTGGCGCTGTGCCGGATCGCCCCGGTGACGGCGTACCGTCCGGCCAGCAGCACCCCGCCGGTGCCGCGCCGGGGCGCCGCCGGCCGGGTCGCCCCGGGTCCGCGCCCCGGCGCCGTGCCGTCCCGCGGGGGAGCCGCCGGCCCCTCGGCCAGCGGGTCGCGTGCCCACGGCGGGCAGCGGTACGAGGCTCCGCGCACGTCCTCGACCCGCTCGCCGCCCGGCCCGCGCAGCATCGACCGGTAGCCGCCGTCGTTCCCCAGCTCGGCGCGGGCCGCGAAGGCGCCGTAGCGGTAGTGCACCCGGCTGCCCGGCCGGTAGGGGCGGTCGGAGAGCACCACCGGCCCGGGCAGGCCGTCGGTGGCCCGGTGCAGCGCGGCGGCCAGCCGCCGGAACTGCTCCGCGTCCGCCGGATAGACGGTGATGAACTTGCCCGCCGAACCCCGGTCGCTGTTGCGCGAGTTGATCTCGTGCAGCTGCTCCGGTCCGGCGGCGAACTTGAAGGTGCAGGGGTCACCGGCCAGTACCCCGGTGACGGCGGTCAGGACGGCGCGGCCGACCGCCGACGCCGCGCTGACATGGATCTTCCAGCCCTCGTCGGCCAGTTCCGCCGCGGCCGGCCCGGCCGTGCACCAGAAGCCCTCGACGGTGACCTCCCAGTCCCCGTCGCCTCCCCGGCCCCCGGCGCCGGCCAGTGCCGCCCGCGCCACCTCCGGCCACCCGCCGGCCGCATCCGGCCGGTGGCCCGCCGATCCGTTCCCCCCGGCCGTACGCAGCGATGTGCCCGCCCCCATCCGCATTCACATCCCTTCGTCTCGGCCGGCGCCCGCCGGTGCCCACTGCTCCGGCACCGCGCGACGCACGCCGGCGGCCTGATCGGTTTCTCGGAAGTACGGGAGCGCGGCCCTGCCGCGTCCGCCGCGGGCCGGTCCGACCTGGCCCGCATCCCGGCCGAGTGCCCTTCCGGCTCCCTGGCCGAGGCAACTCCCGTTCGCAGAAGTGAAGTTACTTTCGGTTTCCGGACGGGCTCAACGCGTAGCGGGTCACTTCACTCGTAAGGGTGATCTGGGCGTGGTTTCGAATATGTGCGAGCCGGCCGATGTGTGCGGTGCCCCCGCGTGGCCGGGCGGCCACGGCGTCCGCACGGCCCGTGTCCCGGCCCGCGGCCGCGCCGGCGGGCGCCCCGAGCGCTCCGAACGAGCCCCCCGACGGCGCCCCGGCGGCCGCTCGAACGCCCGGAACCGCAGGTTGACGCCGAGCCGCGGACCCCCGGGCCGGGCCCCGGGCGGCCCGGGCGCCCCCGCGCGCACGGTAGTCTCGACAGGTGCCGAAACTGTCCGACGTCATCACCGCGCTCGAAGAGATCTATCCGCCGCAGTGGGCGGAGTCCTGGGACGCCGTCGGCCTGGTCTGCGGAGACCCTCGGGCCGAGGTCCGCCGCGTGCTCTTCGCCGTCGACCCCGTGCAGACGGTGGTCGACGAGGCCGTCGAGTGGGGCGCCGACCTGGTGGTCACGCACCATCCCCTCTACCTGCGCGGCACCACCGGCGTCGCGGCCACCACGCCCAAGGGCCGGGTGGTGCACACGCTGATCCGCGCCGGCATCGCCCTGCACGTGGCGCACACCAACGCCGACCACGCCGACCCGGGCGTCTCGGACGCCCTGGCCGAGGCCGTCGGCCTGCGCGTCACCGGCCCGCTGGTGCCGGACCCGACGGACCCGCTGGGCCGGCGCGGCAGCGGGCGGATCGGTCTGCTGGAGCCGCCGCTGACCCTCGCCGCGTTCGCCGCCAAGGTCGCCGGGGGCCTGCCGGCCACCGCCGCCGGCGTCCGCGTCTGCGGCGACCCGGACCGCCTGATCGGCCGGGTCGCGGTGTGCGGCGGCGCCGGCGACAGCTTCCTCGCGCAGGCGCGCGAGGCCGGTGTCGACGCGTACGTCACCGCCGACCTGCGCCACCACCCGGCATCCGAGGCCGCCGAGGCGGCGCCGGTCGCACTGGTCGACGCCGCGCACTGGGCCACCGAGTGGCCCTGGCTCACCCTGGCCGAGCGGGCGCTGCACGGCGCCGCCGAGCAGCGGGGCTGGGCCGTGGAGACGAAGGTCTCCCACCGGGTCACCGACCCGTGGACCGCGCACGCCCCCATGTCCTTCACCGCCTGACCCGATTCACAGGAGCTCTCCGCTTGAACGCCGCGCCCGCCGACCAGATCCGCCTGCTCGACCTCCAGGCCATCGACTCGAAGCTCGACCAGCTGGCCCACCGGCGTCGCAGCCTGCCCGAGCACGCCG
This sequence comes from Kitasatospora sp. NPDC028961, assembly GCF_055564815.1. Taxonomy (NCBI): domain Bacteria; kingdom Bacillati; phylum Actinomycetota; class Actinomycetes; order Kitasatosporales; family Streptomycetaceae; genus Kitasatospora; species Kitasatospora sp. NPDC028961. The sequence continues at coordinate 342,054 of NZ_JBVHVO010000003.1, read as the reverse complement.
AGATCGACAAGGTCACCGCCGACCACACCGCGCTCAAGGACCTCGTGGTGGCCGCCCAGGCCCAGCAGGGCGACACCACCCGCGAGCTGACCAAGGCCGAGCAGGACGTCGAGCAGGTCCGCAGCCGCTCCGCCCGCAACCAGCAGCGCCTGGACTCCGGCGCGATCACCTCGCCGAAGGACCTGGAGAACCTCCAGCACGAGATCGGCTCGCTCGCCAAGCGCCAGGGGGACCTGGAGGACGTCGTCCTGGAGATCATGGAGCGCCTGGAGTCCGCCCAGACCCGGGTCACCGAGCTGACCGCGCGCCTGGAGCACTCCACCGTCGTGCTGACCGAGGCCGAGGCCCGCCGGGACGCCGCCTTCGCCGAGATCGACGCCGAGGCCGACAAGGTCAAGCGCGACCGCGAGGCCGTCGTCGCCGTCGTCCCGGCCGACCTGCTGAAGCTCTACACCCGGCTGCGCGAGCAGCAGGGCGGCGTCGGCGCGGCCCGTCTCTACCAGCGCCGCTGCGAGGGCTGCCGGGTCGAGTTCGCCGTCTCCGACCTGAACGCCATCAAGGCCGAGCCCAAGGACGCGGTCGTCCGCTGCGACAACTGCGGCCGCATCCTGGTGCGCACCGCCGATTCGGGCATCTGAGCCGATGGCGGGGCGCAGGTTCGTCGTCGAGGCCGACGGAGGCTCCCGGGGCAACCCGGGGCCGGCCGGCTACGGCGCGGTGGTCCGGGACGGCGACACCGGCCTGATCATCGCCGAGGCTGCCGGGTTCATCGGCCACGCGACCAACAACGTGGCCGAGTACAAGGGCCTGATCGCCGGTCTGAAGGCGGCCCGGGAGCTGGACCCGGACGCCTCGGTGGACGTCCGGATGGACTCCAAGCTGGTGGTCGAGCAGATGTCCGGGCGCTGGAAGATCAAGCACCCCGACATGCAGCCGCTCGCCGCCGAGGCCCGGGCGGTGCTGCCGCGCGGCCAGGTCAAGTACACCTGGATCCCGCGCGAGCGGAACAAGGACGCCGACCGGCTGGCCAACGAGGCGATGGACGCGGGCAAGGCCGGCCGGCAGTGGGAGCCCAGGGCGGCCGGGGCCGAGCGGCCCGCCGTCGCCGACGAGCCCCCGCTGGAGACCGCCGCGCCCAAGGCCGGCTGGGCGGCCGCCGCCGACCTCGGCACGCCGACCACCTTCGTCCTGCTCCGCCACGGCGAGACCCACCTCACCCCGGAGAAGCGCTTCTCCGGCAGCGGCGGCAGCGATCCGGAGCTCTCCGAGAAGGGCCGTTGGCAGGCCGAACGGGCGGCCGAGGCGCTGGCCTCGCGCGGTTCGGTCCAGGCCGTGGTCAGCTCGCCGATGCTCCGTACCCGGCAGACCGCCGAGACCGTCGCCGCCCGCCTCGGCCTGGAGGTCCGCTACGAGGACGGCCTGCGCGAGGTGGACTTCGGCGCCTGGGAGGGGCTGACCTTCGCCGAGGTGCAGGAGCGCCACCCGGAGGACCTCAACGCCTGGCTCGGCTCGGCGAAGGCCAAGCCGACCGGCGGCGGCGAGAGCTTCACCGCGCTCACCCACCGGATCGGCGTCGCCCGGGACAAGATCCTGGCCCGCCACCCCGGCCGGACCGTCCTGGTGGTGTCGCACGTCAGCCCGATCAAGACCCTGGTGCGGCTGGCGCTCGGCGCCCCGCCGGACTCGCTCTACCGGATGGAGCTGTCCGCCGCCTCGCTCTGCGCCGTCCAGTACTACGCGGACGGCAACGCCTCGGTCCGGCTGCTCAACGACACCGGGCACCTGCGCTGACGCCCCGGCGGCGGGCCCACCGGGGCCCGCCGCCGACGCCGTTCGGCGCGGCTCAGTGCACCTCGGTGACCACCACGTCCAGCTGCCAGGGCTTGCGGGCGGTGCCCTCGGCCGCGACCTCCACCCGGTGCCCCAGTCCGAGCAGCGCGTCCACCAGTTCGCCGGGCGTCTTCGGCTCGGCCCCCGCCACCAGCAGGTCACGGACCAGCCGGCCCTTGGTGGCCTTGTTGAAGTGGCTCACCACCGAGCGCTTGCCGTCGCGCTCCTGGAGCACCCGCACGGTGGCCGTCCGGGTCACCAGCTCACCGGCCGGCTTCCACGCCGCCGCGTACGCGGAACTGCGCAGGTCCAGCACCAGGCCGTCGGCCACCTCCGGCAGCACGGACGCCGTCGCGGCGCGCCAGTACGGGCCGAGGGCGCCCGGGCCGGGCAGCTTCACACCCATCGAGCAGCGGTAGGGCGGGATCCGGTCACCGATCCGGACGGCGCCCCAGAGGCCGGAGAAGACCAGCAGCGAGCGCGCGGCCCGGTCGTACGCGGCCTCGTCCAGGGTGGCCAGACCGAGGTTGTCGAAGAGCACGCCGGTGTACACCTCGCCGGCGGGCCGCGCACCGGCCGTCGGCAGCCCCGCGTTCCGGGCCACCTCGCCGCGCAGCCCGGGGCTCAGGCCGAGCACCCCGGCGGCGGCCTCCTCGTCCCCCCGGCAGAGGCCGACCAGGGACTCCAGCACCCGCGCCCGCGCCGCCGTCAGCCCGGGCAGCGACAGCGCGTCGAGCGCCACCGGAACGCCGTCCCCGGACGCGGCCTTGCCCTCCGAGGGCGGCAACAGCACCAGCACAGCGGACTCCTCAACATTTTGTGGCGGGCGAACCCCGCCACCCTACGCAAACCGGCCCGACCGCGGGTAACCCCGCTACCGCCCGGGCCGCGGGGGCGCCGCCGCGACCAGCGCCGCCCCGGCGCCGAGCGCCAGGCAGAGCGGCGAGTAGTAGCGCGCGTTCAGCCGCCTGAAGCGCTCCGTCCGTTCGCTCAGCACGCCGAAGACCAGCGGCCCGGCCGCCCCGCGCGCCAGCAGGACCCCCGCGACCGTCCGGACGCCGGCCCGGCGCACCCCGCGCGGCCCGACCGCCGGCAGCGCCCCGGCCTCGGCGCCGACCAGGTACGCCGCCGTGCCCAGCAGCCCCGCCACCGCCAGGCAGGCCGCCGCCGGCGGCACGCCCTCGCCGGTGCCGATCACGGTGTCCGCGAACTCCTGCGGCGACCGCGCCGGCCACGTCGTCACCGTCCAGAGCGCGTGCAGCGCCCCAGTCACCGCCAGCCCCCCGGCCACCGCCGCCCCCGTCACCCGTACCGCGTCCATCCGCCGAGCCCCCTTCCGCGTCCGATCGATGGGGCCACCCTACGAGCGCTTACGGAGAACCCGTTGGGCCGCCGCCCGGCCGCGGCATACGGTGGCACCGAAGGAGAGTGACGAGATGACCATGCGCCCCCTGGACCTGGTGCCCGGCGACGACGACGCGGTGGAGGAGTCCCTGCCGGTCCGGCTGCCCGCGGACCTGCCGCCGCGGACCCGGCAGGCCCTGGAGTTCGCGCTCCGGGCGGCGGCCCAGGCGGTGCTGGCCGGCCGGGTGCGGGTGACCGGAGCGTCCGGCCCGGACCGCGCGGAGCTGGCCTTCGACGTGCGGCAGTCCGAGCTGCCCGAGGCGCTGGCCGAGCGGCCGGCCGCCGGCAGGGAGGAGCGCCGGGCCGCCATGGTCGCCCGGATCCGCGCGGCCAACGCGGAGACGCTCGAGCGGCTGAAGGACCTGTGACCGGGCAGCGGCCCGGCGACGACGTCGAGTACCTCGACCTGGCGGACGTCAGCTACCTCGCCGGCGGCCCGGAGAACATCCGCGACGAGGGCGCGCTGCTCTCGGCCCTCGGCCGCCCGCGGGCGACCGTGTTCGGCGCGGACGCCTACCCCGACCTCTGGACCAAGGCGGCCGCGCTCGGCCAGAGCCTCGCCCGCAACCACCCGCTGATCGATCGGAACAAGCGCACCGCCTTCGAGGCGATGCTGCTCTTCCTCGACTACAACGCCGAGCCCTACACCGACCCGCACCCGGACGACGCCGTCGCCTTCGTGCTCCGCCTGGCCACCGGCGGCTACGACGACGCGGTGGCCCTCGCCGCCAAGGACCTCAGGGCCCTGCTCGGCCGCTGAGCGGGGGCGCGCCCGGCCGGCCCGGCGGCCCGGGCGGACGTCGGCGCGCCCGGCCGCCGACGTCCGCCCGGAATCACCCGATTCGCCCTACGCTGCCTGCATGCCACGCCGAAAACTGCGCGTCAAAGCCGCCGACTCGGCCCGGATCAACGCCGAACTGGCCGAGCTGCGCGCCCGCCTGGAGATCCGTACCGAGTGGCCGGAGGCCGTGCTCGCGGAGGCCGAGCGGGCCGCCGAGTCGCCCCGGCTGCCGGAGTACGACGCGACCGACCTCCCGCTCTTCACCGTCGACCCGCCCGGCTCCCGCGACCTCGACCAGGCCATGCACCTGGCCCACCGGCCCGGCGGCGGCTACCGGGTGCACTACGCGATCGCCGACGTCGCCGCCTTCGTGCGCCCCGGCGGCGCGATCGACGCCGAGGCCCGCCGCCGCGTCCAGACCCTCTACTTCCCAGACCACCGCGTCCCGCTGCACCCGGCCCGGCTCAGCGAGGACGCCGCCAGCCTGCTGCCCGGCGAGACCCGCCCGGCCCTGCTCTGGCAGCTCGACCTGGACACCGACGGCGCCGTCGTCCTCGCCGACCTGCGCCGCGCGCTGGTCCGCTCGCACCGCCGGCTCGACTACGACGACGTCCAGCGGGCCGTGGACGCCGGCGGCGCCGACGAGCAGCTCGCCCTGCTCGCCGCCGTCGGCCGGCTCCGCGAGGAGCAGGAGCGGGCCCGCGGCGGGATCAGCCTGCCCGTCCCCGAGCAGGAGATCGAGGAGACCCTGCACGGGTACGTCCTCGGCTACCGCGCGCTCGGCCCCGCCGACGGCTGGAACGCCCAGATCTCCCTGCTCACCGGGACGGCCGCGGCGGACCTGATGCTGGACGCCGGCGTCGGCCTGCTGCGCACCCTGCCCGCCGCGCCCGCCGCCGCGTACGAGCGGCTGCGCCGCACCGCCCGCGCGCTCGACATCACCTGGCCGGACGACCTCCCCTACCCCGACCTGGTCCGCTCGCTCGACCCCGGGGCCCCGCTGCACGCGGCCTTCCTCAACGAGTGCACCGGACTGCTGCGCGGGGCCGGCTACCGGGCCTTCGACGAGGCCCGGGGCCTGCCCGCCCCGGCCGACCCGGTGCACGCCGCGCTGGCCGCCCCGTACGCGCACTGCACCGCGCCGCTGCGCCGGCTCGGCGACCGCTTCGCCCAGGAGGTCTGCGCGGCCGTGGCCGCCGGCGAGGAGGTGCCGGACTGGGTCCGGGAGGCACTGCCCGGCGTCCCCGCCCTGATGGCGGCCGGGGACCGCCGCTCGGCCGAGGTCGAACGGGCCTGCGTGGACCTGGTCGAGGCGGAGCTGCTGGCCGGCCGGGAGGGCGAGGACTTCCCCGCGGTGGTCATCGACGTGGACGAGCAGCGGCCCGCGCGCGGCACCGTCCAGCTGCGCGAACCCGCCGTCCGGGCGCGCTGCGAGGCGGCGGGCGGGGCGGTGCTGCCGCTCGGCGGCCGGATCGTCGCCCGCCTGACACAGGCCGACCCGGCCACCCGCACCGTCCGCTTCGCCGCGCTCTGAGGCGTTCTGACGCGCGTTCCGACGCCCCCCCCGCGCCGGACCCCCCGCGCCGGACCCCCCGCCCGGACCGCCCGGCCCGTCCGGGGCCGCGCCACCCGGACGGGCCGATCCACCGCCGCTCCGGGGCCCCCGGGTGGGAGGATCGACCCGTGGCCGAACCGACCTCCCTCCCCGCGCCGTCCGCCGACCCGGGCCGGCGCCGCAGGCTGCTGATCCTCGGGATCTGCTGCCTGAGCCTGTTCATCGTCGGGCTCGACAACACCGTGGTGAACATCGCCCTCCCGGCGATCCAGCAGGACTTCGACGCCCCGGCCTCCGGCCTGCAGTGGGTCATCGATGCCTACACCCTGGTGCTGGCCTCGCTGCTGATGCTGTTCGGCTCGGTGGCCGACCGCTTCGGCCGCCGCCGGGTGTTCCAGACCGGTCTGCTGCTCTTCGTGCTCGGCTCGCTGCTCTGCAGCCTGGCACCCAGCCTGGAGTGGCTGGTGGTGTTCCGGGCGGTGCAGGCCGTCGGCGGCTCGATGCTGAACCCGGTGGCGATGTCGATCATCACCAACACCTTCACCGAACCGCGCGAGCGGGCCCGGGCGATCGGCGTCTGGGGCGGGGTGGTCGGCATCTCGATGGCGCTCGGCCCGCTGCTCGGCGGGTTCCTGGTGGACATCGCCGGCTGGCCGGCGATCTTCCTGATCAACGTCCCGGTCGGCCTGGTCGCCTGCCTGCTGACCGCCCGTTACGTCCCCGAGTCGCGCTCGCCCCGGCCCCGCCGGCTGGACCCGGTCGGCCAGGTGCTGATGGTGGTGCTGCTCGGCTGCGGCACCGCCGCGATCATCGAGGGCCCCGAGCACGGCTGGACGTCCCCGCTGATCCTCGGGCTCGGCGTGGCCGCGCTGGCCGCGCTGGTGGCCTTCCCGTTCTGGGAGCTGCGGGTGACCGAGCCGCTGGTCGATCCGCGGTTCTTCCGCAGCGCGCCGTTCACCGGAGCCACCGTCACCGCGGTCTGCGCCTTCGCCGCGCTCGGCGGCTTCCTCTTCCTCAACACCCTGTACCTGCAGAACGTCCGGCACTACAGCCCGGTCGAGGCGGGCCTGTGGACGCTGCCGATGGCCGGGATGATGCTGGTCTGCGCGCCGCTCTCGGGCCGGATCGTCGGCGGCCGGGGGCCGCGCGGCCCGCTGGTCGCGGCAGGTCTCGGCCTCGCCACCAGCGGGCTGCTGCTCACCAGGCTCACCGCCGACTCCCCGCCGGGCCTGCTGCTGGCCGCCTACGCGCTGTTCGGCTTCGGCTTCGGCATGGTCAACGCGCCGATCACCAATGCCGCCGTCTCCGGGATGCCGCGCGCCCAGGCGGGGGTGGCGGCGGCGGTCGCCTCGACCAGCCGGCAGGTCGGCCAGTCGCTCGGTGTCGCGGTGATCGGCACGGTGGTCACCTCGGCCGTCGTGGGCCCGGTCGCCACCGGCTTCGCCCCGGCCAGCCACGCCGGCTGGTGGATCGTGACCGGGCTGGGCCTCGCGATCCTCCTCCTCGGGCTGGTCACCACCACGACCTGGGCCACCGGCACCGCCACCCGGGTGGCCGCCCGCCTCGGCGGCGACCCGCCCCTCGTCCGGGCCGGGGTACGGGACGCCCCGCCCGAGCGGTTACGATGACCATTACGGCGGAAGAGCCGGCCGGGCGGTCGCGACGGGTCCTCAGGGCCCGCCGAGGAACGTCCGGGCTCCACAGAGCAGGGTGGTGGGTAACGCCCACCCGGGGTGACCCGCGGGACAGTGCCACAGAAAACAGACCGCCCACCGCTTCGGCGGCGGGTAAGGGTGAAACGGTGGTGTAAGAGACCACCAGCGACCGGGGTGACTCGGCCGGCTCGGTAAACCCCACCTGGAGCAAGGTCAAGATCGGTGCCCCCGGGCACCGTGCGCGGATGTTCGAGGGCTGCTCGCCCGAGTCCGCGGGTAGACCGCACGAGGCTGTCGGCAACGGCAGTCCTAGATGGATGACCGCCTCCCCGGGCCGCGCGAGCAGCCCAGGAGACAGAACCCGGCGTACAGGCCGACTCTTCCGCCCCTCTCCGCCATGGCCCGCCCCGGCACGGGCGCGGGCAGCGCCCGCCCGTGCCGGGAGCGACCGGCCCGTGCGCCGCTCAGGCCGGGTGGGCCCCGACCGCGTCGCGGATCTGTTCGCCCAGGCCGCCGTTGACCCGGGCGCAGTGCGCGCAGCAGAAGAACCGGCCGGCGACCTCGACGCCGTGGCCGACGATCCGGACCTGGCAGTGCTCACAGCGCGGGGCGAGCTTCTCCATCGCGCACTCGAAGCTGTCGAAGGTGTACACGTCGCCGGTGATCGTCTTGATCTCGAAGGACAGCCAGTAGTCGTTGGAGCAGACGTCGCAGACCGCCATGGGGCCGTCTCCCTTCCTGTCGGGGGGCTGACCGACCTGGCGGGCGCTCAGCCCTCCCAGTCTCGGAGCCCCCGGGGGGAGCGGCCACTCGGCGCACCCGGTCAGGCGGACCGGGCGGACAGCTCCTCCAGGGCGCGCACCGCGCGGTCGGCGTCGTCGGCGCCGACGAACAGGTGGTCGTGGTGGAAGCCGGCCACCACGTTGCAGCTGATCCCCTCCTCAGCGAGCCGCACCGCCACGGCGGCGGTCAGGCCGACGGCCTCCAGCGCCGAGTGGATGTGCAGGGTGATCCAGGCCGCCACGTACTCGTAGCGCAGGCCGAGCGCGTCGGCCTCCTCCTGCGCGACCACCACCGTCACCCCCTCGGGTTCTGCGACCGTCACCACCGGCCGCATCCCGGCGGGCACCTTCGCGGGCAGCGTGCAGTACACGTAGCGCCCCGGGTTGAGCCGCGGGCGCATGCCGCGCAGCAGGGTCGCAAGATCTCGTTCTCCGGCCATGCCCGCCACCGTAACGGCTGGGGGGCGGGCACCGGCCCGCCGTCGCGGCGTGTCGGTGCCCGGGCCCGGCCCCCGGTCAGCCCTGCGTCTTGTGGCGCCGGCTCTTGAGCATCAGGGCGCGCGAGAACTGGTCGTCCGCCGTGGTGGTCCGCTTGGGGAAGTTGGCGTTCATCAGCTTCTGGTAGGCGTCGGGCCGGAACTCGGCCATCAGCAGCCAGCCGCTGCGGACGTAGTCGGTGGGCGCGCTGTTCCCGGCGCCGTCGGTGCCGTCGATCTTGCCCGCGTAGTGGTGCGGCGGCTTGCTCATCACGTCCACGAAGGTGTTCGCGAGCGGGGCCAGCATGGCCGGGGTGATCTTGTAGCGGCCGGACAGGTAGGCCCGGTACAGGCCCGCGCAGTCCAGGCTGCCGTGGTTGTTGTCCTCCTTGCCGTTGGTCGCCGGGGCGTACCCCCAGTCGTAGGCGGGCCTGCCGGCGTGGTCGGTGTAGGTGCGCACCGAGGAGAAGAACCAGTCGACGCTGCTCTGCACCAGGGCGTCGTACCGCTTGACCCGCTTCGGGTCGTCGCCGAGGAGCTGGTGGGCGATCGCCAGGTTCTGGAAGGCGTAGTCGAACATCATCTGCTGGTTCCACGGCACCGGCTGGCCGCCCTTGTAGGGCGAGTCCGCGGCGAAGTACTGGCGGTCGCCCTTGGAGACGTCCAGCAGCCGGGCCAGGATGTGCCGGTCGACGGCGGTGTCCGCCTCGGCGACGAACCGCTTGGCCCGGTCGAGGTAGGTGGCGCCGTACCCGTGCGGGTCGCCGGTGGTCACCGGGGTCTGCCAGAGCGCCGGCGTCCGCAGGATCAGCCGGGCGCAGTTGGCGAGGTGACCCACCGGGTCGCCCTGCTCGCCGCCGGTGCCGACGGGCTTGGTGGTGACGTCGTTGGGCCAGGCGGGGTCGACCTTGCCGGTCCAGAGCACGTGCTGCCCGACCGGGCGCTTGGCCAGGTCGTTGCGCTCGGAGAGGACGGCGTCGCAGAAGACGATCATCCGGTCGAGGATCGCGCGGTCGGCGGAGACCTCGTACACCAGGCCCATCGCCTTGGTGTCCTCGCCGCTGTGGCCCTGGGCCCACTGGTTGCCGATGTTGTCGGCGGCCGGGGTGAGCGTCTTGATGTACGCGGTGAAGGACTTGATCTCGTCCGGGGTGACGGGGCCGTCCAGGCTGCTGAACGTCAGGGCCGGGCGGGCCTTGCCGACCGCCGCGACGGAGGCGGTCGCCCCCGTCCCCTCCGCCCCGGACGCCACGCCGGCGACCGCGATCACGCCGGCGCTGAGACAGGCCAGCGTCGTGCTTCCGAGCAGGACCTTCACGGGTTTCTTCGGCGCCATGCGCGGACCTCCTGGGCATCGGTCAGCCGTCTGACCGGGGTGAGCCGTCGTTCGGCCCCGCGCGCCCACGGCGAGCGGGGCCGAACCGGCCGGCCCGGAGGGCCGACACCACGGTTGACGGCCCCCGCACCGGCCCGGGTTCACCACCGGCGGGCCGCCCGCGACCGGCACCGGCCGCCCCGACTCCCGTGACAGTGCCGTCCGTTCACCGGCTCGTTCACCGGCCCGGCCCGGCCCGGCTCCACGGTGACCGGTCGGCAGCGCGCCGGGAGACGTCCCGGCGGCGGTGGTCCGTCCCCGCCGGGCCGGACACGCGAGTGGCCCAGTCGGCAACGATTGACGAGCGACAGTCAGCGATATATCGTCGAGCTATTGAGACAGTGACGTGAACACTGTCCGATCCACCAGGAGGTGAGCGCGATGCGCTCCGGAACGCGATACGGGAAAGAGGGTCCGCGCGGCGGTCGGCGCCGCGGGCGGGGCCCGGAGTTCGGGGAGTTCCCCGGTGAGGGCGGAGAGGGCCGTGGGGCGTTCGGCGCGTTCGGGCCGCCGTTCGGCGGCGGTCCCGGGCGGCCGCCGGGCGGGCCGTTCGGCCACGGCTTCGGCGGGCACGGCGGGCGCGGGCACGGTCCGCGCGGCCGGCGCGCCGGGCGGGCCCGGCGCGGGGACGTGCGGGCCTCGCTGCTCGCGCTGCTCAAGGAACGGCCGATGCACGGCTACGAGATGATCGCGGAGATCGCCGAGCGGACGGGCGGGGCCTGGCGGCCGAGTCCGGGCTCGATCTACCCCAACCTCCAACTGCTGGAGGAGGAGGGCCTGATCACCGCCGAGGAGGTGGGCGGCAAGCGACTGGTCTCGCTGACCGAGTCCGGCCGGGCCGAGGCCGAGGCCGGGCCCGCCGAGCCGTGGGCGGAGGCCGGCCGGGAGGTCGACTGGGAGGCCGTCCACGAGGTCGGCCAGGCGCTCGGCGCGGTCGACCAGGCGATCCGGCAGGTGATGGCGACGGGGACGGAGGCGCAGCGGGCCAAGGGCCTCGCGGTGCTCAACGAGGCCCGCAAGAAGCTCTACCTGATCCTCGCCGAGGATGCCTGACCGCCCGAGGGGGCCGGGGACGGCGGACGGTGCCGCCGCTCAGCCGCGGACGGCGAACAGCGCCACGCAGGCGAGCAGCAGCACCGTCCAGCCGAACCAGAGCCAGGCGTTCGGCCCGAGCGCCGCGCTGTAGAGGCTGACCACCACCAGCAGGGCACCGGTGACCACCGCGACCTGCCGGTTGTGCTGCGTCACGGCCTGCGGCCGGCGCCGGGTGCGGGTCCGTACGGTCTTCGCCATCGCCGTCCTCCCGGGGGGAGCGGCCGTCACCCGGAGGTGCGGGCGGTGGCCGTCTCGTCGTACTCGTAGCGCCAGAACCAGCGGAGGCCCCGCTGCTCCTTGACCCGGACGTACACCAGTGTGCGCGCGGGAGTCTCCCCGTGCGCGGGGACCGGCACCTTGTAGGTCTTGGGCACGCCGTACATCGGCCCCAACGGGATCGGGAGGATCCGGCCGTCCAGGGGGCCGCCGACGAATTCGGTGTCCGCGCTCTTCACCCCACCAGGGTCTCACCCCGCCGCGGCGGACCGGCGGGCGACCGGTGGCCGACCGCGGGCGGGGCGGTACGGCGGCGGCAGGGGGGAGGCGCTGTGAGGGCCGGGTGCCGGGAGTGTGACCGGAGAGGCACCGCCCCCGGTCATCCGAAGGGCCCGCGCACCCTTATCCTTCCTGTTACGCCCTCGGGGTTCACCCGGGTCAGCGGGCCCCGTACGGGCCGGGTGAGGCGCACAGCGGTGTGCCCGCCGGGCCGCCGAGCCGCAGTCTCTGTACTGCCGCGACTCCGTGCCGTGACCCGGGCGTCGGCCGTCCGGCAACCCCGGCTCCGGCCGACGGGGCGCGGACAGCAGGGCCGAGCACCGTCCCGGGAAGCAGCGGGGGGCGCTGTGCGTTGCGTCGGAGTGGTACGTCGAATGCTGTGTCACACCAGGCACGGCAATGCGCGGAAGGGGCCCGATGGAAGCCGGCAGCAGGTGGACGACCTGGTGGCAGAAGCGTGAACGTCAGCGGGCCCGGTCGGCCGACGCGGACAGCCCCGCCGCCAGACTGGATCAGCTGCTGGGCGCCGTGCGCGCCGGCTTCCCGCTCGCACCCGCCGCCCATCCGGCCGGCTACCGCTGTTCCTGCGACCGGGTGGCCTGTCCGGCCCCCGCGCAGCACCCGGTCTCCTTCGCCTGGCAGAGCCAGGCGACCACCGAGCCGGAGCAGGTCGCCCGCTGGCTCTCGCGGGACCCACTGGCCAACTTCATCACCGCCACCGGCCGCGCCCACGACGTCCTGGACGTCCCGGCCGAGGCCGGCCGGCTGGCGCTGGAGCGGCTCGCGGCGCAGGGCGTCGAGGGTCCGGTCGCCGCGGTCGGCGAGGACCGCTACCTCTTCTTCACCGCCACCAGGGGCACCCCGGTGGACGAGGACGAGTGGTGGCCGAGCGCGCTGGACTCCACGCCGGACACCATGTCCGAGCACCCCGGTCTGCGCTGGCACTGCCGCGGCTCGTACACCCTGCTGCCGCCGGCCGCGCTGCCGGACGGCTCGCAGGTGCGCTGGCTCCGCGGGCCCGAGCAGCCGCTGCCGGATCCGCTGCGCGTCCTGGACGTGCTCACCGACGCCTGCACCGAGGTGGGCGCGGTCGCCGAGGAGCAGTGGCTGATCGGCTAGCGCGCCCACCGGGGGAGCGGGCTACGGCAGGGTGAGGACCTCGGCGCCGTCGGCGGTGACGACCAGCGTGTGCTCGAACTGGGCGGTCCGCTTGCGGTCCTTGGTGACGACCGTCCAGCCGTCGGCCCAGATCTCGTAGTCGTAGGTGCCCAGGGTCAGCATCGGCTCGATGGTGAAGGTCATCCCCGGCTTGATCACCTCGGTGGCCCGCTCGCTGTCGTAGTGCGGGACGATCAGGCCGGAGTGGAACGACGTGTTGATGCCGTGCCCGGTGAAGTCCCGCACCACGCCGTAGTCGAAGCGCTTCGCGTAGGACTCGATGACCCGGCCGATCACGTTGATCTGCCGGCCGGGCTTGACCGCCTTGATCGCCCGGGCGAGCGACTCCCGGGTGCGCTCCACCAGCAGCCGGGACTCCTCGTCCACGTCGCCGCAGAGGTAGGTGGCGTTGAGGTCGCCGTGCACCCCGTGGATGTACGCGGTGGCGTCGATGTTGACGATGTCGCCGTCCTGCAGCACGGTCGAGTCGGGGATGCCGTGGCAGATCACCTCGTTGATCGAGGTGCAGATCGACTTGGGGAAGCCCCGGTAGCCGAGGTCGGACGGGTAGGCGCCGTGGTCGCACATGTAGGTGTGGGCGACGGCGTCCAGCGCGTCGGTGGTGACGCCCGGCGCGATCAGCTTGGCGGCCTCCGCCATCGCCCGGGCGGCGATCCGGCTCGCGATCCGCATCTTCTCGATGGTCTCGGCGGTCTGCACCTCGGGCCCGGTGTACGGCGCCGGCGCGGGCCGTCCGACGTACTCGGGGCGAGCGATGTGCGCCGGGACCTTGCGGGTGGGGGACTGGATGCCGGGTACGAGAGCCATGGTCGCGAGTCTATCCGTCGGTCCCCGGCCCTCCGGGGGTGTGCGGGACGGGCGGCCGCGCGCGATGATCAGTGACGACAGGCCCATCGAACGGGAGTGACCGCCATGCCCCTGGGATTCCACCGCAAGCCGACCGGACTGCCGGGCGAGTGGTTCTACTGCATCAAGCACGCCAAGGTGGAGGAGGGGCCGGAGTGCCCCGCCAAGGACCGTCTCGGCCCGTACGCCAGCCGTGAGGAGGCGGCCCACGCGCTGGAGACCGCCGAGGAGCGCAACCGGGAGTGGAAGAAAGACGACGAGCGCTTCGACGGACGGTCGACCGAGGGCTGACCCCGCGACCGGCGCTGCCCCGCCCCTGGCCCGCCACTGCGGCGGGCCAGGGGCGGCGCCGTGTCAGGCGCCCTGCGGGCCGACGTACTTGGCGCTGGTCAGCGGGGCGAGCACCCGCCAGCCCAGCGTGCTGTACAGCGCGCGCCCGTCCGGCGTCCCGGCCAGCACCCCGGTCTGGGCGCCCCGGTCGTGCGCCGCGTTCGCCAGCGCCCGCATGACCAGCGAGCCGAGGCCCTTGCGGCGGTGCTCGGCGGAGGTCTCGATCTGGTCCGCGACGGCGGTCGCGCCGCAGACGCCGATCTGGCCGCGGGCCGCCAGTGCGCCGTCCTCGGCGGTGACCAGGGCGCGGACGACCTCGCCGCGGGCCCAGGTGCGCAGGCGGTAACCCGCGGGGGCGGTGAGCCCGGGGGCGGGGGCCAGCCGGACGGTCATCAGGTAGGCCGGCTCGTCGTCGACCCACCAGTCGGGTCCGAGCCAGGGGGCGATAACGGCGGGCTCCGCGAAGACCTTGAGCCACGTCCCCCGGGCGCGCACCGCGCCGGCGACCTTGCGGACGTCGGCCTCCCGTACGGCGTCCCCGGTGGCGTCCAGGACGTGCCGGGTCACGTGGTCGGTGAGGCCGACGTCGACCGTGTAGCCCCAGGGCTCCACGATCGGCGGCGCGGCCGACCGCGACACGACCCAGCCGTCCACCCAGCTCCGTACGACGTTCTCCGCCGTGATCTCCAGCATGGCCACCCTCCGCTCGCCGGACGTCAACGGAGTTCAGGGTAATGGTCTCAAGCCATCTGTGTCACTTACTTTCTCGGAGCGTGGCACCGGACCCGGCCGGTCAGACCGCCGCCCGGGCCCGTGCCTCCTCGGCCTTCGCGTGCTCGGCGCGCACCGCCGCCGCGTGCGGGTCGGTGCGGTCGTCGTACGAGAGCAGCCGGGGCAGCGCGGCGGCGAGCGCCAGCACGCCGACCACGCAGGCCACACCGCCGGCCCAGACCGAGGCCCGGACGCCGACCAGACCGGCCATCCCGCCCGCCCGGACCTGGCCGAGCTGCGGGCCGACCGAGTAGCTGAGCAGCTCGACACCGGCCATCCGGCCGCGCACCTCGTCGGGGATGGACTGGTTCCACATGGTCGAGCGCGCGATCCCGCTGATCTGGTCGGCCCCGCCGGCCAGGGCGAGGCAGAGCAGCACCGGCCAGACGGCTGCGCAGAGACCGGCCAGGGCCATCGCCGCGCCCCAGCCGAGCGCGGCCACCACCAGCAGCCGGCCGTGCCGGTGGACCCGGGACGTCCAGCCGCTGGTCGCCGAGACCGCCAGCGCGCCCACCGCCGAGGCCGCGTACATCGGGCCGAGCGCCCAGTCGGCGCCCAGCTCCGAGGCCAGGAAGGGGAAGATCGCCACCGGGAAGGCGAACAGCATCGCGCAGACGTCGATCGCGTAGGTGCCCAGCAGGTCCTTGCGGCTCCAGGCGTAGCGGACCCCGGTCAGGACGGCCCGCACGGACGGCTTCTCGGCGCCGGTGGGCGGCGGCACCGCGCGGATCCGGGCGAGCAGCAGCAGCGAGGCGCCGAAGGTGAGCACGTCCAGCGCGTAGGCGGTCTGGACCCCGGCGAAGGCCACGATGATCCCGGCCAGCGCCGGGCCGGCCACCGAACCGGCGTTGCGGTAGAGCGAGTTGAGCGCGAAAGCGGCGGTCAGCTGGTCGTGCGGGACGATCCGCGGGGTCAGCGAGTCCAGGGCCGGGCGCTGCAGGCCGTCGGTCGCGGCGACCAGGGCTGCCACCAGGTAGACCGGCCAGAGCACCGGCGTCGGCAGCAGCGCGTTGACCAGCAGCAGACCGGTGAGCAGGCCGAGCCCGGCCTCCGAGAACAGCACCAGCTTGCGCCGGTCCAGCGCGTCGGCCAGGGCGCCGCCCCAGAGGCCGAAGACGATCAGCGGCACCAGCTCGAAGGCGCCGACCAGGCCGACCGCGAAGGAGGAGCCGGTGAGGTCCTTGATCTGCATCGGCACGGCGACGTAGGTGAGGAAGCTGCCGAGGCTGGTGATGCAGCCCGAGAGCCAGAGCAGCCGGAAGTCCCGGGAGGAGTGCCAGGGTGCCAGGTCGGGGCGCAGGGAGGTCAGCAGTGTCCGGACTCGCCCGGACGGAGGTGGTTCGGCGTCGTTCACGAACGACCATCCTCGGCGCCGCCCCCTCGCGGCCGCAACGGATTTTCACCCGTCCCGCCGCCTCGGGTGCCGTCTGCCCCCGCCCGCCGCCCCGCCGCTACCAGCGGCTGAGCCCCGGCCCCGAGCCGAGCCGCCCGGCCAGCGCCGCCAGCCGGCCGAGCGCGCCGCGCCGGCCCGGCGCCTGCCCGGCGGCGGCGCTGACCAGGTGCTGCGCGAGGTCGAACGGCTCCTCCTCGCCGGTGCCGACCGCCAGCCGCTCGTGCGCCAGCCCCGCCAGCTCGCCCCGCTCGGCGGGGCCGTCCAGGGCGAGCACGGTCGCCCCGCCCCGTCGCGCGTCGTGGACCCGTTCGAGCAGCGGCGCCCCGGCCGCCGTGGGCGCCACCACCAGCACCGTCGCCCCGCGCCCGGCCTCGGTCAGCCGCCGCAGGCCGTGCGCCAGATGGGCCGGCGCCCGAGCGGGCACCCGGTGCCGCAGCAGGGTCGGCGCCAGCCGGGGGACGTCGGACCAGGCCGCCTCGTCGTCCAGATGGGCGGCCAGGTGCCAGGGCTCGTACTCCTCGGTGCCGACCAGCAGCAGCGCGCCCGCCCCGCGCCGGGAGACGGCGTGGCGCAGCGAGCCGGCGAAGCCGCCGACCGCCTCCAGCCAGCCCGTGCCGGTCAGCCGCTCGCGGAGTGCCGAAACTCTCACCTCGTCCATGGGCCACAGAATGTCGCGGCGGGCCGGGCGTTTGGCAGGATCGGCCCATGACTTCCCTCGATTCAGCGACAAACCCGGCCCACGAGCTGCCGGACGTCTCGCAGCTGGTGGTCGGTGTCCTCGGTGGCACCGGCGACCAGGGGCGGGGGCTCGCCCACCGGCTCGCCAAGGCCGGCCAGCAGGTGATCATCGGCTCCCGCGACGCGGCCCGTGCCGAGGCCTCGGCGGCCGAACTCGGCCTCGGCGTGCGCGGCGCCGACAACGCGACCACCGCGCGCGAGAGCGACATCGTGATCGTCGCGGTGCCCTGGGACGGGCACGCCGCCACCCTCACCGCCCTCCGCGAGGAGCTGGCCGGGAAGATCGTGGTGGACTGCGTCAACCCGCTCGGCTTCGACAAGCAGGGCGCGTACGCGCTGGTGCCGGAGGAGGGCAGTGCCGCCCAGCAGGCCGCCGCGCTGCTGCCGGACTCCCGGGTCACCGCCGCCTTCCACCACCTCTCGGCGGTGCTGCTCCAGGACGAGTCGGTCGAGCGGATCGACACCGACGTGATGGTGCTGGGCGACGAGCGGGCCGCCACCGACCTGGTCCAGGCGCTGGCCGCCCGGATCCCCGGGATGCGCGGCGTCTTCGCCGGCCGGCTGCGCAACGCCCACCAGGTGGAGTCCCTGGTCGCGAACCTGATCTCGGTCAACCGCCGCTACAAGGCCCACGCGGGCCTGCGGATCACCGACGTCTGACCGGCGCCGGGGCGCGCCGATCTCACCCCCGGGCCCGGCCCGGGGGTGAGATCGGCGAGAATGGGGGCCGACCGTCACCCGGCCCTAGGAGCCCCCCGCCATGCCCCGCACGTCCCTCTTCGCCTCGATCGTCGTCGTCCTCGCGCTGGCCGCAGCCGTGGTCTCCCTGGTGCGGGGCGACTGGGTGGGCCTGGTCTGGATCCCGCTGGCCGGCGTGGCCAGCAACGTCCTCTGGCTGAACCTGCGCCGGGCGAAGCTGGCGAAGGCCGCGGCCGAGCGCGCCGCGGCCTCCTGAAGCCGGCCGGCTAGTTCTTCCAGAAGGTGAACAGGTCGTGGCCGACCTGGGCGTACAGCCGGTCGACGCCGAGCAGGTCCATCACGCCGTAGACGGCCTCGAAGAAGTAGTGGTTCACCTCGGGCTGCCAGAGCAGCGCGAAGATCGCCAGCATCCCGTACGGGGCGAACGGCTCGACCGCCCGTCGGGCCTTGCGGGACAGCCAGGGCTCGATGATCCCGTAGCCGTCCAGACCCGGCACCGGCAGCAGGTTCAGCAGGGTCGCGCTGAGCTGCAGCATGCCCAGGAAGCCCAGGGCCAGCGCCAGCGGCGACACGCTCAGCTCGTAGCCGTTCCAGACCGCGTGCACCTCGGTGCCGTCCAGCCAGCCGGCGCCCACCGGGACCAGGATCAGCACCGCGGCGGCCAGGTTCACCAGCGGGCCGGCCGCCGAGATCAGGCTGTGCTTGAGCCGCCCGTTGATCCGGTGCCGCTCGATCCAGACCGCCCCGCCGGGCAGGCCGATGCCGCCGAGCAGCACGAAGACGATCGGCAGCACGAAGCTGAGCAGCGCGTTCGCGTACTTGAGCGGGTTGAGCGTGAGGTAGCCCTTGGCGCCGACGGTGATGTCGCCGCCGTGCAGGGCGGTGCGGGCGTGCGCGTACTCGTGCAGGCAGAGCGAGACCATCCAGCCCGCCACCACGAACAGGAAGATCCCGAACCGGGCGTTGCCGTAGCCCGCGTAGACCGCCCAGCCGGAGGTCGCGAGGGTGGCCAGCATGGCCCAGAACACCGGGCTGATCCGTCGGTCCTCGCGGCGCGAGCGCTGCGTTGCGGCGAAGGTCATGACGTGGTCGCTCCGGGGGTCTGGGGTGCGGGCAGGGGACCGATCATGCCCGGCGGGCCCGTTGCCGGACAAGCCGTCCCCGGTGAACGTCCGGAGCAGCGGTCCCGGTTCCGGTCTCCGGGGCCGGCCCGGAAATGCGTGCGTGGCACGACCCTTCATCGACCAGAATGGGCGGGTGCACTACGGCATCCTCGGTACCACCACCGCCCACCACGACGACGGCACGCCGGTCCCGCTCGGCGGTGCCCGGCTGCGGGCGCTGCTCGCCGCGCTGGTCCTGCGGCAGGGACGGCCGGTGCCGGCCGACCTCCTGGTGGACGAGGTGTGGGACACCGAGCCACCGCAGGACTCCTCCGCCGCGCTGCAGACCCTGGTCGGCCGGCTGCGCCGCACCGTCGGCCGCGACCAGGTCGGCTCCGGCCCGGCCGGCTACTGGCTGACCGAGCCGCGGACGGACCTCGGCGACTTCCAGCGACTGGCCGGCGAGGGCCGCCGGGCACTGGAGGAGGCCGACCACGCGCTGGCCGCCGAGCGGCTGCGCGCCGCCCTGGCGCTCTGGCGCGGACCGGCCCTCGCCGACCTCCCCGACCGCGGCGGCCCCGCCACCCGGCTGGAGGCCCAGCGGGACGAGGCCCGCCGGCACCGGATCACCGCCGACCTCGGCCTCGGCCGGGCCGCCGAACTCACCGCCGAACTCGCCGAGCTCTGCGAGCGGCAGCCGCTGGACGAGCCCCTGCAGTACCTGATGATCCGGTCCCTGCACGAGAGCGGGCGCACCGCCGAGGCGCTGCGTCACTACGAGCGGACCAGGCACGCCCTGGCGGACGAGCTCGGTGCCGATCCGGGCCGCCGCCTCCAGGACCTGCACGCCGAACTGCTGGCCCCGGTCGGGGCGCCAAGGCCGTCCGGGCCGCCGCCGGCTCCCGAGCAGGCACCGCCGGCGGCCGCGGCGCCGACCCGCGGCGCGGGCAATCTGCGCGGCCGGCTCACCAGCTTCGTCGGCCGGGAGGACGACCTCGGCGCACTGCGCACCGCCCTCGCCGGCAGCCGGCTGGTCACCCTGACCGGCCCCGGCGGCTCCGGCAAGACCAGGCTCTCGATCGAGGCCGGCCGCGTCGAGCAGGCCGCCGGCCACTGGCCGGACGGCGTCTGGCTGGCCGAACTCGCCCCGCTGGAGAGCCCGCTCGCCGTCCCGGCCGCGGTGGTCTCCGCGCTCGGGCTGCGCGAGACGCTGCTGCACACCGGCAGCCTGGTCGCCGAGGCGCTGGAGAGCCGCGCGGAGGATCCGCTCCGCCGGCTGGTCGAGTACTGCGGCCACCGCCGGATGCTGCTCGTGCTGGACAACTGCGAGCACCTGATCCAGGCCGCCGCCGACCTCACCGACCAGCTGCTCGCCGAGTGCCCCGGCCTCACCGTCCTCGCCACCAGCCGCGAACCGCTCGGTGTCCCCGGGGAGAGCGTCCTGCCGGTCGAGCCGCTGCCCGACCCGGTCGCGCTGCGGCTGCTCGTCGAGCGCGCCGCCGCCGCCCGCCCGGGCTTCGACCCGCAGAGCGATCCGGCCGCCTGTGCCGAGATCTGCCGCCGGCTGGACGGCCTGCCGCTCGCCATCGAACTGGCCGCCGCCCGGCTGCGGGTGATGACGGCCCGGCAGATCGCCGACCGGCTGGACGGCCGCTTCGCGCTGCTCACCGGCGGCAGCCGCACCCTGCTGCCCCGTCAGCAGACCCTGCGCGCGGTGGTCGACTGGAGCTGGGACCTGCTGGGCAAGCAGGAGCGGGCGGTGCTGCGCCGGCTCTCGGTCTTCGCCGGCGGCTGGCGGCTGGAGGACGCCGAGGCGATCTGCGCCGACGAGGCCGAGGTGCCCCGTGAGGAGGTCGCGGACGCCCTGCTCTCGCTGGTCGACAAGTCGCTGCTGGTGGCCGACCTGGGCGGCGAGGGCCTGCCCCGCTACCGGATGCTGGAGACCATCCACGAGTACGCCACCGAACGGCTGGCCGAGGCGGCCGAGCGGAGCGAGACCGGGCGCCGGCACGTCGAGCACTTCCGCGAGCTGGTCCGGACCGCCGAACTGCGCCTGCACGGACCGGAGCAGCTGACCTGGCTGGCGGTGCTGGAGCGGGAGCAGGAGAACATCCGGGCGGCGCTGCGGCGGGCGGTCGACCGCGGCGACGAGCACGAGGCACTGGTCCTCGTGCTCGGCATGAGCTGGTACTGGTCGCTGCGCGGCTTCGGGCTGGAGGCCCGGGAGTGGTACGAGGCGGTGGCCGCGCTCGGCCCGGACCCGTTCGACCCGGCCACCCTGCCGCTGCGGCCGCTGGAGCGGCCGGTGCTGGAGTACGGCATGCCGCTGCCGCCGAGGGTGGCCGAGGAGGCCCGCCGCGAGGTGGTGATGTACCGGCTGGTCGGGCTCTTCGAGGGCAACCTGGAGGTGCTCGGCGACCCGGAGGCGCTGCGGCTCTCCCGGAACCTGCTCGACGTCTACACCCCGGACCTCCCGCAGGCCTACCGGTTCCCGGGCCTGATGCGGGTGTTCGGGGCCTTCCTGGCCGGCAAGCTGGAGCTGCTGCGCGACCTGCTGAACGACGCGGTGGACGGCTGCCGCGTGCACGGCAGCGACAACGACCTGGCGTTCATCCTGCAGATCCGGGCCAAGATGATGAACGACTGGCCCGGCGGGATGGAGCAGTCCCTGCGCGACGGCGAGGAGTCGCTGGAGCTGTTCCGGCGCTGCGGCGACCGGTGGGGGATGTCCCAGGCCTACGCGGCCCGCGGCGAGTCGATGTCCAACGAGGGCCGGTCCGAGGAGGCCGTCGTCGCGTACGAGCGCGCCATCGAGCTGGCCGAACTGCTGGGCGCCCCGCAGGAGGTGCCGATGCTGCAGGTACAGCTCGGCGGGGCGATGCTCGGCATCGACCTCGACGCCGGCGAGCGGCACATCCGGGAGGCCCTGGCCTCGGTCGAGCCGGGCGAGAGCCACGCGGCCAACGGCGCGCTGCTCTTCGGGCACCTGATGCTCTGCGCGGTGCACGCCCAGCGCGGTGAGTTCGACGCCGCGCTGCGCGAGCTGGACCAGCTGAGCGGGACCAAGGTGGGCGGCTTCGCCCCCGGCCTGGTCGGCGGGCTGCTGACGGTCACCCGGGGCTGGATGGTGGCCCGTTCCGGGGATCCGGACCGCGGGATGGAACTCCTGCGGGAGGGGCGGCGGTTGCTGCGTGAGCTGACGGACACCACGAGCGGTTTCGCGGAGCAGATGTCCGTGATGATGGTGCTCCCGGCGGTCGGTGTCCTGTGGGCCTACGCCGAGCGGGACGACGACGACGAGGCGGCCCGCCGGGCGGCGGTCCTGCTCGGCGCGCACGTCGGTCTGACCGGGCCCAAGGGCGGCTACCTGGAGCGGGTGGAGAGCGAGCGGACCGAGGCGGGCCTGCGGGCCCGCCTCGGTGAGGACGCCTTCGCCGAGGCCCGCGCGCTGGGCGCCTGCCGCTCGATCGCCGAGGCGAACGCGCTGCTGGAGCGGATGATCGACTGGCCGGCCGGCTGACCCCCCGTCCCAGGGGTCGGCCGGCCGGCGGACCAGGTGGTGCGGGCCCTCAGGTCCGCTTGCGGAACCGGGCCACCGCGAGCGGCGCGAAGACCGCGGTGATGCCGATCGACCAGCCGAGCACGATGAGCACCGGGTGGGCCACCGCGCCCTCGCCGTTGAGCAGCGCGCGGCAGGCGTCGGCGAGCGCCGAGAGCGGGTTCACCTTGGTGAAGGACTGCAGCCAGCCCGGCATGGTGTCGGTCGGCGCGAAGATCGAGCTGCCGAACTGCATCGGCATCAGGACGAGCATGGACACTCCCTGGACGGCCTGGGCGCTCTTCATCGCCATGCCGAGCAGCATCGAGATCCAGACGATCGACATGCCGAAGACCAGCGAGAGGCCGACCGCGGCCAGCGCCTCCAGCGGTCCGGTCTTCACCTCGAAGCCGAGGATCAGCGCGAAGCCGATCAGGATGGCGAAGGAGACCAGCGCCCGGCAGGTCTCCGCGGCGATCTTGGAGAGCAGGACGGCGGAGCGTCCGATCGGCAGGGTGCGGAAGCGGTCCATCACCCCGGTCTGGAAGTCGCTGTTCAGACCGGTGCCGACGGCCATCGCCAGGGTGAGGCCGGTCTGCCCGAGCAGACCGGGGATCATGTACTGCTTGTACGCGTCCTGGCCGCCGGAGATCGCCCCGCCGAAGACGTAGACGAAGAGCACGGTGAAGATGATCGGCATCAGCACCGCGTCGAACATCGACTCCGGGTCCGCCTTGATCCGCATCAGGTTGCGACGGGTCAGAGCCCCGATGTGCCGGAAGGTGCCGGCCAGGCCGATCCGGGTGTCCTCCACCCGGGCGGGGGCGAGCGTTGCGGTGGTCATGCGACGGACTCCTTGGCGAGGCTCGGGGCGGCGGCCGCGACGGTCGCGGGCTTGCCGGTGATGGTGAGGAAGACCTCGTCCAGGCTGGGGACCAGGGTGTCGATGCCGGCGATGGCGAAACCGCGGGTCCCGAGCACCCCGACCACGGCGGTCAGCTGCGCCTCGTCGGTGATCGGGACCGACAGCAGGCCGGTGTCGGCCGAGACGGTGGCCCCGGCGATGCCGCTCTCGCGCAGGCAGCGGGCCATCTCGGAGAGCTCGCCCGGGTGCGTCGGGCGGACCTGCAGGGTCTGGCCGCCGACCTGGGCCTTGAGCTCGGCCACCCCGCCGGAGGCGATCACCCGGCCGCGGTCGATCACGGTCAGCTCGTTCGCGAGCTGCTCGGCCTCCTCCATGTACTGGGTGGTGAGCAGCACGGTGGTGCCCTCGCCGACCATCCGCTGCACCTCGTCCCAGACCTCGTTGCGGGTGCGCGGGTCCAGGCCGGTGGTGGGCTCGTCCAAGTAGAGGACCCGGGGCCGGCCGATCATGCTGGCGGCCAGGTCGAGGCGGCGGCGCATGCCGCCGGAGTAGGTCTTGGCGACGCGCTTGGCGGCCTCGGTGAGCGAGAAGCGCTCCAGCAGCTCGGTGGCGCGGGCCTTGGCGTCCTTGCGGGAGAGGTCCAGCAGCCGGCCGATCAGGTAGAGGTTCTCGTAGCCGGAGAGCATCTCGTCGACGGAGGCGTACTGGCCGGTCAGGCCTATCGTGCGGCGCAGTTGCTTGGGCTGGCGCAGCACGTCGTAGCCGCCGACGAAGGCCGTGCCGGCGTCCGGCTTGATCAGCGTGGAGAGGACCCGGACGAGCGTGGTCTTGCCGGCGCCGTTCGGGCCGAGCACGCCGAGCACGGTGCCCTCGCGGACGGTGAGGTCGACACCGTCGAGTGCCTTGGTCGCGCCGTAGTGCTTGACGATGCCGCGCACCTCTACGGCATTGCCCGCGGCGGGCCCCCGGTCGTTCGGGGCAGTGGCGATTCGTGTCATGCCCCCAGACTGTCCGACCCCACTGACAGTCTGCTGTCACGGTGTGCCCGGGCCCGGGCGGCCCGCTGTCATCCCGCTGTCGCGGCGCTCCCGGCGCGGCGTCCCGGGCACGGGTGGGGCCCCGCTCCGAGCGGAGCGGGGCCCGTACCGGCCGGTCAGTGGAAGGTGTGCTCCGGGGCCGGGAAGGCGCCGGACTGCACGTCGGCGGCGAACTCGCGGGCGGCCTCGCCGAGGACGGCCCGCAGGTCGGCGTACTGCTTGACGAACTTCGGGACCCGGCCCGCCGTCATGCCGGCCATGTCCGTCCAGACCAGCACCTGCGCGTCGGTGTCCACCCCGGCGCCGATGCCGACGGTCGGGATCGCCAGCTGCTCGGTGACCTGGGCGGCCAGCTCGGCGGGGACGGCCTCCAGGACGACGGCGAAGGCGCCGGCCTGCTGGACGGCCTTGGCGTCGCGCAGCATCCGGTGCGCCGCCTCGTCGCCGCGGCCCTGGACGGGGTAGCCGCCGAAGGCGTGCACGGACTGCGGGGTGAGGCCGATGTGGGCCATCACCGGGATGCCGGCCTCGACCAGCAGCTCGATCGACCGGGCGCTGCGCTCGCCGCCCTCCAGCTTGACCGCGCCGACCCCGGCGTCCTTCATCAGCCGGACGGCGTTGTGCATGGCCTGCGCGGGGGACTCCTGGTAGGAGCCGAAGGGCAGGTCGGCGACGATCATGGCGCGCTTGGTGCCGCGGACGACGGCGGCGGAGAGCATCACCATCTGATCCATGGTCACCGGCACGGTGGTCTCGTAGCCGAGGTGGCAGTTGGCCGCCGAGTCGCCGACCAGCAGGACGGGGGTGCCGGCCTCGTCGAAGACGCCCGCGGTGAGGGCGTCGTAGGCGGTGAGCATCGACCACTTCTCGCCGCGCTGCTTGGCGGCGGCGAGGTCGCGGACGGTGACGCGGCGGTTGGTGACCCCGCCGTAGAGGGTCGCGGTCGACGCCTGGTTCTGGGCAGGCGAAGGCGAAGAAGCGTTCATCGAACAGGCTCCTGAAGGGTTGTCGTCTCGTGGCGCCGTGTGGCGTCCCCGGATCCCCTCCATGCTTGCACGCCCCGGCGCGGGCGCAAAGAGGCGTGCCCGGACCGCGCTGCGATCTAGGGCACACCGGCCGGGCGCCCGGTGCGGCCGACCGGTGCGGCCCGACCCGGGGCCGCTCGCCGCACCGGCCCGGCGCCGCGCCTTTGCCCGAGCTTTACGAAACGGATTCGTCTCGTATCGAAAGTCGCGCTAGGGTGATCACGGGGGTTACGAGACGCACACGACTCGCAAATGCCCGCCAGTGACACGCCACCACGGACGGGAAGACCGCAATGACCACCGCAGCCGCGCCACCTCGGGTGCCGGAAGCCATCCACCGCCGACGCTGGGCGATCCTGTGCACCCTGGTGCTCGCCCTCCTCGTCGTCGTCCTCGACAACTCGATCCTGAACGTCGCGATGAAGACCATCGCGTCCCCCGCGCCCACCGGGCTCGGCGCCAGCCAGAGCGACCTGGAATGGTCGATCAACTCGTACACCCTGGTCTTCGCCGGGCTGCTGTTCACGGCGGGCCTGCTCGGTGACCGGTTCGGCCGCAAGCGCGCCCTGCTGGCCGGCATGGTGGTCTTCGGGATCGCCTCGCTGCTCTCCGCGATGGCCGCTTCGCCGGGTGAACTCATCGGCTACCGCGCGCTGATGGGGGTCGGCGGCGCGCTGGCGATGCCCGCCACGCTCGCCATCATCATGAACGTCTTCGAGCGCGCCGAGCAGCCCAAGGCGATCGGCATCTGGGCCGGCGCGGTCGGCCTGGCCATCGCGATCGGCCCGATCACCGGCGGCCTGCTGATCGAGCACTTCTGGTGGGGCTCGGTCTTCCTGATCAACGTCCCGATCGTGGTGGTCGCCGTGATCGCGATGGTGCTGCTGGTGCCCGAGTCCAAGGACCCGAACCCGGGCCGGCTCGACCCGATCGGCGTGCTGCTCTCGATCATCGGCCTGGTGGCGCTGATCTTCGGCATCATCAAGGGCGGCGAGCTGGCCGACTTCACCTCCCCGGAGGCCTGGGGGCCGGTGCTGGTCGGTGTGGTCGCGCTGGTCGCCTTCGTCTGGTTCGAGCGCCGCACCGCGTACCCGGCGCTGGACGTCAGCTGGTTCCGCAACAAGGTGTTCAGCGCTTCCGTGGTCGTCGTCGGCGTGGTCTTCTTCGCGCTGATGGGCGTCTCCTTCTTCGGCGTCTTCTACACCCAGAGCGTGCGCGGCTACAGCGCCCTGCAGGCCGGCCTGCTGATGCTGCCGCTGGCCGCCGCCCAGCTGCTGTTCGCCCCGCGGGCCCGGCTGGTGGTGGACCGCTTCGGCGTCCGCGCCACCTGCGCCGGCGGCATGGCCCTGATCGCGATCGGCTTCCTCGGTTACCTGCTGCTCGACGTCGACACGCCGATCTGGGTGCTGGTGGTCCTCGGCCTGCTGATGGGCAGCGGCATGGCGCACGTGATGCCGCCGGTCACCGTCGCGATCATGGGCTCGCTGCCGCGCGAGAAGGCCGGTGCCGGTTCGGCGATCAACAACACCTTCCGCCAGGTCGGCGGCTCGCTCGGGGTGGCCGTGCTCGGCGCGGTGCTCTCCACCGTCTACCGCAACGGGATGTCCGACCAGCTGGACAAGCTGCCGGCCGGCGCGCTGCGGGAGAAGGCCGGTGAGTCCCTGGAGGCCACCATGGCCGTGGCCGGCCGGCTCGGGCCGCAGGGCGCCGAGCTGATCGGCCCGGCGAACGCCTCCTTCATCGACGCCATGCACGTGGTGGCCGGCCTCTCGGCCGGAGTCACCGCGGTCGGCGCACTGCTCGCCTGGTTCCTGCTCCCCGGCCGGATCACGGCGGGCGGCCCCGGCGGCGCGCCGGGGGGCGCACCCGCCCCGGCGAAGGCGGCCGGCCCCGTGCGGGAGACCGAAGCGGCCGACGCCTGACCGGTCGCGGCCGGCCGGACCCCGGCTGAGCTGCGGCCGAGCTGAGCGAGAATGGGCCCCGGCCGCCCGGACCAGTCCGGGTGGCCGGGGCCATGTGCGTACGGCGGCTTCCACCGGGCCGGAGTGCGGACGACAATCGGTACTGGAACGGCGCCGCGCGCCCGCGACCATCGAGGGAGACCAGCGGGGATGAAGACGGACACCACGGTCGCGCCGGACTGCACGAGCCCGCGGCGGGGCCGCCCGCGCAGCGAGGCGGCCGAGCAGGCCATTTTCACCGCCGTCGAGGAGCTCATGGCGGCCGGCAGCAGTCTGGCCGAGCTGACCATCGAGGGCATCGCCACCGCCGCCGGCGTCGGCAAGGCCACCATCTACCGGCGCTGGCCCAACAAGGAGGCCCTGCTGGTCGACATGGTCAGCCGGCTGGAGGCGCCCGTCCCGGAGAGCACCGGCGGCGCCGTCCGGGACGACCTGATCGCGATGGTCGAGTACATGCGCATCCGCGGCCTCGCCAAGCGCTCCCGCTGGGTGCTCAAGGCCGCCCTCAGCCAGATGCACAGCTGGCCCGAGCTGCACGCGGCCTACCGGGAACGGGTGATCGGGCCGCGCCGGGTGATGGCGCGCGACCTGATCCGCCGGGGCGTCGCCGAGGGCGTGCTCCGGGGCGACCTCGGCGAGGAACTCCTCGCCGACCTGCTGATCGGTCCGATCCTCACCCGCAGCATCCTGTGGGAGGAGTCCGACCTCGACGATCCCGAGCTCGCCACCACGATGATCGACGCGCTGCTCCAGGGCCTGGCCGGCCCGGCCGCCCGCGACTGACCCGCCCCGCCGCGCTCCGTCGCGACTGGCCTGCCGCGACCGACCTGCCGCGGGGGCCTCCGTGCGCCCCCCGGCGTGGCCTGGCTCACCAAACCGGGCCACGCCGGAACCCGCTCCCCGGAGCCCGCGTCTGTCCCGGCATAGGCTGAGCCGGGAATCCGATCAAACCGGCACCAGTCCGGCACCGTGCCCGCCCTCCGGCGGGGTCGCGCGTCGGACCGGCAGACGGCACGAACGAACGGGAGCCACGGGATGGCGCAGGCGGACTGGACGGACCGGACGGCACCGGCGGCGGGAGGCGGGGCCCCGGCCACCGCCGGGAGCACCGGCACCGGCACCGGCCCGGACGGCGCCGGTAGCCCCGGTGCCGCCGGCGACCTCGGCGGACCCGGCCCTGGCCACGGCCTCGGCGGTCCCGGTGGCCTCGGCGGTCCCGGGCCCGGTGGTCCGGGGGGTTCCGGCCGGTCCGGTTCCGGCGCCGGGTTCCTCGGCCTGCGCGGCTGGGGCCGGGACGCCCGGGGCAGCAACCCCTGGCGGCGCGGCCTGCTCCTCGCCGCCCTCGCCCTGCTCGCCGCCGCCCTGCTGGCCTTCCACGCCGAGGTGCCCAACACCGTCGGCAACCTCGGCAGCCTGCTGGAGACCTTCCTGCCCTGGGTCGGCCTGGCCGTACCCGTCCTGCTGGTGCCGGCCCTGCTGCGCCGCTCCGCCACCGCGCTGATCGCGCTGCTGCTGCCGGTGGTGATCTGGTTCAACATGTTCGGCGGGCTGCTCAGCGACAAGAGCGGCGGCGCCGGGGACTGGACGGTGGTCAGCCACAACGTGGCCGCCGCCAACACCGACCCGCAGCGCACGGTGCAGCTGCTCAAGGACTCGGGCGCCCAGATCGTCGCGCTCCAGGAGCTGGCCGGCCGGCCGCTGCGCGCCTACGAGACCGGGCTGGCCGACAGCTACCCGTACCACGCGGTGGAGGGCACGGTCGGGCTCTGGTCGAAGTACCCGATCAGCGGCGTCTCGGTGGTGGACATCAAGATGGGCTGGACCAGGGCCTTCCGCGCCCAGGTCGGCACCCCGCAGGGCCCGGTCGCGGTGTACGTCGCGCACCTGCCGTCCGTCCGGCTGAAGGCCGAGGGCGGCTTCACCGTCAACCAGCGGGACGCCAGTGCCCAGGCCCTGGGTGACGCGATCGAGGCCGAGTCGCTGAAGAAGGTGCTGTTGCTCGGTGACCTCAACGGCACCATGAACGACCGCAGCCTGGCGCCGGTCACCTCGCAGATGCGCTCGGCCCAGGGCGCGGCCGGTGACGGCTTCGGCTTCAGCTGGCCGGCGTCCTTCCCGATGGCCCGGATCGACCAGATCATGAGCAAGGGCGGTCTGAAGCCCACCGACTCCCGCACCCTGGGCCACGACGGCAGCGACCACCTCGCGATCGCGGCCACCTACCGCTACCAGGGGTGACCACCGGCGGCCGACCGCCGGCCGGTGATCAGCCCCGGCGCCGGCGGTCGGTGATCAGCCCCGGCGCCAGCGGTTGGTGATCGGCAGCCGGCGGTCCCGGCCGAAGCCCTTGGCGGAGATCTTCGGGCCCGGCGGGTACTGCCGGCGCTTGTACTCGGCGGTGTCGACCAGCCGGACCACCCGGTCGACCACCGCCGGGTCGAAGCCCGCCGCCACGATCGAGTCCCGGCCCTCGTCGCCCTCGATGTAGCGGCTGAGCACGGTGTCCAGCAGGTCGTAGTCGGGCAGCGAGTCGGTGTCCACCTGGTCCGGCCGCAGCTCGGCGGACGGCGGCTTGTCGATGGTGTGCTCCGGGATCGGCGCCGGCTCGCCGCGCCGCGCGGCCTCCTCGTTGCGCCAGCGGGCGAGCCGGAAGACCAGCGACTTGTAGACGTCCTTGATCGGACCGAACGCGCCGACCGAGTCGCCGTACAGCGTGGAGTAGCCGACCGCCAGCTCGCTCTTGTTGCCCGGCGCGAGCACCAGGTGGCCCTCCTGGTTGGAGATCGCCATCAGCAGCGTGCCGCGCAGCCGGGACTGCAGGTTCTCCTCGGCCAGGCCGGTCAGCTCGGTGGCCGCCAGGTAGGCGTCGACCATCGGGGCGATCGACACCGTCCGGAGGTGCAGCCCGGTCCGGCGGGCCAGCTCGGCGGCGTCGTCCCGGGAGTGCTGGGAGGAGTACCGGCTCGGCATCGAGACGCAGTGCACGTTCCCGGCCCCCAGCGCGTCCACCGCGATGGCCGCCACCAGCGCGGAGTCGATGCCACCGGAGAGGCCGAGCAGCACCGAGCGGAAGCCGTTCTTGCGCACGTACGCCTCGGTTCCGGAGACCAGCGCGGCCCAGATCTCGGCCTCGTCCGAGATCCTGGGCGCCACCTCGGCCCGGAGCGGCGCGGCGGGCGCGGGCAGCGGCTCGCCGCCCAGTTCGCGGCGGACCAGGTGCAGGCCGTCGGCGAGCAGCAGCCCGTCGGTGTGGTCGCTGCTCGCGGCCGGCAGGTCGAGGTCGAGGACGAGCAGGTGCTCCGCGAACTGCGGCGAGCGGCCCAGCACCCCGCCGTCCGCGCCGACCACGATCGAGTCGCCGTCGAAGACCAGCTCGTCCTGGCCGCCGACCATGTTGACGTAGGCCAGCGCGCAGCCCGCCTCGGCGGCGCGCCGCCGGACCAGTTCCAGCCGGGCGTCGTCCTTGTTCCGCTCGTAGGGCGAGCCGTTGAGCACCAGCAGCAGGCCGGCCCCGGCCTCGCGGGCGGCGCTCACCCGGCCGCCGTCCTGCCAGATGTCCTCGCAGATCGCGAGCGCCACGTCCACCCCGTGCAGCCGCAGCACCGGCAGCTGGTCGCCGGGGACGAACCAGCGGTACTCGTCGAACACCCCGTAGTTGGGCAGGTGGTGCTTGGCGAACCGGGTGACCACCCCGCCGCGGTGCAGCACCGCGGCGCAGTTCTGCGGCGACCCGGCCGGGCGGCCGAACCGCGGTGAGGCCTGGTCGGACCGGCCCAGGTAGCCGACCACGACCGGCACCTCGCCCAGCCCCTCGCCGGCCAGCCGCGCGGCCAGGGCGACCAGGGCGGACCGGGAGGCCTCGACGAAGGAGCGGCGCAGGGCGAGGTCCTCCACCGGGTACCCGGTCAGGGCCATCTCGGGGAAGGCGATCAGCCGGGCACCGGCCTCGACGGCCTGGGCGGTCCGGCGTACCACCTCGTCCGCGTTGCGGTCGAGATCACCGACCCAGGGGTCGGTCTGGCACAGGGCGAGACGGAGAGTGGGCATGCCGCGAGTCTAATCGTCAATCTGACGCGATGTCGCGTCCGAGGGTTGCCACTGCCCTCGGCGGCCGCGATCCGCCATGATGGGGACAGTCGCTTTCGGGTGGTTTCCGGGCGTAACACGAACGTAAAGAGCAGAGGTGAGACTGTCCCCATGGGCAAGCAGCAGGAGTTCGTGCTCCGGACGCTCGAAGAGCGTGACATCCGTTTCGTCCGACTGTGGTTCACCGACGTGCTCGGGTTCCTGAAGTCGGTCGCGGTGGCGCCGGCGGAGCTGGAGCAGGCCTTCGAGGAGGGCATCGGCTTCGACGGGTCGGCGATCGAGGGCTTCGCCCGCGTCTACGAGTCCGACATGATCGCCAAGCCGGACCCGACCACCTTCCAGATCCTGCCCTGGCGCTCGGAGACGCCCGGGACGGCCCGGATGTTCTGCGACATCCTGATGCCGGACGGCTCCCCGTCCTTCGCCGACCCGCGGTTCGTGCTCAAGCGCACCCTGGAGAAGGCCTCCGAGCTCGGGTTCACCTTCTACACCCACCCCGAGATCGAGTTCTTCCTGCTGAAGAACCTGCCCGGCGACGGCACCGCGCCGATCCCCGCCGACCAGTCCGGCTACTTCGACCACACCCCGCGCGGGGTGGGGCACGACTTCCGCCGCCAGGCGATCACGATGCTGGAGTCGATGGGCATCTCGGTGGAGTTCTCCCACCACGAGGGCGCGCCCGGGCAGCAGGAGATCGACCTGCGCTACGCCGACGCGCTCTCCACTGCCGACAACATCATGACCTTCCGTCTGGTCATGAAGGAGGTCGCGCTGGAGCAGGGCGTGCACGCCAGCTTCATGCCGAAGCCGTTCTCCGACCACCCCGGCTCGGGGATGCACACCCACCTCTCGCTCTTCGAGGGGGACCGCAACGCGTTCCACGAGTCCGGCGCGGAGTACCAGCTCTCCAAGGTCGGCCGGTCCTTCATCGCCGGACTGCTCAAGTACGCCGCCGAGACGGCCGCCGTCACCAACCAGTGGGTCAACTCCTACAAGCGGATCTGGGGCGGCTCGCAGCGCACCGCGGGCGCCGGCGGCGAGGCGCCGTCGTACATCTGCTGGGGCCACAACAACCGCTCGGCCCTGATCCGCGTCCCGATGTACAAGCCCGGCAAGCAGGGTTCCACCCGGATCGAGGTCCGCTCGCTGGACACCGGCTGCAACCCCTACCTCGCCTACGCCGTCACCCTCGCGGCCGGCCTCAAGGGCATCGAGGAGGGCCTCGAACTCCCGCCCGGCGCGGACGACGACGTCTGGGCGCTCACCGACGCGGAGCGCCGCGCCCTCGGCATCCAGCCGATGCCGCAGAACCTCGGCGAGGCCATCGACCTGATGCAGCGCAGCGAGCTGGTCGCCGAGACCCTCGGCGAGCACGTGTTCGATTTCTTCCTCCGCAACAAGCGCCAGGAGTGGGAGGAGTACCGCTCCGAGGTCACCCCCTTCGAGCTCCGGAAGAACCTCCAGGTGCTGTAGTCGCAGGTCAGAGTTCTTACCCGGGCGGGTGGAAGCCCCGGGTCGGCGGTCTTGCACCGCCGACCCGGAGGCCTTTCACCCGCCCGGGGCCGTCTGGGGGCCGTCAGCCGTCGGATCGGTGGTCCATCCGAGCGTTTCGTAGAGCTTGTCCACGGCCCGGCGGGTACGGCCGTCGCTGCTCGGCATCAGGTGCGTGTAGACCCGGAGCGTGAACCCGGGGTCGCTGTGCCCGAGGTACCCGCTCAAGGCCTTCACGCTCTCGCCGGCGTCCAGCAGGACCGAGGCGTAGAAGTGCCGCAGAGCGTGCATGCCGTCCTCGCGGGACGCCTGGTGCCGCTTGCCCTTCTCCGGCGGGGGGATGACTGTAGGTCTCCATCAGTTGTGCTTCGGAAGGAAGCGACGTCACTGTGGAGTCCCCGCTGATCTCGCTCTCGATCGCGTCGGCGATCCGCAGGTAGGTACCACGCGGGCTCCGCTCGGGCACTAGCCGCTCCCTTCTCTAGGCAGATACCTAGTCAGGATGGACGATCGTGGGGGGCGGTTGCCAGCCCCTGGGTCGGGGCCCCAGCTGCTAGCTGCCCAATTCATGTTGGGCCGCAGAGGGTAGAAGGTTTCCCTGCCGGGTTAAGGCCGCCAGGGTCCAGGGCGTCTGCCCATCGAGACGGCCTCGGGCCAGCGGGGCTGGTTGGGCGCCCGATGGCATCCTGGAGCGCTCCCTCATCCTCGCTCCATTGCGATGAATTCATCGACTCGTGCCAGATAAATACCTGCCAGCCCTTCCATCTCCCGCAAAGACGCCACAAGCTGTTCAGATTCACCGAGAGGCAAGATCGGGCCACTCTCCGCCATCCTGCAACAGTAGACGCGGTAATGCTCTGGTGTGGCCAATTCCTTAAATTTGACCGCCACATGCCCCGCCGCGCCAGAGATTACAGGATTATATTCTCGAGAGAATCTTTCGGAAAGCTTTTCGGCTGCACCTAGCAACCCGGCTTCCCGGAAAGAATCGATCATTTCTAGCGGCGCATACGAGCTGTCGATCACTAGATCGGCCACTGCAACGGAAGCCTTCTTCAAAAGGTCAAGGGCAAGATTGTCCAGCCCCATATTCATCAGATTCCCGATTAGCGGTCTCAATTGCAGGAGGTCGTGGGCGTCGACCTCGTCAGCCCGGGCTTGAATTCTCTGCAGCAGATCCTCGAAAAGCTGACTATCTCTACCCCTCATTACGGCGCCCAGAAGTGCCAAATCCCCGATGCTCGCTTCCCTGCCGGCAAGGAACTTCCGTGCGATGACGCTACTCGAATCAAGTGCTCGCTTGCTGTTGGTGTCAACTAGGGTCTCAATGAGATATAGTGCATTGCTTGGGTCTTCCGAATCGCAGTACACCCACTCTTCTGCCAATGTTGTCGAGAACTCTGAAGCTGCATCATGAAACCCATAATCACCGAGAGTTTCTAGAATTACTGCACACTCGAAGGCGGGGCCAGCTCCTAGGGATGGGATGCACTCGCTAATGAATTCGACCAGTTCGCTTACTAGCTCTTCATGGTCGACAACTTCTTGGAGCTGGCAAATCATGAACCCGACATCTTCGGGGTTTGAATAATCGAGCTCCTCTATTGCCTGCCCTAGCAACTCGCGGACCAATTTTGGGTCGGCTGTCGGGTTCTTGAGAAGGCTTGCAATCGCTACAGGGTCGCCGCTTTCGGCAAGGGGCTCCCAGAGCCTGGCTGCCAGTGCATCTCTTCCGCGATCTTCGGCGGCCCAAATGATGTAATATGGAACGCTTATGTCGCCACTCAATCTGCCCACCGCGCGCCAGAAGCTTTCCGGAGCCGGGGATCGATTTCGCTCTTGCTGGGAATGCTGGACTAGGTAATCAGCTAGCTTGTATGTGAAATCCTTGCTAATTTCTCTCTGTGATCTCAGGCGGGCAAGAGGCGAGGTGGCACCTCTGAGCTGCCGCCCTAGTAGATCAGTAGCCTGGCTGAACCATTCCGCGTCTGTTGCACCCCACTCCTCTTCCGTAAGATATCCGGGCGCGGCATTGCGCAGGAATTCGGGGGTTGTCGCGTTCAAGCCACTCATTGCCGACCAGTCCATGGCTGCACTGAGCACTGCCCAAGCGGTCGGCGAAATTTCACGGGAGTCTTTGAAGAACTCAAGCAGGGCGGGGCCGGCTGCAAGATACTGGGTCACTCTTCCATTTGAAAGGCCGACTGCAATTTTTACCCTGCTGTCCAGTTGCGCATGCTTCTCTAATGTGGAATTGGGAAAATCTGGCGTAATGTCAACCCTGTGCGTCATGCTGGAAAGCAATGCGCGGGATTGGCTAAATCGATCATTCACTGGCGATGCCTGGGCCATGACTTCTCGCCAATAGATTGGCCACATTGTCCCGATGAAAAGAACTTCAGATTTTCGAGAAAGTGTCACTCGGAGGGACGCCGCGACGCGTTCTCCCATGACGGGCGGAAAAAGGTAGTCTTGAAGCTCATTGAGCCAGACTACTGTCTTTTCTGGCCATGTCCCATCCTCGAGAAATGCGAGAAGTGCCTCCGGCTTGCTGGGTGCAATGGGGTGATAGAAGCTCCATCCTTGAGGCAATTCTTTGATGGCCTCGTATGCGGCCCTCGTCTTTCCGGTTGAGGACCCTCCGACAAGAACAATTAGTTGTGGATTTTTGCCGAGCAGGGCAGAACGGAGGGCGTCGTCGTGTGCGCGCGCCATATATGCAGGCAAGCCTGCCGGGACTTCGTCAATTTCGATTGGTTTGTGCACTTCTAGTGCATAAGGATTTTCAAGGGCAATTCTCAACGAAGTCGTTCCGCCGGTCGAGGTGGCATCACTTCGCCTTGTTCTCTTCTCAGATCGCGCGGCGAGGCGAAGGCGCTCAAGATGTGCCTCCCTCCCAGTTCTGGGAGACCCTTCCCACGCTGCCTCGCCAGAGTCATTCCAAGATCCCAGGGTCCGCACAAGGATGGCGAGTTCTTGCCGTCGAGCAGGAACTGACTTTCCGTTGATCCACTCGTTGACAGAAGAAGTATTCAGGCGCGTCAGAGGGGCTGCCTTCGCGGCTCTACTGATCACCGAGTCCAGTGATGGCCTTCCTGCGGCTGCGTAAAGGCCTCCCAGCTCCGCTGTGAAGCGTTCGATGGCGCCCCTGGAGTCCACCAGCGCTCTCCTTGCTGCCCGTCCGGCATCCGTCCGTCCGGCATCCGTCCGGCATCCGTCTCCGGATGGTTCTTGTGAGGCCCTGACCTGCCGTTTTGTGACTTGCGGCTCAAGAGGCCTTCTGCGTACCTCCACAGTCTGCCTTGGCGCAGATCAGTTGCGCAGAGGTACATGGAACCTGGAGGTAGGTCGCTTTGACCGTTCTTGGGCAGATGCCGACTTCGGCCGTCGCGTTGCTCCTCGTCCTGACGCTCCTGGGCGTCATCCTGGCCGTAGGTGTAGTTCTTCCTGCGGTGTGGTCCCGGCGTACATACAGGCGTAACGCCGCCCGAGCGGTTCTTGGGCTGCTCGTGCAGGTGGTGTCGAGGCAAGACCGGGTCACCTCGGAAGCGGGTGAGGGAGATGCATCCCCGCCCAGAAGGTGAGGCTCCGTTTGGGCGGCGCACACCTCTTCGAAGCCATCTTGGGCCTTGCTGAGCTCGTTCGGTCGAACGAGCTCAGCAAGGTAGGTGCGGGGTCGGGCCGTCCGTGGGCCGTGCGAGGGCGACCGGGGGTGGCCGATGAGGCTCAATGATGACCGCTTGTTGGCGGGCTCTCGCTGATGGACTGAGGGTGCTCCAACGGGGCTCCGTCGGCTCATCAGTTCCTCCGCAACAAGCGCCAGGAGTGGGAGGAGTACCGCTCCGAGGTCACCCCGTTCGAGCTGCGGAAGAACCTCCAGGTGCTCTGACGGTCCGTCAACCGCGTGAGTGGGCCTGCTCCGGTCGGAGCGGGCCCGTTCCGTTGTGCGGGTCCGCCCGCTCCCGCCGGTCTCCGGCGGGAGCGGGCGGTGCGGGCGTCCGGGCAGGGGTCCCCCGCGCACGCTAATTCGTTGGGCCAATGCGGTTACCCTGCAGCGGTGCGAGCCGTGACCAGGTGACGCGGGAGAGTATTCAGAAGATCCGTTTTGCGGATCATCCTGGAGTGTCATGCGTACTCGAATCACCACCCTGGTCCTGTCCGGACTGGCCTCGGCCGCCCTCGCCCTGGGCGCCGGCGGCACGGCCTACGCCTCGCCCGTCGTCGACCACGGCGCAGCCGCCGAATCGGTCGAGGCCCAGGGCGCATGGGTCGACAGCCTCCTGCGTCTGGCCGAGGAGGACAGCGGCTCCACCACCAGCACCTGGACCTTCAACGGGCGGAGCACCGTCTACTCCGCACCGGGGCTTCGCCCGGCCCACCGGGGCGACGAGGGCACCGAGGCCGGAGAGGCCTTCGCCGACGGCTCGGTGTCGGAGTTCGTGGAGCCGGGCGACGCCGAAGCCGCCGAGCAGCCCGTGCTGTCGGAGGAGAGCGGTCCCGGACGCGGTCGGCCGATGGCCCAGCCGGAGTCCGTGCTCCCCGAGGGCTCGTCGGCCCGCGGTGGCGAGCACTGTGAAGAGGACTGGCACGGCCAGCCCGGGGAGCACGGCCCCGCGGACTGCGACTGCTCCCCCCAGCACCACGAGCACCACGAGGGCCACGAGGGTCATGAGGGCCACGGTGGCCACGAGGGCCAGGGCCAGGGGCAGGGCCAGGGCCAGGGCCAGGGCCAGGGCCAGGGCCAGGGCCAGAGCAACGAGCAGGGCCAGGGTCAGGGCCAGGCCCAGGGTCAGAGCAACGAGCAGGACCAGGGGCAGAGCCAGAGCGGCTCGCAGAACCAGGGTCAGGACCAGCACGTCCAGGTGACCGTCAACGTGCAGAACGTCGTCACGAACAACCTCAACAACAGTGCGAACAACAGCGCCGCCAGCAACTCGAACAACTCCGCGCAGAACAGCGCGCAGAACTCGGCTCAGAACAACCAGTCGGCCTCGCAGGCCAACAACCTCTCCAACCAGCAGAGCCAGTCCAACCACCAGGCCTCGCACAACCTGAACAAGGCGACCCTCGTCGCCAAGGGCCAGGCGCCGGGCAAGTCGGCTCACCACGGCGGCGGCGAGCACGGCGAGCACGACGAGCAGACCGGGCACGGCGGGGGCGGGCACTACGGTTCGGGCGGGGGGTACGCGTCCGGCCAGCACGGTGCGGGCGAGCACCACCCGGCCGAACACCCCCACGGGGAGCTGGCCGAGACGGGCTCCCGGGGGACGCCGATCCTGATCGGCCTCTCGGCCGCTTTCCTCGCGGCGGGTGTGGCGGCGATGCGGCTCGGCCGACGGCGCGCATGATCGGGTCCGTCCCCCCGGGCTGCCGGACAGCGCGCCGGGGCCGGACAGCGTGACCGTCCGGCGGGGCACCCGGTCGGGCGTTGCGGGCGACAGGGCGGTGCGCCGTGAGCGGCCGCCCGGCGCTCTGCGTCCGGCCTTCACCCGTTCGACGTACAGGAAGCCGATGCCGCCGTCCGCCTCGAAGGAGGAGTGGACGGCGGTGTCCGTGCTGCCGGCCGGAGGGGCTGCCGGGGCCGGGGGCGACCGGCGCCGGTGAAGGCGCTCGGCGGCGGGGCCCGTCCGCCGGGCGTCCGTGAGGCTCCCGTTCGTGGCCGGGCGGGGCCGGTCCGCGGTCGCGCCCGGCGCGGCGCCGTGCGGGCGCGTAACCTGCTGAACGGGCGGATGGAGGGGTCATGGAGGAGCAGCGGGCCGGGAGCCGGGTGAGCCGGCCGGAGATCAGGCTGGTCCGGCGCGGGTTCACCGACCCGGCGCAGGCCGTCCGGCTGCTCGCCGGGCCCGGTCTGGAGGGACTGGCCGACGACCCGGTGCTGCTGGACGCGCTCGGCGCCACCGCCGACCCGGACCTCGCCCTGCTGGGCCTGGCCCGGCTGCTGGAGGGCGCCGACGAGACCGAGCGGCACACCCTGCGCGACACCCTCACCACCTCCAAGCCGCTGCGCGACCGGCTGCTCGGCGTGCTCGGCGCGTCCACCGCGCTCGCCGACCACCTGGCCCGGCACCCGCACGACTGGCACGTCCTGGTCACCTTCGAACTGCGCGACATGCACCCCGGTCCGGAGGACTTCCGGCGCGCGCTGCGCGAGGGCCTGCGGGCGGACGCCGCCGTCAGCCCGGCGGACGCGCTGCGGATCGCCTACCGCCGCTGCCTGCTGGCCATCGCCGCCCGCGACCTCACCGGCACCACCGACCTCGCGCAGACCGCCGCCGAACTGGCCGACCTGGCCGGCGCCACCCTGCAGACCGCCCTGGAGATCGCCGCCGAGGAGGACCCGGAGGCCGCCGGCGCCTGCCGCCTCGCCGTCATCGGCATGGGCAAGTGCGGCGGGCGCGAGCTCAACTACGTCTCCGACGTGGACGTCATCTTCGTCGCCGAACCGCGGGAGGGCGTCGAGGAGCAGGAGGCGATCAAGGCCGCCACCCGGCTGGCCGCCGCGCTCACCCGGCTCTGCGCGGACACCACCGGCGAGGGCACCATCTGGCCGGTGGACGCCAACCTGCGCCCCGAGGGCCGCAACGGCCCGCTGGTCCGCACCCTGGCCAGCCACCAGGCCTACTACCAGCGCTGGGCCAAGACCTGGGAGTTCCAGGCGCTGCTCAAGGCCCGTCCGGTCGCCGGGGACGCCGAGCTCGGGGCCGCCTACCTGACGGCGCTGGAGCCGATGGTCTGGCAGGCCGCCGCCCGGGAGAACTTCGTCACCGACGTGCAGCAGATGCGCCGCCGGGTGATCGACTCGATCCCCGTCACCGAGCTCGACCGCCAGCTCAAGCTGGGCCCGGGCGGCCTGCGCGACGTCGAGTTCTCCGTCCAGCTGCTCCAGCTGGTGCACGGCCGCACCGACCCGGCGCTGCGCAGCGGCAACACCCTGGAGGCCCTCGGCGCGCTCTCCCGGGGCGGGTACGTGGGCCGGGCCGACGCCGCCTCGCTGGACACCGCCTACCGCTTCCTGCGCTCGCTGGAGCACCGGATCCAGCTGCACCGGCTGCGCCGCACCCATCTGATGCCCACCGGCGAGGAGGACCAGCGCCGGCTGGCCCGCTCGCTCGCCCCGCTGATCAACGACGACACCCGGGCCGACCCGGTCGCCGCCCTCCAGCGGGAGTGGAAGCGGCACGCCGTCGAGGTCCGCCGGCTGCACGAGAAGCTGTTCTACCGGCCGCTGCTGGACGCCGTCGCCGAGCTGCCGACCGGTGCGACCGGGCTGAGCCCGGACGCCGCCCGGGCCCGGCTGGAGGCGCTCGGCTACGCCGACCCGGCCGCCGCGCTGCGCCACCTGACCGCGCTGGCCTCCGGCGTCAGCCGCAAGGCCGCCATCCAGCGGACCCTGCTGCCGGTGCTGCTGGGCTGGTTCGCCGACTCGGCCGACCCGGACGCCGGGCTGCTCAACTTCCGCCAGGTCTCCGACGCGCTCGGCCGCACCCCCTGGTACCTGCGGCTGCTGCGCGACGAGAGCGCCGCCGCCGAGCAGCTGGCCCGGGTCCTCTCGGCCGGCCGGCTCGCCCCCGACCTGCTGCTGCGGGCCCCCGAGGCGGTCGCCATGCTGGGCGACCCGCAGGGCCTGGCGCCGCGCGGCCGGCCCGCCCTGGAGCAGGAGATACTGGCCGCCGTCGGCCGCGCCGACTCCGCCCCCGCGGCCGTCGCCGCCGCCCGTTCGGTGCGGCGCCGGGAGCTGTTCCGGACCGCCGCCGCCGATGTCCTCGGGCGGCTCGGTGACGACCCGGCCGAGGCCCTGGACGTCGCGGGCGAGGCGCTCACCGCGCTCAACGCGGCCACCCTCCAGGGCGCGCTGCGCGCCTGCACGGCCGGCTGGGAGGCCCGGCACGGGGAGCTGCCGACCCGGATCGCGGTGATCGCGATGGGCCGGTTCGGCGGGCACGAGCTCGGCTACGGCTCCGACGCGGACGTCCTCTTCGTCCACGAGCCGCTGCTCGGTTCGCTCGACCAGGACGCCGCCCGGGCCGCCCAGGCGGTCTGCCACGAGCTGCGCACGCTGCTCTCCGGGCCGTCCACCGAGCCGCCGCTGGTGGTCGACGCCGATCTGCGCCCGGAGGGCCGCAACGGCCCGCTGGTGCGCACCCTCGCCTCCTACGCGGCGTACTACCGGCGCTGGTCGCACGCCTGGGAGAGCCAGGCGCTGCTGCGCGCCGACCCGGTGGCGGGGGACGCGGAGCTGGGGGAGCGGTTCCGGCAGCTGATCGACCCGCTGCGCTACCCGGGCTCCGGGGTGCCGGAGCGGGACGTGGTGGAGATCCGCCGGATCAAGGCCCGGATCGAGGCCGAGCGGCTGCCGCGCGGCGCCGACCCGACCACCCACACCAAGATCGGCCGGGGCGGACTGGCCGACGTGGAGTGGACCGTCCAGCTCCTCCAGCTCCAGCACGGGCACGAGCTGCCGGCGCTGCGGACCACCCGGACCAGGCCCGCGCTGGCGGCCGCCGCCGAGGCCGGGCTGGTCGGGGCGGAGGACGCGGCGGTGCTGGACGCCGCCTGGGTGCTGGCCTCCCGGGTGCGCTCCGCGGTGATGCTGGTCCGCGGCCGGCCCGGGGACAGCTTCCCCGGGGAGGCCCGGGAGCTGGCCGCGGTGGCCCGCTACCTCGGGTACGGCGCCGGGCACAGCGGCGAGCTGGTGGACGACTACCGGCGCACCACCCGGCGGGCCCGGGCGGTGGTGGAGCGGCTGTTCTACGGCTGATCCCCGATCGCTGCGCCCCGGCCCCGGAGGTCCGGCGAAGGGGCCCTGGGCATGGCCCGGAGTACGGCGAAGGGCCCGCGGAAAGCTCCGCGGGCCCTTCGCCGTACCGGTCTCAGCGCCGTCCGGCGCTCACCGCGGGCTCGCTCCACTGCTCGGGCACCGTGATCGGCTCGTCCGCCGCCCCCCGGGCCGGGACCTTCGGCAGGCGGTAGACCCAGACGTGGTAGATCAGCCGGGCCACCACGAAACCGACCGTGAGGCAGGCGACGCCGCCGACGGCGTCCATCCAGAAGTGGTTGGCGGTCGAGACGATCACCACCAGGGTGGCCACCGGGTAGAGCAGGCCGAGCGCGCGGACCCAGGCCGCGCGGGCCAGGAAGAAGATGGCCAGGCCGCACCAGAGCGACCAGCCGATGTGCATCGAGGGCATCGCCGCGTACTGGTTGGAGACGTGCGTGGCGGGCCCGGAGGCCATCGAACCCCAGGTGTTGTGGACCTTCAGGGTGTCGATGAAGCCGCCGTCCGTCATCAGCCGGGGCGGGGCGAGGGGGAAGAAGTAGAAGCCGACCAGGGCGATGCCGGTGGTGACGAACAGCACCGTGCGGGCCGCGGCGTAGCGGCCCGGGTGGCGCCGGTAGAGCCAGACCAGGACGCCGATGGTGATGATGAAGTGCAGCGTCGCGTAGTAGTAGTTCATCCCGACGATCAGCCACGAGAACTTGTCGACCGCGTGGTTGACCGAGCGCTCGACGGCCACGCCGAGGCTCTGCTCGAAGTCCCAGATCCAGCCCGCGTGCTTCTGGGCTATCGCTTCCTGTTCCGGGACGGCGTTGCGGACGAGGGAGTAGACCCAGTAGCTGATCCCGATCAGCGCCAGCTCGAACCAGATCCGCGGTCGCGCCGGTGAACGGCGCTGGTCACGGATGCGGCCGCGCAGCGCGGCCGCGCGGGACTGGGCGACGCGGGTGGCTCCGTCGGGCACCCGGCCGGAGCCGGCCGGGCCCGCTGCGGAACCGCCACCGTGCGCCGCCGCGGCGCGCTCGGCGCCGGTCTGCTGGATTTCGGTCGGTTCCCCCATGGACGAGAAGTCTGCCAGACGTCCCGTAGCCGTCTGCTCATCCTCTGGAAGTGGATTCTTCACCGACTGTCCCCCTTGAGGGCTAGGGGACTGCTCCCACCGGGGTAGGGGGTGCTGTGGGATCTGGTACGAACCGGCGGGACGGGCATACGTCCTATTGTCACGCCGAGTGCCTCGGGTGGCGCAATCGGGGGCGGGCAGCGGCACGTCGGGGGCCGAAATTTCCGGGACCGAAACCCTTTCTGCATCTTGCTGAAACAGATTGCAGACCGCTAGCGTCCTGGCAACTCGACACCCCTTACCCCCGCAAGGGAGCCCTCAGTGGCCGATGTCCCGCCCCGCCGCGCACGCCGACGGAGCACCACCCCGATCCGCAGACCCGGCCGCACGGCCGTGCTGCTGGCCGCCGCGCTGACCGCCGCCACCCTGGGCGGCGCGGCCCCCGCGGCCTTCGCCGCGGCCCCGCCCGGCCCGCCCTCGGACGCCGCGCTGGCCGCCACCGCCGGGCGGCACGACCTCTCCCGCGAGCAGTTCTACTTCGTCCTGCCGGACCGTTTCGCCAACGGCGACCCGGGCAACGACACCGGGGGCATCACCGGCAGCCGGCTGGACCACGGCCTCGACCCGGCCGACAAGGGCTTCTACCACGGGGGCGACCTCGCGGGCCTGCTCCAGCGGCTCGACTACATCCAGGACCTCGGCACCACCGCGATCTGGATGGCCCCGATCTTCAAGAACAAGCCCGTCCAGGGCGCCGGCGACCAGGCCTCGGCCGGTTACCACGGCTACTGGATCACCGACTTCACCCAGGTCGACCCGCACTTCGGCACCAACGAGCAGCTCAAGGAGCTGATAGCCAAGGCGCACGCCAAGGGCATCAAGGTCTTCTTCGACGTCATCACCAACCACACCGCCGACGTCCTCGACTACGCGCAGCAGCAGTACGGCTACCGCTCCACCGGGGCCTACCCGGTGCTGGACGCCGACGGCCGGCCGGTCGACGAGACCGCCGTCGCCGACGCGGGCGCCGGCTCCCCGGCCGCCTGGCCGAAACTGACCAAGGACTCGTTCCCCTACAGCCCGGTCTTCCGCAAGCCCGCCGACACCGCCGCCAAGGCCCCGGCCTGGCTGAACGACCCCGCGCTCTACCACAACCGGGGCGACTCGACCTTCGTCGGCGAGTCCGCCACCGAGGGCGACTTCTCCGGCCTGGACGACCTCGACACC
The DNA here is from genome assembly GCF_055564815.1 of Kitasatospora sp. NPDC028961. NCBI lineage: Bacteria > Bacillati > Actinomycetota > Actinomycetes > Kitasatosporales > Streptomycetaceae > Kitasatospora > Kitasatospora sp. NPDC028961. Next base: position 298,481 of record NZ_JBVHVO010000003.1, on the reverse strand, counting down.
CAGAACCCCAAGGTGGTCCAGGGCTTCGAGAAGGTCTACCAGCAGTGGGTCAAGGACGCCGGCGTGGACGGCTTCCGGATCGACACCGTCAAGCACGTCAACATGGCCTTCTGGCAGCAGTGGGCGCCCGCGCTCAAGGACTTCGCCGCCAAGCAGGGCAACAAGAAGTTCTTCATGTTCGGCGAGGTCCTCTCCAGCGACCCGGCGGTCACCTCGCCGTACGTCACCAAGGGCCGGCTCCAGGCCACCCTGGACTTCCCGTTCCAGAGCGCCGCCCGCTCCTACGTCTCGCAGGGCGGCTCGGCCCGCGGCCTCGCCGACGTGTACGGGCAGGACTACCGCTACACCACCGCCGACACCGACGCCTACGAGCTGCCGACCTTCCTCGGCAACCACGACATGGGCCGCTTCGGGTCCTTCCTGCTCGGCGACAACCCGGGCGCCGACGACGCCACCCTGCTGAAGAAGGACCGGCTCGCCTCCGAGCTGCAGTTCCTCACCCGGGGCCAGCCGGTCGTCTACTACGGCGACGAGCAGGGCTTCACCGGCGCCGGCGGCGACAAGGACGCCCGGCAGGACCTCTTCGCCTCGCGGACCCCCTCCTACAACACGGACCGGGTGCTCGGCGGCCCCTCCGGCTCCGCCGACCGCTACGGGCGCGACGGCGAGCTCTACCGGGGCATCGCCGGGCTGGCCGCGCTGCGCCGGGACCACCCGGCCCTCGCCGACGGCGCCCAGATCGAGCGGTACGCCGCCGACGGCGCGGGCGTGTACGCCTTCTCCCGGATCGACGCCGGGCAGCAGGTCGAGTACCTGGTCGCGGTCAACAACGCGGCCGAGGCGAAGACCGTCACCCTGGGCACCTTCTCGGCCGGCCAGGGCTTCGACCGGATCTACCCGGCCGCGGGGGAGCGGCTGACCAGTGGCGCGGACCGCGCGGTCACCGTCACCGTGCCCGCGCTCTCCTCGGTGGTGTTCAAGGCCGCCGGGAAGCTGGCGCCGGTCGCGGCCGCGCCGAAGCTCGCGCTGCGGACCCCGGCCGACGGCTCCACCGGCACCGTCACCGTCGGCGCGGACGTCGACGGCGGCGGCTTCGACCGGGTCACCTTCGCCGCGCAGATCGGCGACGCGCCCTGGCGGACCCTCGGCACCGCCGACAACGGGACGTACCGGGTCACCCAGGACCTCGGCGCCGTGCAGCCCGGCACGGTGGTCCGCTACAAGGCCGTGGTCCAGGACTCCGGCGGCCACCTGCGCTCGGCCACCGGAAGCTTCACCACCGGCACCCCCGCCCCCGCCCCGGCGCCCAGCGCCACCGCCCGCCCGTACGCCGTCGTGCACTACCAGCGCGAGGACGGCGACTACGACGGCTGGAACCTCTACGCCTGGGGCGACCTCGCGGACGGCGAGGCCACCCCCTGGCCCGCCGGGCACGGCTTCACCGGCCGGGACGCCTACGGCGCCTTCGCCTACGTGAAGCTGAAGGAGGGGGCCTCGGACGTCGGCTTCGTCGTCGAGAAGGGCGGCGTCAAGGACGTCGACACCGACCGCCACCTCGACGTCGGCGCGACCGGCGAGGTCTGGCTCAAGGAGGGTGACCCGACCGTCCGGACGGCGAACCCCGGGCCCGCCAACACCCAGCCCGCCGGCACCGCCGTCATCCACTACAACCGGGCCGACGGCGACTACACCGGCTGGGGCCTGCACGACTGGACCGGCGCCGCCACCCCGACCGACTGGGGCAACCCGCTGCTGCCGGTCCGCCGCGACGCCTTCGGCGCCGTCTTCGAGGTGCCGCTGGCCCCCGGAGCCACCAGCCTCAGCTACGTCCTGCACCGGGGCAACGACAAGGACCTGCCGACCGACCAGTCGCTGGACCTCGCCGCCAACGGCCACGAGGTCTGGATCCTGGGCGGCCGGGAGGGCTACCTGCTCCCGCAGAACGCCGCCGCCGCCTCGCAGCTGGACCCCGGCTCCGCCAAGGCCCAGTGGATCGACGCCCGCACGGTCGTGGTGCCCGCCGGGTACGGCGCCAACGACGCCGCACTGGCCGGCGGCACCAGCGCCCAGCTGGTGTACGACCCCGAGGGCGGCATCCGCGCCGAGAAGGGCGTGCTGAGCAAGGCCGGGCAGTGGATCCGGCTGACCCCCGCCGCCGGGCTGACCGACGCCCAGAAGGCCGCCTTCCCGCACCTGGCCGGCTACCGGGCCTTCACCGTGGACGCCCGCGACGCGGCCCGGGTGCCTGCCGCGCTCCGCAGCCAGCTGCTCTTCACCGAGCACCTGCCCAGCGGCGCCGCGCTGGCCGCGACCGGGGTGCAGACCCCCGGCGTGCTGGACGACCTGTACGCCCGCCGCACCGGCCGGGTGGACTTCGGACCGGCCTACTACAACGGCAAGGTGGCGCTGTCGGTCTGGGCGCCGACCGCGCGGGAGGTCTCCGTCCAGCTCTTCGACGGACCGGCCGGCGGCACCCCGAAGACCGTCCCGCTGAAGCTGGACGACGAGACCGGTGTCTGGGAACTCGTCCGTGACAAGGCCGAGTTGGACGGCAAGTACTACCTGTACCAGGTGAAGGTCTGGGCGCCGTCCGTCCAGCAGCTGGTGGTCAACACCGTCACCGACCCGTACTCGGTGGCGCTGTCCGCCGACTCCGGGCGGAGCCTGGTCGCCGACCTCGCCGCCAAGGCGCTGAAGCCCAAGGGCTGGGACGACCACACCGTCCCGAAGGCCGTCCCGCCGGCGCAGCAGCAGATCCAGGAGCTGCACGTCCGGGACTTCTCGGTCGAGGACGGCACGGTGCCGGCCGCCGAGCGCGGCACCTACCTGGCCTTCACCGAGTCCCAGTCGGCCGGCATGCGGCACCTGCGGGAGCTGGCCCAGGCCGGCGTCACCACCGTGCACCTGCTGCCGACCTTCGACATCGCCACCATCCGGGAGAACCGGGCCCAGCAGAAGCTGCCGGCCTGCGACCTCAAGGCCCTGGCGGCGGACAGCGAGCGGCAGCAGGAGTGCGTGGCGGCCGTCGCCGCCGAGGACGCCTACAACTGGGGCTACGACCCGCTGCACTACAACGTGCCGGAGGGCTCGTACGCCACCGACCCGGAGGGCACCGCCCGGACGGTGCAGTTCCGGCAGATGGTGCAGGCGATCCACCAGGCCGGGCTGCGCGTGGTGCTGGACGTGGTCTACAACCACACCGCCGCCGCCGGCCAGGCCGAGCACTCGGTGCTGGACCGGGTCGTCCCCGGCTACTACCAGCGGCTCGACGCCAACGGCAAGGTGACGACCGACAGTTGCTGCGCCGACACCGCGCCCGAGCACGCCATGATGAACCGCCTGGTGGTGGACTCGGTGACCACCTGGGCGCGTGAGTACAAGGTCGACGGCTTCCGCTTCGACCTGATGGGCCTGGATCCCAGGTCCACCATGCTGGACGTGCAGGCCGCACTGCGCAGGATGACACCGGATTCGGACGGCGTCGACGGGAAGAACGTCTTCCTCTACGGCGAGGGCTGGAACTTCGGCGTCGTGGCCAATGACGCCCGCTTCGCGCAGGCCACCCAGCTGAACATGGCCGGCACCGGCATCGCCACCTTCGACGACCGGGTCCGGGACGCGGCGCGAGGCGGCAACTTCCAGCTCTCCTCGGCCCCGCAGCAGGGCTTCGCCTCGGGCCTGTACTCCGACCCCAACGGCTCGCCGGCCAACGGCACGCCGCAGGAGCAGAAGGACCGGCTGCTCAAGCAGATGGACCAGCTCAAGGTGGCGCTCACCGGCAACCTGGCCGGCTACGCGTTCACCGACAGCGCGGGCCGGGCCGTCACGGGCGCGGGCGTCGACTACAACGGCGCCCCGACCGGGTACGCGGCCGTGCCGGGCGAGGCGGTGGAGTACGTGGACGCGCACGACAACACCGACCTGTTCGACGCGCTGGCCTACAAGCTGCCCGCCGCCACCGCGCCCGCCGACCGGGCCCGGATGCAGGCGCTCGCCCTCTCGTTGACCGCGCTCACCCAGGGGCCGGGCTTCGTCCAGGCCGGCACCGACCTGCTGCGTTCCAAGTCGCTGGACGCCAACTCCTACGACTCGGGCGACTGGTTCAACGCGATCCAGTGGGACCCGGCGCAGGGCAACGGCTGGGGCCGCGGCGTGCCGACGGCGGCCGACAACAAGGAGATGTGGCCGACCGCCAAGTCGCTGCTGGCCGATCCGAAGCTGGCGATGGGCGCCGCCGACATCCGGGCGACCACCGCGCAGTACCAGCAGTTCCTGCGGATCAAGCAGGGCTCGCCGCTGTTCTCGCTGCCCACCCTGGCCGCCGTCCAGCAGCGGCTCTCCTACCCGCTCTCCGGCACGCCCGGCGAGACGCCCGGGGTGATCACGCTGCACCTGGACGGCACCGGGCTGGCCGGGGCGCAGAAGGGCATCACCGTGGTGTTCAACGCCACGCCCACCGCGCAGAGCCAGACCGTGGCCGCCCTGAAGGGGACGGCGCAGGCGCTGCACCCGGTCCAGGCGGGCGGGGCCGATCCGGTGGTCCGGCAGTCCGGTTTCGCCGCCGCCACCGGCACCTTCACCGTGCCGGGCCGCACCGTGGCGGTCTTCGTCCAGAACTGACGCTCCGCCGTACCCGGCCCCGCACCGCCCTCGGGTGGCGCGGGGCCGTGGTATTTCCCGCCGGTGCCCGGCGCGCGAGTGGCCGAAAACCGTCGTTGGCACGGCCGGAAAGGTGAGGTGACGGATCCGCCCGGCAGCGCGGTCCACCATACGGACGCCGAGCGGGCCCTGAGCGCTGGTCAGTGCCCGCCGGAAGTGATCGAACCTTTCGGGTGGCGATGAAAACCGTCGTCGGTAGTTCCCGCGCCTGTAACACGGACGGGGGTCCGACGGATGAACGGTCCCGGTAGCTAATCGGCCAATCAGTGGCATGCATCTGTCATTCACGGCTCGTTTACTGCCACGATTCCCCCGGCTGCAGACGAGGGGGCCCCACCCCCCGGTGCGGCTGTCCCAGGTCAGGTTCAGCGCCTCTTCCTGCCAGCAACTGCTCGGTCTTTGCTCCGCAACCGCACCCGCGCCGCGCACCCGGCGGCGGGGGCCCCCACTGCGCCGCAACCCTGCGGCCAGGTTCTCTCCACCGCACGCGCACCCCGCGTCGGTCGGAAAAGGAGTCCGCATGTCCCGTTACACCCAGGCTCGGAAGGCAGCGGTTGTCATGGCCGCCTCCACCGCGCTTCTGGTGACCGGCATCCCCGTCATCGCGCAGGCCGCCACCCCGGACGCGCCGGCCGCGGTCGCCGCCCAGCAGGCGAGCCGTGCCCAGCTGGTCGCCTCGGCGACCGGGCAGACCGCCGCCCTCGCCCAGACACTGGGCCTGGGCAGCGAGGAGAAGCTGGTCACCAAGGACGTCTCCCAGGACGCCGACGGTACCCGCCACCTGCGGTACGAGCGCACGCTGAACGGCCTTCCGGTTCTCGGCGGCGACCTGGTCGTGCACCAGAGCGCCACGGGTGCGACCAAGGGTGTGGACCGCGCCAGCACCGCCCCGCTGACCGGCGTGAGCACCACGCCGAAGCTGGCCGCGCCGGCCGCGCAGTCCGCCGCGCTGGCCGCCGAGTCGGGCGCCGCGCTGGAGTCCGCGCCCCGCCTGGTGGTCTGGGCCGCCGACAACAGCCCGCGCCTCGCGTGGGAGACGGTCGTCTCCTCCACCGAGGCCGACGGCACCCCGAGCAAGCTGCACGTGGTCACCGACGCGACCTCCGGCCAGGTCATCCAGAAGTTCGAGGGCATCCAGACCGGCACCGGCAAGGGCGTCTTCGTCGGCAACGTCACCATCGGTACGACCCAGTCGGGCTCCTCGTACCAGATGAAGGACGGGGCTCGCGGTGGGATGTACACCACGAACCTGAACCACGGGACCTCGGGCACCGGCACCCTGTACACCAAGTCGACCGACAGCTGGGGCGACGGCACCGTCGCCAACAGCGAGTCGGCCGCGGTCGACGCCCACTACGGCGTCGCGGCCACCTGGGACTACTACAAGAACACCTTCGGCCGCAACGGCATCCGCAACGACGGTGTCGGCGCCTACAGCCGCGTCCACTACGGCAACAACTACGTGAACGCCTTCTGGGACGACTCCTGCTTCTGCATGACCTACGGCGACGGTGACAGCAACACCCACCCGCTCACCGAGCTCGACGTCGCGGGCCACGAGATGAGCCACGGCGTCACCGCGGCCACCGCCAACCTGAACTACTCGGGTGAGTCCGGCGGCCTGAACGAGGCCACCTCGGACATCTTCGGCACCATGGTGGAGTTCTACGCCAACATCCCGACCGACAACCCCGACTACCTGATCGGTGAGTTGATCAACATCAACGGGGACGGCACCCCGCTGCGCTACATGGACAAGCCCTCCAAGGACGGCGGCTCGGCCGACTACTGGTCCTCCACGGTCGGCAACAAGGACGTCCACTACTCGTCCGGTGTCGCCAACCACTTCTTCTACCTGCTGTCCGAGGGCAGCGGCGCGAAGGTGATCAACGGCGTCAGCTACAACTCGCCGACCCAGGGCAACATCGCCGTCAGCGGCATCGGCCGGGACAAGGCGGCGGCGGTCTGGTACCGCGCGCTGACCACCTACATGACCTCCACCACCAACTACGCCGCGGCGCGCACCGCGACGGAGAAGGCGGCCACCGACCTGTACGGCGCCGGCAGCGCCGAGCTCAACGCGGTCAGCACCGCCTGGGCGGGCGTCAACGTGGGCACCGCTCCGAACCCGGGTGGCGTCACCGTCACCAGCCCCGGCAACCAGAGCACCGCGCTGAACGGCTCGGTCAACCTGCAGATCGCCGCCACCGGCGGCACCGCCCCGCTGACCTTCACGGCCACCGGCCTGCCGACCGGCCTGTCGATCAGCTCCAGCGGCAAGATCACCGGCACCGCCACGACCGCGGGCACCTACAACGTGACCGTGACCGCGAAGGACGCCGCCAACAAGACCGGTTCCACCAGCTTCACCTGGACCGTCTCCGGCGGCGGCGGCAGCTGCACTCCGGCGCAGCTGCTCGGCAACGCCGGCTTCGAGACCGGCAGCGCCGCCCCGTGGACCGCCTCCAGCGGTGTCGTGGACAACAGCGCCTCGCAGGCCGCGCACGGCGGTACCTGGAAGTCCTGGCTGAACGGCTACGGCTCCGCCCACTCGGACAACCTCTCGCAGACGGTGACCATCCCGGCCGGCTGCAAGGCCTCGCTCAGCTTCTACCTGCACATCGACACGGCCGAGACCGGCTCGACGGTGTACGACAAGCTGGCGGTCACGGTCAACGGCACCGCGCTGAAGACCTACTCGAACGTGGACGCCGCCGCGGGCTACCAGCTCCGCACCTTCGACCTCTCGTCCTACGCGGGCCAGACGGTCACCCTGAAGTTCGCCGGCACCGAGGACGCCTCGCTGCAGACCAGCTTCGTGATCGACGACACCTCGATCGCCACCAGCTGACCCGCTCCGGCGGTCAGTAGAACCAAGTAGGACAGGGAGCAGGGCCCGGCAGCCACGGCTGCCGGGCCCTGCGTCGTGGGTGCGGCGGGCGGGCGGGTGGCGGGCGGGTGGCCCGCCCGGCGGGCACGGGGCGTGAGCTTCCGGAAACGGACCGGCAACCGCGGGGCAACCGCCGGGCAACACGAAACACGGGCGAAACGTGTCCGTCCGCAACCAGAAATCCGCCCTCGCGACACTCTCCCAACCGACCCGCGCTCCTCCCTGGCGCGGGCCCGTGGGAAGGCACGCCCCTATGTTCCTGGCTGACCCGTCGCCCGGCCTCGACACCGGAGACACCGCCTGGCTGCTGGCCAGTACCGCACTCGTCCTGCTGATGACCCCCGGCCTGGCGCTGTTCTACGGCGGCATGGTCCGCACCAAGAGCGTGCTCAACATGATCATGATGAGCTTCGTCTCCATCGCCGTGGTCACCGTGGTCTGGCTGCTGGCCGGCTACTCGCTCGCGTTCGGCCCGGATGTCGGCGGCTGGGGGCTGATCGGCGGCCTGGACCACCTCGGGATGGCCGGAATCACCCCCTCCTCGCTCACCGGCCACGTCCCCACCGTGCTGTTCGCCACCTTCCAGCTGACCTTCGCGATCATCACCGCCGCGCTGATCAGCGGCGCCATCGCGGACCGCGCGCGGTTCGGTTCCTGGGTCGCCTTCACCGCCGTCTGGACGCTGCTGGTCTACGTCCCGGTGGCGCACTGGGTGTTCGCGCCCGGCGGGTGGATCCTGTCGAAGCTCGGCGCGCTCGACTTCGCCGGCGGCACGGTGGTCGAGGTCAACTGCGGGGCCAGCGGACTGGCCCTGGCCCTGCTGCTCGGCCCCCGGATCGGCTTCCGGAAGGAGGCGATGCGCCCGCACAACCTGCCCCTGGTGCTGCTCGGCGCGGGCCTGCTCTGGTTCGGCTGGTTCGGCTTCAACGCGGGCTCGGCGCTGGGTGCCAACGGCCTGGCCGCGTCCGCGCTGCTCAACACCCAGGCGGCCGGCTGCACCGGGCTGCTCGGCTGGCTGCTGGTCGAGAAGCGCCGGGACGGCCACGCCACCACCCTGGGCGCCGCCTCCGGCGCGGTGGCCGGCCTGGTCGCCATCACCCCCTCCTGCGGGAGCGTCGACCTGCTCGGTGCGCTGGTGATCGGGCTGGCGGCGGGCGTGGTCTGCTCGTACGCGGTCAGCTGGAAGTTCCGCTTCGGCTTCGACGACTCGCTGGACGTGGTGGGTGTGCACTTCGTCGCCGGGGTCATCGGCACCGCGCTGATCGGCCTCTTCGCCAGCGCCGCGATGACCGGCGGCCCGGTCGGGCTGCTGCACGGCGGCGGCCTCGGCCAGCTCGGCAAGCAGCTGGCCGCGGTGGCCGCCGTCGCCGTCTACGCGTTCGCCATGACGTACGGGATCGGACGGGCGGTCGACCGGGTGATGGGCTTCCGTGCCGACGAGGAGCACGAACTCACCGGTCTGGACCTCGCCGTGCACGCCGAGACCGCGTACGATCACGGCGTCCTGGGCCACGGTACGACCGCCCACGCCACCACCGTGCTCACGCACTCCTCCGACAGGACCCCCTCCGCATGAAGCTGATCACCGCGATCGTCAAGCCGTTCAAGCTGGACGAGGTCAAGAACGCCCTGCAGGCCATCGGGGTGCACGGACTGACCGTCACCGAGGCCAGCGGGTACGGGCGCCAGCACGGGCACACCGAGGTCTACCGGGGTGCCGAGTACCGGATCGACCTGGTCCCCAAGGCCCGGATCGAGGTGGTGGTCGAGGACGCCGACGCGGACCAGGTGATCGAGGAGATCGTCCGGGCCGCCCGGACCGGGAAGATCGGCGACGGCAAGGTCTGGGCGGTGCCGGTGGAGACCGTCGTCCGGGTCCGCACCGGCGAGCGCGGGCCGGACGCCGTCTGAGGCCCGCCCCGCCGTCCCGAGCGGCGCTGAGCGTCCCCGAGCGGCCCTGGAGCGGCCCTGAAGCGGCCCTGAGCGGCCCTGGAGACACCACGGCGATGCCCCCGTGCGAGACCGCGCGGGGGCATCGCCGTGCCGCGCGGCGGGTGGAAGGTCGTATACGAGGTTTCCGGGGCTGCGGAAACGTTGTTCCCAAGGCCTTGACGGGCTCTCAGCGTGACCTTAGGTTCAGCGCTGCAAGTTTCCAGCAAGTTTCAGCAACCTTTCACACGCGGTACCCCAGGCTGCCCCACCCCAGCCCCCAGGAGACATCGTGGTCACCACCGCCCCCACCCGCCGGCCTGCCCGGACGGCCGGCGCGCTCGCCGCCTCGGCGGCGCTCGCGCTCTCGCTCACCGCGGCCTTCGGCGCGGCCCCCACCGCCCAGGCCGCCCCACCCGGCAACGGCAAGGACGTCACGGCCACCCTCTTCGAGTGGCGCTTCGACTCCGTCGCCAAGGCCTGTACCGACACCCTCGGCCCGAAGGGCTACGGCTTCGTCGAGGTCTCGCCGCCCCAGGAACACATCCAGGGCGGCCAGTGGTGGACGTCCTACCAGCCGGTGAGCTACCGGATAGCCGGGCGCCTCGGCGACCGGGCGTCCTTCAAGAGCATGATCGACACCTGCCACGCGGCGGGCGTCAAGGTGATCGCCGACTCGGTGATCAACCACATGTCGGCCGGCTCCGGGACCGGCACCGGTGGAACCAACTACACCAAGTACACCTACCCCGGGTACTACCAGGACCAGGACTTCCACTCCTGCCGCGCCGCGATCAGCAACTACGCCGACCGCTCGAACGTGCAGAACTGCGAACTGGTCAACCTCTCCGACCTGAACACCGGCAGCTCCTACGTCCAGCAGACCATCGCCGGCTACCTGAACGACCTGGCCTCGCTCGGCGTCGACGGCTACCGGATCGACGCGGCCAAGCACATCGCCGCCGCCGACCTCGCCGCGATCAAGGCGAAGACCGCCAACCCCAACGCGTACTGGGTGCAGGAGGTCATCTACGGCGCGGGCGAGCCGATCCAGCCCACCGAGTACACCGGCACCGGCGACGTCGACGAGTTCCGCTCCGGCACCTGGCTGAAGAGCGCCTTCCAGGGCGGCCGGATCGCCGACCTCGCCTCCTGGGGCTCCGGTCTGCTGCCGGGCGACAAGGCCCGGACCTTCGTCGACAACTGGGACACCGAGCGCAACGGCTCCACGCTGACCTACAAGGACGGCTCCGCCTACACCCTGGCCAACGTCTTCATGCTGGCCGACCCCTACGGCTCGCCCAACGTCTACTCCGGCTACGCCTTCTCCGGCCACGACGACGGCCCGCCCAACGGCGGCACCGTCAACGCCTGCTACAGCGACGGCTGGAACTGCACCCATGCCTGGCGGCAGGTCGCCAACATGGTGGGCTTCCGCAACGCGGTGGCGGGCACCGGGATCACCAACTGGTGGTCCAACGGCAACAACGCGATCGCCTTCGGGCGCGGCGGCAAGGGCTTCGTGGCGATCAACCGCGAGAGCGGGCCGGTCACCCAGACCTTCCAGACCTCGCTGCCGGCCGGCTCCTACTGCGACGTCCAGCACGGCGACCCGACGGCGGGCGGCTGCGGCGGTCCGTCCTACACCGTCGGCTCGGACGGCCGCTTCACCGCGACCGTCGGCGCGGGCGACGCGGTGGCGCTGTACGTGGGCGCCCCCGGCGGCGCGGGCAGCTCGGGCGGTTCCAGCGGTTCCGGCGGCGGGACGCCGGTGAGCGGCGGCGCCTCCTTCGCGGTCAACGCGACCACCGTGCCCGGGCAGAACATCTTCGTGGTCGGCGGTACGGCCGCGCTCGGTGGCTGGGACCCGGCCCGGGCGCTGCCGCTCTCCTCGGCCGCGTACCCGGTCTGGAAGCTGGACGTGACGATGCCGGCGGGCACGTCCTTCGAGTACAAGTACGTCCGCAAGGACGCCGCCGGGGCCGTGACCTGGGAGTCCGGCGCCAACCGCGCGGCGACGGTGCCGGCCTCCGGCGGCCTGGTCCTGAACGACACCTGGCGCGGCTGACCCGCGCCGACGGCCGCCACCCTCCGCCCTGCGTCGGGGAGGGCGGCGGCCGTCGGCGTGCCACCCTCCCCGGGCGGCCGTCAGCGCGCCGCCCGGCAACTACCCCGGGCGAGTGGATCCCGCCGGTTCGCCGCCCCGGTACGGGTGAACGCTGTCAGCATCACGGGATGAGAACCACCCCCGCCGTCCTGGACGTCGAACTGTGCGGCGGCCGCTGGGACGGTCACCGCAAGCGGGTCCACGCCGCGGCTCCGCCGCCCTCGCTGCGGATGGTGCTGCGGGCCGAACTGCCCGCCGCGGAGGCCGGCGAGTACTGGCCGACCACCAGCGTCTACCGGCTGGACGAGACCGGCGGCCGACGGCGCTACCGCCACTCCCACGACGAGTAGCGCCGGGTGCCCCCGCGGCCCGGGTCGGCCGGGTGCCCCTGTGGCCCGGGTCAGCCGCGTCCGATGTACGGCATCGCGGTCGCCATCACCGTGGCGAACTGCACATTGGCCTCCAGCGGCAGCTCCGCCATGTGCCGCACGGTGCGGGCCACGTCCGCGACGTCCATGGTCGGCTCCATCGCGATCCGCCCGTCCGCCTGCCGCACGCCGGTGCTCATCGCCGCCGTCATCTCGGTCGCCGCGTTGCCGATGTCGATCTGCCCGCAGGCGATCCGGTACGGACGCCCGTCCAACGACAGCGACTTGGTCAGCCCGGTGACGGCGTGCTTCGTCGCGGTGTACGCGATCGAGTGCGGCCTCGGCACGTGCGCGGAGATCGAGCCGTTGTTGATGATCCGGCCGCCCCGCGGGTCCTGGGCCTTCATCCGCCGGAACGCGGCCCGGGCGCAGAGGAAGGCGCCGGTGAGGTTGAGGTCGACCACCGCCCGCCATTCGGCGATGTCCAGCTCGTCCACCGCGGCGGGCGCGCCGAACGTCCCGGCGTTGTTGAACAGCAGGTCGACCCGGCCGCACGGCTCGGCGGCCGCCGCGAAGAGCGCGTCCACCGCCGCCGGGTCGGTGACGTCGGTCGGCACCACGACGGCCGCCCCGCCGCCCGGTCCGGCCGCCGCGCAGAGTTCGGCCGTCCCGCGCAGCGGCTCCTCCCGCCGTCCGGCGAGCACCGGCAGCCACCCGGCGGCGGCCAGCTCCACGGCCACGGCGCGCCCCACCCCGCTGCCGGCTCCGGTGACGACGGCGATCTGCTGTGGCATGGCGGTACTCCTCGGAGGGTCTTCGGGCGGCCCGTCGGTCGACGGCAGGTGCGATCGTTCCCGATCCGCCGCCCCGAGTCACTGGTGGAAGGTCCCAAAGTCCGGCTCCCTCCCGTCCGGCGCGCCGTCGGTTGTGGGGGGACCCCGGGGGAGCCCCCCGCCACCCGGCGGGTGGCCCGCCCCTCCGGGTGGCGGGGGCGCCTGCGGGGCTTGACCCGATCGGGGACAAACCTTGAATCGGCGCAGGCCGCAGCGCAACCGGGCCGCCCGGGTCCACGTCATAAGATCGCAGGACGGCGCGCTCCCGCGAGGGGCGGCGCGCCGCCGCCCCGGGGGCCGGCGTGACGTCGCACCCCGGGTCTGTCCGGCCCCACCCGGGGGCCGCCGGCCGGCTCCCGAGGGGCCGGGCGTGACATCGGTCGGAGAGTCCTCACCGTGCAGCCGCAGTCCACCCGTGTCCGTGCCGCCCTGACCGGCGCCGCCGCCTTCGCCCTGGCCGCCTCGCTGGCGGCGTGCGGCAGTACGGATGCCGGCGGCAAGGGGGACGCCGCCAAGGCGAGCAGCGCCAAGGGCGGCGCCGGTACGGCGAGCGGCACCCCCGCACCCGGCAGCCCGACGGCCGCCCCCGGCACCCCGGCGACGACGGCCCCGAACCCGGCCGGCAAGGTCCTCATGCCCACCGGCCCGGAGGCGAGCTTCGGCAAGGCCCGGGACACCGCGGCCGGACAGATCCTGATGACCACGCTGAACGGGCCCAAGTCGGGCGTCTCCGGCAAGGTCTGGGTCTGGCTGCCGCCCCAGTACAACGACCCGAAGTACGCCCGGACCGGCTTCCCCGTGCTCACCCTCTACGCGGGCGGCCAGAGCGCGGGGTACAACACCTGGACCGACAACCAGCTGCCGATCCAGGAGATCGACGCCGACCTGGCGAAGGCCGGCAAGGCGCACCCGTTCATCATGATCATGCCGGTGCAGAACCTCGACTCCAACGAGGCCAAGGCCCTGGAGTGCGCCGACATCCCGGGCCAGCCCAAGATGGGCACCTGGATGGCCGAGGACATCCCGGACTTCGTCCGCGCCAACTTCCGGACGGTGAAGGGCCGCGACGGCTGGGGCCTGATGGGTGCCTCCACAGGTGCGTTCTGCAGTGCCAAGCTGGCTCTGCAGCACCCGGACAAGTTCAAGGCCGCCGTCCCGATCGACGGCTACTTCAACCCGGACTCGCCGCTCTGGAAGGGCCACGAGGCGGAGCGGCAGGCCAACAGCCCCGATCTGCTGGTCACCCAGGGCAAGGCCGAGGTGAAGCTGCTCGCCACCGCGGGCGGCGCCAACCCGTTCGAGATGAAGCTGGTCAAGGCGTGGGTCGCCAAGGCCGCACCGCCGCTCTCCGTCGAGTACTACGAGCAGGCCGGCGGCAAGCACCTCACCAGCGACTTCAAGAAGATGATCCCGGACACGCTGCAGTGGCTGACCAGGAACCTCGCGGGGCCGCAGAGCGACTGACCCGGCCGGGGAGGCGCCGCCGTGGACGCGTCCGGTGGCCCCGCCCCGGCGCGGGCCGCCGGACGCCGGGTCGGGGCCCCGCCTTCGTCCTCGTCCACGCCGGCGCGCCCGTCGCCGACGGCGCGGACGGCTGCCGCCAAGTCCGCGGCAGGCCGCTGACCTGCGCGTCAATCGGACATTGATTCGCCTCTGATCGACTACGGCCACTGTGGTGGGACCGCATTCCGCCAGTGCTGCCAGCCACGGAACCGGTCCGGGAGGACCGGTCGTGCCATGCCGTGCAAGCCCGCCGTGCCAAGTCGTGAAGAGAGTGCCATGCCGAGCCGTCTGCTGTCCCTAGCGTCCCCCTCCGTGCCCGCCCAGGCGGGCTCCCAGTGTCAGCGGGCCGCCGACGAGGAGCCGCAAGCCATCCGGTTCGCCGGGCTGCGGCTGGTGCACAACGCCCTCCGTCGCGACCTCGCCCGACTGCCCAACGCCCTGCGGCTGCTCCAGCCCGGCGAGGACGAGAAGGGCGAGGCGCTCCTGCGGCACTGGACCTTCGTCACCGCGATGCTGACCTGCCACCACGAGCAGCAGGACATCCGGGTCTGGCCGCTGGTCCGCCGCTTCGCGCCCGAGCTGCGCCTGCTGCTCAACTGGCTGGAGAGCGACCACCACAACCTGGACCACTCCTTCACCCGGGTCACCACCCTGGTCCGGATCGCCAGCCGGGACGCGGGCAGCACCTGGCCGGTCGCCTACGCCATGGACGACCTGGCGGCCCGGCTGGAGACCCACCTGCGGATCGAGGAGCGTCAGCTGCTGCCGCGGATGGAGCGGGTCTTCGCGCGGTCCTCGCGGGTGGGCAGCCTGCCGGAGCTGCTGGAGCTGCTGCGTTCCGCCGACGGCCCCGGTACCGCCGACGCGCTCGCCTGGCTGCTGGACGGCGTCGAGCCGGCGGTGGTCGAGTCCCTGCTGGCCCAGTGCGACGACGATGTGGCGCGCAACTGGCCGCACTGGCACGCGACCTACCAGCGCTGCACCGGCCTGCTCTGGGGTCCGGCGGAGGCCCTGGACGGCTCCGCCGAGTGAGCGGCGGGCCTTTCGCGGGCCCTCGATCTACGCGCGTGGCATATGCCTGGCGCCTATGCCGCGACGGTGTGCGATGATCGGCGCCGGGTCCGCGTCGGGCGCGCTGGGCGCCTCAACTCTCTTTGTTCCCTAGGGGATTGACCCCGATTTCGTCGGGGGCGGGATGGCCCGGCCAGTCCGGGGGCGGCCAGGGGGAGGGTACCGCCGGGGGCGGATGGCGGGGCCCGGGTCGCCGCCTACCGTCGGAACCATGACCACAGCGACCACCACCGCGCGCCCCGCGCGCCGGCCCGTACCGGTCCGCCCGACCCTGTTCGCGGCGGCCGCCGTGCTGCTGCTCGGTGCCGGGCTGACCGCCTGCGAGGGCGGCGCCGCGCTCTGCACCAGCGACAACAGCTGCGACGTCGTCGTCCGCACCGAGGGCGGCGACTCCACCCACACCGTCCAGGTCTTCGGCGGCGACCGGACCGTCGAACTGACTATCAGTCACATCACGGACAGCGCGGCCGAGGTGAAGCTCGGGGACGACACCAGGACCGTCGCCGAGGGCGC
This sequence comes from Kitasatospora sp. NPDC028961, assembly GCF_055564815.1. Lineage (NCBI taxonomy): Bacteria > Bacillati > Actinomycetota > Actinomycetes > Kitasatosporales > Streptomycetaceae > Kitasatospora > Kitasatospora sp. NPDC028961. The sequence continues at coordinate 282,608 of NZ_JBVHVO010000003.1, read as the reverse complement.
CGAGACCACCATCGGCACAGCCAGGATCACCCTGCGCAAGGCCAACGCCCACGACCACTACGCCGAACTCCACGTCAGCCGCTGACCGTTGCCGCGGCGGGCCGGGTGCCTCCGCCGGCCGTCGCCGCCATCGGCCGGGTGCCGCCGCGGGCCGGTAGCGGGCAGCGGCCGTGGCCCGCTACTCGGGCAGGCGGTTGAGCCAGGTCAGCGGAGTCACCCAGATCGCCTTCTCCGGCGAGCCGTCCCACTCCACCGGCAGTCCGGCCGCCTCCAGCGCCGCGACCACCGCGCGGCCGATCTCCACCGTCCTGAGCTCCGCCGACTCGGCGCTCCCGCCGTCGGCCCGGAACCCGCCGTAGCGCAGCATCAGTCCACGCCCGGCGGCCGCCCCCTCGGTGTCCTGCTGATGGAAGAAGACGAAGCCGCGCGAATCCTCGTCCGCCTCGCCGCCGATCTCCGCGTAGCCGCAGTTGGCACAGCAGGTGAAGTCCATCGCCGCGACGATGCCCTGCTCCTCCAGCGCGTCGAAGGCCTCCTCCAGCCGGTCCACGTCCGTGGTCTCCGGCCACGACGCCTGCTCGGCCAGCCGCTCCTGCCAGAGCGGGGCGACGATCTCCTCGGCGTCCTCCGGCTCCAGTCCCTGGTCCTCGAACTCGTCGACCAGGGACTCGGCTATCTCGTCCGGCTCCTGGAACCCGCAGCGGATCAACTCGCGGGCACGCTCCTCCGCCTCGCGCCGTACCTCGAAGCTGAGCTCGGTCTCCTGGTTCATGCCCGCATCCTCGCACCGACCACCGACAGTCCCGCCGGCCGCCCCCGGTGCTACCGTCCCCCGGTGCCCTCCCTTCTCGAACCGCCTCTGATCACCCGTCTGCTGGCGGCCGACCGCATCCTGATCGCCGGCGCCGGCGGTGGATTCGACGTGTACGCGGGCCTGCCGCTGGCACTCGCGCTGCGCGCGGCCGGCAAGGAGGTGCACCTGGCCAACCTCTCCTTCAGCCACCTCCACGGCCTTCCCACCGAGGTCTGGCTGGAGCCCGACGTCGCCCGGATCCGCCCCGACACCGCGGCCCCCGACGGCTACTTCCCCGAGCGGACGCTGGCCCGCTGGCTGCACCGGCAGGGCATGCCCGACACGGTGTGGGCGTTCCCGAAGGTCGGGGTGCGGCCGCTGCGCGACGCCTACCGGGCGCTCACCGCCCATCTCGCCGTCGACGCCGTGCTGTTGGTCGACGGCGGCACCGACATCCTGATGCGCGGCGACGAGGCCGGCCTGGGCACGCCGGAGGAGGACATGGCCAGCCTCGGCGCGGTCGCCGGGCTGACGGAGGTCCCCGAACGCCTGGTCGCCTGCCTGGGCTTCGGTATCGACGCCTTCCACGGCGTCAACCACGCGCTGGTGCTGGAGAACCTCGCCGCGCTGGAGCGGGCCGGCGGCTACCTCGGGGCGTTCTCGATCCCGCGCGACAGCCGCGAGGGCGCGCTCTACCTGGATGCCGTCGAGTACGCGAGGGCCGCGTTCCCCGAGTACCCGAGCATCGTCAACGGTTCGGTGGCGGCCGCCCTGCGCGGCGAGTTCGGCGACGTCCGGTTCACCGACCGCACCAAGGGCAGCCCGCTCTTCGTCAATCCCCTGATGACGCTGTACTTCGGCGTCACCGTCGAGGCCCTGGCCGCCGAGCACCGCTATCTGCACCTGATCGAGCGGACCGTGCTGACCCGCCAGATCAGCAGCGTGATCGAGGAGTTCCGCGACACCCTGCCGGTTCGGCGCCCGCCCCGGCAGTTCCCGCACTGACGGCGGCGGGTGCCCCGCGCCCCGGCGCCCGTTCAGCCCGAGGCGAGCCGGAACTCCAGGTTCCCGAACCGGACCTGGTCGCCCGGGCGGACGCGGACGCCGCCCGCGACCCGCAGCCCGTTCACGTGCGTGCCGTTGGTCGAGCCGAGGTCGTACAGCACCCAGTCCTCGCCCTCCCGCCGCAGTTCGGCGTGGTGGCGCGACACCGAGGCGTCATGCAGCCGCAGCCCCGAGCCCGGCACCCGGCCGATCGTCAACTGCCGTGCGGCGGGGTGCGGCAGGCTCAGTCCGGGCAGCCGCTCGATCCGCCAGGCCCCGCGCAACCGCACGCCGAAGGCCGAGAGCTGACCCACCGTCCGCAGGACGAAGCGGCCGAAGGGATTGCCGGTCGGCAGGTCGGCCATCGCCCGGTCGAGTTCGGCCCGACTGCCGGCGTGCAGGACGAGTTCCATCCGGCCGAGGAAGGTGTCGTGGGACAGCCGGCCGCTGCCCGCGCCCTCCCGCAGCACCCCGAGCGCCTGGTCGCGCTCGGCCTCGGACGGCCGGACCACGTGCGTCCGGATCTCAGGAGACGTCATGGCCCGATTGTCGGGTCACCCGCCCGTGCCTGTCCAGATTGCCGGGCGCGCCGGTCGGCCCGGCGGCCGCCGGCCCGTCCGCCGGTCCGTCCACCCGGCCGGCCGCCGGCCCGGGGTCAGGCCTTCCTGGCGGCGGCCAGGATCTTGGCGGTGGTGTGCAGGAAGCGGGCCGTGGCCGAGCCCCGGTAGGACGCGCCGAAGAGCTTGCTGCCGGTCCGCCACTTGCCGTCCCGCAGGTGGATCACCACGTACGCGGCGCCGGCGTCGGCGCCGATCACCTCGTAGTCGCCCTTGGGCGAGGTGTAGGGGACCGGGAAGTCCGCCGGCAGCGGCTCGGAGAGGAAGTTGACCACCAGACGGATCTCCGGGGTGGCCTCGATGCCCGCGAACGGCTCGGCGTCGAGCAGCGCCGCCACCTCGTCCACGGTGCGCAGCATCGTCGGGACGGGGTAGCCGAGCGCCTCGGCCAGGTGCTCCTCGATGCGCCGGGTGAGCGCGGCCCGGTCCGGCTCCGCGGTGCGGAAGAAGACGTTGCCGCTCTGGATGTACGACCGCACGTCGTCGAGGCCCAGCTCGGCGAAGAGGGCGCGCAGCCGCTCCATCTTCACCGTCCGGCCACCGACGTTGAGGGCCCGCAGGAACGCGATGTACGTGGTCGTGGTGGTCACCCGTCCAGTCTGGCACCGGGCACCGACAGCGCCTTCGACAGCGCCTCCCGGGCACGGTCGGTGCCCGGTGCCAGACTGGAGGCCATGGCTACCTGGCAGGATTTCGAGCACGAGGCACCGGAGCTGGCCCTCGCCGTGCGGGCCCGTTTCGAGGCGAACAAGCACCACGTCCTGGCGACGCTGCGCGCGGACGGCTCGCCCCGGGTGAGCGGCATCGAGGTGGACTTCCTCGGCGCGGACCTGACGCTCGGGTCGATGCGGGGCGCGCGGAAGGCGCGCGACCTCCAGCGCGATCCCCGCTTCGCGCTGCACAGCACCCCGAGCGACGAGACCCTGGCGGGCGGTGACTCCAAGCTCTCCGGCCGGGCCGTCGAGATCACCGACGAGACCGAGCTGGCCGCCTACGCGGCGGACCTGCCGGAGCCGCCGCCCGGCCCGTTCCAGGCCTTCCGGCTGGAGCTGGAGCAGGCGGTGCACACCACCGTGGGCGACGACCACCTGTGGATCACGTCCTGGCGGCCGGGCGAGCCGGTGCGGCGGATCCAGCGGCACTGACCGCTGCCGGCCGCCCGGTCGCGGCGGCACCGTCCGCTCGCGGGCCCTACGGCAGGACCGACTTGAGGACCTCCGGCGTGCGGGCCACGACGGCGTGGCCGTCCTCCGCGGTGATGATCGGGCGCTGGATCAGGATCGGGTGCTCGGCCATCGCCGCGATCCAGCGCGCCCGGTCCTCCGGCTCCCTGGTCCAGCGCTTCATGCCCAGGTCCTGGGCGGCCCGCTCGTCGAGCCGGGTGATGTCCCACGGCTCCAGCGACAGCCGCTCCAGGATCTGCTCCAGCTCCGCGGCGGTCGGCGGGTCCTCCAGGTAGCGCCGCACGGTGTACTTGGCGCCGGCGGCTTCCAGTGCGCCGAGTGCCGTGCGGCACTTCCCGCAGCGGGGGTTGATCCAGATCTCCATGCCGCCAGGGTACCGACTGCCGGTCCCCGGCCGGGTGAACCCGGGCTCCCGGGAACTACCGTGCGTCCACCGGCGGTTTACGAACCGGCAGCGAGGCCCCGGGAACGCGGTCTCGGCAGCGGATCGCGGGAGGGGAGCACCGGGTGGACGGCGCGTCGATCATCGAGCGGCTGACGGCCGACAGGGGCATGGCGGACCCGTACCCGCTGTACGCGCGGCTGCACGAGCTGGGCCCCGCCGTGCCCGCCGGGCCCGGCACGGTCCTGGTGGCCGGCCACGCCGCGGCCAACCGGGTGCTGCGCGACCCCGGCTTCGGGCTGGAGGACATCGAGCTGCTGGCGGAGGCGAACGCCGAGGTGGCCCGGCACTCGTCGGTGACCCTGCTCGGCCGCTCGATCCTGCAGCGCAACGCGCCCGACCACGCCCGGGTGCGCTCGCTGATCGCCTCGGCCTTCAACGCCCGCCGGGTGGCGGCGCTGCGGCCGGCCGTCGAGGCCGCGGTCGGCCGGCTGCTGGACGCGATGGCGGAGCAGGGCGCGGACGGCTCGCCGGTCGACTTCATGGACGCCTTCGCGTTCCGGCTGCCGGTCGAGGTCATCTGCGAACTCCTCGGCGTCCCGGAGCCGGACCGCTACCGGTTCCGCGCTCTCGCGGGAGACCTGACCGTCGCCCTGGAGCTGGTCCAGGACCTCGCCGAGCTGGCCGTCGCCGACGCCGCCGCCGACGAGCTGTCCGGCTACTTCACCGCGCTCGCCGCCGAGCGCCTGGCCCGTCCGCAGGACGACCTGGTCAGCGACCTCGCCCGGATCGCCGTCGAGGCCCCGGAGCGGATCTCCGGCCGCGAGCTGCTGGCCAACCTGGTGCTGCTGCTGGTGGCCGGCTTCGAGACCACCACCAACCTGCTCGGCAACGGGCTCTCGCTGCTCTTCCGGCACCCGTGGGCGATGGCGGGGCTGCGCACCGGCGCGCTCGCCCCGGCGCGGTTCACCGACGAGGTGCTGCGCCACGACTCGCCGGTCCAGCTCACCACTCGGATCGCGCTGGCCGCCGGGCTCGACGTGGCCGGTGTGCCGACGCCGCCCGGCACGGTGGTGCTGGTCCTGCTGGCCGCCGCCAACCACGACCCGGCGCGCTACCACCGCCCGGAACTCTTCGACCCCACCCGGACGGACAGCCAGCCGCTCAGCTTCGGCGGCGGCGCGCACTTCTGCCTCGGCTCCCAGCTGGCCCGGCTGGAGGCCGAGCTCGCCGTGCCGGCGCTCCTCGACCGCTTCCAGCGACTCGCCCCCGGAGGCGTCCCCACCCGCCGCGACCGTCTCGTCCTCCGCGGCTTCGACACCCTCCCCGTCACCATCCGCTGACCCCGCCGAGCCCGGAACGCACCGTGCCCTGGGGGTCAGCGAAACGCTGACCCCCAGGGCACGCTGCGAGTCCGAACCGCCGTGCGGCGAGGGCCTTCTAGAGGTCGTAGTACAGCTCGAACTCGTGAGGGTGGGGGCGGAGGGCGATCGGGGCGATCTCGTTGGTGCGCTTGAAGTCGATCCAGGTCTCGATCAGGTCGGGCGTGAAGACGTTGCCCGCGAGCAGGTACTCGTGGTCGGCCTCCAGGGCCTCCAGGACGGCCGGGAGCGAGGACGGCACCTGCGGCACGTTGGCGTGCTCCTCGGGGGCCAGCTCGTACAGGTCCTTGTCGACCGGCTGCAGCGGCTCGATCTTGTTCTTGATGCCGTCGAGGCCGGCCATCAGCATCGCGGCGAACGCGAGGTACGGGTTGGACGACGGGTCCGGCGCGCGGAACTCGATGCGCTTGGCCTTGGCGTTGGAGCCGGTGATCGGGATCCGGATCGCCGCCGAGCGGTTGCGCTGCGAGTAGACCAGGTTGACCGGGGCCTCGAAGCCGGGCACCAGCCGGTGGTAGGAGTTCACCGACGGGTTGGTGAAGGCGAGCAGCGAGGGGGCGTGCTTCAGCAGGCCGCCGATGTAGTAGCGGGCGGTGTCGGACAGGCCGGCGTAGCCCTGCTCGTCGTAGAAGAGCGGCGAGCCCTCCGTCCACAGCGACTGGTGGACGTGCATGCCCGAGCCGTTGTCGCCGAAGATCGGCTTCGGCATGAAGGTGGCGGTCTTGCCGTTGCGCCACGCGACGTTCTTGATGATGTACTTGAACAGCATCAGGTCGTCGGCGGCGTGCAGCAGCGTGTTGAACTTGTAGTTGATCTCCGCCTGGCCGGCCGTGCCGACCTCGTGGTGCTGGCGCTCGACCTCCAGCCCGGCCGCGGCCAGTTCCAGCGACATCTCGGCGCGCAGGTCGGCGAAGTGGTCGACGGGCGGGATCGGGAAGTAGCCGCCCTTGTACTTGACCTTGTAGCCGCGCACGTCGCCCTCGGCGGAGCCGCTGTTCCAGGCGCCGGCCTCGGAGTCGATGTGGTAGTACGACGCGTTGGCGCTGGTGTCGAAGCGCACCGAGTCGAAGACGTAGAACTCGGCCTCGGGGCCGAAGAACGCGGTGTCGGCGATGCCGGAGGAGGCGAGGTACGCCTCGGCCTTCTTCGCGACGTTGCGCGGGTCACGGCTGTACGCCTCGCCGGTGACCGGGTCCTGGATGAAGAAGTTGATGTTGAGGTGCTTGTCCCTGCGGAAGGGGTCGAGGCGGGCCGTGGCCAGGTCCGGGACGAGTGCCATGTCGGACTCGTGGATGGCCTGGAAGCCGCGGATCGACGAGCCGTCGAACATCAGGGTCTCGGACGGGTCGAAGGTCGCCGCGGGCACGGAGAAGTGCTGCATGACGCCCGGGAGATCGCAGAACCGGACGTCGATGAACTTCACATCGTTGTCCTGAATGAACTGCTTCACTTCGGCGGCGTTGTTGAACATCCATCCTCCTCGGCGTGCGAATGGGGCTCACCCTAGGAACAGGCCGTTTCCGACCGGTGACCCGCTCGTTTCCTGAATGTTAACCGCCACCCCCGGGCGGGCGGCAAAGTCGTACGCTCCGGGGCAAAACGCTTCGGCGGCCCGGATCGCGCCCCGCGAGTGGTCTGGACCACTTGGGAAGCCCCGGGAGACGGGATTCACCCTCCGGGGGAGCCGGTGCCGAGCCGCGCCGTCCGCCCGGTTAGTGTGGATTCGTGGACACCAGAGAAGCGTTGGGATCGTGGATCGACGGCCCGAAGGCGGCCGCCGAGAAGATGGGTGCCGACTTCGGCCACCGCGGTGAGCGCCTCGGACTGCCCAAGGAGGGCACCGGCTCGATCGGTGGCCCGGGCCGGCGCCTGGGCGCGCTGTTCGTCGACGGCTGGCTGATCGCCCTGGTCGCCTACGGGCTGCTGGGCAAGGGCTCGCCGGCCTCGGCGAACCTGTGGACCACCCCGCTGTTCTTCGCCGTCACCGTGCTGCTGCTCGCCACCACGGGCACGACCGTCGGCAAGCGGCTGTTCGGCCTGCGGGTGGTCCGCCTGGACGGCCGCCGCGCGACCATCCCGCAGGTGCTGCTGCGCACCCTGCTGCTCTGCCTGGTGGTGCCGGCCCTGGTGTGGGACCGCGACACCCGCGGCCTGCACGACAAGGCGGTCGGCACGGTCGAGGTCCGCATCTAGCGGACGCCGCCCCACGGCACCCCCCCGGAACGACGAACGGCCCCGCAGCGGAGATTCCGCGGCGGGGCCGTTCGCGTCGATGGGGGAGGGGGTCAGCGGACCTGGCCGCCCTTGGGCATCCGGGCGCCCTTGGGCATCGGGCCCTTGGGGATCGGCGCCTTGGAGAGCAGGTCGCCCAGCGCGCGGAGGCGGTCGTTGGTCTCGGTGACCTGGGCGGGCGTGATCGCGCGGGGCAGTCGCATCAGGTGGACCTGCAGCTTCTTGAGCGGGATCTCGCCCTCGCCGGTGCCCACCACGATGTCGTGCACCGGCACGTCGCCGACGACCCGGGCCATCTTCTTCTTCTCGGACGCCAGCAGCTGGCGGACCCGGTTCGGGTTGCCCTCGCCGATCAGCGCGATGCCGGCCCGGCCCACGGCGCGGTAGACCGCGTCCTGGTTACGGGTGACCGCCACCGGGGTGGAGCTCGCGCTCCAGCCTCGCTTGATGTTGTTCAGCACCGCCGCCACGGCCCCCGGCTGCCCTTCCATCTGCCCGAACGCCGCGCGCTCGGCCCGGCGCCCGAAGACGATCGCCATGGCCAGGAAAGCCACGATGAAGCCCAGGATGCCCAGATAGATCGGGTGGTCGATCGCGAAGCCGATGGCGAGGAACACGCCGAAGGTCAGCAGGCCGACGCCGGCGATGATCAGGCCGATCTTGGTGTCGACCTTCTTGGTCATGGTGTATGCCAGGCGGATCTGCTTCAGTCGCCCGGGGTTCTCGGATGTTTCCCTCGCCATAACGCTCATGGTACGTGCCGTCGGTACGGGATAACCAAGCCCGGGTACCCGTTCGCACCGAACCGTGACCCGGGTGCCCCGGGACGGTCGCGCACAGTGGTCGCGCGGGGGCGGCGCCGGAGGGGCCCTAACGGCGCGCGGACTCCACCACGGGGCCTCCCGACACCGTGTCGCGCTCGCGGTCCGCCGCGTAGCGGCGGTTCTCGCAGACCGCGGCCCAGGCGTTGCGCCGGGCCTGTCGCTGCCCGCCCGCGAGCAGCACGCTCTCGGCCAGCCGCAGCGCGGTGCCCACCGACCGGATGCCGACCTGCATGTCGAACAGCTCCTCTTGTGGCGGATCCCGTCGCGGATCCCGTCGCGGATCTCGTGGTGGATCACAGGGTGGATCGTGTGGCGGAAATGATTCGAACGCTTCCATCCTCACCACTCCGTGTTACCAGCCCGTGACCCGTCAGTCAAAGCCCGGTGAACCCGAAGGGGCGGAGCCGTAGCTCCGCCCCTCAGATGGCTCACACCGGACGGCGGCCGGACCGGACCGCGGCTCCGCGGCCGAAGCGGCCTCGCGGCGGCCTCCGGCCGCAACCGGCCCCGCGGCCGCGGCCGGAACACGACCGGACGCGGTCAGACCGCCGCGGTCCGCTCGCGGTGCTCCAGCGCCTGCCGGTACAGCCGCCCGGCGCGGTACGAGGACCGCACCAGCGGGCCGGACATGACCCCGGCGAAGCCGAGCTCCTCGGCCTCCTGCTGCAGCTCGACGAACTCGTGCGGCTTCACCCAGCGCTCGACCGGGTGGTGGCGCAGCGACGGGCGCAGGTACTGGGTGATGGTGATCAGCTCGCAGCCGGCGCCGACCAGGTCGGCCAGCGCCTGGCTGACCTCCTCGCGGGTCTCGCCCATGCCCAGGATCAGGTTGGACTTGGTCACCAGCCCGGCCGCGCGGGCCTGGGTGATGACGTCCAGCGAGCGCTCGTAGCGGAACGCCGGGCGGATCCGCTTGAAGATCCGCGGCACCGTCTCGACGTTGTGCGCCAGCACCTCGGGGCGGGACGAGAAGACCTCGGCCAACTGCTCCGGGACGGCGTTGAAGTCGGGGATCAGCAGCTCGACGCCGGTGCGGCCGCTCTCGCGGCCGGCGGTCAGCGCGTGCACCTGGCGCACCGTCTCGGCGTACAGCCAGGAGCCGCCGTCCGCCAGGTCGTCGCGGGCGACGCCGGTGATGGTGGCGTAGTTGAGGTCCATGGTCACGATGGACTCGGCGACGCGGCGCGGCTCGTCACGGTCGAAGTCGGCGGGCTTGCCGGTGTCGATCTGGCAGAAGTCGCAGCGGCGGGTGCACTGGTCACCGCCGATGAGGAAGGTCGCCTCGCGGTCCTCCCAGCACTCGAAGATGTTGGGGCAGCCGGCCTCCTGGCAGACCGTGTGCAGCCCCTCCTTCTTCACCAGCGACTGGAGGGCGTTGTACTCCGGCCCCATCTTCGCGCGGGTCTTGATCCACTCGGGCTTCCGCTCGATGGGGGTCTCGCTGTTGCGGACCTCCAGGCGGAGCAGCTTCCTGCCGTCGGGTGCGACAGCGGACACGTGCGACTCCTAGAACTAGACGGGGTACCCCCAGGGTACGCCTGTGCTTGTACGGCCTTCGCCGGGCCCGTGGCCCGCAAACGCAGGGCAACAGTGCTACCGGCCGGTAGATTCCCGGGTGGCGAGGTCGGTCGGCCCCGGGAGCGGGCTCAGCGGCCGAGTGCCGGTTCCGGCAGCTCGGCGAACACCTCCGCCAGGCGCTTCTCGACCACGGACAGCGCCTCGCCGACTTCGAAGTCGCGGCCCAGCTCACCGGAGAGCGAGGCCACGCCCGCGTCCCGGATGCCACAGGGCACGATCCGGTCGAACCAGGTCATGTCCGGATTGCAGTTCAGCGCGAAGCCGTGCATCGTCACCCCGCGCGAGACGCGGACGCCGATCGCGGCGAGCTTGCGGTCGTCGCCGCGCTGCCCGGCGTTGGACGGCGCGTACTCGGGGCCGGCCAGCCGCGGGTCGATGCCCAGTGGCAGGCCCATCCGCAGGGTGAGCTTGCCGATGTCCACCACCTGCGCCGGGTCGACCACCGCGTCCGGGATGCTCGCGCCGAGCACCCAGACCCCGCTGCGGCCCTCGATCCGGGTGGTCTCCACGCCGAACTCGCCGCAGGCCCGGATCAGGGCCTCCTCCAGCCGGCGCACGTAGGCGACGACGTCCATCGGCTCGGGGAGCTTCACGATCGGGTAGCCGACCAGCTGGCCGGGGCCGTGCCAGGTGATCTCGCCGCCCCGGTTGACCTCGACCACCGGCGTGCCGTCCAGCGGCAGGTCGGCCGGGTTGGTGCGGCGGCCCATCGTGTACACCGGGGGGTGCTCCAGCAGCAGCACGGTGTCGGGGATCTCGTCCGCGACCCGCAGGGCGTGCAGCCGCTGCTGCTCCTCCCAGGCCTCCTGGTAGGGGACGGCACCGTCGCCGGTGCCCAGGCGCACGAACCGTACGTTCCCGCTCATGCGCCCACCTCGTCGCGCTCTGTGGCCACTGCTGCTCCTTGCCCGGCGTTCGAGACCAACCTCGCCACTGTACGCCCGAGCCCCGGCGGGTCGTTCAGGTGCCCGAATGCGGTGGACGACCGGCCCGAACCGCCCGCAGCGACCCCGGGAGCGCCCCGGGAAGGCCCCGGGAGCACCCCGGCTCAGGCGCCGGCGAGCAGTTGGAGGCGCAGCGCCAGCTGGAGCTCCAGCGCGCGCTCGGGACGGTTCCAGTCCGGGCCCAGCAGCGCCTCGACCCGGTCCAGCCGCTGCACCACGGTGTTCACGTGCACGTGCAGCTCGTCCTTGGCCCGGGTCAGGCTGCCGCCGCAGTCGAAGTAGGCGCGCAGGGTGCGGACCAGTTCGGTGCCGCGCCGGGCGTCGTACTCCAGCAGCGGGCCGAGCGTCGCGCCGACGAAGCCGTCGACGTCGTGGCCGTCGCCGAGCAGCACGCCGAGGAAGCCCAGGTCGCGGGCCGAGGCGCCGTCCCCGGCCCGGCCGAGCACCCGCAGGGCCCGGACGCAGCGCAGGCCCTCGGCGTACGAGGAGGCCAGCGCGACCGGCCCGGCGGCGGGACGGCCGACACCCACGGTGACCGGGAAGCCGGCCAGCCGGGCCAGCCGCTCGGCGGCCAGCTCGGCCGCCTGCTGGGCGGACGCCGCGCCCGCCGTACCCGCGGGGCCCGCCGGCGCGTCCTCCGGGAGCAGCAGGACCACGGCCTCGCCGTGCTCCGCGCTGATGCCGCGCGAGCCGAACAGGTAGCGCCCCGCCGCGCCCGCCAGCCGGCCGCGGTCGGTCGCCGCGGTGCCGGGGGCGCCGGCCGGCTCCGCCACCAGCACCAGGTGCGGGCGGCCGAGGTCCACGCCGAGCCGGCGCCCGCGCGCGGTCAGGCCGGCCGGGTCGCGGTCGGGGGCGGTCAGCAGGTCGGCCAGCAGCTCGCCGCGCACCCGGTTCTCGGTCTCGGCCACCGAGCGGCGCAGCAGCAGGAGCAGCGCGGTGACCACGGCGGCCCGTTCGAACAGCCGCCGGTCGGCGTCCTCCAGGCCCGGCCGCCCGCGCAGCACGAGGGTGCCCAGCGGCTCCTGGCCCGCCAGCACGGCGCAGACCCAGTCCTCGCCGTGCCGCACCGACCGGCCCTCGGCCCGGGAGGCGGCGACGGCCCCGGCCAGCCCCTCGGCGGGTTGGGCCCGGCCGGCCAGCGGGTCGCCCTCGGTGTCCAGGACCGCCACCTCGCCGCCCAGCAGGGCGGCGACCTCGGCGGCGACGTCCGGTACCTCGGCGCCGCGCAGCACCAGGTCGGTGAGCCGGTCGTGGCCCTGCTCGGCCCGCTGGACGGCGGCGGAGTGGGCCCGGATCAGTTCGTTGGCGCTGTTCAGCCCGGCCAGCGCGGCCCGGGTGTCGGCCAGCGACTTGGCGGTGTCCAGCGCGATGGCGGCGTGCGCGGCCAGCGAACAGAGCAGCGCGACCTCGTCGGGGGAGAAGGCGCGTGGGGCGCGGTCGGCGGCGAACAGCACCCCGATCACCCGCCCGCCGAGCAGCAGCGGCACTCCGATGATCGCCACCAGGCCCTCGTCCAGCACGCCCGCGTCGATCGTGCCGGTGTGGTGGAACCGCTCGTCGGTCCGGTAGTCGGGGGTGGCGTACGGGCGGGCGGTCTGGGCGACCAGGCCGCCGAGGCCGTCGCCCAGGCTCAGCCGCAGGGTCTGGAAGAGCACCGAGACGGAGCCGTCGGTGACCCGCATGTAGGTGTCGCCGGCGGCCTCGTCCGGGAGTGTCAAATAGGCGGTGTCGGTGCCGAGCAGCAGCCGGGCCCGGCGGACGATCGCCTGGAGCACGGTGTCCAGGTCCCGGGAGGCGGCGAGGTCCCCGGCGGTGTCGAAGAGCGCCGTCAGCTCGGCCTCGCGGCGGCGGTGCTGGCGCAGCGTCCGGTGCACCCGCAGCGCCTGCCAGGTGGCGTCGTCGATCGCGCTCAGCACGGCCGCCGGTGCCCCCCGGCGGCGGGCGTCGGCCAGCACCTCGGCGAAGTCCTCGGTGGCGGCCCCGGAGGCCAGGAGGTCGAGCAACCGCCGTAGCGCGGGTGCCGCGCCGGTCTCGGGACGGGGGTCGTTCACGGTACGGCCGCCAATCGGCAGTGGGTCGCTACCCCAGGGACGGAAGCGCGATCGTAGCCGCTCGGCCCGGCGGGCGCGGGTGGCCGGTGCGGGTGGCCGGCGCGCACGGGGTCGTGGGCGCCGGCCACCGGTCCGTCAGGCCCGCGCGGTCTTGGTGACGGCGGCGCTCTCCGGCGCACCCGCCACCCGGTCCTGCGCACCGGCCTGCGCACCGGCCTCCGGGTCGGCCTCGGTCAGGTCCCGGCCGCGGGTCTCCCGGGCGCAGAGCACCGCGAGGACGGTGATCACCGCCGCGACGGCGACGTACACCGCGATCGGCGTCGAGCTGCCGTAGTCCTTCAGCAGCGCCGTCGCGATCAGCGGGGCCGGGGCGCCGGCCGCCACCGAGGCGAACTGGGCGCCGATGGAGGCGCCCGAGTAGCGCATCCGGGTCGCGAACATCTCGGAGAAGAAGGCCGCCTGCGGCGCGTACATCGCGCTGTGGAAGACCAGCCCGACGGTCACCGCCAGCAGCAGCGAGCCGAACGAGCGGGTGTCCACCAGCCCGAAGAAGACGAACGCCCAGACCCCGACGCCCACCGCGCCCACCAGGTACACCGGCTTGCGCCCGACCCGGTCGGAGAGCGCCCCGAACACCGGGATCAGCGCGAACTGGATCGCCGAGGCGATCAGCACCGCGTTCAGCGCGGTCTGCTTCGGCAGGTGCACCTGGGTCACCGCGTAGGCCAGCACGAAGGTGGTCATCACGTAGTACGAGATGTTCTCCGCCATCCGGGCACCCATCGCCACCAGCACCTCCCGCCAGTGGTGGCGCAACACCGCCACCAGCGGGGGCTGCTCCACCGCCCGGCCGGCCGCCTTCCGGGCCTCGGCGGCCGCCAGCGCCTGCTGGAACAGCGGCGACTCGTCCACCGCCAGCCGGATCCACATGCCGACCGCCACCAGCAGCGCCGACAGCAGGAACGGCACCCGCCAGCCCCAGGACAGGAAGGTGGCGTCCGACTGCACCGTGGTGAGCAGCGACAGCACGCCCGCCGCCAGCAGGTTGCCCGCGGGGGCGCCGCCCTGCGGCCAGGACGCCCAGAAGCCGCGCCTGCGCGCGTCCCCGTGCTCGGAGACCAGCAGGACCGCGCCGCCCCACTCGCCGCCGAGCGCGAAGCCCTGCACCAGCCGCAGCACGGTCAGCAGCACCGGCGCGGCGGCGCCGATCTGGTGGTACGTCGGCAGCAGGCCGATCAGCGTGGTCGAGCCGCCCATCAGTAGCAGGCTCACCACCAGCAGCCGCTTGCGGCCTACCCGGTCGCCGAAGTGCCCGAAGACCAGCGCGCCCAGCGGCCGGGCGGCGAAGCCGATCGCGTAGGTGAGGAAGGCGAGCAGGGTCCCGGTCAGCGGATCGCTCGCCGGGAAGAACACCTTGCCGAACACGAGCGCCGCGGCCGTGCCGTAGAGGAAGTAGTCGTACCACTCGATGGTGGTGCCGATGAGGCTGGCACCGACCACCTTCCAGAGGGGGGAGCCTGGTCTCGCGACGGCGGGGGAACTGGCCATGGGCGGGGTCACCTCGAAGGGGGGAGTGGGGTGAGGGGGCATCAGCGGGCCGTCCAGCCGCCGTCGACGGGGAGGCTGGCGCCGGTGATGTAGGAGGCGTGCGCGGAGCAGAGCCAGAGGGCCAGCTGCGCCACCTCGTCGGGTTCGATCAGCCGCTTGACGGCGGGCCGGTCGAGCATGATCTGCTCCACCACCTCGTCCTCGCGGATGCCGTGCGCGAGCGCCTGGTCGGCGATCTGCCGCTCCACCAGCGGGGTGCGCACGTACCCCGGGTTGACGCAGTTGCTGGTGACGCCGTGGGGCGCGCCCTCCAGCGCGACCGTCTTGCTCAGACCCTCCAGGGCGTGCTTCGCCGTCACGTAGCCCGACTTGAAGGCGCTGGCCCGCAGGCCGTGCACGGAGGAGATGTTGACCACCCGCCCCCAGCCCCGCGCGTACATGTGGGGCAGGGTGCGGCGCAGGATGCGGAACGGGGCCTCGACCATCACCCGCTGGATCAGGGTGAAGCGCTCGATCGGGAACTCGTGGACGGGCGCGACGTGCTGGAGGCCGGCGTTGTTGACCACGATGTCGGCGTCGTCCGGCAGCGCCTCCACCGCGTCCGGGTCGGCGAGGTCGGCGACGTGCGCCACGCCGCCGATCCGCTCGGCGAGTTCCCGGGCCGGGGCGGCCGCGAGGTCGACGACGTAGACCCGGGCGCCGGCCTCCGCGAAGGCTTCGGCGCAGGCCCGGCCGATGCCCGAGGCGGCCCCGGTGACCAGGGCCGTACGGCCTTCGAGCGGGCGGGCTGAAGTGGTGTCCATGGCCGAGAACGGTAGGAAGTCGGCGGCCCGGCTCCCATGTGATGGCGTACCACAGCGGCCGGGCGCCCTGTGGTGGTCACCGCTACGAGGGCCGATCGGCGGTTCGGCCGCCCCGGGCCAAACCCGTGCCGCTCGGGCTTCCCCACAATGGGCGCCGATGCTTCACCCGTTCGGAGGATTGCTCGGTCAGAACCGCCCATAGCGCCCGAATGCTCGCTACATTCACGCCGATTCCCGACAGGGGGCGCCGCCACAGGCAGCCGAAGTGCTGGTGGAGCCGGTACGGCGTCCGAGAGGTGTTGACTGACTATGCCCCAACGGCCTGCAACCGACAGCCCGGCGTACGGACCGCTCGACCCGCTCGACCAGCACCGAGGTCCGGTCGGCCGGGCCCTTCCGGACGCCCCCGAGGCCCCGGCCGCCGACGATATGCGGCTGCCCGCGCAGGTCACGACCGCACGGCACCGGAGCGCCCCGGCGCCCGCGGACGCGCCCGTCGCACCCGCGCCCGCCCCGCCACCGGCCGCGGTGAGCACCGGTCCGGCTCCGCAGAACGGCCAGCTGGCCGCCCTGATCGAGGAGGCCGGCTTCTCGCACGCCGGCCTGGCCCGCCGGGTCGACCAGCTCGGCCTGGAGCACGGCCTGGACCTGCGGTACGACAAGACCTCGGTCACCCGCTGGCTCCGCGGCCAGCAGCCGCGCGGGGCCACCCCGGCGCTGATCGCCGAGGTGTTCACCCGCCGGCTCGGCCGCCGGCTCACCGCCCAGGACCTCGGCCTGGACGCCTGCGCCCCGGTCTACGCCGGCCTGGAGTTCGCCGAGACGCCGCAGGAGGCGGTGGACATCGTGGCGAGCATGTGGCGCAAGGACAACGGCCCGCAGTCCGAGCTGCGCCGGATCGCCTTCACCCCGGCCGGTTTGGTCGTCCCCAGCCGGGACTGGCTGATCGGCCGCACCGACGAGCGGGTCGCCCGGGACGGCTCCACGCTGCCCCGGCCGGACACCGCCGCCGGCCCGGCGCCCGGCGGTCCGTCCGGGCCCGGCGGTCCGTCCGCACCCCAGGCGCGCGCTGCGGCGCCCGGAGCGTCCCCCGCGCGCCCGGCCCGCGGCGGGGCCGGCGCACCGCCGGCCCCGGCCGCCTCGGCCGCCGCGCTCGGCCGGGTGCCGACCCAGAGCCGTCGGCCGCCGACCGCCGTCGAACCGCCGTACACCGATCCGGCCCGCGAGCCGAGGCCCGCGCTGCGCGTCGGCCGGGGCGACATCGCCGCCATCCGCGCCGTCGGGGACCTCTTCCGCGCGCTGGACCACGCCTACGGCGGCGGCCACGCGCGCCAGGCGCTGGTCCGCTACCTGGAGAGCGAGGCCGAGCCGATGCTGCGCGGCCGCTACGGCGAGCAGATCGGGCGGGCGCTCTTCGGGGCCGTCGCCGACCTGACCAGGCTCGCCGGCTGGACGTCCTTCGACATCGCCGCGCACGGCCTGGCCCAGCGCTACTTCGTCCAGGCCCTGCGGCTCTCCCAGGCCGCCGGGGACCGCGCGCTCGGCGGCTACATCCTGGTGACGATGAGCCAGCAGGCCGTCCACCTGGGCCACGGCCGGGAGGCGGTCCAGCTGGCCCGGGTCGCCCAGCAGGGCGTGGGCACCACCGTGCCGCCCACCGTGCAGTCGCTGCTGCACGCCGCCGAGGCGCGCGGCCACGGCCTGCTGGGCGACGTCCGCTCCTGCACCACCGCCCTGGTCCGCTCCGAGCGGGCCCTGGCCGGCGCCCGGGCCGGCGACGAACTGCCCTCCTGGGCGCGCTACTTCGACGAAGCGCAGCTCTCCGACGAGTTCGCCCACTGCTACCGGGACCTCCAGCAGTGGCGGACGGCGGCGCAGCACGCCGAGAAGTCCCTGCGGCTGCGCTCGCCCGCCTACGCCCGCAGCCGGATCTTCTGCCGGATGGTGCTGGCCACCGCCCGGCTCGGCATGGGGGACTTGGACGAGGCGTGCACCATGGCCACCGACGCGCTGCGGGCGGCCGGGGAGATGCGCTCGGCCCGTTCGCTGGAGTACGTCCGGGACTTCCACCGCCGGCTCACCCCCTACCGGGGCAGTCCGGTGGCCCGCGCCTTCGAGGAGACGGCGCGCCAGGCGGGGGTGATCTGACGACGGCCCGCGCCGGGGCCGCCCGGCCGGCCCCGGCGGCCGGCCCGCCGCGGCGGCTACCAGCTCTCGGCGTTGACCCGCTGCCGGTCGCCCCCGGCGGCCGGTGGGCGGGCGCTCCCGCGCAGCCGCTGGGCGAGCAGCGGGAAGGCCAGGACGGAGAGCATGCCCGCGCCGACCAGCGCGGCCGCGGTGGAGGACGGCAGGTGCCCGGCGTCCACCTCGATCGTGGTGATCACCACGACCAGCGGCAGCGCGGTCGCGCCGTACAGGCCGAGCGCCGCCCGGTCGTGGCGGCCCAGCCCGATCGGGGCGAGGAGGGCCGCCGGCAGTCCGCGCACGGCCAGGATCAGCAGCAGGAACACCGGGACGAGCAGCAGGCTGCCCGGGTCCCGGAGCAGCGCCTCCAGGTCGAACTTCATCCCGCTGACCACGAAGAACACCGGCACGAGGAAGCCGAAGCCGATGCCCTCCAGCTTGGCCTCGATGACCTCCTCCGTGGCCTCGGGCACGTCGGTCAGCAGCAGATGGGAGACGATCCCGGCGGTGAAGGCGCCGAGCAGCATGTCCAGGTCGAGCCAGACCGCGGCGGACACCATCGCGGTCAGCACCAGGATCACCGTGCGGATCGCGAACTGGCCGGAGGTGCGCAGGGTGCGGCGGATCAGCCGGGTCATCCAGTCCGGCCGGGGCCGCCGGGCGAAGCCGACGGCGGCCGTCGTGATCACCGCGAAGACGGCCAGGATGACGGCGGTCCTGGCCGGGCTGTTGCCGCTAAGCAGGATCGCGACCGCGATGATCGGCCCGAACTCGCCGACCGCGCCGGTGGCCATCACCAGCGAGCCGAACGGCGTCGGCAGCTCCCCGGAGTCGCGCAGGATCGGCAGGATGGTGCCGAGCGCGGTGGTGGTGAGCGCGAGCCCGGCGAAGGCGCCGTTCAGCGGGTCCCGGTTGACCATGGCGCCCACGCCGAGGGCCACCACCAGGGACACCAGCCACGCGGCGCCCGCCCGTTTCAGCGGGCCGCCGCGCAGCTTGGCGAAGTCGATCTCGTAACCGGCCAGGAACATCAGCATCGCCAGGCCGAACTCGGAGAGCGCGTCGACCAGCCCGTCGACCTGCGCCCAGTCCAGGACGTCGGGGCCGATCAGGACGCCGAGCACGATCTCGAACACCACCGTGGGCACGGCGACCCACCGCAGCAGCCGGTCGGCCAGCAGCGGGGCGGCCACGGCGGCGGCCGGGATCAGGATCAGTGCGAGCGGGTCGATCCGGCAGTCGGCGCTCACCGGGCGAGGGGCCCGGGGTCCTGGACGGAAAACGTCCGATTAGCGGTCATATCGGCATACTGGCACGCCGTGGCGTGCCGTCCCGGCAGCCCGGCGGCCGCGTGTTAC
Source organism: Kitasatospora sp. NPDC028961 (assembly GCF_055564815.1). Lineage (NCBI taxonomy): Bacteria > Bacillati > Actinomycetota > Actinomycetes > Kitasatosporales > Streptomycetaceae > Kitasatospora > Kitasatospora sp. NPDC028961. Next base: position 263,684 of record NZ_JBVHVO010000003.1, on the reverse strand, counting down.
GCCGCCGCCTCCGCGTCCTGGGCGGAGACCGGCAGCCCGAGGTCGCGCGCCACGGCCTGGGCCGCCCGCCGCCCCGACACCAGGGCGCCCTGGACGCTGCTGGTGTCCCGGTGGTCGCCGCAGACGTACAGCCCGGCCAGCAGGCGCACCGGGCGGCGGTTGTTGTGCGGCGGCGGCATGGCCGGCACCGCGTCCGGGACGTGGCGCACGCTCAGGAACTGCCAGCCCTTCGTCGGGACGCCGTACAGCTCCGCCAGCCGGGCCCGCACCGCGGGTTCGAGCGCGGCGGGCCCGCCGGAGTCGAAGGAGCGCCGCCCCAGCACGGTGGTGGCGATCAGGGCCTGCCCGGGCGGGGCGTACGAGTGGTGCAGCTCGCTGAGCACCAGGGAGTGCGAGACCAGCGGCGGGTGGCCGTTCGGGCGGTCGCCGTCCAGCAGCAGGACGGCCTCGCCGATCGGCGCCCGGTCGGCGGCGTGGTAGAAGGTCGTGACGGGGTGGAAGTCCGGCAGCCGCAGCCCGGGCAGTAGCGCGGCGGCCGAGCGTGCGTCGGTCGCCACCACGACGGCCTGGGCGCCGATCCGGCCGTGGCCGGCGGTCTCCACGCCGTCGGCCGCGATCGAGGTGACCCGCACGCCGGGCCGCAGGGTGTCGGCCGGCAGGGCGGCGGCCACCTGGGCCGGGACGGCCGCGATCCCGTCGGCGGGCAGACAGAGGCGGCCGCGCGCGTAGCAGCGCAGCACCAGGTCGGCGATCCGGCTGCTGGTGCCCAGGGCCGGATCGCTGAGCAGGGCGCCGAGCAGCGGCCGCAGGAAGCCGTCGACGGTGCGCGGGGCGAGCCCGCGTTCGCCGAGCGCGCGGGCGGTGGTGGTCTCCGGCCGGGCCTGCAGTCGGTCGGCCGGGGTGGCGGCCAGCCGGCTGAGCCAGCTGCCCAGCCGGGCCTTGTCCAGCGGACTGCCCAGCGGGGCCCGCGAGGCCGCCTGGCGGGCGGCGGTCAACTGCGGGTCCCCGGCGCGGTAGCGGCGGCCGCCGCTGTGCACGAGCACGCCGGGCGCGAGCGGGTGCAGACCGAGCCGGTCCAGGTCGAGCGCCCGGCGCAGCTCGGGGTACGCGGTGTTCAGCAACTGGCTGCCGTGGTCGAGCCGGAAGCCGTCCAGCTCGCGGGTGGCCATCCGGCCGCCGATCCGGCCCGAGGCCTCCAGGACCTGGACGGTCAGGCCGTAGCCGGTGAGCGCGCGGGCGGCGGCCAGGCCCGCGAGTCCGGCCCCCACCACGACGACGTCCGGATCGGACTGTCGGCGGGTGCGGCGGGTGAAGTCGTATGTGGGCACTGGCGTGCTCCCTCCCTGGTCCCGGAGCTTCGGCCGACGCAGGCAGCGGGGTGCCGGGACACGGTCCGACGGTGTGATGCCCAGTCAGTACGAGCGTCAGACAAGCACACCGGGCCCTATCCGAGTCCCGGGGAGGGTTCGACAGCATGCGGTGGGGGCGCGGTCACACACGGTGCCCGCAAGTGGTCCTGTTCGGGCTCCACGGGCGCGCACCGTCACCAGGGGCGTGCGGCGCGCCTGGTTCGTGCTCCCGTGCGCCCCCTCCCGGAGCCCCTCCCGACCCCGCTCGGCATATGCCCCCGGCCAGGGCTGATGCCGTAGCGGGCGTACGCGGGCGGCCCGGGCGGGGCATCCGCGCCCGGACCACTCGGCCTACCGCAGGCGCCCTACCGGACGCGCCCGCTCCGCGCGCACCCCGCGGCCGCCCGGAGCGGCCGCCACCATGCCGCCCCGCGGCGACGGCACTGCCGCGCCCGCACGGCACCGCCGCTACAGTGCCGCCACCCCGCGGAACCGCCGCGACGCCGCCCCGCCGCTACAGTGCCGCCCGCACCGCCGAGTCCACGTCCGGGTGCTCGAAGCGGAAGCCGGCCTCCAGCAGCCGCCGCGGTACCACCCGGTGGCTGCCGGTCACCTCGACGGCCAGCTCGCCCAGCACCGCCTTGAGCGCCGCCTCCGGCACCGGGAACGGCGTCGGCCGCTTCAGTACCCGGCCGAGCGCCGCCGTCAGCTCGGCGTTGGTGACCGGCTCCGGCGCGCTGAGGTTGAACGCGCCGCTCAGGTCGTCGCGGTCGATCAGGAACCGCAGTGCGGCGACCTCGTCCGCCAGTGAGATGAAGCTCCAGTACTGCCGGCCGTCGCCGAGCCGTCCGCCGAGCCCCAGGCGGAACAGCGGGAAGAGCCGACCGCCGGCCCCGCCCGCGGCCGAGAGCACCAGCCCGGTGCGCGGGTGGACCACCCGGATCCCGGCCCGTTCGGCGGGCCGCGCGGAGGCCTCCCACTCGACGCAGACCTCGGCGAGGAAGTCGTCCCCGGCGGGCGAGTCCTCGTCGATCACCCGGTCGCCGGTCTGGCCGTAGTAGCCGACGGCCGAGGCGCTGACGAAGACCCGGGGCGGCTTGTCGAGTTCGGCCATCGCGACGGCCAGCGTCTCGGTGCCGAGCACCCGGCTCTCCCGGATCTCCCGCTTGTACGCGTCGGTCCAGCGGCGGTCGCCGACCCCGGCGCCCGCCAGGTGCACCACCGCCTCGACGCCGGCCAGCCCGGCCCGGTCCACCTGGCCCAGCAGCGGGTTCCAGCCGATCGCCGTCGTCCCGTCCGGCCGCGGACCGGTTCTGGAGCGGTGCCGGACCAGCCGGACCACCTCGTGGCCGTCGGCCAGCAGCGAGCGGACGAGTGTCGAGCCGATCAATCCCGTGGATCCTGTGACCGCGATGCGCATGGGCCCATCCTCGCAGTTTCCGGCGGCCGGAACTCCGTATCCACCCCGGGCGCGGCTGACTAGCATGGCGCGCATGCACGCCGAAGATCTGATCATCCGTCCCGCGCAGGCCGAGGACGAGAAGGAACTCTCCGCGCTCAACCGGGCCGCCTGGTCCTGGCAGAGCGACGTCGCCCCGCAGCCGGCCGAGGGGGACACCGTGTTCGACGAGCGCCACACCCCGGACCAGTTCCTGCTCGCCCTGCTGGGCGGCCGGATCGTCGGCTACATCCGGGTGGTTCCGCCCACCCCGCTGGCCAGTAACGGGCACGTGCGGCAGATCCAGGGGCTGGCGGTCTCCGCCGGGGCCCGCGGCCGGGGCGTCGGCCGGGCGCTGGTGGAGGCGGGCTGTGCGGCCGCCGCGGAGCAGGGGGCGCGCCGGATCACCCTGCGGGTGCTCGGGCACAACGCCCCGGCCCGCCGCCTCTACGAGGCCTGCGGCTTCGTGGTCGAGGGTTCGCTCGCCGAGGAGTTCCTGATCGACGGCCGGTACGTGGACGACATCTGGATGGCCCGTTCACTGCTCGGCTGACCCCGCGCTCCGCCCTCCCGCGCCTGGCGGGTCGCCCGTCGCCCCCTCCGGCGCGGCGGGTGGGTCGCGTGCCGCCTCCCGGGGCCCGAGTCGCTGACGGGACGTCAGATCAGGGTCCCCGGGGTGGTGCAGACTCGTGACAAACCCAACCTGTCTGGAGCAGTGCCGCGCCGGGTACCGTACGGCCGTGAGCAACTCGACGCCTCCCGGGTGGTACCCGGTACCGGGTGCGGACGGCACGCCCGGTCATGAGCGCTGGTGGGACGGCAACGCCTGGACCAGCGACGTCCGCCCCCTCCAGGCGGGCGGCGGCGGGCTCGCCGACGCCCCGACCCAGGTCTCCTGGCAGACCCCGCAGCAGCCCGCCCCCGTCTCCCCGCCGCCCGCGTACGGCTACGGCGCGCCCCAGCAGGGCACGCCCGGCTACGGCTACCCGACGCCGGACCAGCAGGCCTACGGCTACCCGCAGGGCGGCTATCCGCCGTCACCGCCGCCGCCCGGCCGGATGAAGCCGGGCGTGGTCGTGGGGATCGCGGTCGGCGTGCTGGCCGTGGTCGGCGTGGTCGCCGCGATCGCCCTCAACAGCGGCGGCGATCCCAAGGCCGACCCGGAGCCGGTGCCGACGGTCACCGTCACCGACACCCCGAGCCGGACGCCGAGCCCCGGCCCGACCACGCGCACACCCGCGCCCACGCCCACGCCGGCCCCCAGCTTGCCGCCGGTGCCCGTGGTCAAGGACACCGCCGCGGACGCCCAGCACTCCATCACGGTGCCGATCTTCCAGGGCTGGGACTCGCAGACCGACACCACGCACTCGACGGTCTTCCTGGGCAGCGGCCGCTACACCTGCCCGAGCGGCGGCTCCTGCATCAGGGGCCAGTTCTCGGTGGAGAAGGACACCATCTCGGGAGCCTCGGCCCGGGCGGCGGCGGAGGCGGCGATGCCCACCTACGCGGCGGCGATCTTCACCGGGATCACCTCGCACACCGACGCGGGCTCCGCCAACACCACCGTGGCGGGCGTCTCCGGCTACGCGGTGCGGTGGCACATCACCACCTCGGACGGCACCAAGGGCTACATCCTGCTGGCGGCCGTCCCGGCCAAGGGCGGTGGTTTCGTGGCCTTCGAGGGCGGGGTGGACGACGCCGCGGGCGCACCCGATCCCACCGTGCTCGACCAGATCCTCAAGGGCATCAAGCAGGACGGCAGCGGCTCCGGCTCCGGCACCTGAGCCCGGGCGTCCGACGCCACCGGCACCCCGAGCGGGTGTCCGAGCCACCCGCTCGGGCACCCGCTCCGGCGTTCCGGCCGCCACCGGGCCGGACCTCCCGCCGGGCCGGACCCTTCGCCGGGCCGCTTCCGGTACCGCTCCCGGGTCAGTCCCCGTACCGCTCCCAGAGCTTGGGGAACCGTTTCGCCATCGTGTCCGGGTCCTCGAAGTCCAGCGCGGCGCCGGCCGGCCGCGCGGGCTGCCGGTCGCCCACCTCGGGCAGCGGCAGCCCGGTCAACTGCTCGTACGCCTCGTCGGCCGCGTAGCCCAGGTCCTCGGCCTCGCCGTCCTCCTCCTCGTCGAACTCCGGGAGCAGGTCGGCCAGATCGTCCGGCTCGTGCAGGCCGCCCTCGAACACCTCCCGCCCCTGGCCGATCAGCCAGCAGCGGAAGTAGTCGAAGGTGTCCTCGGAGGCGCCGTCGAGCAGCAGGTGGGCCGCGCCCCACAGGTCGGTCCGGTAGGCGCGCTGGAACCGGGCCTCGAAGAGCCGCGCGAAGTCGATGACGTCGTCCGGGGTCAGTTGGACGAGCCGTTCCACCAGCCGTTCCGCCTGCTCGTCGGGGTCGCCGTCGGCGTCCTCCCGGGTGTCGTCGATGATCTGCCAGAAGTCGGTCTCGTCCATCACCGCTCCAGCATCCCTGTTCGCCCGCGCGATCGCATGCGATGGGCCCGGCGAAACGCGGGCCGCGCCGGGGGAGTACGGGTACCGAGGTCGGTGCCGGGCAGCCGGGCGCCAACGCGGAACCCCGCGCCGTCCGGGGACGACGCGGGGTTCCGTACTGCCGTGGGCTGCCGTGGCGGCCGGCTCAGAGGCCGAGCTCGACCTCGAACTCGCCGGCCTCCAGGATCTCCTTGACGGCCACCAGGAAGCGGGCGGCGTCGGCGCCGTCCACCAGGCGGTGGTCGTAGGAGAGCGACAGGTAGGTCATGTCACGGATGCCGATGGCGGTGCCGCCGTCGGCCTCGATGACGACCGGGCGCTTGACCGTCGCGCCGATGCCCAGGATGGCGACCTGGTTCGGCGGCACGATGACGGTGTCGAACAGCGCACCGCGCGAGCCGGTGTTGCTGATGGTGAAGGTCGCGCCGGACAGCTCGTCCGGAGTGATCTTGTTGCCGCGGACCTTGCCGGCCAGCTCCGCGGTCTTCTTCGAGATGCCGGCGATGTTGAGGTCGCCCGCACCCTTGATGACCGGGGTCATCAGACCCTTCTCGGAGTCCACCGCGATCCCGATGTTCTCGGAGTCGAAGTAGGTGACGGTGCCCTCGGCCTCGTTGATGCGGGCGTTGATCACCGGGTGGCTCTTCAGCGCCTGGGCGGCGGCCTTGACGAAGAACGGCATCGGGGACAGCTTCACGCCCTCGCGGGCGAGGAAGGCGTCCTTGGCCTTGCCGCGCAGCGAGATGACCTTGGTGACGTCCACCTCGACGACGCTGGTCAGCTGGGCCTGCTCGTGCAGGGCCTTCAGCATGTTGTCGCCGATGGCCTTGCGGATGCGGGTCATCTTGACCGTCTGGCCACGCAGCGGGGACGGCGCGGCGGCGGCCTTCGGCGCGGCGGCCGGGGCGGCAGCGGCGGGGGCCGGAACGGCCTTCGCGGCCTCGGCGGCGGCGATGACGTCCTGCTTGCGGATGCGGCCGCCGACACCGGTGCCGGTGACGGAGGCCAGGGCGACGCCCTGCTCGGCGGCGAGCTTGCGCACCAGCGGGGTGACGTAGGCGTCACCGCTGTCGGCGGCCGGCGCGGCGGCGACCGGAGCCGGGGCGGCGACCGGAGCGGCCGGAGCCGGCGCGACCGGGGCAGCCGGAGCCGGAGCGGCGACGGGGGCCGGGGCGGCGACGGGGGCCGGCGGGGCCACCGGGGTGGCCGGAGCCTCGGCCGGAGCCGGGGCGGGAGCGGCCGCCGGGGCCGGGGCGGCCGGGGCCGCGCCCGGGGCGCCGATCAGCGCGAGCTGGGCGCCGACCTCGGCGGTCTCGTCCTCGCCGACCAGGATCTTCACCACGACACCGGCGACCGGCGACGGGATCTCGGTGTCGACCTTGTCGGTGGAGACCTCGAGCAGCGGCTCGTCGACCTCGACCGTCTCACCCTCGGCCTTCAGCCAGCGGGTGACGGTGCCCTCGGTGACCGACTCGCCCAGCGCGGGGAGCAGCACCGGGGTGGCGTCGGCGGCCGGCGCGGCGGCCGGGGCGGCCGGAGCCGGAGCCTCGGCGGCCGGGGCGGGGGCGGCGGGCGCCTCCGCGACCGGGGCCGGGGCGGCGGCCGGAGCGGCCGGAGCGGCCTCGGCGGCCGGGGCCGCGGCGGGGACCGGCGCGCCGGAGCCGTCGTCGATGACCGCCAGCTCGGCGCCGACCTCGACGGTCTCGTCCTCGCCGACCTTGATCGAGGCCAGGATGCCCGAGGCCGGGGCCGGGATCTCGGTGTCGACCTTGTCGGTGGAGACCTCGAGCAGCGGCTCGTCGACCTCCACACGCTCACCCTCGGCCTTCAGCCAACGGGTGACGGTGCCCTCGGAAACGCTCTCGCCCAGCGCGGGCAGTGTTACTGAGACCGCCATGGTTTCAGCGACTCCTATCAAGTCTTGCGTACTGGAATGGGGGGAGTGGGGCGTGATCAGTCGTGCGCGTGCAGCGGCTTGCCGGCCAGCGCCAGGTGCGCCTCGCCCAGGGCCTCGGACTGGGTCGGGTGGGCGTGGATGAGCTGCGCGACCTCGGCCGGCAGAGCCTCCCAGTTGTAGATCAGCTGCGCCTCGCCGACCTGCTCGCCCATCCGGGCGCCGACCATGTGGACGCCGACCACGGCGCCGTCCTTGACCTGGACGAGCTTGATCTCGCCGGCGGTCTTCAGGATCTTGCTCTTGCCGTTGCCGGCCAGGTTGTACTTGAGGGTGACGACCTTCTCCTTGCCGTACAGCTCGACGGCCTTGGCCTCGGAGATGCCGACGGAGGCCACCTCGGGGTTGGAGTAGGTCACGCGCGGGACGCCGTCGTAGTCGATCGGCACGGCCTTGAGGCCGGCCACGCGCTCGGCGACCAGGATGCCCTCGGCGAAGCCGACGTGGGCCAGCTGCAGGGTCGGGACGAGGTCGCCGACGGCGGAGATGGTGGGCACGTTGGTGCGCATGTACTCGTCGACGAGCACGTAGCCGCGGTCCATCGCGACGCCGTTCTCCTCGTAGCCGAGGCCGGCCGAGACCGGGCCGCGGCCGATGGCCACGAGCAGCAGGTCGGCGTCGATCTGCTTGCCGTTCTCGGTGGAGACGCGCACGCCGGTCTCGGTGTACTCGACACCGGAGAAGCGGGCCTTCAGCTCGAACTTGATGCCGCGCTTGCGGAACGCGCGCTCCAGCAGCTTGGAGGAGTTCTCGTCCTCCAGCGGGACCAGGTGCGGCAGCGCCTCGACGATGGTGACGTCGACGCCGAAGGACTTCCAGACCGAGGCGAACTCGACGCCGATCACGCCGCCGCCGAGAATCACGGCGGACTTCGGGATGCGGTCGAGCTTGAGCGCGTGGTCCGAGGAGATCACGCGGTCGCCGTCGATGGTCAGGCCCGGCAGCGACTTCGGCACGGAGCCGGTGGCGAGGACGATGTGGCGGCCCTCGACGCGCTGGCCGTTGACGTCCACCGAGGTCTGCGAGGAGAGCTTGCCCTCGCCCTGGATGAAGGTCACCTTGCGGGAGGCGACCAGGCCCTGCAGGCCCTTGTACAGGCCGGCGATGACGTCGTCCTTGTACTTGTGGACGCCGTTGATGTCGATGCCCTGGAAGGTGGCCAGAACGCCGAACTCGGCGGCCTCCTTCGTCTCGTCCGCGATCTCGGCGGCGTGCAGCAGTGCCTTGGTCGGGATGCAGCCGCGGTGCAGGCAGGTGCCGCCCAGCTCACCCTTCTCGACCAGGGCGACGCTCAGACCCAGCTGAGCGGCGCGGAGCGCCGCGGCGTAACCGCCGCTTCCGCCTCCGAGAATGACTACGTCGAAAACGGTGCTGGCGTCGTTCGCCACGTCACGTCCTCCATGCAATGGGGTGGGTCGCCGGGCCGGTCGCGGTCCGGTGGGTCGGAAGCCTTTGTGGGGCGCCCAGTCGTGCCGGAAATACATCTTCGCACTTGTTCACGGCAGCTGATGTCCGGGTCCACCCCAGGGGTGTCCCGAAGGGTGGTCACAGGGGCGGGAACAGCCCCGACCGAAGGGCATCATCGCAGCTCAATGCGGGCTTGACAGCGGCGGGAGCGGCCTTCGGCGCGGTCCGGCCCGCCCCCGGTTCCGCACTGTGGAACAAAGTTTCGCCCGCAGCGAACAGAGGTGCGGACGGGCTCCCGCTTTCTACTCGCAGGTAACAGCGCCGCGGGCGGGCGGACACCCGCCGGGGGCGGGCCGGCCCCGGGAACGCGGACGGGGTCCGGCGCGAGTGCGCGGGACCCCGTCCGTCCGAACCCCGGATCAGGCCTTGTCGCCCGCCGCGGTCCGCTCGGCGAAGCGGACCAGGGTGCGCACCGCGCTCGCGGTGCCGCCCTTGGGGGTGTAGCCGAACGGCGCGCCCTCGTGGAAGGCGGGGCCGGCGATGTCCAGGTGGGCCCAGTCGATGCCCTCGGCCACGAACTCCTTGAGGAACAGGCCGGCCACCAGGCCGCCGCCCATCCGCTCGCCCATGTTGGCCAGGTCGGCGATGGTCGACTCGGTCATGCCCTTGCGCAGCTCGGCCGGCAGCGGCATCGGCCAGGACTGCTCGCCGGCCTCGCCCGCGACGGTGTGCAGGGTCTCGCGCAGCTCGTCGTTGTTGGCCATCACGCCGAAGGTGCGGCTGCCCAGCGCCAGCATCATCGCGCCGGTCAGCGTCGCCACGTCGACGATCACGTCCGGGTTCTCCTCGCCGGCGCGCACGATGGCGTCGGCCAGCACCAGGCGGCCCTCGGCGTCGGTGTTCAGCACCTCGACGGTCTTGCCGCCGTACATGCGCAGCACGTCACCCGGGCGGGTGGCGGTGCCCGACGGCATGTTCTCGGCCAGCGCCAGCCAGGCGGTGACGTTGACGGCGAGGCCCAGGCGCTTGGCGGAGACGACGGCGGCGAACACCGCGGCCGCGCCGGCCATGTCGCACTTCATGGTCTCGTTGTGGCCGGCCGGCTTCAGCGAGATGCCGCCCGAGTCGTAGGTGATGCCCTTGCCGACGAACGCCAGGCTCGCCTTGGCCTTCGGGTGGGTGTAGGCCACCTTCACCAGCCGCGGCGGGTTGGCCGAGCCGTTGCCGACGCCGAGCAGGCCGCCGAAGCCGCCCTTGAGCAGCGCCTTCTCGTCCAGCACCTCGACCTTGAGGCCGTGCTCCTTGCCGGCCGCCTGGGCGATCGCGGCGAAGCCCTTGGGGTTCAGGTCGTTCGGCGCGGTGTTGACCAGGTCGCGGGCGCGGTTCATCTCCTCGCCGAGGACGACGGCGCGCTCGACGGCGGCCTTGGCGTCCTTGCTGCCCTTGCGGACGGTCAGCAGCACGAGCTCGCCGACCGGCTCCTTGGCGCTGCCGTTGCCCTTGTAGGTGCCGAAGGAGTAGGCGCCGAGCAGGCCGCCCAGCGCGACCGCCTCGACCTCGTCGGCGGACTCGGCCGGCAGGGCCAGCGCGGCCTTCTTGCTGCCGCCCAGGGTGCGGGCGGCGACACCGGCGGCGCGGCGCAGGGTCTCCAGGCCGTAGCCGGCGTCGGCGGCCTCGCCGAGGCCGACCGCGAGCACGAGCGCGGCCTTCAGGCCGGCGGGAGAGGGGACCTTGACGGCCTCGCCCTCGGCGCCGGTCGCGCCCAGGGTGGTGAGGACCTCGGCCAGCTTGCCCTCGAACGCCTCGCTCACGGCCTCGGCGCCCGGCGCCAGCACGATGCCCTTCGGGCCCTTCGCCACACCGATCACCACGGCGTCCGCGCGCAGCGAGGCGGCGGAGGAGGTGCTCACAGACAATGCAGTCACGTAATGCGTCCTGTTCTATCGCGGTCCACGGCACCGGTCACGGCACGGCTGCCGCACCGGCGCAGCCCGGGGCCGCCACTGCGGGCCGTCCCGCCGGAGCGGGCCGGGTCCGGGGCCCCTGGCGCGTGCGTCCACCGGTCACGGCGGCCGCACACACCAGAAGCCCCGGCTCCTCGACGCGCGTCGGCCGGGCCGGACCTGCGACGGTGCAGGGCTGCGGTGCTCCACGCATGGTAGTCCGCATGCTGGGATCACGCGCCGCCCGGTGTCCCAACGCCGGGAGCGGGGGCCGGCGGCGGGTCTCAGCCCATCAGCGCGAGGGTGACCAGGGTGCCGGTCGCGGCGGTCTCCGCCATCGCGCCGAGGACGTCCCCGGTGATGCCGTCGAACCGGCGTACGCAGCGCCGCAGCAGCAGCCAGGAGCAGCCGAGGCCGACCGCAACGGCCAGCGGCAGCCGGAGGACTGACGAGCCGTCGAGCAGGCCGAGGGCGGCCAGCAGCAGGGCCGAGCCGGCCGTCGCCGCCACCGCCGCGGCCGGCGGCACGGTGCCGGCCACCATCGCGCCGAGCCCGCCCGGCCGGGCGGCCGGCACCGGGCGCAGGCAACCCCAGCCGAGTGCGCACCGCGCGGCCGTCGCCGAGGCGAGCACCGCGAGCGCGCCGCCGGCCGGCGACGCGTCGAACCGGCCGGCCAGTGCGGCGATCTGGGCCAGCAGTACCAGCACCAGGGTCAGTACGCCGAACGGCCCGATGTCGGACTGCTTCATGATGCGCAGGGCGTCCTCGGCCGGTTTGCCGCTGCCCAGGCCGTCGGCGACGTCGGCCAGGCCGTCCAGATGCAGGCCCCGGGTCAGCGCGGCCAGCACGCCGACGGCGGTCACCGCGCCGAGCGGCCCGCCCGCGCGCCAGGCCACCAGCGCTCCCGCACCCGCGGCCAGGGCCCCGAGCGTCAGGCCGACCACCGGGGCCGCCGTCATCGCCCGGCCCGCCGCGGGGCGGTCCCACCGCTCGACCCGCACCCGCAGCACGGAGAGCGTGCCGAACGCGAACCGCAGCCCCTCACCCCACCGGGCCGGCTCCCGTGCCGAAGCGTCCTGCATGGCCCGCCGTTCCTCGCATCCGTACCGTGGTGCGCCGCGCACCGCGACGACCCGCCCCCGTCCGGGCGCCGGGGCGGTCAGACCCGGCCGAGCAGCTCCGCGGCCGAGGGCAGCTTCGGCTGCTCCTTGGGGGCCGCCGGGGTGCTCGGGGCGGGCGCGTGCTCGGCCAGGGCGTCCGCCGCGGCCTGCAGCAGCGGCAGTGCCATCAGCGCGCCGACGCCCTCGCCCATGGTGATCTCCTGCTCCTGCAGGGGCGTCAGGGTCAGCCGGTCGTAGGCCTTGGCCTGGGCCGGCTCGCCGGTGGACTGCCCGGCCCGCCACCACTCCGGCGCCCGGAACGCGATCCGCTGCGCGACCAGCGCGCAGGCCGCCGAGACCACACCGTCCAGCACCACCGGGAGCTTGCGGACCGCGGCCTGCAGCAGGAAGCCGGTGATCGCCGCGAAGTCGGCACCGCCGGTGGCGCCGAGCAGCGCCAACTGGTCGCCCAGCACCGGCCGGGCCCGCCGCAGCGAGTCCCGGACGGTCGCGCACTTGACCATCCACACCCGGTCGTCGATGCCCGAGCCGCGCCCGGTCACCGCGGCCGCGTCGGTGCCGCAGAGCGCGCCGACCAGGACGGCCGCCACGGTGGTCGCGCCGACCCCGAGGTCACCCAGGACGATCAGGTCGGTCCCGGCGTCGGCCTCCTCGTCGGCGACGGCCATCCCGGCCCGGAAGGCCTTGACCGTCTCCTCGGGGCTCAGCGCGTCCTCGACGTCGACCCGGCCGGAGCCGCGCCGCACCCGGTGGGCGACGACCTCGTCCGGGAAGTCGGAGGGGTCCGCGTCCACCGCGACGTCCACCACCCGCACCTCGGCGCCGAAGCGCCGGGCGAGCAGGGCGACCGGCGCGGTGCCGTCCAGCACCGCCCGCACCCGGGCGGCCGTGCCGCCCTGCGCGGGCAGCCGGGACACCCCGAGGGCCGCCACCCCGTGGTCGGCGGCGAACAGCAGCACCTTGGGCGCCGACAGCGGCCGCACCGGGGAGCGGCCCTGTACGGACGACAGCCAACTGCCCAGCTCCTCCAGCCGGCCGAGGCCGCCGCGCGGGCGGTCCAGCGCCTGCCAGCGCTCTTCGGCGGCCCGCCGGGCGCTCTCGTCGGGGCGCTCGACGAGCGAGGAGAACGTATCGAGATCCACGGTCGTGTCCATCGATCGGAAGGCTACACGCCGCGGGTGTTCAGCCCGCGGCGGGCTTGACCGTCAGAACCTGCCCCGCCACGACGAGCAGCACACGCTCCGAGGCGTCGGCCACCGCCATGTTCAGCCGGCCCAGGGTGTCGCGGAACCGGCGGCCCGAGGCGGTGGCCGGGACGACGCCCATGCCCACCTCGTTGCTGACCGCGACCACCGGGCGCCGGGTCGCCGCCCAGGCCCGGGCGAGCTCCTCGCAGCGCCGCTGGACGGCCGCCTCGCCGCCGTCCGCCCAGACCGCGTCGTCCCAGGCGCCGCACTCGTCCATCACCGCGGTCAGCCAGAGCGCCAGACAGTCGATCAGCACCGGCGCCGGGTCGGCGGTGTCCGCCAGGACCGCCGCCAGGTCGCAGGTCTCGGCGGTGCGCCAGCTCGCCGGCCGCCGGTCGCGGTGCAGCGCCACCCGCTGGGCCCACTCGGTGTCACCGTCCCGGGCGCCGCCGGTGGCCACGTACAGCACGTCCGGGTACCGGGCGAGCAACTGCTCGGCCCTGGTGGACTTTCCGGAGCGGGCGCCGCCGAGGAGCAGGGTGCGGGGGAGTGCGGGGTGGGCTGCCATGCCGTCCATCCTGCCAAGGCGGTGGCGCCCCGCCCCGCGCGGGCCCGGCCCGGCCGGCCGGGGAGCCGCGACCCGGCCGACAACGCGGCCCCGGTCAGGCATACGGAAGATCGGGCCGGGCAGGCTAAGGTGCGCGCAGCAGCAGGCAGCGCACAGGTCGTCAGTGGGAGGAACCGGGCATGGTCTGGACGTGGCGGTACGAGAAGGCGGACGGCACCGTGGTGGCCCCGAGCGGCGGCCAGGAGGAGGAGTTCGCCGGCCAGGGGGACGCCGAGACCTGGATCGGGGAGAGCTGGAAGCAGCTGGCCGAGGACGGCGTGGACACCGCGGTCCTGCTCGACGACGGCCGGGAGATCTACTCGATGAGCCTGCACGAGGCCTGAGCCCGCCCGCCCGCACGCCGTCGGGAGCGGCCGCTACTTGGCCCCGAAGACGTGCAGCAGCGCGGCGACCTGCCGGTACGGGTCGGTGCGGCCGGCCCGCTCCTCGGCCTCCAGCAGCTGGGCCAGCTGCCGACCGTCCACCGGCGGCGCCGCGTCGTCGGGCGCGCTGTCGGTGAAGACCCGCACGCCGTACCAGTGCCGCAGCGGCACGGACACCTCGGAGAGGGTGACGGCGAGGTCGGCGAGCCGGTCGGCCCGGGCGGCCAGCCCGAGCCGGTTGTAGTAGCGGTCGCTCTCGAAGGCGTGCAGGGCGGCCCGCCAGTCCCCGGCGGCGGCGGGCCGCAGGGCCAGCGCGTCACGGTTGCGGACCAGCAGCGAGAGCAGTCCGCCCGGGGCCAGCAGCCGGGCCAGCGAGGCGATCATCGGATCCGGGTCCGGCAGGTACATCAGGACGCCGTGGCAGAGCACCACGTCGAAGCTGCGCGGCCCGAACCAGCGCCCGCACTGGTGGCCGTCGCCGCTGAGCAGCTGCATCCGGCCGCGGACCTCGGGCGGCTCCTCGGCGAGCGCCCCCTGGGCGACGCCGAGCGCGACCGGGTCGGAGTCGATCCCGGTGACGTAGTGGCCGTCCCGCGCCAGCCGCAGGGCCTGGGTGCCCTGGCCGCAGCCGATGTCGAGGACGCGCTGTTCGGCGCGGCCGGTCAGCTGCTCGGCGAGCTGCCGGGCGACCAGCTCCTGCCGGACGAGGTTGCGCAGGCTGCCGAGGCGGTCCAGCCACGGGCCGGTGCCGCCGGCGAAGGAACCGCTGCGCGAGGGCAGCCGGCGCTCCTGGGCGAGCCGGTCGTGGCCGCCGTCACCCTGGCCCGGAAGCGCGTACAGGCCGGGCCCCTCCCAGGAGGGAGGGGCCCAGCCGGAGTCCACCGGTTCGGCGGTCAGGGCTTCTCTCCGCGCCGCACCTGCGGCTTGGGCAGGCGCAGCCGGCGCATCTGCAGGATGCGCATCAGGCCGTAGGCGACCGCGCCGCGGGTGTTCTGGCCCGCGAACCGCTCGGTGAGCGACTTGCGCAGACCGAACCCGAGGCGGACGAAGTCCAGCACCACCAGCACGAAGAAGGCCAGGAAGAGCAGGGTGGAGAGCAGCTGGAGGGCCGGCACCTTGACGATGCTGAGCACCAGGATGACCACGGCGGCGGGCAGGAAGAACTCGGCCAGCGACCAGCGGGCGTCCACGTAGTCGCGGGTGAACTTGCGCACCGGGCCCTTGTCACGGGCCGGCAGGTGCCGCTCGTCGCCCTCCAGCAGCGCGGTGCGCTGCTTCTCGCGCTCGCTGCGCATGCGCTCGCGCGCCTGGCGGGAGGCCTCCTTGCGGTCCTTGGGTACGGTCACCCTGGTCCGCCGGTGGGCCTCGGCCTCACTGCGCTTGGGCGTCGGCCGGCCCTTCTTCGCCTGCGGATCGCGGGTCTGGGTCGTCTCGTCCTGCTTCTCCAGCACGGCGGCGGAGGCAGCGGCATCATCTGAACGGCGTCGGAACACACCCCCAGCGTACGGGGTGCGCGACCGCTTCCACGGGTGTCCTCGGACCCAAACGCATATCGATCGCGCCGGTCCGGGCCCTCGGACGGGTTTCCGGGGGTCTTCCCGTAGGGGATCACCGCTTCGGACGATGGGTGGGATGAGGGGCGGATCCACCCCGGGGATGAGGCCCGGGAGGGGGACGCTGTAGCAGTCTTGTTGCAGGCAGGTGCACTGCGGCGAAGGGCTCGCTGCACATACACTCGTCGTGTCTGGTAACGAGATAAAGACCGCAGGCCGGAGAAGGGGGCACCCGAGGCCCATGAGCGACGGAATCATGAAGCGTATGGGGTTGATCTTCCGCTCCAAGGCGAACAAGGCCTTGGACCGGGCGGAGGATCCCCGTGAGACGCTCGACTATTCGTACCAGAAGCAGCTTGAGCTGCTGCAGAAGGTGCGTCGCGGTGTCGCGGACGTGGCCACCTCGCGCAAGCGCCTGGAGCTCCAGCTGACCCAGCTGCAGCAGCAGTCCGCCAAGTACGAGGACCAGGGCCGCAAGGCCCTCTCGCTCGGCCGGGAGGACCTCGCGCGCGAGGCCCTGACCCGCAAGTCGAACATGCAGTCCCAGATCACCGACCTGGAGACGCAGTACCAGCAGCTCCAGGCCGAGGAGGAGAAGCTCACGCTCGCCTCCCAGCGGCTGCAGGCAAAGGTCGACGCCTTCCGCACCAAGAAGGAGACGATCAAGGCCACCTACACCGCGGCCCAGGCGCAGACCCGGATCGCCGAGTCCTTCTCCGGCATCTCGGAGGAGATGGGCGACGTCGGTCTGGCGATCCAGCGGGCCGAGGACAAGACCGCCCAGATGCAGGCCCGGGCCGGTGCGATCGACGAGCTGCTGGCCTCCGGCGCGCTCGACGACGCCAGCGGTCTCGGCCGCAAGGACGACATCGAGGCCGAGCTGGAGCGGGTGGCCGGCGGTTCGGACGTCGAGCTGGAGCTGGCCCGGATGAAGGCCGAACTGACGGGCGGCTCGCCGGCCTCCGGTCCGCAGGCCATCGAGCCGGGCAAGGGACAGCCGCAGGACGCCCAGCCGGACTCCCCGCGGATCAACTACAACAAGTGACCTGAGCTTCACCCCACGAACCAGGGAGACGCACGGCATGATCATGAGGGTCATGGGGGAGGGCCAGTTCGAGGTGGGCGACGCCCATCTGAACCGGCTGAACGAGCTGGACGACGAGCTCGTCACCGCACTGGACTCGGGGGACGAAGAGCATTTCCGCCGAGCGCTCGGGGAGCTGCTGGGCGCCGTCAAGGAGTTCGGCACCCCGCTGCCGGACGCCTCGCTGGAGCCCTCCGACCTGATCCTCCCGGCTGCCGACTCGACGATCGACCAGGTCAGGGAGCTGCTGCGGGCCGAGGGTGACGGCCTGATCCCCGGATTGCCCGAGTAGCGGACGTCTCGCGCCAGACGAAAGGGCGGGCTCCTCCAGTGCGGAGGAGCCCGCCCTTCGGCGTGCGGTGGCTACGGCAGGGCGAGCATCCGGTCCAGCGCCGCCTTGGCGTGCTTCTCGGTCTCCGGGTCGACCCGGATCACGTTCGGCACCCGGCCCTCGACCAGCGACTCCAGCGCCCAGACCAGGTGCGGCAGGTCGATCCGGTTCATCGTGGAGCAGAAGCAGACCGCCCGGTCCAGGAAGACGATCTCCTTGTCCGGGTGCGCCTTGGCGAGCCGGCGGACCAGGTTCAGCTCGGTGCCGATGGCCCACTTGGAGCCGGGCTCGGCGGCGTCCAGCGCCTTGATGATGTACTCGGTCGAGCCCACCATGTCGGCGGCCGCGACGACCTCGTGCTTGCACTCGGGGTGCACCAGCACGGTGACGCCGGGGATGCGCTCGCGGACGTCGTTGACCGAGTCCAGCGAGAACCGGCCGTGCACTGAGCAGTGGCCGCGCCAGAGGATCATCTTGGCGTTCCGCAGCTGCTCGGCGGTCAGGCCGCCGTTGGGCTTGTGCGGGTTGTAGAGCACGCAGTCGTCCAGCGAGAAGCCCATCTCGCGCACCGCGGTGTTGCGGCCCAGGTGCTGGTCGGGCAGGAAGAGCACCTTCTGCCCCTGCTCGAAGGCCCACTCCAGGGCCCGCTTCGCGTTGGACGAGGTGCAGATGGTGCCGCCGTGCTTGCCGGTGAAGGCCTTGATGTCGGCGGAGGAGTTCATGTACGAGACCGGGACGGTGACGTCGGCTATGCCGGCGTCGGTCAGGACGTCCCAGCACTCGGCGACCTGCTCGGCGGTGGCCATGTCGGCCATCGAACAGCCGGCCGCGAGGTCCGGCAGGACGACCTGCTGGGCGTCGCCGGTGAGGATGTCCGCGGACTCGGCCATGAAGTGCACGCCGCAGAAGACGATGTACTCGGCCTCCGGGCGGGCGGCCGCGTCGCGCGCGAGCTTGAAGGAGTCGCCGGTGACATCGGCGAACTCGATCACCTCGTCGCGCTGGTAGTGGTGGCCCAGGATGAAGACGCGATCCCCGAGCGCCTCCTTCGCGGCCCGCGCACGGGCGACGAGGTCCGGGTCGGAGGCGGCGGGAAGGTCGCCGGGGCACTCGACGCCGCGCTCGCTGTTCGGGTCGGCCTCACGGCCGAGCAGCAGCAGAGCGAGCGGCGTCGGAGTGGGGTCGACGCCGTAGGTCTCGGTGATGGTGGTGGTCACGGGCGGGTGCCCTTCTGTGCGGCCGATCAGTCGGTGCAGCCTTCTCGTCTATCTGACGCTATCTATGATAACCGCTTAGCGTCAGACTGACGATGGCCATTCTGTCGATGTGACGAGAACCGCTTCCCGCTTCGGGCCCGTTCGGTGGCGCCGGAAGCACGATAGGGGGCGGTTCGGCGTGGCCGAACCGGTATCCGGGCCCGGCCGGGTTTGGCTGGGTCCATGAAGGCAATCGCGATCCGCCGCTACGGCGGCCCCGAGGTGGTGGAGTACACCGACCTCCCGGACCCCAAGGTCGGGCCGGACTCGGTCCTGGTGGAGGTCAGGGCGGCCGGGGTGAACCCGGTGGACTGGAGGGTCCGGGACGGCGCTCTGGACGGCCTGCTGGACGTCCACTTCCCCCTGGTGATGGGCTGGGACGCGGCCGGGGTGGTCCGGGCGGTCGGCGGCGGGGTGACCGAGTTCGCCCCCGGCGACGAGGTCTACGGCTACGTGCGCAAGGACTCCGTCGAGCACGGGACCTACGCCGAGCTGGTCGCCGCCCCCGTCCGCACGCTGGCCCGCCGGCCCGCGGCTCTGGACTGGGCGCAGAGCGGCGGCCTGCCGCTGGCCGGCCTGACCGCCCTCCAGGGCCTGCGGGCGCTGCGGGTGGCCGCGGGCGACACCGTGTTGGTGCACGCCGCGGCGGGCGGAGTCGGCCACCTGGCCGTGCAGATCGCCAAGGCGTTCGGGGCCCGGGTGATCGGCACCGCGGGCGAGCGCAACCACGACTACCTGCGCGGCCTCGGCGCCGAGCCGGTCGCCCACGGCGAAGGCCTGGCCGAGCGGGTCCGGGCCCTGGCGCCCGGCGGGGTGGACGCCGCCCTCGACCTGGTCGGCGGCGGGGCCGTCGAGGTCTCGGCCGCCCTGGTCGCGGACCCGTCCCGGATCGCCTCGGTGACGGACTACCGGGTGAAGGCGCTCGGCGGCCACTACGTCTGGGTCCGCCCCGACGCCGCCGGGCTGGCGGAGCTGGCGGCGCTCGCCGACGACGGGCGGCTCACCGTCACCGTCGCCTCCACCTTCCCGCTCGCGCAGGCCGGCTCCGCCCAGGCGCTCAGCGCGGAGGGCCGCACCCGGGGGAAGATCGTGCTCCTGGTGGACTGAGAACGGTCCGCGAGCCGTCATCTGCCAGCGGTGGACTCGGTCCTGTCATCCGCCAGAATGGTGCAGAACCGTTTCGGCGGCCGCCGTCCCGCCGACCCCCGTACGACCCGTGGAGCCCCGCACCGATGACCAGCAGTCGAGCACACGAGACGGTCGGGGCGACCCTCGACGAGACCGACCGTCTCCTGCTCGCCCGGCTGGGCAGCGACGGCCGGGCCTCCTACGCCGAGATCGGCGTGCAGGTGAACCTCTCCGCCACCGCCGTCCGCCGCCGGATCGACCGGCTGCGGGCGCGCGGGGTGGTCCGCGGCTTCACCGTCGTCCTCGACCCCTCGGTGCTCGGCTGGCAGACCGAGGCCTTCGTCGAGGTGTACTGCCGGGAGCGGACCGCCCCGGAGGAGATCCTGGCGAGCCTGCGCCAGTTCCCCGAGGTGGTCGCGGCCTGGACGGTCACCGGCGATCCGGACGCCCTGGTCCACCTGCGGGCCTCCGACACCCGGCACCTGGAGGCCGTGATCGAGCGGATCCGGCGGGAGCCCGGCGTCCAGCGCAGCCGCTCCTCGGTCGTGCTCTCCCAGCTCATCGGCTGAATCCGAACGGCCCAGTCCGCTCCCTCCGCGGGCCGGCGCGGCCGCCCCCCGGGGCCGCCCGGCGGCCTGCGCAGGAATCCTGCGCGGGCCCCGGCCAAGACGCTCGAATCCTGCCTGACCAGCCGCGTTCGGACGCGCGGCGGGGGCACGGTGCTGCCTAGGCTGATCACATCCGGCGGAGCGGTGAGACGTCCCGCGCCGCCGGACCTCCCCCGACACCCCACAGCCGAGAGGGACCCCCGTGTCCGCAGCACCCGACCGCATGCACCGGCCCGACAACGAGCTGGTCGACCTGGTTTTCGACTACATGCGGGAGCGGCTGCAGTACGACCCCGTTCCGCTCGACCACCCCGGTGACGGCGAGCACCTGCGCACCCAGCTGGCCGGTCTGCTCAACGCGGACGGCAACAACCCGGCCGACGTGCTGAAGCTCTACGACCACGAGCTCTCCCGCGCGGTGATCTCCGCCGACAGCCCGCGCTACCTCTCGTTCATCCCGTGCGCGCCGACCAAAGCCGCGCTGCTCTTCGACATGGTCGTCTCCTGCGCCTCGCTGCAGGGCATCTCCTGGCTGGAGGCGGCCGGCGCCATCGCCGCCGAGAACCAGGTGCTGCGCCTGATCGCGGACCGGGCCGGGATGCCCGAGTCGGCCGGCGGCACCTTCGTCTCCGGCGGTTCGGCCGGCAACCTCTCCGCGCTGGTCGTCGCCCGCGACACCGCCCGCCGCCGGCTCGGCGTCGGCCCGGAGGCCCGGCTGCGGATCGCCGTCGCCGACCAGGTGCACTCCTCGGTCAAGAACACCTTCAACATCATCGGCGTGGAGGCCTTCAAGGTCCCCACCGTCGACCGCCGCTTCACCGGCGAGGCGCTGCGCGCCGCCCTGGCCGCCGACCCGAACCCGGAGACGGTGATCGCCGTCGTCGGGACGGCCGGCACCACCAACGAGGGCATCATCGACGACCTCCAGGGCCTCTCCGAGGTGGCCCGCGAGCGCGGCCTCTGGTTCCACGTGGACGGCGCCTACGGCGGCGCGGGCCTCTTCGCCCCCTCCGTCCGGGCCCGCTACGACGGCATCGAGCACGCCGACTCCTTCGTGGTGGACCCGCACAAGTGGCTGTTCGCCCCGTTCGACTGCGCCGCGCTGATCTACCGCAACCCGCAGCTCGCCCGCGCCGTGCACACCCAGGACGCCTCCTACCTGGACGTGCTGCACACCGAGGGCGACGAGTGGAACCCCACCGACTACGCCTACCACCTGACCCGGCGCGCCCGCGGCCTGCCGCTCTGGTTCTCGCTGGCCGTGCACGGCACCCAGGCCTACACCGACGCCATCGAGACCGGCCTCACGCTGGCCCGGGACACCGCGCAGCTGATCCGCGACACCGAGCACCTGGAGCTGCTGTTCGACCCGCAGCTCTCGGCGGTGTGCTTCCGCCGCAAGGGCTGGACCAACGACGACTACTACCGCTGGTCGCAGCAGCTGCTCGCGGACCAGATCGGCTTCGTCACCCCGACCGGCTGGGACGGCGAGACGGTCGCCCGCTTCGCCTTCCTGCACCCGGGCACCACGATGGCGATGGTCCGGGAGATCCTGGACACCATGGTCTGAGCCCCCGCGGCCGACCGCGCGAACGCCCCGACCCCCCCGCCGGCCGACCGGCGGGGGGCCGGCGCGTCACAGCAGCGCGCCGTCGGGCAGGTACGGCGCCGGCGGGCGCATCCCGCGCAGGCCCAGGAAGCCCACGGTCCGCGGGCTCAGCCCGACCTCCAGGCCGACGTCCAGCGCCCACTCCTGCTCGGCGGTCAGGTGCCCCACGTGGGCGTCCACGCCGTCCGGCACCCGCGCCAGCGCCTCGCGCAGCAGCCGGGCGGCGATCCGCTTCGAGGTCGCGGCCAGCAGCCGGACCTCGCCGCCGTCGCGGTAGCAGTAGCCGCTGCCGGCCAGCGCGTCGGCGATCAGCAGCTCCTCGCAGTGGCTCAGCATCAGCTCGTGGTCCGGCCCGTGCGCCGCGCCGCGCAGCCGGCGGTCCACCGAGTCCAGCAGGTGCCGGTGGCTGGCGTTGCCGGGGTGCACCGGGATGTCACCGGGGTCGAGCAGCCCGGCCCGGTCCACCCGGCCGGTCAGCGCCATCGCCGGGTGCAGGGTGAACCCGGCCAGCCGGTACCGGCGGGCCGCCGCCGGGGACGGCGGGACGCAGAGCATCCCGCGCAGGCAGCCGCGCCCGTACGCGGCGGCCCGCTCCAGTAGCAGCCGGCCGAGGCCGTGCCCCTGCGCCTCGGGCCGCACCACGAGCAGCGCCAGGATCCAGAGGCCCTCGCGGCGCAGCGACAGCACGGCGCCGACCGGTTCGCCGTCGCTCTCCGCCAGCCAGCAGCCCTGCGGGTCGGTCCGGACGAGGTGTCTGGTCCTGGCCAGCCGGCCCACCGGGGGCCCGTCCTGCGGGGCCGGGCCGGCGCTGTCGGCGAGCGGCGCGAACGAGGCGCGGGCGATGTGCTGGACGGCCTCCGCGTCGGCGGCGGTGTCCTGGACCAGGCGCAGGATCATGCCCACCATCCTGGCCGTCGCACCCGGCGCCCGGGGCCGGTTCCGCCGGATCCGCGGTCGGGGCGGTGTCCGAGCCGCGCCGGTTGTGCGAGCATGGGGAGCGTAGGGGAGCGGGTGGTACACCCGGCCCACGAAAATTCCGCCGCCGAAAGTCGCCGAAATTACACCGCCGTCCGGGAAATGAATCCGGACGGCCGTTGGTTGGCACTGGCGGCAGACCGTCGTCAAGACCGGGAGAAAGCAGATGACCGTCCAGGACGAGACCACCGTCGAGAGTGGCATCCTCCTTACCGATGCCGCCGCGGCCAAGGTCAAGGGCCTGCTGGAGCAGGAGGGCCGCGACGACCTTGCGCTTCGCGTCGCCGTCCAGCCCGGTGGTTGCTCCGGCCTGCGTTACCAGCTGTTCTTCGACGAGCGCTCGCTCGACGGCGACGTGCTCAAGGACTTCAACGGTGTCAAGGTCGTCACCGACCGGATGAGTGCCCCGTACCTCGGCGGCGCCACCGTCGACTTCGTGGACACCATCGAGAAGCAGGGCTTCACGATCGACAACCCGAACGCCACGGGCTCCTGCGCCTGCGGCGACTCGTTCAGCTAGTCGGCAGACGGCGAGGGCGGCCCCGGATTCTCCGGGGCCGCCCTCGCCGTTTTCCCGTACCGGGCCACGGGCCCTACTTCCCGCCGATCTCCGGGCCGGGGTCGGCCGGGTCCGGGCCGACGTGCGGGTCGCTCTCCAGCGGCACCGGCTGACCGGTCGCGAGGTCCGTCACCGCCCGGCCCATCAGCGGCTGCTTCAGGTCGGCGGTCACCGTCTGCCGCTTGGCCAACTCGGCGCAGGCCTGCCCGGCCGGCATCGGCGCCGCCACCGTGACACGGACGTCCACCCGTCCGGGCTTGGACTCGTCCGCCTTCAGCGCGTACTTCTCGCAGATCCCGCCGTAGAACCAGACCGTCAGCTTGGTCCCGTCCACCCGGTAGGTGATCGCGGGGTGGGCCGGCCGGCCGTTCGGGTCGGGCTCACCGACCGCGATGCCCTCCCGCGGGGGAGTGGGCACCGGGGTGGGCGTCTGGCCCGGGCCGGTGCCCGGCGCGGGGCCGGTCGGCCGGGGGTCGGGGGTGCTCGCCGTCGGATCGGTCGGCGGGGTCGCCACCGGCGGCGAGTCCGGGGCCGACGGCGCGGTGGTGGCGGTCGTCGGGGCGGGGGAGCCGGGCGAGGGCGTCGCGCTCGCCGACGGCGAGGCCGAACCGGTGGCCGAATCCGCGGCCGCCTTGCCGTCACCGTCCCCGCAGCCGGCCAGCGCGGCCGCCGCCAGCAGCAGACCCGCCAGGGCCGCCGCCCGCCGTCGGCCCGGCCGGCCGGGCCGTGCTCCACCGGTACGCCGGGGCATCGTCTCCAGGTCCATCTGACATCCTCCCGAGGGTTTCGGCGGCGCCGCCTCCACGGCCGCACCGCGCGGATGTGACGTGCCTCGGACGAATCCGGTTCCCGCCCGCCCCCGGGGAGGATCACATGCCGTACTCGGCCATCCCCGCGACCAGGCGCTGGGCCCCGGAGGAGACGCTGAATCCGACTGGGGCGGGAGCGCTGGGCTCCGGGCCGGTCGCCAGCAGCGGCCAGAAGCGGCGCAGCTGCCGGGAGGAGTCCACCAGCGCGTCCAGCGTCTCGCCGTCGGCGTCGCCCTTGAGGGCGGGCGGAACACGCAGCGGGTGGGGATTTGGCATCATCGGGCATCGCTCCGATCCACGGTGCCGCGGCCGCACTGCCACGGCTCGGTCAGGGCCGGACCGGCCCCTGCCAGCGACCCTAGGCCGCCCGTCCGGCCCCCACCAGAGCTACCCGGGGGTAGTACACGTTCGACGGCGACCGGTGCCAGGAGGGGCGCTCTTGCTGCCGCCCGCCCCCCGCCCGGTACCGTGGGTGGGTTCCGCCCCCTGCTTTCCCGTGGCCCATGCCGCCCTCCTGAGGAGACCTCCCGTGCGTATCGCCGTCGCCGGTTCGATCGCGACCGACCACCTGATGACGTTCCCCGGTCGGTTCTCCGACCAGCTCGTGGCCGAGCAGCTGCACACCGTGTCGCTGTCCTTCCTGGTCGACACCCTCGACATCCGTCGCGGCGGTGTCGCGCCGAACATCGCGTTCGGCATGGGTGTCCTCGGGCTGAGCCCGATCCTGGTCGGCGCCGCCGGCGCGGACTTCGGGGAGTACCGCAGCTGGCTGGAGCGCAACAACGTGGACTGCCGCTCGGTCCACATCTCCGAGACCCGCCACACGGCCCGCTTCATGTGCACCACGGACGAGGACCACAACCAGATCGCCTCGTTCTACACCGGTGCCATGGCCGAGGCCCGCAACATCGAGCTCAAGCCGATCGCCGACCGGGTCGGCGGGCTGGACCTCGTGCTGATCGGTGCCGACGACCCGCAGGCCATGGTCCGCCACACCCAGGAGTGCCGGACCCGCGGCTACGCCTTCGCCGCCGACCCGTCGCAGCAGCTGGCGCGCCTGGACGGCGAGGACATCCGCGAGATCGTCGACGGCGCCGCGTACCTCTTCACCAACGAGTACGAGGCCGCGCTGATCGAGACCAAGACCGGCTGGGACGCCGAGGAGATCCTGACCCGGGTCGGCACCCGGATCACCACCCTCGGCAGCAAGGGCGTGCGGATCGACCGCAAGGGCGAGGCCCCGGTGGTCGTCGGCTGCGCGCCCGAGGAGGCCAAGGTCGACCCGACCGGTGTCGGCGACGCCTTCCGGGCCGGCTTCCTGGCCGGTCTCTCCTGGGAGCTGGACCTGGAGCGCTCCGCCCAGCTCGGCTGCATGCTCGCGACCCTGGTGATCGAGACCGTCGGCACCCAGGAGTACGAGCTGCGTCCGCTCGCCTTCCTGCAGCGCTTCGAGGCCGCGTACGGCGCCGAGGCCGCCGCCGAGGTCCGGGCGCACCTGGTCAAGTAGCCGAGCGGTCCGGCGTACCCGCTCAGGCGGTGCGCCGCACCAGGTAGGCCGAGCCCCGGTCGCCGCCGAAGTCGGCGGCCGGGGCCTCGCCCAGGTACTCCTGGCCGCGCATGCCGCACCAGGCCGGGACGTCCAGCCGGGCCGCCTCGTCGTCGGCCAGCACCGCGACCGTCCCGCCCGCCGGCACCTCGCCGATCCGCTTGGCGAGCTCGATCACCGGCAGCGGGCAGCGCTTGCCCAGCGCGTCGATCACCAGCGCGTCGATCACCAGCGCGCCGGTCACCGGCGCGCCGCTCTGCGGCCCGGGGGCGCCCGCCGGCTCCCCGGCCGGCCCGGGCAGCGCCAGGTCCAGCCCGAGCGGGGCACGGACCCGGGCCACCAGCTCCGGCAGCACCGCGAGGAACCGCTCGACGTCGGCCTCGGCCGCGCCGAACGGCAGCGAGACCCGGACGTTCCCCTCGGTGAGCACGCCCATCGCCGCCAGCACATGGCTCGGCGTCAGGGTGGAGGAGGTGCAGGACGAACCGGAGGAGACCGCGAAGCCGGCCCGGTCCAGCTCGGTCAGCAGCACCTCGCCGTCGACGTACAGGCAGGAGAAGGTGACGAGGTGCGGCAGCCGTCGCACCGGATCGCCGACCACCTCGACCTCGGGCACCGACTGCGGCACCCGGGCCCGGATCCGCTCGACCAGCGCGTGCAGCCGGGCGTTCTCCCGCTCGGCCTCGGCCCGCACCGCCCGGAGCGAGGCGGCCGCGGCCACGATCGCCGGGACGTTCACGAAGCCCGGCACCCGGCCGCCCTCGCGCTCGTCGGCCGGCAGCGGCGAGGCGTACCGGACCCCCTTGCGCACCGCCAGGACGCCGACTCCGGCCGGGCCGCCCCACTTGTGCGCACTGGCCGTCAGCAGCGACCAGCCACCCGGGACGTCCACCCGCCCGGCGCTCTGCGCGGCGTCCACCAGCAGCGGGACGTCACCGCAGACCTCGGCCACCTCGGCCACCGGCTGCACCGTGCCCACCTCGTGGTTGGCCGACTGGAGCACGGCCAGCGCGGTGTCCGGCCGCAGCGCCGCCGCGAACCCCTCCGGCGACACCCGCCCGTACCGGTCGACCGGTACCACGCCCACCTCGCCGCCGGCCCCCGGCCGGGAGTGCTCCCAGCGCTCGGCGGTGTGCAGCACGCTGGAGTGCTCCACCGCGGAGTGCACCAGGTGCGCGCCCCGGCGCCGGTGGCCCGCCAGCGCGCCGAGCATGCCCGTCTGGACGGCCTGGGTCCCACTGGTGGTGAAGGCGATCTCGTCGGCCCGGGCGCCGAGCACCTCGGCGACCGTCTCGCGGGCGGCGTCCAGCAGCATCCGGGCCTGCCGCCCGGAGCGGTAGAGCCGGGCCGGATCGGCCCACCCCTCGTCCAGCGCGGCGGTCAGCGCCTGCCGTGCGACGGGGTGGAGCGGGGCCGTGGACGCCACATCGAAGTACACGGTCACATTTAACGACACTCCCGGTCGCATTCCGGCCGTCGGCCACGCTCACCGACCGTCAGACGATCAACCCGAATGTCCGATTCGTCCTCGTCCGACGGGCCGTCACCCACGTTGTTCGAGGTCATCCCCCGATCGGGCGTACGGACCTCTAATGCCTACGATGACCTGCGGCGCAGCCCTTGCGGGGCCTGATCGGGCGACCGGGCGGCGCGTTACCGGGACCTGCCCGTCAGCAGCGCATAAGGCTGGAGTAGGGTTTGGCCCGCATAAGCATTCAAACCGTGCCCGTGGACGGGTCGCCGGGGAGGCTCACAAACCTCCGCGGGGCGACGCGAAGGCGGGCGAGACTTCGGGAAGGCGCTACGTGAGTCCCAACGGCTCCGACCGCTCGCCGCGGCGCACGATGCGGCGGAAGCTGCCTCAGGCGCTGGCACTGGGCCTCGTCATCGCGACCGCCACCGGCTGCTCGGCCAACGACCTCCCCAGGCTTGGCCTCCCGAGCCCCGTCACCGAGGAAGGGCCGCTGGTCCTCCACATGTGGCAGGGGTCCTGGATCGCGGCGCTGGTGGTCGGCGTACTGATGTGGGGTCTGATCATCTGGAGCGTGATCTTCCACCGGCGCAGCCGCACCGGTGTGCAGGTCCCTCCGCAGACCCGGTACAACGTGCCCATCGAGGCGCTCTACACCGCGGTCCCCATCATCATCGTGTCGGTTCTCTTCTACTTCGTCGCCCGCGACGAGTCGAGGCTGATCTCCGTCTCCGAGAAGCCGCAGCACACGGTCAACGTGGTCGGCTTCCAGTGGAGCTGGGCGTTCAACTACGAGAACACCGAGAACCCCGACCCGGCCAACAAGGACGCCGCGTACGACGTGGGCACCCCCAAGGAGGTGCCGACCCTGTACCTGCCGGTCAACGAGTCGGTCCAGTTCCGGCTGACCTCTCGTGACGTCATCCACGACTTCTGGCCCGTCAACTTCATGATGAAGATGGACGTCGTCCCGGGTGTGGTGAACAAGTTCGAGGTCACCCCGACCGTCAAGGGCACGTACATGGGCAAGTGCGCCGAGCTCTGCGGCGTCGACCACTCGCGCATGCTCTTCAACGTGAAGGTCGTCGACCGCGCGGAGTACGACAAGCACCTGGCGGACCTCCGGGCCAAGGGCCAGACCGGCGCGGTGCCCTCCGGCATCACGACCATGGGAAGTGAAGAGAAGTGACCATCCTCAACGAGCCCGCCGCGGCCGGCGGGGGCGCCGGGGCCGTCACGGTCGGGGCGCAGCGGACCCGGAAGCCGGGTTCGACCATCATCAAGTGGCTGACCACCACTGACCACAAGACGATCGGCACGCTCTACCTGGGCACGTCGTTCGCCTTCTTCCTGATCGGTGGCATCCTCGCCCTGGTCATGCGCGCCGAGCTGGCTCGTCCCGGGACCCAGATCCTGTCGAACGAGCAGTTCAACCAGGCGTTCACGATGCACGGCACGATCATGCTGCTGATGTTCGCGACGCCGCTCTTCGCCGGCTTCGCGAACTGGATCATGCCGCTCCAGATCGGCGCCCCGGACGTGGCGTTCCCGCGTCTGAACATGTTCGCGTACTGGCTGTACCTCTTCGGCTCGACCATCGCGGTGGCCGGCTTCGTCACCCCGCAGGGTGCGGCCGACTTCGGCTGGTTCGCCTACTCCCCGCTGTCGGACGCCGTCCGCTCGCCGGGCATCGGCGCCGACATGTGGATCATGGGCCTGGCCTTCTCCGGCTTCGGCACCATCCTCGGTGCGGTCAACTTCATCACCACGATCATCTGCATGCGCGCGCCCGGCATGACGATGTTCCGGATGTCGATCTTCGTCTGGAACGTCCTGCTGACCGCCGTGCTGGTCCTGCTGGCCTTCCCGGTCCTGGCCGCCGCGCTGTTCGCCCTGGAGGCGGACCGCAAATTCGGGGCACACGTCTTCGACCCGGCCAACGGCGGGGCGCTGCTCTGGCAGCACCTCTTCTGGTTCTTCGGCCACCCCGAGGTGTACATCATCGCGCTGCCGTTCTTCGGCATCGTGTCGGAGATCATCCCGGTCTTCAGCCGCAAGCCGATGTTCGGCTACTCCGGCCTGATCGCGGCCACCATCGCGATCGCCGGTCTGTCCGTGACGGTGTGGGCCCACCACATGTACGTCACCGGCCAAGTGCTGCTGCCGTTCTTCTCCTTCATGACCTTCCTGATCGCGGTCCCGACCGGTGTGAAGTTCTTCAACTGGGTCGGCACCATGTGGAAGGGCTCGCTGAGCTTCGAGACCCCGATGCTCTGGACGGTCGGCTTCCTGGTCACCTTCCTCTTCGGTGGTCTGACGGGTGTCCTGCTCGCCTCCCCGCCGATCGACTTCCACGTCTCGGACTCGTACTTCGTCGTCGCCCACTTCCACTACGTGGTCTTCGGCACCGTCGTCTTCGCGATGTTCGCCGGCTTCCACTTCTGGTGGCCGAAGATGACCGGCAAGATGCTGGACGAGCGCCTCGGCAAGATGACCTTCTGGACGCTCTTCATCGGCTTCCACACCACCTTCCTGGTGCAGCACTGGCTCGGCGCGGAGGGCATGCCCCGCCGCTACGCCGACTACCTGGCCGCGGACGGCTTCACCACGCTGAACACCGTCTCGACCATCGGCTCGTTCCTGCTCGGCCTGTCGATCCTGCCGTTCCTGTACAACGTCTGGAAGACGGCCAAGTACGGCGAGAAGGTCGAGGTGGACGACCCGTGGGGCTACGGCCGCTCGCTGGAGTGGGCGACCTCCTGCCCGCCGCCGCGGCACAACTTCCTCACGCTGCCCCGGATCCGCTCCGAATCGCCGGCCTTCGACCTCCACTACCCGGAGATCGCCGCGCTGGACTACCTGGAGAACCACGGTGAGCCGGCCAAGCACCTCGCCGGTGTGACCCCGGCCAAGTACGACGTCCCGCAGCTGGGCAAGGGCAAGAAGGAAGGCGACGCCTGATGAAGGAACAGGGCAAGATCTTCCTGGGCCTCGCGGTCTTCACGCTCGCGATGGCGATCACCTACGGCGTCTGGACCAACCACTCCGACCTCGGGGTGGAGGCCGCCGGTACCACCGCGCTGTTCCTCGCCTTCGCCCTCTGCGCCTTCATCGGGTACTACCTCGCCTTCACCGCCCGCCGGGTGGACAGCGGCGCTGGTGACAACCCCGAGGCCGAGGTCGCGGACGACGCCGGCGAGCTGGGCTTCTTCGCCCCGCACAGCTGGCAGCCGCTCTCGCTGGCGATCGGTGGCGCGCTCGCGTTCATGGGCGTGATCTTCGGTTGGTGGCTGCTGTACTGGTCGATCCCGATCATCCTGATCGGCCTGTTCGGCTGGGTCTTCGAGTTCTACCGGGGCGAGAACCAGAACCAGTAGGTCTCCCTCGCACAGGGCCGGGCATTCCGCAAAGGATGCCCGGCCCTTTTGCGTCCCCGGAGTGACGGCCTCACCCCTCTGGGCGAACGGGGGGTCGCTCGGATGTCGCTCCGCCGCTTCACGTTCCTACGATCTGATCAATCGTGCGAACCCTCGGAGGCGGTCATGGCCGACAGGCGCGGAACCGCAGGTATCGGCAGCATCTCGCTGGCTCTCGTCGTACTGGCCCCACTGGCCGCCTGCTCGTCCGGTGAGGACGACGCCCCGGGCGGCGTCCACCGGGTCGACGCGGTCCCGCTGGTGCACCTCTCGGCGACCGGGACGGTGGATCCGTCCCAGCCGGTGACGGTGACGGCGGTACCCGGCAGCCGGCTCACCGACGTCACGGTGGTCGGTCCGGACGGCCGGGTGGTGGCCGGACAGCTCTCGGCGGACCAGCTCAGCTGGCAGACCACCGGGCGCCTCAAGGCGGCCACCGCCTACACCGTCAGGATCGCCGCCGACGACGGCAAGGGCGGTCGCGGCGAGACCACCGCCGGCTTCAGCACGGTGGCGGGCCAGCGCCTGCTCACCGCCAAGCTCGGCCCGGACTCCTCCGGCACCGGCCTCTACGGCGTCGGCCAGCCGCTCACCGTCCAGCTCTCGGAGGCGGTGAAGGACCCGCAGGCCCGCCAGGAGGTCGAGCGCGCCCTGACCGTCACCTCGCAGCCCGCCGTCACCGGCGGCTGGTACTGGGTGGACGACAAGAACCTGCACTTCCGGCCGGAGGAGTACTGGCCGACCGGCACCACCGTCAGCCTGGTCTACGACGGCACCGGCAGCCGGATCGCGGACGGCCTCTACGGCGGCGACCGCGCCGCGCTGGCCCTGCGGATCGGCGAGCGGGTGGAGTCGGTGGTGGACGCCGCCACCCACGAGCTCACCCTGACGCGTGGCGGCGAGGTGGTCCGGACGATACCCGTGACCACCGGCAAGCCCGGCTTCGACACCCGCAACGGCGTCAAGGTGGTGCTCGGACAGGAGCGCCAGGTGCGGATGAGCGGCGAGACGATCGGCATAGCCGCCGGCAGCTCGGAGGCCTACGACCTCAACGTCGAGTGGGCCACCCGGGTGACCTGGAGCGGCGAGTACGTGCACGCCGCGCCCTGGTCGGTGGGCTCGCAGGGGGTGGCGAACGTCAGCCACGGCTGTACCGGCATGAGCACCGAGAACGCGAAGTGGTTCTACCAGAACACCCGGATCGGCGACCTGGTCACGGTGGTCAACAGCCAGGGTCCGAGCATGGAGTCGTTCGGCAACGGCTTCGGGGACTGGAACATCGCCTGGACCGACTGGGTCAAGCACAGCGCCCTCGGACAGCCCGTCAGCACCACGCCGCCGGCCTCCCGGGCCCCCGCCACCGGGATGATCCGCCCGGAGCTCTGACGCCTCTCCCGGCCCCGGCCCGGGCCGCTCAGCCCTCCCGGCCGGGCTCCCGGTGGGCCAGCCGCAGCGCCGTCGCCACGGCCGCCAGGGCGTCCGCCTCCGGCACGCCGAGCCGCCGGACCCGCTCGGCGTACTCGGTGGCCGCGGCGGCGGCCAGCCGGTGCGCGGTGTCCCCGGTGGCGGCGATCAGGGTGCCGCGCCGGCCGTGCGTCTCCACCACCCCGTCGGTCTCCAGCTCGCGGTAGGCCCGCGCCACCGTCCCGGCCGCCAGCCCGAGCTGCTCGGCCAGGGCCCGGACGGTGGGCAGCCGCAGCCCGGTCGGCAGGTCACCGGTGCGGGCGCGCTCGGCGATCTGCTCCCGGATCTGCTCGTACGGGGGCGTGGCGGCGGCGGGGTCGACGGACAGCTCCACGGGGGCTCCTGACGGTGGGGCGGACGGGAAAGCCCGAGGGCCGCCGACCAGGAAGAACTCTGGTCGGCGGCCCTCGGGGGTGACGCGGGGGATGCGTACGGGATCAGTGGTGGCCGTGGCCGCTGGTGATCTCGTGGTGCTCCTCGGCGGTCGGCTTCGGGATCCGGCTGCCCTCGCCGTAGAAGCCGCGGGAGAGCTTCGCCCGGGTACGGGGGATCAGCCCGGCCTTGGCGGCCACGCCGTTCTCGTCCGTCTCGGCCGGCAGCTCGAACACGGGCGGCTGCTCGTGCGAGGTGAGCTTGTGCAGGTCGGCCTGCGGCAGCTGGGCGTGCACCTCGATGAACTCGCCGTGCGGCAGGCGCTTGATGACGCCCGTCTCGCGGCCGTGCAGCACCTTCTCCTTGTCCCGGCGCTGGAGGCCGAGGCACCAGCGCTTGGTGGCGATGAAGGTCAGCACCGGCACCACGAAGAAGCCCACGCGGACGAAGTACGTGATGTCGTTGATCGACAGGTGCAGGTGGGTGGCGAACAGGTCGTTGCCACCACCGACCAGCAGCACCAGGTACAGGCTGATCCAGGCGGCGCCCAGCGCGGTGCGGACCGGCGCGTTGCGCGGGCGGTCCAGGATGTGGTGCTCGCGCTTGTCGCCGGTGACCCAGGACTCGATGAACGGGTAGACCGCGATCGCGACCAGGACCAGCGGGAAGATCATCAGCGGGACGAAGACACCCAGGTTCAGGGTGTGGCCCCACAGGCCGATCTCCCAGCCCGGCATGACACGGATCAGGCCCTCGGAGAAGCCCATGTACCAGTCCGGCTGGGCGTCCGTGGACACCTGGTCGGGGCGGTACGGGCCGTACGCCCAGATCGGGTTGATCGTGGCGATCGCCGAGACGGCGGCGATGAGGCCGAAGACCAGGAAGAAGAAGCCACCGGCCTTGGCCATGTAGACCGGCATCAGCGGCATGCCGACGACGTTCTTCTCGGTCTTGCCCGGGCCCGCCCACTGGGTGTGCTTGTGGTAGAAGACCAGGATCAGGTGCGCGACCAGCAGGCCGAGCATGATGCCGGGGATCAGCAGCACGTGGATGGTGAAGAACCGCGGCACGATGTCGTGGCCGGGGAACTCGCCGCCGAACAGGAACATCTGGATGTAGGTGCCCACCAGCGGGACGGCGAGGATCGCGCCTTCCATGAAGCGGATACCGGTGCCCGAGAGCAGGTCGTCGGGCAGCGAGTAGCCGAAGAAGCCGTCGAACATGCCCAGGACCAGCAGCAGGAAGCCGAAGACCCAGTTGATCTCACGCGGCTTGCGGAACGCGCCGGTGAAGAACACGCGCATCATGTGCACGAGCATCGCGGCCACGAAGACCAGCGCGGCCCAGTGGTGGATCTGGCGGACCAGCAGGCCGCCGCGGACCTCGAAGCTGATGTCCACCGTCGACGCGTACGCCTCGGACATCGGGATGCCCTTGAGCGGGATGTACGAGCCGTCGTAGATGACCTCGCCCATGCTGGGCTTGAAGAACAGCGTCAGGTACACGCCCGTCAGGATGATGATGACGAAGGTGTAGAGGCAGATCTCGCCCAGCATGAAGGACCAGTGGTCCGGGAAGATCTTCCGCAGGTTGGCCTTGGCGAGGGAGTAGATCCCCAGCCGGCCGTCCGTCCAGTCAGCAGCCTGCTCCCACTTGTTGGCGGGCTTGGCACGCGTGCTGCCGGCGGGCTTGGCGGCACCGGAGGTGGTGCTGCTCGCGCTACTCATCGAGCACGCTCCCAGTAGCTCGGGCCGACGGGCTCGTCGAAGTCGCCGGTGGCGACCAGGAAGCCCTTCTCGTCAGTGGTGATCTTCAGCTGCGGCAGCGGGTGGCCGGCCGGGCCGAAGATGACGCGCGCGCCATCCGCCAGGTCGAAGGTCGACTGGTGGCAGGGGCAGAGCGCGTGGTGGGTCTGCTGCTCGTACAGGCTGATCGGGCAGCCGACGTGGGTGCAGATCTTGGAGTAGGCGAGGATGCCCTCGAAGCCCTTCTCCCGGGACTCGGTGTCCTTGATGTCCTCCGGTGCGATGCGCACCAGCATCAGGGCGTCCTTGGCGATCTGCTGCTGGAAGTCCTCGTCGTGCGTGCTGAGACCCTCCGGCATGGCGAAGGTCAGCGAGCCGACGATGACGTCCTCGGCCTTCATCGGCTGGTTGGTGTTCATGTTGATCAGCTGCAGCGGCTTCACATCGGTGGCCTCGCGCCAGCCGGTGTGCTCCAGCTTGTCCTCGGGCAGCGGGCCCAGGTCGCGCAGCAGCACGACGCCGGACAGCGGCACCAGGGCCATCGAACCGATGAGGGTGTTGCGGATCATCTTGCGGCGGCCGAAGCCGGACTCGGCGGCGCCGGTCCTGAACTGCTCGATGACGTCCGCGCGGACCTCGTCGTCGGCCTCGATCGGGTGACGCTCGGCCGGGATCTCGTGGTCCGACATCAGGGTGCGGGCCCAGTGGACCGCACCCGCGCCGATGCAGAACAGCGCGACGCCCAGGGTCATGCCCAGCGCGAAGTTCAGCGCGCTGACGTGGCCCAGCGGGAAGATGTAGACGATCTTGTCCGGGTCGATGGCCACGTAGGAGGCGATGAAGCCCACGGTGGCGAGCATCGAGACCACGAACATCAGCGAGACCTGGCGCTCGGCCCGCTGGGCGGCCCGCTCGTCGATGTCGGTGCGACGCGGTTGGTGGGCCGGCAGGCCCGGGTCGGCGAACGGATCGCCGTGGGCGGCCACCTCGTGGTGTCCGGCGGAGCCGTGTGACTCCGGGAGCTTCTCTTCTGACATGTCGTGGCTCATGACTTCTTGGCCTTGGTGGTGTGGGCGGCGACCCAGATCGCGACCGCGATGAGCGTGCCGAGACCGAAGATCCAGCCGAACAGGCCCTCGGTCACCGGACCGAGGCTGCCGAGCGTGAGACCGCCGGGGTTCGGCTCATCGTTGGTGGTGTGGCGGACGAAGGCCACGATCTGCTTCTTCTGCTCCTCGGGCATGGTGGTGTCCGGGAACGACGGCATGTTCTGCGGGCCGGTCTGCATGGCCTCGTAGATGTGCTTGGCGTCCACTCCCTCCAGCGACGGGGCGTACTTGCCCTGGGTCAGGGCACCGCCCTGGCCGGCGAAGTTGTGGCACTGGGCGCAGTTGGTGCGGAACAGCTCGCCACCCTTGGAGAGGTCCTCGGGGTTGGTCGAGGTGTACTGCTCCTCGGTCGGGATGACCGGGCCGGGGCCGAGCGAAGCCACGAAGGCGGCGAGCTGGTCGATCTCCGCCTGCGAGTAGATGTTCTTCTTGCTCGGCACCTGGGCGCCGGGCTGCTGGGCCGGCATGCGGCCGGTGCCGACCTGGAAGTCGACCGCGGCTGAGCCGACGCCGACCAGGCTCGGACCGTCGCTGCTGCCCTGGCCATTCAGGCCGTGGCAGGAGGAGCAGCCCACGGCGAAGAGCTTCTTGCCCTCATCGATCGCGAGCGACTGCGCGGCGACGTCGGCCTGCGCCTTGTCGGCGGGCGCGAACGCGGCGTACAGCCCCCCGGTTGCCGCCAGGGCGAGAAGTAGGACGACCAGCGCCGCCAATGGGTGGCGCCGTCGTGCGGAGAGCTTTTTCACGGAATAACCCCGGTGTCAGGATCTGGTCGACTGGTGGGTGCACCCGGCGGCCGGTCTGGCCGGCACGAGGCTGCCTGTCTAGGGCTGCGCGCGCGGTCGGTCGGTTGGGAGCGTAGGCACCGGCAAATCGGGCCGTCGCCGGTGAGGGCGGGACCCGGAGCCGGTGGCCAGCGACCTGATCAGCTGGTTACTTGATCAGGTAGATGGTCGCGAACAGGCCGATCCACACGACGTCGACGAAGTGCCAGTAGTACGACACCACGATGGCGGCGGTGGCCTGCTCGTGCGTGAAGCGCTTGGCTGCGTACGTCCGTCCGAGGACCAGCAGGAAGGCGATCAGACCACCCGTCACGTGCATACCGTGGAAGCCGGTGGTCAGGTAGAACACCGTGCCGTACGGGTCGGAGGACAGCGAGAGGCCGTCCTTCTTGACCAGCTCGGTGTACTCGAAGATCTGGCCGCCGATGAAGATCGCGCCCATCACGAAGGTGATGACGAACCACGAGCGGAGCTTCTTCACGTCCCCGCGCTCGGCCGCGAACACGCCGAGCTGGCAGGTGAGAGAGGAGAGCACCAGGATCGTGGTGTTGACCGAGGAGAAGGGCACGTTGAGGGCGTGCGCCTTCTCGCTCCAGAACTCGGCTCCCTTGACGGAGCGGAGCGTGAAGTACATCGCGAAGAGGGCCGCGAAGAACATCAACTCGGAACTGAGCCAGACGATCGTTCCGACGCTGACCATGTTCGGCCGGTTGACCGATCCGTGCGCGTGCCCGGTTTCTACTGCTGTTGCTGTCGCCACGACGGACATTATGTCGGTCCCTTATTCCGTCTTCACGCCGGGGGGTGTCCCTCGGAGTGTCCGGTGCGTGCGGTATGCCCCGGTGGGGCCCGCCGGGACGCCCGGATGGCGGCTGAGCAGGGGCGTGTCCCTTTTCTGACGGTTCTTCGAAGGCATCTTCGACCCTGATGCCCAGCGTGTCGCTCCACTCGTTCGGGGTCCGCCGGGAGTAAGGGAAAGGCCCTCGGGTCGGCCGTACGGGTGGACCGCGACTGCGGGGGTGACGGCCTGTCCTCCGGGCGGGTGAGCCGTGGGCGCGGCGGCTTGAGATGGATCGCGCGGGAGTGGCTCGGCGGGCGGTGATCGGGAGTAGCATCCGGGTTGAGACGAACGTGGTCCGGATCACACTTGAGGGAGCAGGGCCCATGGCGTACACCACCGACGAGACGCTGACCGTTCTCGTCTACAGCCACGACCGCAACACCCGCGAGCAGGTGCTGACGGCCCTCGGCCGCCGGCCCGCGGAGGATCTGCCGGAGCTGACCTACCTGGAGTGCGCGACGACCCCCGCGGTGCTGAAGGCACTGGAGAAGGGGGGCGTGGACCTCTGCGTGCTGGACGGCGAGGCGGTCCCGGCCGGCGGCCTCGGGCTCGCCCGGCAGTTGAAGGACGAGATCTACGGCTGCCCGCCGGTGCTGGTGGTGATCGGCCGGCCGCAGGACTCCTGGCTGGCCGCCTGGAGCCGGGCCGACGCGGCCATCTCCCACCCGGTGGACCCGGTGGCGCTGGCCGAGGCGGCCGCCACGCTGCTCCGGGCCCGGCTGGCGAAGCGGGCGCCGGCCGCCCGGTAGGACCGCGTCTCAGTGGGAGAGAAGTGAAGGCGACGGCGGGGCGGAGGCGTCCCGCCGCTCGATAGGCTGGCTCCATCCTTACGGAGAACCCCTCGGGGAACCGACAAGAGCTGGAGTCAGCCATGGTGAACGTGAACCCTGCGAACGGCGGCAAGGACCCCGTGCAGGTGATCCGCACCTGGCCGGACATCCTGTCGGCGCTGCTGCGGGGCGAGGACCTCGACCGGGCGGACACCGCCTGGGCGATGGACCGGATCATGAGCGGCGAGGCCTCCGCGGTGCAGATGGCCGGCTTCATGGTCGCCCTGCGGGCCAAGGGCGAGACGGTGGACGAGATCGTCGGCCTGGTGGACTCGATGTACGCGCACGCCGAACCGCTCTCCATCCCCGGCCCGGCGGTCGACATCGTGGGCACCGGCGGCGACCGGGCGAAGACCGTCAACATCTCGACCATGTCGGCGATCGTCGCCGCGGCGGCCGGTGCCAAGGTGGTCAAGCACGGCAACCGGGCGGCCTCCTCGGCGAGCGGCTCCTCGGACGTGCTGGAGAAGCTCGGCGTCAATCTGGACCTCTCGGCCCGGCGGGTCGCCGAGGTGGCCGAGGAGGTCGGACTGACCTTCTGCTTCGCGGCCAGGTTCCACCCCGCGATGCGGCACACCGCCCCGGCCCGCAGCGGCCTCGGGGTGCCGACCGCCTTCAACACCCTCGGCCCGCTGACCAACCCGGCCAAGGTCACCGCGCACGCGATCGGCTGCTTCGACACCCGGCTGGCCTCGCTGATCGCCGGGGTGCTGGCCCGCCGGGGGTCCACCGCGCTGGTCTTCCGCGGCGACGACGGCCTGGACGAGCTGACCGTCACCACCACCTCCCGGGTCTGGATCGTGCGCGACGGCGAGGTCACCGAGACCTCCTTCGACCCGCGCGACGTCGGCGTCCGGCTGGTGGGCATCGAGGCGCTGCGCGGCGGGGACCCGGCGTTCAACGCGGACGTCGCGCGCCGGCTGCTGGCCGGGGAGCGCGGGGCGGTGCGGGACGCCGTCCTGATGAACACGGCGACGGCGCTGGTGGCGCTGGACCTCACCGACGCGCCGCTCGCCGAGCAGCTGGCGGCCGGGATGGAGCGGGCCGCGGCGGCCATCGACTCGGGCGCCGCGCAGGATCTGCTGCGGCGCTGGTCGGAGGCCACCACCCGGGTGTGAAGCGGCGGTCGGGCCCGCGGGGGGATGCCTCCCCGCGGGCCCTTCGCGCGTCCGGCGGGGGCGTCGCAGGGCCCCGGCGGTGGACCGCTGTCCGGATGGCGGACCCCTGTTTGACCACTCGGCGGACGCGACCTAGAGTCTTCGCCAGGTCATGAGTGACAGCGTCAAGCCCCAGCTGGCTGTCCGGCAACCCTC
This sequence comes from Kitasatospora sp. NPDC028961, assembly GCF_055564815.1. Classification (NCBI taxonomy): domain Bacteria; kingdom Bacillati; phylum Actinomycetota; class Actinomycetes; order Kitasatosporales; family Streptomycetaceae; genus Kitasatospora; species Kitasatospora sp. NPDC028961. The sequence continues at coordinate 225,007 of NZ_JBVHVO010000003.1, read as the reverse complement.
CGTCCGTGGCGGGGTGCCCTGGGTGAGGACCGGGTCTCGCGGCGAACCGTCCGCGTGACAAGCGCGGACGCCGGCTGACACGCACCTCCGGGGTCCTTACCCGTCGAAGGAGTGCACCCCCATGTCCGTCGCCACCGAGATCTGCGCCCCGCTCCCCGTCCTCGGCCACGACGTCGAGGTCCCGCTGGTCAACGGTGACAAGGTCACCTACGCCGCGCTCGACTACGCCGCCAGCTCCCCGGCGCTGCAGCGGGTCTGGGACGACGTCGCCGCCTACGCCCCCTACTACGGCAGCGTGCACCGGGGCGCCGGCTACCTCTCCCAGCTCTCCACCGACCTCTTCGAGCAGAGCCGCCGCACCGTCGCGGACTTCCTCGACCTGCGCGAGGGCGACCAGGTGGTCTTCACCCGGGCCACCACCGACTCGCTGAACCTGCTGGCGGGCGCCGTCCCGGCCGGCACCCGGGTCTTCGCCTTCGAGACCGAGCACCACGCCTCGCTGCTGCCCTGGCGCCACGCCGGGCTGAGCGTCACCTACCTGCGCGCCCCGCGCTCGCACGCCGAGGCCGTCGCCGCGCTGGACGCCGCGCTGGCCGGGGCCCCCGAGGGCCCCAAGCTGCTCTGCGTCACCGGCGCCTCGAACGTCACCGGCGAGCTCTGGCCGGTCGCCGAGCTCACCGAGACCGCCCACCGGCACGGCGCCCGGGTGGTGCTGGACGCCGCGCAGCTCGCCCCGCACCACCGGGTCTCGGTGCGCGAGCTGGGCGTGGACTGGATCGCCTTCTCGGGCCACAAGATCTACGCGCCGTTCGGCGCCGGGGTGCTGGCCGGCCGGGCCGACTGGCTGGACGAGGCCGAGCCGTACCTGGCCGGCGGCGGCGCCACCCGCACGGTCGCCCGGGAGGCCGACGGCTCGGTGGCCGTGCAGTGGCACACCGGCCCGGCCCGGCACGAGGCCGGCTCGCCGAACGTGATCGGCGTCTACTCCATCGCCTCGGCCTGCCGGGCCCTGACCGAGGCCGGCTTCGACGCGCTGGAGGCCCGCGAGCGGCAGCTGATCGCCCGGCTGAAGGCCGGGCTGGCGGAGGTCCCGCAGGTGCGCGTGCTGAACCTGTTCGGCGCGGACTCGGCCCGGGTGGGCGTGCTCTCCTTCGTCGTCCAGGGCTGGAACAGCTCGCACTTCTCGGCCGCGCTCTCCGCCGAGTACGGCATCGGGGTGCGCGACGGCCTGTTCTGCGCGCACCCGCTGGTGCGCACCCTGCTCGGCGACGAGGACGTGGCGCCGTCCGAGTGCGGTGCGCCGGAGGCGTCGCTGCCGGGGGAGCGCAGCCTGAACGCGATCCGGGTCAGCTTCGGCGCGGGTACCCCGGACGAGCACATCGACCGGTTCCTGACCGCCGTCCGCGAGCTGGTCACGGACGGCGCGGCCTGGAACTACCGCAACGAGGGCGGCCGCTGCGTCGCGGACACCCGGCGCGAGGGCTGAACGGGGGAGGCTACTCGCCCAGGCCGAGCGCGAAGGCGGTCTCCAGGTCGTGCTGGGAGTAGGTGCGGAAGGCGATCTGGGTCTCGGTGTGGGCCACGCCCGGAACCTTGTTCAGCCGGCCGGGGATCACCTCGGCCAGGTCGTCGTGCCGGCGCACCCGCACCATCGCCACCAGGTCGTAGCCGCCGGTGACCGAGTAGACCTCGCTGACGCCCTCGATGGCCGCGATCGCCTCGGCGATCTCCGGGATGCGGTCGACGCTGGTCTTGATCAGGACGATGGCGGTGATCACTGTTCGGGCTCCTTTGTGAGGTGCCGCCAGGGTATCGGGCGTCAGCGGGGCCGTCGCGAGGGGCGGGTGGCCAGCGTGCAGGCGTACAGGAACCCCGCCGAGAAGCCGACCACGTGGACCAGGTAGGCGACGCCCGGCCCCGCCGAGTGCACCGACCACCACTGGAGCGCGAACCAGAGGCCGAGCACCAGCCAGGCCGGGAACCGCAGGGGCAGGAAGAGCAGCAGCGGGACGAGCGTGGTCACCCGGGCCCGCGGGTGCAGCCTCAGGTAGGCGCCGAGCACGCCGGCGATCGCCCCCGAGGCGCCGATCAGGACCCGGGTGGAGTCCGCCGAGTGCGCCTCGGCCAGCGCGAAGCCGTAGGTGGCCAGCGAGCCTGCCGCCAGGTAGAAGAGCGCGAACCGGGCCCGGCCGAAGCGGGCCTCCACGGTGGGGCCGAAGACCTGGAGGAAGAGCAGGTTGCCCAGCAGGTGCAGCCAGCCGGCGTGGACGAAGAGCCCGCTGAGGACGGACATCGCCGGGTGCTTGCCGGGGGTCGGGGCGGCCGGGCAGCCCGGCACCGGGTCGGGGGCCTCGGCCACCTGTTCGGCGCTCAGCGGCCGTCCGGCCAGCAGTTCGGCCGGGACGGCGCCCCAGCGCTGCTCGTACCGCTGCTCCGCGCAGACCCGGTCCTGCCCGCGGCCGTACAGCGGGTTGAGCCCGGCCGCCGGGCCGAGCAGGAAGACCAGCACGTTCAGCGCGATCAGCGCGTAGCTGACGGCCGGGACGGGCGCGGCCGGGGGGCCGTCCCGCGCGCCGGTGTGGTCGAGGACCGGGATCGCCATGCGACCAAGCATCCCTCCGTCCGGCCCGGGCGACACCGCGCTGTACGGCAGGTGGACCACCCCCGCGGTCGCCGTGACCGGTGGCCGGGGTGGTTGCCCCAGGCAATAGGCTTGGGGCGGGCAATCCCGCCTCCCGCCGCCGATGCCGGGGCTCCGGGGGGAGCGCCTGAGCCCACCCAGGGACCACCCGAGAGGACCCCCGATGACCGTCCCCGCCCTGACCGCAGAGACGCGTTGGCGCTGCACCCTGTGCGGCAACCTGACCCGCTTCGACGTCACCCGCACCGCCCGGGTGACCGAGTTCCTGCACTTCGACCTGGCCGGCGAGTCCAAGGTGGAGGAGACCGAGGTGCACAGCGAGACCATCGAGTCGGTGCGCTGCCGCTGGTGCAACGCGGTGGACCAGGTCGAACTGGTGGCCCGTCCGGGCGCCGAGGCCGCCGAGCAGGCTTGATGCCCGCCCCGCGCGGTGGACGGTGCGCGGCACGGCTGTCCGCCGCGCGGGACAATACAGACAGAGCGCACGGAGCGTGACGACCAGGGGTACGGCCGACGGCCGTACCCCGCTGGCGAGGATCGGAGCCGAGGACGTGGTGGACGCAGCGCAGGAGCCCGCCGGGCCGCAGGGGCGGCAGCCCGCTGTGGACGCGCAGGCACCGGACGCGGTCGAGGCCGCCGCGCCCGGCACCGGCGCCCCCGCCGAGGAGGTCGACGGCGAGGAGGCCGGCGGCTCCGGCGGTGAGGAGCCGGCGGCAGCCCGCGCGGCCGAGAAGCTCGACCGGCCGCTGCCCGAGGGGGTGCGCCGGCGTGTGGTGGGCCTCGCCGCCGACGCGCTCGGCGGGCTGCCGGTCGCGGAGCTGCCGCAGACGCTGCGCCCGTACGCCAAGTTCACCCCGGCGCGCCGGGCCAAGTACGCCGCCACCGCGCTCGCCGCGGCGCTGGAGTCCGAGCCGGCGTTCCGGGTGCGGATAGCGGAGCGGCTGCGGCTCGGGCAGCCGGACCTGGTCCGGGCGCTGGAGTCGGGCAGCGTGCCGGGCGCCGCCGATCCGATGGACGTGGCGGCCGCCGCCTACCTGGTCCGGTCGGCGGGCTGGAGCCGGCTGGTCGTCGAGGCCGGCGAGGAGGCCGAGCGGGCCGGTGCCGAGGGCGCGGCGGCCGAGGCGGCCCGGCTGGCCGAGAAGCTGCAGGCGGAGCTGGCCGAGGTGCGCGCGGCCGCCCGGGCGGACCTGGACCGGCAGCGGGCCGAGTCGGAGGACGTCCGCAAGGAGGTGGAGTCGCTGCGCAAGAAGGTGCGTTCGCTGGAGAGCGACACCCGGCGGGCCCAGGCCGAGACGCGCCGGGTCACCGGGGAGCTGGAGGCCCTGAAGGCGCAGACGGGCGTCGAGCGCGGCGCCGCCGAGAGCGAGGCGCGGCGGCTGCGGCACCGGATCTCCGAGCTGGAGAACGCCGCCGAGCAGGGCCGCCGTTCGGCCCGCGAGGGGCGCAGCGTCGAGGACATGCGGCTGCGGCTGCTGCTGGACACCGTGCTGCAGTCGGCGCAGGGGCTCCAGCGGGAGCTGGCCCTGCCGGTCTCCCAGATCCGCCCGGCCGACCTGGTCGAGGCGGTGGTGCCGGGTTCGGCCTCGCCGCACGACGTGGCGCGGCGCGGGCTGGCCGAGGACGACCCGGCGCTGCTGGACCAGCTGCTGGCGATCCCGCAGGTCCACCTGGTGGTGGACGGCTACAACGTGACCAAGACCGGCTACCCGGCGCTCCCGCTGGAGCAGCAGCGGATCCGGCTGCTGGGCGGGCTGGCGATGCTGGCCCAGCGCACGCAGGCGGAGGTGACCTGCGTGTTCGACGGCCAGGACCTCGACGTGCCGGTGATCCTGGCGCCGCCGCGCGGGGTCCGGGTGCGGTTCAGCCGGACCGGGGAGACCGCCGACGAACTGATCCGCCGCCTGGTGCGGGCCGAGCCGCAGGGCCGGCCGGTGGTGGTGGTCTCCACCGACCGGGAGGTCGCGGAGGGCGTGCGGAAGGCGGGCGCGCGCCCTGTAGCCTCGGTGCTGCTGCTGAACCGACTGGCCCGGCCCTGACCTCGGCCGGGGGCCGGCCGGCAGGAGATGACGCCTGGTCAGCGCCCGGTTTGCGGGGATGTGTGGATCCCGTGAAGTCATGGCGGGGAGCGGGAGTTCACGCCATCGGGGGAGTGGCGCAAAGCGTGGATCTTCACTAGGGTCTGGCGTCAAACCTATTTTCCGGATTCTCACTCGTTCGGGTGAGTCCGTTGGAAGAAGGAGCCGGTCACTTGGCCACCCACCGCCGTCCCAAGCAGTCGAGCCGTGCACGGGTCACCGTGCTGACCGCTGCCGCTGCGACCGCGGTCGCCCTCTCGGCCCAGGTCAGCGCTCACGCCGCGCCCAGCCCGTCCCCCAAGAAGGAGGACGTGAAGGCGCAGGTCGACCAGCTGCAGGAGGAGGCCGAGCAGGCCACCGAGAAGTTCAACGGTGCCAAGGAGCGGGCGGACCAGCTGCGCAAGCAGGCGGACCAGCTCCAGGACCAGGTGGCTCGCGGCCAGGACCAGATGACCCAGCTTCAGGGCGGGCTGGCCGAGGTGGCGGCCGAGCAGTACCGGACCGGCGGCATCGACCCGTCCGTCCAGCTGATGCTCGCCTCCGACCCGTCCGGCTACCTGGACAAGGCCGCCAGCGTCCAGCAGGCCAGCTCCAGCCAGACCGAGGCGCTCAAGGGCCTGCAGGACCAGCAGCGCCGGCTGGACCAGCAGAAGGCCGAGGCGGCCGCCGTCCTCGCCTCGCTGGACAGCACGACCAAGGACCTGAACCAGTCCAAGGCCGAGGTCAACAAGAAGCTCAAGGAAGCCCAGGATCTGCTGAACTCGCTCAGCGCCGCCGACCGGGCCGCGCTGAAGGCCGCCCAGCAGCAGGCCGACCGGGCCTCGCGCGGCAGCGAGCGCACCGACCTGAGCAGCCTGCCGCAGGGCAGCGGCTTCGCCGGGCAGGCCGTCGCCAACGCGATGAGCAAGCAGGGTTCGCCGTACGTCTGGAGCGCGGTCGGCCCGAACTCCTTCGACTGCTCCGGTCTGATGGTCTGGTCGTACGCGAAGGCCGGCGTCTCGCTGCCGCGCACCTCGCAGGCGCAGGCCAACTACGGCTCGAAGGTGGCCTCGCTGGCCGACGCCCAGCCGGGCGACCTCATCATCTACCGCCCGGACCGCAGCCACGTCGGGATGTACATCGGCAACGGGATGGTGGTCCACGCGCCGCACACCGGTGACGTGGTGAAGGTGATGAAGGCCGACGCGATGCCGATCAACGCGATCCGCCGGGTCTGACGGACCGACATGCCCACGGGCCGGGATCCGGCCCTGTGATCCGCGCCACCCCCGGAACCGGGGGTGGCGTCGGTGTCTGCGGCCGCATCATGACAAACGATCAGCTCCATGTGGGCGCGTGATCACACCCGGTCATATTCACAAATGAACTTGGATATTCTTCCGGCATTTTTCTGACAAGGATTTGAACGGATCACGGTTCTGTTACTAGGGTCATGCCTCGAACCACCGCACAGTCGATCACCCAGCAGGGGTGGCGGCGGAGGTTTACCGCCGAGTTCGTGAAGCAGCGGGGCAGAGCATCTGCCCGTCGGGGAGTCCAGTAGTCGGGGGCGCTGTGGAACGGAGCCGGGGAACCATGTTCCTCCGGGGTGAATCGGCGCCAGGTCGACCGTCGTGCGGTCGGTGAGGCGTCGTAGGGCACGCTTCCGGCCCGAACCCGTCAGCTCACCCGGTAGGCGGACGTAGGAAGAAGGAGTCCGCCTTCGTGGCGTCCCATCGTCGTCCCAAGCCCGCCGGCCGCGCCCGGGTCTCGATTCTGACCGGTGTCGCTGCTGCGGCGGTCGCGCTCTCCGCGCAGTCCGGCGCCCACGCCGACCCGACGCCGACCAAGGATCAGGTCAAGGAGCAGATCGACCAGCTCAACGAGCAGGCCGAGCAGGCCACCGAGAAGCTCAACGGCGCCCAGGCCAAGCAGCAGGAGCTGCAGAAGCAGGTCGGTGAGCTGCAGGACAAGGTGGCCCGTCAGCAGGCCGCGGTGACCGAGGCCCAGGGCGGTCTCGCCGAGATCGCCGGCGAGCAGTACCGCAACGGCGGCATATCGCCGACCGTGCAGCTGATGCTCTCGTCCAGCCCGGACAGCTTCCTCAGCCAGGCCGGTGCCATCAACCAGGCCGGCAGCACGCAGTCCGGCGCGCTGAAGGACCTCCAGGAGCAGCAGCGCAGGCTCGACCAGGACCGCAACGAGGCCCAGGGCAAGCTCGGCGAGCTCGAAGCCACCACCCAGCAGCTGAAGGCCTCCAAGGAGGAGGTCCAGGGCAAGCTGGCCAAGGCCCAGGACCTGTACAACTCGCTGTCCGAGCAGGAGCGCCAGGCGATGCGCGCGGCCGAGGAGAAGGCCGCCGCCGAGGCAAAGGCCAAGGCGGACGCCGCCAAGGCCGAGGCCAAGTCCAAGGCGGATGCCGACCGCGCCTCCCGCGACAACACCCGCGACCAGCTGCCCGCCCCGTCCTCGCCGGCCGCCAAGCCCGCGGCCGCCGCGCCGTCCGCGCCCGCCGCCAACGGCTCGCGCGCCGCCGCCGCGATCGCCGCCGCGGAGAGCAAGCTGGGCGCCCCGTACGTCTACGGCGCGGCCGGTCCGAGCTCCTTCGACTGCTCCGGCCTGACCAGCTGGGCCTACGCCCAGGCGGACGTGTCGCTGCCGCGCACCTCGCAGTCCCAGGCCACCGCCGGTACCAACGTGGGCACCAACATCGCCAACGCCCAGCCCGGCGACCTGATCATCTACCGTGCGGACCGCAGCCACGTCGCGCTCTACGTGGGCGGCGGCCAGGTCATCCACGCGCCGAAGCCCGGCGCGAACGTCCGGTACGAGACCGCCAGCATGCTGCCGATCTCGGCCATCGTGCGCGTCTGATCCGACGTCTGCTCCCGCAGGCCCGGTCTCCCCTCGCGGGAGGCCGGGCCTGCGGCTTTCATGCCGGACCGTGCTGATGTCCGATTGCGGGTCAAATATTCGGGTTGGGAGGGGTTTGGACTCGCTCGCCCGGACTCGCTAACGTCTGCCACCGGACTCCCGCTCGACAGCCGCCCGCACCGGTGCGGCGGCGGGGCCGGGTCGCAGGATCGGAGTTACCGTCGTATGGCCGTGCACCGCCGTTCCCCCCTGCCGGGCGCGTTCGCCCGTGCGCTGGTGCTGACCGCCGCGGCCACCACCGCGCTGGGGGTGGCCACGGGGGGTGCCGCCCAGGCCGCCCCGGGCACGCCGGACGGGCCGTCGAACCGCAAGGACGTCAAGGCGCAGGTGGAACAGCTGTACGACGAGGCCGAGCAGGCCTCGGAGAAGTACAACGCCGCCCTGGACGTCCAGCAGCGCCTCCAGCACGAGACCGGCACGCTCCAGCAGCAGGTCGCCGTCGCCCAGGGCGAGCTCAACGAGCTCCGCGGCGACCTCGCCACCGTGGCCGGCGCCGAGTACCGGGGCGGCGGGATGGCGCAGACCGTCCAGCTGATGCTCTCCACCGACCCGGAGGGCTACCTCTCCAAGGCCCGCAGCCTGGACCAGGCCGCCGAGCGGCAGAACGAGACGCTGCACGAGGTGGTGGCCCGTCAGCGCCGGCTCGACCAGCGCCGGACGGAGGCCTCGATGAAGCTCTCCGAGCTGGAGGAGACCCGCCGGGCCCTGGCCGAGAGCAAGCAGCAGATCCAGCAGCGGCTGGCCAAGGCGCAGCGGCTGCTCAACAGCCTGGGGGCGGGCGAGCGGGCCCGGATGGTGGCCCAGGACGCCCGCGAGGCCGAGCAGCGGGCCACCCGCGGCACCGACCGCCTCGACCTGGGCACGGCCCCGCCCGCCTCCGAACGCGGCGCGGCCGCGCTGGCCGCCGCCGTGCGGATGATCGGTTCGCCCTATGTGTACGGATCCGCCGGGCCCCGCGCGTTCGACTGTTCCGGTCTGATGTACTGGAGCTGGCGGCAGGCCGGAGTGACCCTGCCGCGCACCTCGCAGGCCCAGGCGTACGCCGGCCGGCGGGTCAGCATCTCCGACGCGCGACCGGGAGACCTGGTGATCTTCTACCGGGACAGGCACCACGTCGGCATGTACGCCGGCGGCGGGGTGATCGTGCACGCCCCCTACCCGGGCGCCAAGGTCCGCTACGAGAGCGTCAACGCGATGCCCGTCGCGGAGGTGATCCGGCTCTGAGCCGGCCCGTCCCGACCCCTCCCGCCGATGCCGTGACACGCCGCCGCGCACTGTCCCGGCGCGGGGCCCTGCTGCTCGCGGCGGGCGGACTGGCCCAGCTGTCGCTGCCCCGGGCGGCTCCGGCGGCCTCCGTGGCCGCGGTGGCGGACCAGCGGGCCGAGGTGGCCGCGCTGCTGGCCGAGCGGGCCCGGACGCTGACCGCCGGACCGTCCGCGCCCCCGGTGGAGGCGGCCTACCGCAACCTCGTGCTCGGTCCGGCCGGTCGGCCGGACCGGCTTACCGCCACCGCCGAACTGACCGTCCGGGTGACCGGCTACGACGCCTACCCGGTGGTCCACCCGCGCCGGCTGGAGCTGTGGCGGACCGGCGGAGGCTGGCGGGTCGAACGCGAGGACGGCCCGGACGGGCCGGCGCCGCTCTGGGACTTCGGGACCGTCCGGGCGGCGGCCGGCGCGCACTGCCTGGTGCTCGGCCTGGCCGACGGCCCGGACCCGGCACAGCTCACGGCCGTGGCCGACCGGGCCGTCCCGGCCGTCACCGCGCTCTGGGGCACCGCCTGGCCGGGCCGGCTGCTCCTGGAGCTGCCCGCCACCGAGGAGCAGTTCGGCCGGCTGCTGGACGCCGACCCGGCGGGCTGGACCGGCATGGTGGCGGTCACCACCGCGGCGCCCGGCGCCCCCCGGCACACCCCGGCCGACCGGGTGCTGGTCAACCCCGGGGCCTACCGGGGGCTCAGCGACTTCGGCCGCCAGGTGGTGATCACCCACGAGGCCGTGCATGTGGCGACCCGGGCCGACACCCGGGCCTGGACGCCGCTCTGGCTCTCCGAGGGCGTCGCCGACTGGACCGGCTACCGGGACTCCGGCCGCTCCCCCCGGCAGGTCGCCCCCGAGCTGGCCCGGGACGTCGCCGCCGGCCGGGTGCCCTCGGCGCTCCCCGCCGACCGGGACTTCACCGCCGGGGCCGACGGCATCGCCCAGGCCTACGAGCAGGCCTGGCTGGCCTGCGACCTGATCGCCCGCCGCTTCGGGCCGGACCGGCTGGTCGGCTACTACCGGGCGGTCGGCGCGGCGGGCGCGGGCGCGGGCCGGGAGGAGCAGTCGGACCGCGTCCTGCGGGACGAGCTGGGCCTCGGACTGGCCGAGTTCACCGCGCTCTGGGTCACCGAGGTCCGCCGCCTGGCGGCCTAGCGCCGCCGCTGGGCCGGCGGCCGGTCGATGCCGTCCAGCAGGTCCTGCTCGTACGCGATCCCCGGGCGCACCGGGTAGCCGTTCGCCGACACCGGCTCCGGCTCCGCGCGGTCCAGCACGACGGTCGGCGGGAGCTGGGCGGCCCCGCGGGTCGAGCGCCAGAGCCGGACGCAGGAGAGCCCGGTGGCGGCCAGCAGCAGCAGGTTGCGCAGGGTCAGCGCGGTGACGGCCCAGGGCTCGCTGCCGACCAGCTCGCTGAAGAGCAGCGGGAACTCCACCACGGTCAGCGGCGTCGCGGCCAGGACCAGCAGCGCCACCGGGCGCTGGCTGGTGCCGCGCACGGTCAGGCAGACCGCCGCCACGCCGACCAGCCAGACCAGGTACTGCGGGCTGATCACCCGGCTGGTCACGGTGAAGATCAGCAGCGCGGCCAGCGCCGCGTCGTACATGGTCGCCGCGTTGCGGCGCTTGGCGGTGAAGCGCCAGAGCAGCAGCCAGGCGAAGCCCAGCAGGCTGCCGGCCAGCATCACCTTGCCGACCACGTTCACCCACGGCCCGAGCATCTCGACCGAGCCGTAGTTCATCGTCACCCTGCCGTCCCAGGCGCCGGCCATCCGGGCGAAGTGCAGCGGCAGCGCGCCGACCGACTCCACCTCGACGCCGCGGTCCTTCTGGAAGGTCAGGAACTCGAAGGCGCCGTTCATCCCGGCCGCCAGCAGGAAGCCCACCGAGACGGCGGTGGCCGCGGCGGCGGTCCAGGAGCGGCGGGTGCGGCGGCCGGACGGGGTGCCGATCAGGCCGATCAGCGGCCAGATCTTGATGATCCCGCCCAGCCCCAGCAGGATGCCGCCGATCGCCGGGCGGCGGATCAGCGCCAGCAGGCCGGCCACCGCGACGGCGGTGACGATGACGTCGTACCGGTTGTAGATCATCGGACCGAGCAGCGGCACGCCGGCCACCCAGACCCAGGCACCGGTCAGGGCCCGGCCCCTGCGCAGGCCGGTACGCACCAGCAGGGCCATCGCGACCGCGTCGGCCAGCCCGCAGATCACCCAGAAGGAGACCAGGTACGACCAGGGCAGCAGCCCGGGCAGCATGATCACCAGGGCGGCGCCGGGCGGGTACTGCCAGGTCACGTCGTCCAGCGGGAAGGTGCCGGTCTGCAGGACGCCGTACCAGCCGTGGTAGATCAGCCAGACGTCCGTGGTGATGTCCCCGCCGGCCATCCGCAGCACGCCGGTCACCAGCAGCAGCAGCAGTGCCCGGGAGGCCAGCCACGTCCCGCCGAGCGCGCAGAGCGCCCCGGTACGCCGGGAGGGGCCGGTGGGGGCCGGTACGGGCTCCTGGCGGACGGCCAGCGCCGTGCCGGGGCCGTCGGCGCCGCTGGGTGAACCGGACTTGGTGGCCGGGGCCAACTCCACTGCGCTCCCTCGTTCGTCTCGGACGTCCCACCGGAGGCGTCGCGCGACGGACGCCCGGGCGGCCGGTGCCGGGCGCGGCGCCACGTTCGGCGGGGCCGCACCGGCTGCCTAGGTTCTAGGACAGACCCGGGGGAGAAACGGTTGCCGTGCGCGGATCCGTTCCCGGCGGGTCGTGGTGTTGACCTATCGTACGGATCACCCAGCGGTACACCGAGCACCCCCCGACCGAGCGAGCCGTGGCCTGATGCACAAGACCTTGATCGTCACCAATGACTTCCCGCCGCGACCCGGCGGCATCCAGGCCTTCGTCCACAACATGGCTGTCCGTCAGCCCGCCGGGAGCATCGTGGTCTACGCGTCGACCTGGCGCGACGGCGCCGAGGTCGCCCGCTTCGACGCCGAACAGCCGTTCCCGGTGATCCGCGACCGGACGAAGGTGATGGTTCCCACACCGCGCGTCACCCGCCGGGCCGCCGAGATCCTCCGCGCCGAGAAGTGCGACTCGGTCTGGTTCGGCGCGGCCGCCCCGCTCGGGCTGATGGCGCCCGCGCTGCGCCGGGCCGGAGCCGGTGGGCGGCTGCTCGGCATGACGCACGGCCACGAGGCCGCCTGGGCCCAGCTCCCGGTGGCCCGGCAGCTGCTGCGCCGGATCGGCGCCGGTACCGACACCCTCACCTACCTCGGCGAGTACACCCGCTCCCGGATCGCCGACGCGGTCGGCCCGGAGGCGGCCGCCCGGATGGTGCAGCTGCCGCCGGGGGTCGATGAGCAGACCTTCCACCCCGACTCGGGCGGCGCCGAGCTGCGCCGCCGGCTCGGGCTGGCCGACCGGCCGGTGGTGGTCTGCGTCTCCCGGCTGGTGCCGCGCAAGGGCCAGGACACCTTGATCGAGGCGATGCCGCAGATCCTCGCCGAGGTGCCGGACGCCGTGCTGCTGATCGTCGGCGACGGACCCTACCGGGCGGACCTGGAGAAGCTCGCCGACGCCCGGGGCGTGCGCCACGCGGTGCGGTTCACCGGCGCGGTGCCGTGGTCGGAGCTGCCCGCGCACTACGGCGCCGGGGACGTCTTCGCGATGCCCTGCCGCACCCGGCGGGGCGGGCTGGACGTCGAGGGCCTGGGCATCGTCTACCTGGAGGCCTCGGCGACCGGTCTGCCGGTGGTGGCCGGGGACTCCGGCGGCGCGCCGGACGCGGTGCTGGAGGGCGAGACCGGCTACGTGGTGCCGGGCGGCTCGCCGGCCGCCGCGGCCGAGCGGATCGTCCGGCTGCTGAACGACGAGGAGCTGCGCCGGCGGCTCGGCGAGGCCGGGCGGCGCTGGGTGGACCGCTCCTGGCGGTGGGACCTGCTGGCCGGGCGGCTGACCTCGCTGCTGGCGGGCTGACGAAGCGGTGCGGGCCCCGCCACCGCGGCGGGGCCCGCACCGTACGGTCAGCGCTGGTAGATCGCCTCGACGTCGGCCGCGAAGTCCTTCAGCACCAGGTTGCGCTTGAGCTTGAGCGACGGCGTGAGGTGGCCGCTCTCCTCGGAGAAGACGGTGTCCAGCAGCCGGAACTTCTTCACCGCCTCGGCGTGCGAGACGGCGGCGTTGCCGTCGTCCACGGCGGCCTGGACGGCGGCCAGCAGGTCCGCGTCCTCGCGCAGCTCGGCCACCGTGGCGGTGGCGGGCTTGCCGTTCAGCTCCTTCCACTTGGGGAAGAAGTCCTCGTCCACGGTGACCAGGCAGCCGATGAACGGCCTGCGGTCGCCGACCACCATCACCTCGCCGATCAGCGCGTGCGCCCGGATCCGGTCCTCGATCACCGCCGGGGCGACGTTCTTGCCGCCCGCGGTGACGATGATCTCCTTCTTGCGGCCGGTGATGGTGAGGTAGCCCTCGGAGTCCAGCGAGCCGATGTCGCCGGTGGAGATCCAGCCGTCCTTCAGCGCCTCGGCGGTGGCCTGCGGGTTGTTCCAGTAGCCGGTGAACACCTGCGGGCCCCTGAACAGGACCTCGCCGTCCTCGGCGATCCGGACGGCGGCGCCGGGCAGCGGCTGGCCGACCGTACCGATCTTCGGCTTGTCCCACGGGTTGAAGGCGGTGGCCGCGCAGGTCTCGGTCAGGCCGTAGCCCTCCAGGACGGTGAAGCCGATGCCCCGGTAGAAGTGGCCGAGCCGCTCGCCGAGCGGGGCGCCGCCGGAGATCGCGTGGGTGGCCCGGCCGCCGAGCGCGGCGCGCAGCTTGCTGTAGACCAGCTTGTCGAAGATCTTGTGCTTGATCCGCAGGCCCAGGCCCGCGCCGCCGGCGTCCAGCGCCCGGCTGTACGCGATCGCGGTGTCGGCGGCCTTGTCGAAGATCTTGCCCTTGCCGTCGGCCTGGGCCTTCGCGCGGGCGGTGTTGTAGACCTTCTCGAACACTCTCGGCACGCCCAGGATCAGGGTGGGCCGGAACGCCGCCAGCTCGGCGGTGACGTCCTTGATGTCCGAGACGTGGCCGAGCTTGATCGGGGCCATCGCGGGGGCGATCTCGGCGATCCGGCCGAGCACGTGGGCCAGCGGCAGGAAGAGCAGCACCGAGCTCTCGCCGGTGCGGAACAGCGGGGCCAGCCGCTCCACGATGTTGCCGCACTCGGCCATGAAGTTGGCGTGGGTCAGCTGGCAGCCCTTGGGGCGGCCGGTGGTGCCCGAGGTGTAGACGACGGTGGCGATCGAGTCGGCCGTCGCCAGCGACCGGCGCTCGGCCACGGTCGCGTCGGTGACGTCCCGGCCCGCCCCGGCCAGCGTCGCCAGGGCGCCGCCCTCGATCTGCCAGGTCTGCCGCAGCAGCGGCAGGCGCCCCCGGACCTCCTCGACCACCGCGGCGTGCTGGGCGGTCTCGGTGAGGACGGCCACCGCCCCGGAGTCGCCGAGGATCCACTCCACCTGTTCGGCGGAGGAGGTCTCGTACACCGGCACGGTGATCGCGCCGGCCGTCCAGATCGCGAAGTCCAGCAGCGTCCACTCGTAGCGGGTGCGGGACATGATGCCCACCCGGTCGCCGGGCTCGATGCCCGCGGCGATCAGACCCTTGGCGGCGGCGTGCACCTCGACCAGGAACTGGGCGGCGGTCAACTCCTGCCACCGGCCGTCCACCTTGCGACTGAGCACCACGACGTCCGGGTGCCGCTCGGCGTTCTGGTGCACGAGGTCGGAGAGGTTACCGCCGCTCGGTACCTGGTAGAGGGCCGGAAGGCTGAAGTCGAGCAAGACTGCTCCTCGTTCGCGACGCTGCGGGACGGCAGGACGTTACTGCCCGGTAGGCAGCTTCGACCAGGGGGGTCGGCTCCGGTGTTCGAAGTGTCACACCTTTACCCGGTCCGACCAGGCCGTGACCGGGTCGTTCGAATGGCACCCTACGGCAGCCCGGACGTGACCGGCGGGTAGCCTGCGAGCGCCCCCGAGCCCGGGGCCGCCGCACCCTCCGAGCCCCGGACCTGAGGGATCGCCGGGCGCGATAGCCTGCTCCGGGCGCACCCGACCGAGCAGGCTCGGCCGGGCCGGCAGCAAGGGACGACGCGGAGGGCCATACCCATGGCGGAGCACACCAGGTCGAGCATCACCATCGACGCGACCCCGGCGAAGGTCATGGCCGTGATCGCCGACTTCGCCGCCTACCCGGCCTGGACCGGCGAGGTCAAGGAGGTCGAGGTGCTGGAGACCGCCGAGAACGGCCGCGCCGCCCAGGTGCGCCTGCTGCTCGACGCCGGCGCCATCCGCGACGAGCACGTGCTGGCCTACACCTGGGACGGCGACCGCGAGGTCGGCTGGACGCTGGTGCGCAGCCAGATGCTCCGTTCGCTGGACGGCTCCTACTCGCTCGCCCCGCTGGACGGCGGCCGGACCGAGGTCACCTACCAGCTGGCCGTCGACGTCAAGATCCCGATGCTCGGGATGATCAAGCGCAAGGCCGAGAAGGTCATCATCGACCGGGCTCTGGCCGGACTGAAGAAGCGCGTCGAGGGCTGACGCCGGGAAAGCGGGGCTGGACGGCATGACGGCGACACGCACCATCCTGGTCAGCGGCGACGCGGCGGCGCCCACGGTGGCCGCCGCCACCGCCCTGCACGCCGCCCGGCAGGGGCGGCGCACCCTGCTGCTGGCCGCCGACGACCCGCACCGCACCCTGGACGCCGTCCTCGGCGCCCGGCTGGAGCCCGAACCGGCCCCGTACGCCCCCGGCCTGACCGTGGCCAGGATCGACGAGCAGGCCGCGTTCCGGCACGCCCTCGGCGAGATCGGCGGCCGGATCAAGCCCGCGCTCGACCTGCTCGGCGCCGACCCGCTCGACCCCGAGGAGCTCACCGCCCTCCCGGGCACCGCCCGGCTCGCCCTGCTCCGGGCCCTGCCCGCCGCCGAGGCCGACGTCCTGGTGGTGCTCGCCCCGCCGCCCGCCGAGCTGATCGCCGCGCTCGCGCTGCCCGAGCAGCTGGAGCGCTACCTGGCCCGGCTGGTGCCCGAGCAGCGGCAGGCCGCCCGGGCGCTGCGTCCGCTGCTGGCCGGCCTGGCCGGGGTGCCGATGCCCGCCGACTGGCTCTACGAGGGCCGGACCAAGGCGGCCGCCGCGCTCGCCGAGGCCCGTGCGGCGCTCGCCGCCCCCGGCACCAGCGTCCGCCTGGTCACCGCCGCCGACGCCCACCCGCACGGGGAGCTGCGCCGGATCCGGGCCGGGCTGGCCCTGCACGGCCACCGGCCGGACGCCGTGGTGGTGCACGGCGCGCTGCCGGACGCCGCCGCCGACTCGGCCGACCCCTGGCTGGCCGGGCTGGCCCGGCGCCGGCAGGAGGAGCTGGCCGCGCTGACCGCCGCGAGCGACGTCCCGGTGCTGGTCACCGGGTTCGCCGAGGTCACCCTGGAGGCCGTCGCGGACCGCCTCTACGGCGCGGGCGCCGGCCCGGCCCCGCTCGACCCGGAGCCGTGGAGCGTCGAGGACCGGCTGGCCGAGGACGGACTGCTGGTCTGGCACCTCGCGCTGCCCGGCGCCGAGCGGGCCGACCTGGACCTGGTGCGGCGCGGCGACGAACTCGTGGTCGGCCTCGGTGCCCACCGGCGGGTGCTCACGCTGCCCTCGGCGCTGCGCCGCTGCACGGTGGCGGGCGCGGGCCTGCACGACGGGGCGCTCGCCGTCCGCTTCGCGCCCGATCCGGCGCTCTGGCCGCGCGGCTGAGCACCCTGCGCGGACGCGGCCGGGCCTCCCGCGCCGCCCGGTGGCCGTGCGCCGGTTCGCCTCCCGCGCCGCCCGGTGGCCGTGCGCCGGCGCCGATGGCGGGCCGTCGGGGCGGTCGGGCCCGTCCGGTAGCGTCGGGGCCAGGGGCCGCAGGCGCGGCCGGAGCTGAGGAGACGCCCGCGATGACCACTGCCGACGACCGCACCGAGCAGGCCGCCGAGCACCCGTTCGGCCCGGAGCTGGGCCCGCTGGTGGACGAGGTGCGCCGGTTCGCGTCCGTCGTCGGCCAGAAGGCCCAGGAGGCGAGCGCCGACACCCTGATCTCGCTGGCCGGCCTCGCCGAGCGCCTGCGCGAGAAGCAGCCCGAGGTGTACGGCCACCTGTCCGCCGCCGGCACCGGCCTGGCCGCCGCCGGCGGGGAGCTGATGGCCGCCTACCGGGCCGCCGTGGCCGGCCACGAGCACCGCTGGACCGCCGGGGACGCCGCGCGCAGCGAGCGGATCGACCTCGACACACCTGACGGGCCGTCCGACAAGCAGTGAACCCCGGACTCCCGGGAAGTGACCGTGCGGACCCTCGCTGTGACGGAGCGGGGCAGAATGTACGACTTTTGAAGCTGCTCGGCGAGCTTGGGCGCGAATTGTCTTCGGTTAATGTAGGCGACGGTGTGTACGGGGGCAGGGTTGGACGGTACCGTTCCGTCCAGCGGGAACGAGTGAATAGCTGAGGGACACATGGCTCTGACCATCGGCGTCGACGTCGGCGGGACCAAGATCGCGGCAGGCGTGGTCAACGAGGCGGGCGAGATCCTGGCCCGGACCAGGGTGCCCACCCCGGCCGACCCGCAGTGGGCGGTCGATGCCATCGCGCAGGCCGTGCGCGAGCTCAAGGAGCAGTACCCCGACGTGGTCGCGGCCGGTGTCGGAGCCCCCGGCTTCGTCGACCGCGACCGCTCCACGGTGATCTTCGCCCCCAACATCGACTGGGAGGACGAGCCGCTGCGCGGCCGGATCGAGGAGCTCACCGGCCTGGACACCGTGGTCGAGAACGACGCCAACTGCGCCGCCTGGGCCGAGTTCCGCTTCGGCGCCGCCGCCGAGTACTCGGACATGGTGCTGATCACCGTCGGCACCGGCATCGGCGGCGGGATCGTCCTGGACGGCCGGCTGCACCGCGGCCGGTTCGGCGTGGCCGGCGAGATCGGCCACCTCAACATGGTCCCCGACGGCCTGCCCTGCGGCTGCGGCGGCAAGGGCTGCTGGGAGCAGTACGGCTCGGGCCGGGCGCTGCGCCGCTACGGCCGGGAGATGGCCGCCGCCGACCCCGTGCGCGGCCGGCGGATGCTGGAGCTGAACGACGGCGTCGCCGAGACCATCCGCGGCATCCACATCACCGAGGCGGCCGAGGCGGGCGACCCGCTCGCCCTGGACTGCTACAACGAGCTGGCCGACTGGCTGGGCCGCGGCATGGCCGACCTCGCCGCGCTCTTCGACCCGGCGGTCTTCGTGCTGGGCGGCGGGGTCTCCGACTCCGGCCGGCTGCTGCTCGACCCGGTCGCCAAGGCCTTCGAGCACTACCTGACCGGCGGGGTGCACCGCCCGCGCGCCGAGGTGGTGCTCGCCTCGATGGGTTCCGCCTCCGGCATCGCCGGCGCGGCGGACCTCGCCCGCACCGTCTGACCCACCCACCCACCCCGCACCCGCCGACGGCGGCGGCGTGACCGGTGCCCTCGTGGCCCGGCCGCGCCGCCGCCGTCGTGTTCCGCCCCGGCCGCCCGGCCCCTGTCGTACGGTCGACACCGGACGAAAGGGGAGGACCGCCTTGACCACCGGACCGACCGACCTGCCGCCGCCCGGGCCGCGGCGGCTGCGGCTGCTCAGCTACAACATCCGCTCGCTCCGCGACGACCGGCACGCCCTCGTTCGGGTGATCCGGGCCTGTGAACCGGACGTGGTCTGCGTTCAGGAGTCGCCGCGTTACTGGCGCCCGCGGGGCCGGGCGGCCTGGCTGGCGCGGGCGACCGGCACCGAGGTGCTGGCCGGCGGCGGCCGGATCGCCGCGGGGCCGCTGCTGCTCGGCGGCCCGGGCGTGGAGCTGCTCGCCGTCCACGACCGGCTGCTGCCCAAGACCCGCGGGCTGCACGCGCGCGGCTTCGCGAGCGCGCTGGTCCGGATCGCCGGCTCGGCGCCGTTCGGCGTCACCAGCTGCCACCTGAGCCTGGACGCCGAGGAGCGCCGCGGCCAGTTCGAGCTGCTGCTGGACCAGCTGAAGATCACCGAACTCGGCGTGGTGGCGGGGGACTTCAACGAACACCCGGACGGCGCCGGTTGGCAGCTGCTGGCCGGCCGGCTGCAGGACGGCCATCTCGCGGCGCCCTGGGGCGGCACCTTCACGTCCGTCCCGGAGAACCCCTACCAGCGGATCGACGCCGTCTTCGCGACCCCCGGCGTCCGGGTGCTCGCGTGCGGGGTGCCGCACGGCCTGCCCGGTGTCACCGAGGGCGATCTGCGGGCCGCCACCGACCATCTGCCGCTGCTCGCCGTCCTGGAACTCCCGGCCGGCTGAACTCCGTGGCCGGGCCGGGGTGACCGGCTCGGCCCCGGGCCGCCGGTGCGCGGCCCTACACGACGGCGCCGCCGTGCGGGTCCTCCGGCTCGTCCTCGTCGCGCTCCTTCATCCGGACCACCAGGGTGACGAAGCCACCGAGGAAGGCGGTCACGCCGACCCAGGCCGGCCAGCCGGACACCTCGCGCCAGACCACCGCGTCGAACAGCAGCAGGGCCGGCCCGCCGAGCACGGCGAGCCAGGCGAACTTGGCGGTGACGTCCGCGGCGGGCAGCGGCGGCGGCTCCGGCGGGACGAAGTGGCCCTCGTCCGTCTCCTCGGTCAGCTCGAAGTCGCGCGGGCCCGATCCGGCGGCCGGCATCACCGGGCGGGTGGAGCGGGGCCGCGGCTGCGGTGCCAGGTCGGCGAGGTCGTCCGGGTCGGTGCCCTCCTTGAACCCGCCCTTGAGCTCGCCGCGCGCCCGGAGGTCCTCGACCTCCGGCCAGTCCGGGTTGTTGAGGTCGACGGGGTCGTCGAACTGGGCGACCAGCGCGGCGAAGATCTCGTCCTGCTCGGCCTGGCTGCGCTCGGGCGCGCGCCGCACCCGGGGCGCTTCGGGCGCCGGGGCGGCCTCACCCGAGGCGCCCTCGGTCTTCACACCGTCGGTCTTCGCGCTCTCGGTCTTGGCGGCCTCGGTCTTGGCGGCCTCGGTCCTCACGCCGTCGGCCTTGGCGGCCTCGGCCTTCGAGGCGTCCGCCTCGGTGTTCTCCGCGTCCTCGCGGGGCGCCTCGTCCTCGCCGCCCGCCGTGCTGCTCTCGTGCACTTCCGGCCCTTCAGCCTTGGTGATCGTCGGATTCGATCCGGGTGACGCCCGCCGCGTGCGCGGGAGCCAGCCGTCGGATGAAGTCCTGGCCGGCCGCGAATATTTCCGCCGCGTCGTGGTCCAGCGTCGCGACGTGGTAGCTGCGCTGGCACAACCGCTCCGTCACGTCGGTCGAGGATATCCGGGCCAGCACCAGTTCCGAGTTGGCCGCCGAGACCACGTGGTCCTGCGGACTGTGGAAGAGCAGGACCGGCTGGGTCACCTGCGGCAGCCGGCGCTGCACGTCCTTCCAGAGCCGGGCCAGCGACCAGGCGGCGTGCAGCGGCGTCCGGTCGTAGCCGACCTCGACGGAGCCCGGGCGGGCGATGTCGTTGGCGATCCCGGGCAGGCTCGGCACCACGTGGCGCAGCACCGGAAGCAGCACACTCGCGGGGTTGTCGGAACGCACCGACGGGTTGACCAGCACCAGTCCGGAGACCACCGGGCCGTGCAGCGCGGCCAGCCGCAGCGCCAGCCCGCCGCCCATCGACAGCCCGAGGACGAAGACCCGCTCGCACTCGGCGGCCAGCGCCAGCAACTCCCGCTCGACCTCCGCGTACCAGTCCTCCCAGCGGGTCACCTGCATGTCCTGCCAGCGGCTGCCGTGGCCGGGCAGCAGCGGCAGCGAGACGGTGTACCCGGCCGCCGCCAGCTCCTCGGCCCACGGGCGCAGCGACTGCGGCGAGCCGGTGAACCCGTGGCAGAGCAGTACGCCCACCGGCCCGCCCCGGTGGCGGTACGGTTCGGCACCGGGCAGCAGCGGCATGACGGGCTCCTTCGCGGGCGGCGGCGCGTTGGGACGGGGGAGGGCGGAACGGCGGGCTGCGGAAACCGCATCGTCCCACGCGCCCGCACGCGTCGTACACCCCTGCCGGACACCCCGGCGGGGCGGGGCGGGGCGCGGGCGGTGGCCGCGGGGCATTAGGATCGACCGGTCCGCATAACAGGAGGCCCGGCGTTGTTCTACCGACTGATGAAGATGATCGTCGCGCCACTGCTACGGATCTTCTTCCGGCCGTGGATCGAGGGTGAGGAGAACATCCCCGCCGAGGGTGCCGCGATCATCGCGAGCAATCACCTCTCCTTCTCGGACTCCTTCTTCTTCCCCGCGCTGATCAGGCGTCGGGTGACCTTCATCGCCAAGGCGGAGTACTTCAACACGCCGGGCCTGAAGGGCAAGCTGACGGCTGCCTTCTTCAAGGGCGTCGGCCAGCTGCCGGTGGACCGCTCCGGCGTGCGCGGCGCGGGCGAGGCGGCGATCCGCAGCGCGATCGCCGTGCTGGACCGCGGCGAGCTGTTCGGCGTCTACCCGGAGGGCACCCGTTCGCCCGACGGCAAGCTGTACCGCGGCAAGGTCGGCGGCCTGGCCCGCGTCGCGCTGGCCACCGGCGCGCCGGTGATCCCGGTCGCGATGATCGACACCGAGAAGGTGCAGCCGCCCGGCCAGGTCGTCCCCAACTTCGGCATCCGTCCGGGCATCCGGATCGGCCGGCCGCTGGACTTCTCCCGCTACCACGGCATGGAGAACGACCGCTTCATCCTCCGTTCGGTGACGGACGAGGTGATGTACGAGATCATGCGGCTCTCCGGCCAGGAGTACGTGGACGTCTACGCGACCGCCGCCAAGCGGCAGATCGCCGACGACAAGAAGCGTGCCGACGCCGAGCGCAAGGCCGTCCAGAAGGCCGAGCAGGCCGCCGCCAAGGCCGAGAAGGCGGAGGCGGAGAAGGCGCAGAAGGCCGCCGAGCAGGAGCAGAAGGAGAGCGGGTCGGCCTAGGCCGGGAGGCCGGAGTCCGCCCGCAGGGGGAGGGGCACGGAGATGTCGGACGGGAACAGACCCGGAGCGGTCGGCGCGGCGGTGGCGGCCGGCGGCATGTCCGTCGAACTGCCGCTCTGGCGGGCCATCTCGTTCTTCCGGGTGCTGGCGCTCTGCTACGCGGTGCTGCGCTACCTCGACTCGTACCTGGAGTTCCTGCACCCCGTCGCCGGCTGGATCTACCTCGGCGCGCTGACGCTCTGGACGCTCGCCAGCACCCGCGCCTTCGCCGGGCCGCTGCGCTGCACCTGGTACGTGCTCGGCACCGACCTCACCCTGGTCGTCACCGGCATCGTGATGAGCGGGATGACCGACGACCCGGCCCGGATCGCCCACGGCGCGCCCACGCTGCCCACCATCTGGGCGGCCGGCACCGTCCTGGGCTTCGCGGGCCGGGGCGGCTGGCGCTGGGCGGCGGCGGCCGGATCGGTGATCGGGGTGGCGAACATCCTCGGTCACGGCGGTCCGACCGGCGACAACATCCACAACATCGTGCTGCTGATGGTGGCCGGCTGCGCGATCGGCTACGTGATCGAACTGGCCCGCGCCAGCGAGGCGACGCTGACCCGGGCGCTCCAGGTCGAGGCCGCGAACCGGGAGCGCGAGCGGCTCTCCCGGGACATCCACGACGGGGTGCTCCAGGTGCTCGCCCTGGTCCAGCGCCGGGGCGGCGAGCAGGGCCCCGGCCGGGGCGCGGACTTCGCCGAACTCGGCCGGCTGGCCGGCGAGCAGGAGCGCGCGCTGCGGGCCCTGATGAGCGGCGGACCGCTGCCCGCGCAGCGCGCGCCGCTGGAGCCGCAGGACCTGCGCACCCTGCTCGGCCCCTACACGGACGAGCGGATCACCCTCTCCGCCCCCGGCACCCCGGTGCTGCTGCCCGGCCCGGCGGCCGGCGAGCTGGCGGCGGCCGTGGGCGCCGCGGTCGACAACGTCCGCCGGCACGCCGGGCCCGGGGCGCACGCCTGGATCCTGCTGGAGGACGAGCCGGAGGCCGTCACGGTCAGCGTCCGCGACGACGGTCCGGGCTTCGCGGCCGGGCGGCTCGGTGAGGCGGAACAGGCCGGCCGGCTGGGCGTCTCCCAGTCGATCCGCGGCCGGCTGCTGGACCTCGGCGGTACGGCCGAGCTGTACTCGGTGCCCGGGGAGGGCGTCGAGGTCGAACTGCGCGTCCCGAGGAGGGGTTCCGATGGCTGACCAGCCGATGACCGACCGGCCGCCGGTGCGGGTGATGGTCGTGGACGACCACCCGATGTGGCGCGACGCCGTGTCGCGCGACCTCGCCGAGGCGGGGCTGGACGTGGTGGCCACCGCCGGGGACGGCGAGGAGGCCGTCCGCCGGGCCCGTGCCTGCGCCCCGCAGGTGGTGGTGCTGGACCTCAACCTGCCCGGCCTGTCCGGCGCCGAGGCCTGCCGCCAGGTGGTCGCCCAGGATCCCTCGGTGCGCGTCCTGGTGCTCTCCGCCAGCGGTGAGCACGCGGACGTGCTGGAGGCGGTGAAGTCCGGGGCGACCGGCTACCTGGTGAAGTCGGCCGGCCGTGACGAGCTGCTGGACGCGGTGCGCCGCACCGCCGTCGGCGACGCGGTCTTCACCCCGGGCCTGGCCGGGCTGGTGCTCGGCGAGTTCCGCCGGCTGGCCGCCGAGCCGGCCGCCCCGACGGCCCCCGCCGCGCCGCAGCTGACGGCCCGGGAGACCGAGGTGCTGCGGCTGGTCGCGAAGGGCCTGTCGTACCGGCAGATCGCCGACCGGCTGGTGCTCTCCCACCGCACGGTGCAGAACCACGTCCAGAACACCCTCGGCAAGCTCCAGCTGCACAACCGGGTCGAGCTGGTCCGGTACGCGATCCAGCAGGGCCTGGACGACGAGGCCTGACGCCCCGGGGCGGGGGCGCGCCGGACGAACGGGCGCGCCCCGCCCGGGGTCTCAGCCGTGGACGGCGGCAGCCGACCGCAGCAGCCCGGCGACGATCCCGACGCCGTCCCGGGTGAGCACCGACTCCGGGTGGAACTGCAGCCCGGCGAACCCGGCGCCGCGCAGCGCGTGGACGTCGCCGGTCAGCCGGTCCCGGGAGACCTCGACGCCCTCGGCGGCGAGCCGGGCGGCGTCCTGGTCCGAGCAGCGCGCGGTGAAGGTGTTGTAGAAGCCCACCGTGTGCCGGGCGCCGAAGAGTTCGACCGTCTCCTGGGCGCCCTGGTGGGGCACGGCCTTGCGGGCCAGCGGCAGTCCGAGCCGCTCCGCGAGCAGCTGGTGGCTCAGGCAGACGGCGAGCAGCGGCGCGGTGCGGGCACCGGAGCGGACGGCGGCCAGCGCGTCGGCGACGATCGGGCGCAGGACGGCCATCTTGGGGTCGTCGGCGGCGGCCGGGTCGCCCGGGCCGGGGCCGAGCACCAGCGGGCCGGGGTGGGCGGCGACCCGCTCGCGCAGGCCGGCTTCGTCGAAGCGCGCCACGGTCACCCGGTGGCCGTGCGAGGTCAGCAGGTGGGCGAGCATCGAGGTGAAGGTGTCCTCGCCGTCCACCACCAGGGTCTCCTCGCTCCGGGTGACCGGGGCCGGCTCCTGCATCCGGAGCCAGAACGGCGCGAGGTCGGCCCGCCGGGCGTCCAGCGCGGCCTGGACCCGGTGGTCCTCGGCGAG
Organism: Kitasatospora sp. NPDC028961; assembly: GCF_055564815.1. Lineage (NCBI taxonomy): Bacteria > Bacillati > Actinomycetota > Actinomycetes > Kitasatosporales > Streptomycetaceae > Kitasatospora > Kitasatospora sp. NPDC028961. The sequence continues at coordinate 200,507 of NZ_JBVHVO010000003.1, read as the reverse complement.
CCGCGGGCCGGACGGGTTGGGGAGCCGGGCGGGGGCCGGGCGGGCGCCGATCGCGGTGAGCACCCCGGCGGCCTTGGCGTGGGTCTCGGCGACCTCGGAGTCCGGGTCGGAGTGGCGGACCAGGGTCGCGCCGACCCGGACGACCAGCCGGCCGGTGGCCGGGTCGATGTCGGCGGTGCGGATGCAGATCGGGGAGTCCATCTGCTGGCCCCCGCTGGCCGAGCGGCCGATCAGGGCGAGCGCGCCGGCGTAGTAGCCGCGCCCGCCTCGCTCGTACCGGCTGATCACCCGGGTGGCGTTCTGGACCGGGCTGCCGGTGACGGTGGCGGCGAACATGGTCTCCCTCAGCACCTCGCGGACGTCCAGCGAGGTGCGCCCGCGCAGCTCGTACTCGGTGTGCGCGAGGTGGGACATCTCCTTGAGCCGGGGGCCGAGCACCTGGCCGCCGAGGTCGCCGACGGTGCACATCATCTTGAGTTCCTCGTCGACCACCATGGTCAGCTCCTCCAGCTCCTTGGGGTCACGGAGGAAGGCGAGCAGCGAGTCGATGTCGGAGCCGCCCGCCGGATAGCGGTAGGTGCCGGAGATCGGGTTCATCACGACCGTGCCACCGCTCTGGCGGACGTGCACCTCGGGGGAGGCGCCGACCAGGACCCGCTCCCCGGTGTGCACCAGGAAGGTCCAGTAGGCGCCGCGCTCCTGTTCGAGCAGCCTGCGGAAGAGCGTCAGCGCGAGGGCGGGGGAGTAGTCCTCCAGGGTGGCGGTGAAGTCCCGCCGGATGACGAAGTTGGCGCCCTCGCCCCGGCCGATCTCGTCCGCGATCACCCGGCGGACGATCCCGGCGTACTCCTGGTCGTCGATGTCGAACGCGCCGCCGGTCAGCGCGACCGGCCGCCGGGGGAGCGCCGGGAGCAGCTCGGCCAGCGGGAGGGCGTACTGCTCGGTGACCGAGAGCGCCTGCAGCGGGGTGGCGTCGTCGACGGCCTCGAAGCCGCGCTCGCGGATCTGCCGGAACGGGACGAGGGCGAGCAGGTCGTGCACCGGGCCGTCGGCCGGGACGCCCGCGCGGACCGGCAGGTCGGCCAGCCGTTCGTAGCTGTCGACGGTGCCCAGCAGGACCTCGACGGTGTCCGGCGTGAGCCGGGGGGCGCGGCGGTGCAGCAGGGCGAACGCCGGGGCGTCGGGGCCGGTGAGGCGGGCGAGCAGGTCGGCTGCGAGGTTCACGGTGCGGCTTCCTTCCGGGAGGGCGGGTGCGGTGGTTCGGGGTTCCGCTCCCGGGAGGGCCGTCCGCGCCGAAACGCCGACGGCCGCCCCGAGGGGCGGCCGTCGTGTTCGTCTAGGAACGCGCGATCGGTGGGCCACCCGAGGGGTCGGCCCACCACCAGGAAAAGGTGTGCGGCGCGTTCATGCGTCGAGCGTAGCGGATCCGGCGGGCGCCGTGAGCCGCCTCACACGATTGTCCACCGGGTGTCTCACCCAGCGAGCGGCGGTCACAATTCGGTTGTCCCACCCCGTAGCCTTGCCGTGTGACCGTGACGAATCCCCACCCCTGGCAGTCCCTGCCCGCGGCGCAGCAGCCTGAATGGCCGGACCACGAGGCTCTGCGCAAGACCCTTGCGGAGCTCGCCTCCTATCCGCCGCTCGTCTTCGCGGGCGAGTGCGACCAGCTGCGCGCCCGGCTCGGTGCCGTGGCGCGTGGTGAGGCGTTCCTCCTGCAGGGCGGTGACTGCGCCGAGGCCTTCGACGGTGTCTCGGCCGAGCACATCCGGAACAAGCTGAAGACCCTGCTGCAGATGGCGGCCGTGCTGACGTACGCCGCCTCCGTCCCCGTGGTGAAGGTCGGCCGGATCGCCGGCCAGTACTCCAAGCCGCGCTCCAAGTCGACCGAGACCCGCGACGGCGTGACGCTGCCGGTCTACCGGGGCGACTCGGTGAACGGCTTCGACTTCACTCCCGAGTCCCGGAACCCGGACCCGGAGCGCCTGAAGCGGATGTACAACGCCTCCGCCGCGACGCTCAACCTGGTCCGCGCCTTCACCACCGGCGGGTACGCCGACCTGCGCCAGGTGCACGCCTGGAACCAGGACTTCGTGCGCAACTCGCCGGCCGGCCAGCGCTACGAGCAGCTCGCCCGCGAGATCGACAACGCGCTGGCGTTCATGAACGCCTGCGGCGTGGCGCCGGAGGAGTTCAAGACCGTCGAGTTCTACTCCTCGCACGAGGCGCTGATCCTCGACTACGAGACCGCGCTGACCCGCGTGGACTCGCGGACCGGCGAGCTGTACGACGTCTCCGGCCACATGGTCTGGATCGGCGAGCGCACCCGCCAGCTGGACCACGCGCACATCGAGTTCGCGTCCAGGATCCGCAACCCGATCGGGGTGAAGCTCGGCCCGACCACCTCGGTCGACGAGGCGCTCACCCTGATCGAGAAGCTGGACCCGGAGCGCGAGCCCGGCCGGCTCACCTTCATCACCCGGATGGGCGCGGGCAAGATCCGCGAGCACCTGCCCACCCTGGTGGAGAAGGTCACCGCCTCCGGCGCCCAGCCGGTCTGGATCTGCGACCCGATGCACGGCAACACCTTCGAGGCCTCCAGCGGCCACAAGACCCGCCGCTTCGACGACGTGCTCGACGAGGTCAAGGGCTTCTTCGAGGTGCACCGCGGCCTCGGCACCCACCCGGGCGGCATCCACGTGGAGCTGACCGGCGACGACGTCACCGAGTGCGTCGGCGGCGGCGACGAGGTCCTGGTGGACGACCTGCACCAGCGCTACGAGACGGCCTGCGACCCGCGGCTCAACCGCAGCCAGTCGCTGGACCTGGCCTTCCTGGTGGCCGAGATGTACCGCGGCGGCAACTGAGCCGTCGCCCCCGGGCGGGCCCTGCGGCCGGCCCCGATGTGACGAAAGCCCCTCCGGATTCGGGACTCCCGAACCCGGAGGGGCTTTTTCATGCCCGGATCCCCGGGTAAGGTGAGGCTTAGTGAACTAAGGCATGCCTTAGTCAAGATCGATTTCGAGCCAGTCGCCTTCGCAGGGAGAGACCGCGATGTACGTGTGCATGTGCCATGCGGTCACCGAGGCCCAGGTGAAGAAGGAGATCGACGCGGGTGCCAACACCCCGCGCCAGATAGCCCGGGGCTGCAAGGCCGGTACCGACTGCGGCTCCTGCGTCCGACGGATCCAGGCGCTGCTCGGTGAGCACGGCGCACGGCCCTGCCCGACCGCCCGGCTGGCGGCCAAGCTGGGGCTGGCCGACGACCAGGAGGCCGAACCGCGGGACGGGGCCCAGGCGCCGGCCGTCCTGCCGGCCCGGCCGCTGCGCGCGGCCTGAGGGTACGGCCGGGGGTTCAGGACTCCGGCTGCTCGATCAGCTGGGCGAGGTAGAGCGCCTCCCCGAGCTTCTCCAGCAGTTCCAGCTGGGTGTCGAGGTAGTCGATGTGGTGCTCCTCGTCGGCCAGGATGTCCTCGAAGATGTTCGCCGAGGTGACGTCGTTCTTGGCCCGCATGACCACGATCCCGCGCTTCAGCCGGTCGATCGCCTCGACCTCGACCTGGCGGTCCGCCTCGAACATCTCCTTGACGGTCTGGCCGATCCGGACGTGGAAGAGCCGCTGGTAGTTGGGCAGCCCGTCCAGGAAGAGGATCCGGTCGGTGAGCACCTCGGCGTGCTTCATCTCGTCGAAGGACTCGTGCCGGGTGTACTTGGCGAGCTTCGTCCAGCCGTTGTTCTCCTGCATCTTCGCGTGCAGGAAGTACTGGTTGATGGCGGTCAGCTCGGCGGTGAGCTGCTCGTTGAGGAATTCGATGACCTCGGTGTCGCCCTTCATGGCGGTGCCTTCCTGCTTCGCGTCCGGGACTCACGGCCGTACCCTCCGGCTGCACGCATCCTGGCACCGCGCCGGGGCCGAATTCCAGTAAGTTCACACTCACTAGGACATGTGTCGGAATATCCGATTTGGTGGCCCAATGGGCCGTACGGGCGGGGCGCACGGCACCCGAAAGGGGCGCGCGCCAGGCGTTGTCCGCCGTCTGTCACCATGGAGCCATGGGTCAGTCCGAGCAAGAACCACCTCCGCCGTCTGACCCGAGACTCCCGCCGGGCCAGCGGACGCAACGCGGCTGGCCCGCCCTGCACTACGGCCCCGTACCCCGCTTCAAGCCGCTGACCTGGGACTTCCAGGTGTTCGGCGCCACCGCCTCGGCGGCGAAGCACCGCTGGGACTTCGCCGGCTTCAACGACCTGCCCCGGGCGACCGTCCGCGCCGACTTCCACTGCGTGACCAAGTTCTCCGTGCTCGGCAGCGAGTGGACCGGCGTGTCGGCCTCCGAAGTGCTGGCCCGGGTGCCTCCGGCGCCCGGTGTCACCCATGTGATGGTCTGGGCCGAGTACGGCTACAGCGCCAACCTCCGGCTGGCCGACTTCGCCGACCCCGGGACGCTCTTCGCCACCCACCGCAACGGCGAGCCGCTCACCGCCGAGCACGGCTTCCCCGTCCGGCTGGTCGTCCCGCACCTCTACGCCTGGAAGGGGCCCAAGTGGGTGCGGGCGGTGGAGTACATGCGGGCCGACCGGCGCGGCTTCTGGGAGGAGCGCGGGTACCACAACCTGGCCGACCCCTGGCGGGAGCAGCGCTACTCCTACCAGGAGGAGCCGGGCGACGGGCCGCTGCGGTAGCGGCCCCTCAGGGCCGGATGTTCTGGTTCAGCCGGAACAGGTTGCCCGGGTCGTACCGCCGCTTCAGTTCGGTCAGACGGGCGTAGTTGCCCCGGTAGTTGGCCTCGATCCGGTGCTGGTCGTCGTGGTCCATGAAGCCGATGTAGCCGCCCTCGTCGGAGTGCGGGGCGAGCGCGTCGTAGTAGCCGCGCACCCAGGCGGTGTCGGCCGCGTCGTCGGCCGGATCGGTCCAGGCCGCGAGGATCACGGTGGCGAAGGTCGCCTCCCGGTGCGCGAAGGCCGTCGCGTCGGCGGGAACCCGGTGGCAGGCGCCGTTGATCGGGTAGATGTGCACCGCCGAGTGGACCGTGGGCACCCGCGGGCCGTGCTCGGTGTGCGCGGCGATCGCCGCGTCCGTCAGCTCGGTCGCGAAGGCGCCCTTCCAGTACTGCCGCAGGCCGGGCGGCAGCAGCGGGTCGAAGGCGGCGGCGAAGGCCGGGTACGGCACCGTGTCCACGCCCTCGGCGACCACCGGCGCGGCGTCCCGCAGCGGGGCCAGTACCGCCTCGGCCCGCTCCGGCGGGCCGGACCAGCACGGCACCAGCAGGATGAAGGAGTCGCCGACCCGGTCCTCGGGGAGGAACGGCAGCGGCGGCGCGACGTGGAAGCCGGGGAAGATGCCCAGCTCCTCGGGGGCCTCCCGGACGTACTCGCGGTAGAACCGCAGCACCTCGGCCGCGTGCTCCAGCTCGTAGACGAACGGCCCGGCGACCACGTCCTTGACCGGGCTCAGCCGGTACTCGAAGGACGTCACCACGCCGAAGTTGCCGCCACCGCCGCGCAGCGCCCAGAGGAGGTCCGGCTCCTGCTCCTCGCTCACCGTCCGGAACCGCCCGTCCGCGGTGACCACATCGGCCGAGACCAGGTTGTCGCAGCTCAGCCCCAACCCTCGGGCGAGGTGGCCGAAGCCGCCGTTGAGGGTCAGCCCGGCGATGCCGGTGGTGGAGATGATCCCGCCGGTCACCCCGAGCCCGAAGGCGTACCCGGCGTCGTTGAGGTCGCCCCAGGTGACGCCGCCCTCGCAGCGCGCCGTCCGGCCCACCGGGTCGATCCGGACGCCGTGCCGGTCGGAGAAGTCGATCACCAGGCCGCCGTCGCAGGTCCCGTAGCCCGGCGCGCTGTGGGCGCCGCCGCGCACCGCGAGCTCCAGGCCGCTCTCCCGGGCGAAGTCGACGGCGGCCATCACGTCCCCGGCGTTGGCCACCCGGACGACCGCCGCCGGCCGGCGGTCCACCGTGCCGTTGTAGACCCGGCGGGCCTGCTCGTAGCCCTCGTCGGCGGGCGTGATCACCGCGCCCCGTACACGCTCCCTCAAGCCGTCGACGGCGGGTCCGCCCATGACGACCACATCCTCGGGTACCGGCCGCCGCGCAGCCCCGTCCGGAGATCCCGGCGCCGCAGCCCTCCTGGCCGTGGCAGGCGGGGCCGGGCAGGCCTGGTTCCACGCTACGTCGCGTGACCCCAAGGCTGGGCAAAATCCTTAGATGAAAGGGAAGTTGACCGTGACCACGGTGCGCTGCGGGCGGCGCTCGCCCGGGGCCGGGGACTGGCTGGAGACCTTGCCGGTGCCGAACAGGTTGACCCCGCTGCTCTGCATGGCGAACCCGGCGGCCTGCAGAGCCTTGGCAGCGTCGTCCTTGGACATCCCGGTGACGTCCGGAACGGCCACCATGCCCTTGCTGACCACCAGCGAGACCGGGGTGTTCTCCGGCACCTGCTGGCCGGCCACCGGCGAGCTGCTGATCACCGAGCCCTCCGGCACGGTGTCGTTGTACGTCTCGGTGACGCCGCCGCGCGCCAGCTGGACGCCGCTCAGGGCGGCGGCGGCCTGCTCGGCGGGCCGGCCGACCAGCTCGGGCACGGCGATCCGCTTCGGCCCCCGGGAGACGGTGACCCCGACCGCGTCGCTCTTGCGCGCCCGCGCCCCGACCCCGGGGTCGGTGGAGATCACCTGACCGGCCGGGACGCTCTCGCTGTACACCTCGGTGAACCGCCCGTGCATCCCGGCGCCGTCGAGGATCCGCTGCGCCTCGCCGCGGTCCTTGCCGATCACGCCCGGCACCGTCGTGTACAGCGCGCCGGAGAGCGCGTACGTGGTGCCGCCGACCAGCAGCACCAGCGCGGCCAGGACGGAGGTCCAGATCAGCGGCTTGCGCGGGAGCCGGCGCCACAGGCCGGGGCGGCGCCGGGTGCGCACCGGCGCGGGCTCGTCGTACGGGCGCGGTTCGGTGAGCAGCTGCTCCATCACCTCCGGCGGCACGTCCAGCACGCTGGTGCGCTCGACCGGGGGCGCGACCACGGCCGGCCGGATCACCGAGGTCGGCTCGTTGGTCGGGTACCGCGGGCTGGGCCGGGTGGAGGCCGGGGGCTCGGCGTCGAGCTGGGCGGGGGTGAGCGCGCGGCGGACCCGTTGCAGGGCGGCCAGCAGCTCGACCGCGTCGTACGGGCGGTCCCGCGGGTCGCGCGCGCAGGCCGCGGCGACTATCGCGTCCAGCTCGGGACCGACGCCCGGCACGGTCAGCGAGGGCGCCGGGACGTCCTCGTGCAGGTGGCGGTACATGACCTGGACGGGGTTCTCGCCGGTGTGCGGACGGTGGCCGGTGAGCAGCTCGTAGAGCAGGATGCCGGCCGCGTAGACGTCCACCCGCTGGTCGGTCCCGGCGCCGGGGCGGATCTGTTCGGGGGCCAGGTAGGAGACGGTGCCGAGGACGGTGCCGGTGGTCGCGGTGCCGGAGCTCGCCGCGCCGTCGCCGGCGTTCAGCAGCCGGACCAGGCCGAAGTCGGCGACCTTCACCAGGCCGCCGTCGGTGATCAGCACGTTCTCGGGCTTGACGTCGCGGTGGACGAGACCGGCCCGGTGGGCGGCGCCGAGCGCGGCGAGCACCGGCTCCAGGACGTCCAGGGCGGCCCGGATGGAGAGCGCGCCCCGGTCGCGGAGCAGGTCGCGCAAGGTCCGGCCGGGCACGTACTCCATCGCGAGGAACACGTGGGCGCCGTCCGCGCCCTGGTCGAAGACGTTGACGACGTTGGGGTGCGCGAGCCGGGCGACCGCCTTGGCCTCGCGGATGAACCGGCCGGTGAAGTCCTCGTCGCCGGCGAGCGAGGGGTGCATCACCTTGACCGCCACGACCCGGTCGAGCCGGGTGTCGGTGCCCCGGTAGACGGTGGACATCCCGCCGGCCGCGATGCGCTGCTCGACCCGGTACCGGCCGTCGAGCAGGGTACCGATCAGCGGGTCGTCCAGTGCCATGTCCACCCGGCGAGTGTAGTGGGGGCGCCCGGCACCGGCCCCGGGAGACACCGCTCCCGGGGCGCTCTGTGCCCGGCTTGTGACACCGCCTAGAACGCCGGGCGCTCGCGGGTGTCCAGCGCGGCCCGGCCGGCCATCGCCGAGGAGGCCTCGGCGTGGAAGCGGCGCGGGATCCGGCCCGCCCGGTGGGCGAGCCGGCCGCCCTCCACAGCGTGCCGCATCGCGTCGGCCATCAGCACCGGCTCCTGGGCCCGGGTCACCGCCGAGGCGAGCATCACCGCGGCGCAGCCCAGCTCCATCGCCAGGGCCACGTCCGAGGCGGTGCCGGCGCCCGCGTCCAGGATCACCGGGACGGTCGCGCTCTCCACGATCAGCTGGAAGTTGTGCGGGTTGCGGATGCCCAGGCCGGAGCCGATCGGCGAGCCCAGCGGCATGATCGCCGCACAGCCGACGTCCTCCAGCTTCCGGGCCAGCACCGGGTCGTCGTTGGTGTAGGGCAGGACGGTGAAGCCGTCGTCGACCAGTGTCTCGGCCGCGTCCAGCAGCTCGATCGGGTCGGGCAGCAGGGTCCGCTCGTCGGCGATCACCTCCAGCTTCACCCAGTCGGTGCCGAGCGCCTCACGCGCCAGCCGGGCCGTCAGCACGGCCTCGCCGGCGGTGAAGCAGCCGGCGGTGTTGGGCAGCACGCGGATGCCGTTGCGGGTCAGCACGTCCAGGACGGAGCCCTGGGTGGTGGCGTCGACCCGGCGCATCGCCACGGTGGTCAGCTCGGTGCCGGAGACCCGCAGCGCCTGTTCCAGGACGTCCAGGCTGGGGGCGCCACCGGTGCCCATGATCAGGCGTGAGCCGAAGGCCGTCCCGGCGATGGTGAACACGTCGTCGGCCATGGTCAGCCTCCCTGGACGGCGGTGAGGATCTCGACCCGGTCGCCCGCGGCCAGCCGCGTCAGCGGCCACGAGCCGCGCGGCACCACGGCCTCGTTGAGGGCGGCGGCGACGCCGGAGTTGGCCCGGCTGAGGGTGGTCACCACCTCGGCCAGGGTGGTGGCGGCGGGCACCCGGCGGGGCTCGCCGTTGACGGTGAGTTCGATCTCGCTCATGCGGGGACCTTCGTGGTGAAGCGGGTGGGGGAGAACGGCTCGGCGAGCGCGGGCGTCGTGCCGGTGACCAGGTACTCGGCGAGCAGGTCGGCCGTCACCGGGGTGAGCAGCACGCCGTTGCGGTAGTGGCCGGTGGCGGCGACCAGACCGGGCAGGGCGGTCGGCCCGAGCAGCGGCGCGTTGTCCGGCGAGCCCGGCCGCAGCCCGGCGGAGGTCTCCACCAGCGGCAGCTCGGTGATGCCGGGGACCAGCTCGTGGGCGTCGCGCAGCAGCTCGTACACCCCGCCGGCGGTGACGGTGGTGTCGTAGCCCTGCTCCTCGCTGGTGGCGCCGATCACCAGCTCGCCGTCCTCGCGCGGCACCAGGTAGAGGTGTTGGCCGCGCACCACCGCGCGGACGTTGCGGGAGAGGAACGGCCGGTAGGCCGGCGGGATCCGCAGCCGCAGGATCTGGCCCTTCACCGGGCGGATCGCCGGCAGCACACCGGCGGGCAGGCCGGGCAGCAGATGGCTGCGGGAGCCGGCGGCGAGCACGACCCGGTCGGCGGTCAGGGTCTCCCCGGTGCCCAGCCGGACGCCGACGGCCCGGTCGCCCTCGACCAGCAGCTCGGTGGCCTCGGTGCGGTGCAGCCGCACGTCGGCCCGCTCGCAGGCGAGGACCAGCGCCGCGGCCAGCCGGCGGCCGTCCACCTGGTGGTCGTCGGTGACGTGCAGGCCGCCGCGGACGCCGGGGGCGAGCATCGGCTCCAGCTTGCGTGCCTCCCGGCCGGTCAGCCACTGCGAGTCGAGGCCGAGCCGCGCGTGGAAGGCGTGCAGCTCGCGCAGCTCCTCGCGGTCGTCGGAGTCGAGGGCCACGGCGACGGTGCCGCACCGGCGGTAGCCGGTGTCCCGGCCGCCGGAGGCCTCGGTGAGCTCGTCGGCGAAGGCCGCGTACCGCTCGTTGGAGGCCATCCCGAGGCGCAGCAACGGCTCCTCGCCGTACTGGAGTTCGGTGACGGGGGCCAGCATGCCCGCGGCCACCCGGGCGGCCCCGCCGCCCGGGTCGGGGTCGACCACCGCGATGTCCGTCAGTCCGCGCCGGGCCGCCCGCCAGGCGACGGCGAGGCCGATGATGCCGCCGCCGACGACCAGCACGTGGGCATGGGTACCTGCTGCCAAGCGTGTCAAAGTCGCTGCTCTCCCTTCGCCGGTATGACCCGGATCAGGTTCGGACGGTCGCAGGCCGTGCAAGCCCGCCTCTCAGCCCGGTCCGCCGGGCTCCCGTGATGGTGCCCCCACCATAACTCCGGGGGTCGCCGCCACCGAAGGCGCGTACGAGGGGCGGACGGCGGGGCGCCCGAGGCCCTCTGGCGCCCCGTGCGCCCGCCAGTACAGTGACGGGCGTGGCAGAGCTGAGCGGGACGGATCAGGTGGTCGTGGTGGGGGCCGGGCTGGCCGGGGCGCACTGCGCCGCGGGCCTGCGGCAGGGCGGCTGGCGGGGGCGGATCGTGGTGGTCGGCGAGGAGCCGCACACCCCGTACGACCGGCCGCCGCTCTCCAAGGAGGTGCTGCTCGGCAAGGCCGACGCCACCCCGCTCGACCTCGACCTCGCGCAGCTCGGCGTCGAACTGCTCACCGGCCGCCGCGCCACCGGCCTCACCCCCGGCGTGCTGCACACCGACGGCGGCGACCTGCCGTACGACGCCCTGGTGATCGCCACCGGCGCCGCCCCGCGCGCCCTGCCCGGCGCCGAGCGCGCCCACCTGCTGCACACCCTGGACGACGCGCTGGCGCTGCGCGCCCTGCTCCGGCCCGGCCTGCGCCTGGTCCTGGTGGGCGCGGGCTGGATCGGCGCCGAGGTGGCCACCGCCGCCCGGGCGGCCGGCTGCGAGGTCACCGTCGTCGAGGCGGGCCCGGCGCCCGTGCCCGGCGCGCTGCCGGCCGTGATCGGCCGGGCGATGGCGGCCTGGTACGCCGAGGCCGGGGTGGAGCTGCGCTGCGGGGTGGGCGTCGCGGCGGTCGAGCCCGGCGCGGTGCTGCTGGCGGACGGCTCGCACCTGCCCGCCGACGAGGTGGTGGTCGGCATCGGCGCCCGCCCGGCGACCGGCTGGCTGGCCGGCTCCGGGGTCGCGCTGGACGCCGCCGGCGCGGTCCTGGTCGACGAGCGGCTGCGCACCACGCTGCCGGGCGTCCACGCGGCCGGCGACTGCGTGAGCTACCCGTCGGCCCGCGCCGGCGCCCGGCTGACCGTCCAGCACTGGGACCACGCGCTGCAGTCCGGTGCGGCGGCGGCCGCCGCCGTGCTCGGCGCGGAGGTGGCGTACGACCCGGTGCCGTACTTCTGGTCGGAGCAGTTCGGCCGGACGGTGCAGTACGCCGGGCGGCACGGCGAGGGTGACGAACTGCTCTGGCGCGGCTCCCCGCAGGACCCGTCCTGGGCGGTGCTCTGGCTGCGGGACGGCGTGCTGCGGGCCCTGCTGACGGTGGACCGCCCGCGCGATCTCACCCAGGGCCGCCGGCTGGTCGAGCGCGCCGCGGTGCTCGATCCGGTCCGCGCGGCGGACCCGGCGGTGGCCCTGAAGTCGGCCGTCGCGGGGTAGTCCGCGGGGCCGGTTGGTGCGCGGCGGGCCCCGGAGGTGGCAGTCTGGTGACGTGAGTGAGATCGAAAGCAAGATTGAATCCCTGGTCACCGACTGGATGTACCTGCCCGACATCTCGGAGCAGTGGGGGGTCCGGGTCACCGAGGTGCGCGACCTGGTCAAGAACGGCGGGCTGATCGCCGTCCGCCGCGGCCCGAACAGGTCGCTCCAGGTGCCGGCCGCCTTCATCGACGGCCCGGGCCTGGTCAAGCACCTGTCCGGCACCCTGACGGTGCTGCGCGACTGCGGGTACAACGACGCGGAGATCCTGGAGTGGCTCTTCACCGAGGACCCGTCGCTGCCCGGCAGCCCGATCCAGGCGCTCCAGGAGAACCGCGGCACCGAGGTGAAGCGCCGCGCCCAGGCGATGCTGATCTGATGGCGGCGGACACACCGCGCCGGCGCCTCGCCGACGCCCGGCTCTACCTCTGCACCGACGCGCGCCGCGAGCAGGGCGACCTCGCCGCGTTCCTGGACGCGGCGCTGGGCGGCGGGGTGGACATCGTCCAGCTCCGCGACAAGGGCCTGGAGGCCAAGCAGGAACTGGCGGCCCTGGAGGTCTTCGCCGACGCCTGCCGCCGCCACGGCAAGCTGCTCGCCGTCAACGACCGCGCCGACGTCGCGCACGCGGCGGGGCCCGACGTGCTGCACCTCGGGCAGGACGACCTGCCGGTGCCCGCCGCCCGGGCGATCCTCGGCGAGGACGTACTGATCGGCCGGTCCTGCCACGCCGAGTCCGAGGTGGACGCGGCGGTCGTCGAGCCCGGCGTCGACTACTTCTGCACCGGCCCGGTCTGGCCCACCCCGACCAAGCCGGGCCGCCACGCGCCCGGCCTCGGCCTGGTCTCGTACGCGGCGAAGCAGAGCACCGACCGGCCGTGGTTCGCGATCGGCGGCATCGACCTCGGCAACCTGGACGAGGTACTGGCGGCCGGGGCGAGCCGGGTCGTGGTGGTCCGCGCGATCACCGCCGCGGACGACCCGCGGGCGGCGGCCGCCGCGTTCGCCCGGCGGCTGCGCGCGGTCTGACCCGGACGGCTGCCGCCGTTCCCGGTACGTCCGGGTGCCCGTTTTTCGGACACCCGGCTCAGTAGTTGCGGACGGTGGCGGCCTCGGCCAGCGCCAGCAGCACCTCGCGGGCCCGCCGGTCGGCCAGCGGGGCCGCCTCCAGCGCGGCCAGCGACTGCCGCATCAGCTCCTCGATCCGCCGCTCCACCAGCTCGGGCGCGCCGCTGCGCCCGACCAGCTCGCGCAGCCGGGACACCTCCTCGGGCGCCAGGTCCGGCGCGCCGAGCCGCTCGTCCAGGTGGCGGGCGTCGGCGGCGGGCAGCCCCCGCATGGCGTGCGCGACCAGCAGCGTCCGCTTGCCCTCGCGCAGGTCGTCCCCGGCCGGCTTGCCGGTGACCGCCGGGTCCCCGAAGACGCCGAGCAGGTCGTCACGGAGCTGGAAGGCCTCGCCCAGCGGCAGGCCGAACGCGCCGTACGCCTCGACCAGCTCCGGCCCGGCGCCCGCCAGCAGTGCGCCGACCTGCAGCGGCCGCTCGATCGTGTACTTGGCCGACTTGTAGTGCAGCACGGTCTGTGCCCGGTCCAGCGCGCCCTCGTCGGTGGAGTCCCCGGCGACCGGCTCCAGGACGTCCAGGTACTGGCCGACCATGACCTCGGTGCGCATCAGGTCGAACACCGGCTTGGCGGCCAGCACCGCGGCCGGGTCCAGGCCCGAGCGCAGGAACAGTTCGTCGCACCAGATCAGCAGCAGGTCGCCGAGGAGCACGGCCGCCGAGGCGCCGAACTGCTCGCGGTCGCCCCGCCAGCCGCTCGCGCGGTGCAGCGCCTCGAAGCGGCGGTGCACGGAGGGCAGGCCGCGCCGGGTGTCGCTGCGGTCCATCAGGTCGTCGTGGACCAGCGCGCTGGCCTGCAGCAGCTCCAGGGCGGCCGCGGCGTGCGCGATGGCCTCGCCGGCGGCCGGGCCGCCGGCGCCGCGCCAGCCCCAGTAGCAGAACGCCGGGCGCAGCCGCTTGCCGCCGTCCAGCAGGAAGTCGCGCAGGGCCTCGACGGCGGGCGCCAGCTGCGGGGAGATCTTCCCGAGCAGGGCCGACTGGCCGTCCATGAACCCGGCGAGCGCGGCGTTGACGCGCTCGCGGACGTCCTCCACGTCGATCGGGTTGGCCGGCCGGTTGCTGGACGAGGTCACGATGAGGCTCCGGAGGGTTCGCTGGGGGTCCGGCAAGCCTAGCCGGACGGCCGCGAACGGCCGTCGGGCAGGGCCGTGCACCCGTTCGGACGGAAAGCGGACGGTCGTCCACCAGTTGTCTCAATACCTGGAACCGGGTTGTCCGTGTCCTTCGGCCGACGGTTAACCTGCCCCCATGGCACACGGCATCGCTTCCACCAGAACAGACCGCGCTTCGACGGTCCGCGAGCTTCTGGCGGCCGGCAAGCGGTCCTTCTCCTTCGAGTTCATGCCCCCGCGGACCGAGGTCGGTGAGCAGCGCCTCTGGGACGCCATCCGCCGCCTCGAACCGCTCGACCCCAACTTCGTCTGCATGACGTACGGAGCCGGCGGCTCCTCGCGCGAGCGCACGGTCAACATCGTCGGGCGGATCGCCACCGAGACCACCCTCACCCCGGTGGCCCACCTGACCGCGGTGGACCACTCGGTCGCCGAGCTGCGCAACATCATCGGCCAGTACGCCGACCAGGGCGTGCGCAACGTCCTCGCGGTGCGCGGCGACCCGCCCGGCGACCCGACGGGCGAGTGGGTCAGCCACCCGGACGGTGTCACCTACGCCTACGAGCTGGTGGAGCTGATCAAGGGGATCGGCGACTTCTGCGTGGGCGTCGCGGCCTCGCCGAACATGCACCCGCGCTCGACCGACTGGGACGAGGACATCCGGCACTTCGTGGCGAAGATCCGCTCCGGGGCCGACTACGCGATCACCCAGATGTTCTTCGAGGTCGACGACTACCTGCGGCTGCGCGACCGGGTCGCGGCGGCGGGCTGCGAGGCGCCGATCATCCCGGAGATCATGCCGGTCACCAACGCCAAGCAGCTGGAGCGCTTCCCCCAGCTGAGCGGCTCGGCCTTCCCGCCCGACCTGGAGGAGCGGCTGCGCGCCGCGATCGACGACCCGGCCGCGCTGCGCGCGATCGGCATGGAGCACGCCACCGCGATGTCCGAGCGGCTGCTGGCGGAGGGCGCCCCCGGGCTGCACTTCATCACGCTCAACCACTCGACCGCGACGCTGGAGATCTACCAGAACCTCGGCCTGCACCAGCGCTGAGCGGGCCGCCGTTCCCGGCCGGCCGGGCCCGCCGTTCCGGCCGGGAACGCAATGCGGTACCCGGACCGTTCAACCGGTACAGTCGCCGAACACGCGCGGCGCGCGCGGGCACGCGACTGGAGGTAGCGGGCGGATGGGCATCGGATACCTGCTGCTGTACGGCGCGTTGGCGGTCGTGGCGCTCTGGCTGCTGGCCGAGCTGCTGCTGCAGAACCGCGCGCCGGTGCACTGGCGCGCCCTCGCCCTGACCGGCTTCCTCGGCGTGCCGGCCGGGATGGCGGCCGGGTCGGTCCCGCTGATCGGCGCGGGCGCGGCCCTCTTCGCGGTCGGCCAGACCCTCGTCACCCTCTCCGTGAAACGCGGCTACGCGGCCGGCTGGTCGCTGCGCCGGGCCGACGGCGGACTGCCCGGCCCGCTGGCCAGGGTGCCCCTGCTGGGCGCGCTGACCGGTGGCGCGGTGGTGGCCACCGCGGTGGCGGCCGACCGGATCGGCACGGTCAGCGCGGTCGAGGAGAGCCCGGCGCCGGCCCCGGTGGCCGAGGACGTCCCGGCCGTCGAGCAGACCGCCGCCTTCGAGATGCAGGAGATCGCCGCCGACGGCGTCTACACCCCCGGCTACTACGAGCAGCAGCAGCCCGCGCCGCAGGCCCAGCCCGACCCGTACGCCGAGGCCTACCAGGCCGGCTACGACACCTCGCAGCAGCAGCCCGGCTGGGACGCGAACGGCCAGCAGCAGTGGCAGGCCCAGCAGCAGCCGGCCTTCGCCTACGACCAGGGCTACGGCACCTACCAGCAGCAGCCGGACCCGTACGCGGGCTACCAGCAGCAGCCGCAGGTGGACGCGTACGGCGGTTACCAGCAGCAGCCCGACCAGTACGGCTACGACCAGGCCCAGCAGGCGCAGCAGGCCCAGCAGCAGTGGCAGCAGCAGGCCGACCAGCAACACCAGCCCTACCCGCAGCAGCAGGGCATCCCCCAGCAGCCGCAGTACGACCAGTACGGCTACCAGCAGCAGCCGACCTGGCAGCAGCAGGGCTGAGCCCCGCCCGCCGGGCCGGGCCGGTCCGGAGCGGCTCAGGCCGGGCCGATGAGGTTGGCCGCGATGCAGGCCGACATGCCGACCCGGGCCAGCCCGCCGCCGGGGTGGGCGGCGCCGCCCACCAGGTAGAAGCCGGGCGCCTCCTCGGTCGGTGCCTGGAGGTAGGCGCCGCGCGCGCCCGCCAGGGCGGGCAGCGGGACGGAGCCGAGGAAGGAACCGGTCTCCCGCGCGGTGTCCGCCGGGGTCCGCACCACCCGCCAGAGCACCCGCTCACCGAGGCCCAGACCGGCCGCGTCCGCCTGTGCGACCATCCGGTCGGCGAAGCGGTCGGCGACGCCCGGTCCGGTCCAGTCGAAGCCCATCGCCGGCGTGGTCGCGGTGAGCACCACGGCCTCGTGGCCGGCGGGGTGCAGCGAGGCGTCGTCCGGGCGCAGCACCTGGACGGTCGGCCGCTGGGCGAGCGGGGCGCCGGCGCGGAAGATCCCGTCCAGTTCGGCGGCGCGGTCGGCGGCGTGCACCACCGTCCGGTGCGCCGTCCCGGCGGGGCGCTCCCCGCGCAGGGCGAGCAGCACCACGACGCGGCCGGGGGCGTCGTGCAGCCGTTCCATCGACGACGGCCAGTCGTCCTGGGAGCCGGCCGTGCCGAGGTACTCCGAGAAGACCACCCGGGCGTCCATCGCGGAGACCACCACGTCGGCGTCGATCCGGCCGGCCGCGGTGTCGACGCCGCAGGCCCGGCCGTCCTTCTCCAGCACCTCGTCGACCCGGGTGTCGAAGCGGAACTCCACCCCGCGCCGCTCGCACCGCCGGTACACCGCGTCGGCCAGCGCCCGGATGCCGCCCCGGACGTACCAGACGCCGAAGGACTGCTCCATGTACGGCAGCACGGTGGCCCCGGCCGGCGCGGTGCGCGGGTCGAGGCCGAAGCGCAGGGCGTGCTCGTGCAGCAGGGCGGTCAGCCCGTCGTGGCCGCCGAGTCCACGGGCGGCCACGTCGGCGAGGGTCCACGCCCTGGCACCGAACAGGCGCGCGAGGAGGCCGGGCCGCGGCGCCGGGTACGGATCGGTGCGCAGCGGCGCGGTGTCGGCCGGCAGCGGCTCCTCCAGCAGCGGGCGGCGGGTGGCCTCCCAGACCGTGCGGCCGTGGTTCATCACCTCGGCCCAGCGGGCGCCCGAGCCGGTGCCGAACGCCGTGTCCAGCGCCTGGATCACCCCGCCGCGGGAGGCGTTGGGCAGCAGCAGGTCGGTGCCGTCGGGGAGCAGGTGCCGGCTCTCCGGATCCACCGGCGCCAGCTCGACCAGCTGCTCCAGCGGCTCCCGGCCGGTCTTCAGCGCGAGGTCGCGGTAGACGGCCGGGAGGGTGAGCAGCCCGGGGCCGGTGTCGAAGGCGAAGCCGTCCCGCTCGTAGCGGCCGACCATGCCGCCGTACGTCCCGGTCGCCTCGCAGACCGTCACCCGGTGGCCGAGGGTCGCCAGCCGGGAGGCCGTCGCGAGCCCGCTCATTCCTGCGCCGATGATGACGATCCGTGCCATGGACCGCATCCTACGGCCGGGGGACGGGCACCTCCCGCGCCGGTCGCACGCCCGCCGCGCGGGCGGCCCGGCGCTCGCGGCGGCGGTCCCTGAAGCGGCGGATCCGGCTGATCGCGAACCAGACCAGCAGCAGGCCGACGGCCAGCAGCACGGCGGAGATCGAGGCGGCCACCCACGGGTGGAAGATCGCCAGCGTGACCAGACCGGCGACCGAGAGGTCCTCGGCCAGGCTCACCACGATGTTGCTGGCCGGCTCGGGCGAGGTGTTGACCGCCATCCGCAGCGAGGCCTTCACCAGGTGGCTGACCAGCGCCGTGGTCCCGCCCATCGCCCCCGCCGCGACCTCGCCCAGCGAGCCCGGGTCGGCACTGGCCAGCAGCGCGCCGACGGTGGCGCCCGCGATCGGGCGGATCACGGTGTGGACGCCGTCCCAGACGCTGTCCACGTACGGGATCTTGTCGGCCACCGCCTCCAGCAGGAACAGCACCGCGGCGGCGGCCAGCACATCGGTGCGCTCCAGCGCGGCCGGCACCGACTCGGCGCCGCCGAACCGGCCGAGCAGCCCGAGCAGCAGCACCACCGCGTACGCGTTGATCCCGCTCGCCAGCCCGCTGGTGAAGATCAGCGGAACGATCGTCATCCGTTCCTCCTCGTGGCGCCCGCCGGGATCCGCCCGGCTCGCCGTACCGTACCGGGACGCCGGCCGGACGGCCCGCGGTTCCCGCCCCGGACGGACTGAGTACGGATACTCAGAAACCCGGTTGAGTACCTGAGCGGATGGCCCCCGACCTGCGGAGACGGGACAGTAGGGGCACACCGGGACGGCGGCGCGTCGGGCGCCGAGGTCCCGGGACGGCGGACAGGTGCCGTCCAGCGGGCACGGGGGCCGCGGACGTCACCGGAGGGTCCGCACGGGAGCCGGTCGCAGGCCGCGCACCGCCGACACGGGGCGGCGGAGCGCGGTCAGGGGGGAACCGGTGACCCGGAGGGGGCTCCGGAGCGGCGACCGTGGGGGGCGGCGCTCCGGCGGGGTGCGGGGCGGTGGGGCGCGGGGCCGACGGGGGCGGCCGGCGGGCCGCCGCCCGCACGCGGATCGCCGCGCGGCCGCGTTGTCAGTGGCCCCGGTCACGATGGAGGAGCACGGACCACCCGGTCCGCGCGCTGCCTCGGACCGGGGGAGACCATGACCATCAGCCGTCCTGAGCCCGTCACCACCCGCCTCCACTCCGCCGCCCACCGCCCGGACGCCCACCGCCCCGCCACCGGGGACGTCCACCCGGTGGTGCGCCGGATCGCCGCTCCGCCCGCCGCCCTCGGCCTGCTCGCCGACGCGCACCGCACCCTCGCCGGAGCCCGCGCCCGGGAGGACCCGCTGGAGCGGTACGCCGCCGCCCACCTCGCCGCGCTGCGCACCGTCGCCGCGGTGCTCGCCGCGCGCGGCCGGCCGGAGAAGAACGCCCGGCGCCGCCAGGCCATCCGCAGCGCCTGGGAGGTGCTGCCCGAGATCGCCCCGGAGCTCGCCGAATGGGCGGTGTACTACGCGGCCGGCGCCCGCCGCCGGGCCGCCGCCGAGGCCGGGATCCGGGGCGCCGCCTCGGCCCGCGACGCCGACGACCTGATCCGCAACTCCGCGCTCTTCCTGCGGCTGGTCGAACGGCTGCTCGGCCTGCACCCGGTGCCGCCCGCCCCGCGGCTGCCCCTGGACGACGGGCCGGGCGACGGCCGCGACCCGGGTCCGCGGCGGTGACCGGCGGCACGGTCCGGCTCCCGGCCCGGTCTAAGGTGGAGGCATCCTGATCCATCTGCACGTGCCAAGGAGCCCGACCTTGTACCCGACGCGTCCCCGCAGCGCCCTGCGTACCGCCGTGGTGTGGGAGGTGGTGCGGGCAGCCCTGGAGAAGCGGGCGGCCGAGCTGGACCAGCCCGTGCTCGACGTGGTCGACACCG
Organism: Kitasatospora sp. NPDC028961; assembly: GCF_055564815.1. NCBI lineage: Bacteria > Bacillati > Actinomycetota > Actinomycetes > Kitasatosporales > Streptomycetaceae > Kitasatospora > Kitasatospora sp. NPDC028961. Next base: position 181,020 of record NZ_JBVHVO010000003.1, on the reverse strand, counting down.
GCGGCGGTACCGGCAACTTCGCGGTGCCGGTCGCCCGGCTCGGCCACCGGGTGACCGTGGTCGACCCGAGCCCCGACGCGCTGTTCGCGCTGGAGCGCCGGGCCGCCGAGGCCGGTGTCACCGACCTCGTCCGCGCCGTCCAGGGCGACACCCAGACGCTGCCCGAGCTGGTCGCCCCCGGCACCGTCGACGCGGTGCTCTGCCACGGGGTGCTGGAGGTCGTGGACGACCCGGCCGAGGCGCTCGGCAGCCTGGCCGCCGCCCTGCGCCGCGGCGGCTTCGTCAGCCTGCTCGCCGCCAACCGCAACGGCGCGGTGCTGGCCCGCGCCCTGGCCGGCCACTTCACCGACGCCCGGACCGTCCTGGAGGCCGACGACGGCCGCTGGGGCGCGAGCGACCCGATGCCGCGCCGCTTCAGCGGCGAGGAGCTCGGCCGGCTGGCCGCCGGCGCCGGCCTGCGGGTGGACTCGGTGCACGGCGTCCGGGTCTTCGCCGACCTGGTGCCCGGCGTCCTGGTGGACACCGAGCCGGGCGCGCTGGAGGCGCTGCTCAAGCTGGAGGAGGCCGCCGCCGAGCAGCCGGCCTTCCACGCCGTGGCGACCCAGCTCCACCTGCTGGCCACGCTGGCCTGACCCCGGTTCCTCCCGCCGTTCTCCGGCGGGTCTCCTCGCGATCCGCGCGGAAGCTCCCCAGGTCCCGGCCGATTCCACGCCGTCGGGCACTTGTCCGGTGTCGGCCGCGTTGAGCCCTGTGCGGCCGGGCACGGCCCGGTACGGCCCGGCCCACGCGTGGCCGACCGCCCCGCAACGAGCCCGTGGACCGTATGATCTGGGTAAAGCCGGAAAGCATGACAGCCGGATGCATGGGGCATATGGACGACACGGGCCTGGGCCCCCGTACAGGCGTCCGACCGCGTGTTCTGAAGGCTGATTGGACTTTGCCTCCCCGACCGGGGCGGCGGACCGGTCGCACCGGCGACCGACGAGTAGGAGGACTCCGTGCCGCTCTCGGAGCACGAGCAGCGACTGCTCGACCAGATGGAGCGAGCGCTGTATGCCGAAGATCCCAAATTCGCGACGGCGCTTGAGGGAACCGGGCTGCGCACCTACACCCGTCGGCGGGTCTACCTGGCTGTCGGCGGCTTCGTGGTGGGCATCGGGCTGCTGATGGGCGGCATGGTCGTGCCGGACCAGATCTGGGTCAGTGTGGTCGGGTTCCTGGTGATGCTGGGGTGCGCCGTCTTCGCCGTCACCGGCTGGCGGCGCGGGCCCGCGGGACAGGCCTCCGGCCCGCGGCCGGCCGCGGCACCGCGCCGCAAGGCGGGGGTGATGGACCGGGTGGAGCAGCGCTGGCAGCGCCGCCGGGACGAACAGACCGGCGGCTTCTGAGCCACCGGCCGAACCGTAACGCCACGAGGGCGGGCAGTCGATCCGACTGCCCGCCCTCGGCGTTCCCCTCGTGTGCCCGGTGTCGGCGTTCCGTGTGCGTCCGGTGTCAGGACGGCGTCCGGTCGCCCCCGCCGCGGCGGCGCAGCCGGCCCAGCACCCGCCGCGACGGCGCGGCCGCCCGGGAGGCCAGGCCGCGCGTCGCGAGCCGGGCGGCCAGGACCGCGTCCGAGAACCGCCACCAGAGTGTGGCGGCGGACGGCGGCAGCAGCGCCGCCTTCGTCCGGCCGACCCTGCCGACGCCGGCCCGCAGGCCGTCCCGGGCGGTCCGGACGTCCGCCGCCAGGGGCTCGGACACCTCGGCGGAGCGGGCGTAGAGCACCCGTTCGGTGGCCAGCGCCACCCGCCCGGCGGCGGCCGCCGAGGCCTCGTCCAGCTCGGCGGCCTCGGCGATCCGGCGGGCGGCGGCGCGCGGGGTCTGCGAGTCGACCGGCGGGATGCCGAGGTCCCAGGCGGAGTCGATCAGCTCGTCCCAGGCGGCGAGCACCTGGGCGTCGGTCGGCCCGGCCGGGCCGACCTCGCCGGGCCGGCGCCGTCCGCCCGTGCCGATCCGGCGGCGGCGCAGCCGCTCCCGCCAGATCATCGGGGTGAACAGCAGGGCGAGCAGCGCCAGCACGGCGGCCAGGGTGGTCAGCACCTGCCAGGACAGCAGCCAGGAGTCCTGGTGGGCGCCGGCCGCGGCCTTGCCGTCGTTCCCGCACTCGCCCATCCGGCGCAGCTTGGGGTCGCAGTCGCTGCTGCTGGAGGGCGCCGCGACCGGCGCGGTGCTCTGCGCGGCGGCGGTCGGCTGCTGGGTCGGCGCGGTGGCGGGTGCGGCGACCGGCGCGGTGTAGCGGGGCTGCACGCCGCGGGTCGGCGTGGGCTCGAAGCGCAGCCAGCCGAAGCCCTGGAAGTAGAGCTCGGGCCAGGCGTGGTACATCAGCCCGTTCACCGAGTACCGGTCGTTGCCCTTGGCGTCGCCCGGGGTGAAGCCGACCGCGACCCGGGCGGGGATGCCCAGGGTGCGGGACATCGCCGCCATCGTGGAGGCGAAGTGCACGCAGAAGCCCTTGCGGTCGCGCAGGAAGGTCTCGATCGCGGTGCTGCCGGTGCCGGCCTTGATCTTGGTGCTGTAGGTGAACTCGGAGCTGGTGAACCAGTCCTGCAGCGCGAGCGCGCGGTCGTACGCGGTGGACGCGTTCCGGGTGACCTCCTGCGCCTTCTCCCGGACCGACGCCGGCAGGTCCTTGGGCAGCTGGGTGTAGTGGTCGGAGATCTTCGGCGGTACCGATCCCACGCTGCGCAGCTCGGCCGCGGTGGGCCGGATGTCGAGTGCGGTGGCCTGGTAGCGCAGGCCCTTGATGGCCTTGTCCCGGTCCGGGAGCACGGTGCCGGTGAGGGTGTCCACCCGCCAGTCGCCGGGGTTGGGGACGCTGACGCCGGCGGCCGGGTACGGCAGCGGCAGCCAGCCCGACTCCAGCTTGTCGGAGGCCTGGAAGTCGCCCGACTCCGACGGGACGTTGGTGCTCGCCAGGCCTTCCGGCGGGGCGAAGGTGGTCTTGAGCTCGGTCACCCCGGGGTTGCTGAGCTTCCACGCGGTGCCGTCGAACTCGTCCAGCGAGCCGGTGCGCAGGTAGGCGGTGTCGGCGAGGCTGCTGTCCATCCGGTAGGTGAGCAGCTCGACGTTGCTGGGGGTGGCCAGGGCCGCCTCCAGGGTCACCAGCGGGTCGAGGGTGGTGATGCCGCCGCCGGCGCCGCCGCCGGCGCCGCCGGCGGCCGTGCCGCCGGACGGACCGGTGTGGATCAGTCCGCCCTCCCAGCGCGGCAGGAAGGCCGGGACCAGCAGGGCCACCGCGAGGGCCAGGACGCCGATCCGCCGGCCGCCCTGGCTGAGCGCGCCGGAGCCCTCGCCCTGGCGCGAGGTGCCGCGGAAGATCCGGCCCCAGCGGGAGACCCGGTCCTGGCCCTCCGCGAAGAGCAGCACCAGGTAGCCGGCGGCGGCGAGGCCGAACCAGGCCCAGCTGCCGCCGTCGCCGGCCAGCCCGTTGCCCACCGAGTAGAGCGCCAGCAGCGGCAGCCCGGCCAGTGCGGAGCGGCGGTAGGTGACCGCGACGGCGTCCACCGCGATGGCGATCAGACCGACGGAGGCGACCAGGATCAGCCGCAGGCCCGGGTTGGGCGGCGCGGGGATGCTGTACTCCCGGATGTCGTCCAGCCCCTGGCCGAGGACCTGCGCCAGGGTGTGCACCGACTGGGTGCCGGGCAGCACGCCGCCCCAGAGCGCGGTCGAGCTGGCGAAGCCGACCAGCAGCAGGACGGTCAGCACGAGCAGCTGCCCGAGCGGCACCGTCCAGCGGTAGAACGGGGTCCGGCGCAGGCCCGCGCCGGCCGCCGCGACCACGGCGACGACCAGGTAGGCGTGGGTGATCCAGCCCTTGGTGGTGAGCAGCGGGAGCAGGCAGAGCGAGGCCAGGGCGGTGGCCAGCGCCGAGTAGACGGTCAGTTTGGCCCGGGTGGTCACGCGCCGGCCTCATCTCGGTAGGGGGAGGGCGACTCGGTCCGGTCGGCGGCCTGCCAGAGCTCCGGCGCGGAGTCCCCGGCGCGGACCGGCAGGACGGTCCAGCCGGCCTCGCGCAGCTGCCGCACCCGGGCACGGAACTCGTCCCCGCCGGTGTCGGGCGCGAGCATCCGCAGGCCGGACCAGGTGCCGGTGTCGAGCAGGAAGACGACGGCGCCGCCGGTCCGGCCCCGCAACCGGGCCAGCCGGGCGGTCTGGGCCTCGTCCAGCTCGCCGAGCACGGCGACCAGCAGGCCCTCGCCGGAGCTGCGCAGGGGCTCCTCGGCCCGGGAGAGCCCGCCGCCGTCGGAGAGGTCGACCACCGCGAGCGCGTCCAGGATCAGGCCGGAGGCGTCGGCGGCGGTGTTGCCGCCGCCGGCGTCCGGGCCGGGCACGCAGTGGCCGGTGTCGGTGAGCAGCCGGGTCTGGTAGCCGCGCTCCAGCAGGTGCGCGGCGACCGAGGCCGCGCAGCCGACCGCCCATTCGAAGGAGGACGCCGGGCCGCTGCCCCGGTGGCCGGACTCCCGGGTGTCCAGCAGGACGGTGGCCCGGGCCTTCTTCGGCTGCTCCTCGCGGCGGACCATCAGCTCGCCGTACCGGGCGGTGGACTTCCAGTGCACCCGGCGCAGGTCGTCGCCGTGCCGGTACTCGCGCAGGATGACGTCGTCGTCACCGGCCAGCGCCAGGGTGCGGGTGCGGCTCTCGCCCTGGCCGACCCACTCGCCGCTGAGCCGCACCTGCGGCAGCTGCTGCACCTGCGGCACGACGGTGAGGACGTCCGAGGCGGTGAAGGAACGATTGACCTCGCACATCCCGAACGGGTCGGAGAGCCGCAGCTGGAGCGGGCCGAGCGGGTAGCGGCCGCGCAGGTCGGAGCGGACCCGGTAGGACACCTCGCGGTGGCCGTGCGGCTCGACCCGGTCCAGGACGAAGCGCGGGCGCGGCCCGAGCACGTACGGGACCTTGTCCTCCAGCAGCAGCAGGCCGGTGGGGACCCGGGAGACGTTGTCCACCCGCAGGTGGACGCGGGCCTCGTGGCCGGCGACGGCCCGGCGCGGGCTGAGCCGGCGTCCACTGGCCACCCGGTAGCGGGTGTTGGCCAGCAGCAGCGCGGCGGCCAGCGGCAGCGCCGCGAGCAGGACGCCGACGCGCAGCAGCGCGTCCTGGTCGAGCACGTAGGCGCAGACCACCGAGGTGGCCCCGGCGGCGAGGAAGGAGCGACCCCGGGTGGTGAGGCCGTTCAGGCCGGCGCGCAGGCCCGACGGTGCGTCGGACGGTCCCACCTCAGCCCCTCCGCAGGGCCGGGCCGGCCTGGCCCTGCGGGCGCGGCAGCGGCAGCCGGGCGACCAGGTCGGTCACGATCTGCTCGGCGGTGCGCCGGCTCAGCTGGGTCTCCGCGGTCGGCATCAGGCGGTGCGCGAGCACCGGGACGGCCAGGCGCTGGATGTCGTCCGGGGTGACGTAGTCGCGCCCGTCCAGCGCGGCGGCGGCACGGGCGGCCCGCACCAGGTGCAGGGTGGCGCGCGGCGAGGCGCCGAGCCGCAGCTCGTGGCTGTTCCGGGTGGCGCCGACCAGGTCGACGGCGTAGCGGCGGACCGGGTCGGCGACGTGCACGGTGCGCACCAGGTCGATCAGCTTGAGGATGTCGGCGGCGTGCGCGACCGGCTGGAGGTCGTCCAGCGGGCTGGCGCCGCCGTGCACGTCGAGCATCGCGAACTCGGCCTCGGGGCTCGGGTAGCCGATCGAGATCCGGGCCATGAAGCGGTCCCGCTGGGCCTCCGGGAGGGGGTAGGTGCCCTCCATCTCGACCGGGTTCTGGGTGGCGACCACCATGAACGGCGACGGCAGCTCGTAGCTGGTGCCGTCGATGGTGACCTGGCGCTCCTCCATCGACTCCAGCAGCGCGGACTGGGTCTTCGGCGAGGCCCGGTTGATCTCGTCGCCGACCACGATCTGCGCGAAGATCGCGCCCGGGCGGAACTCGAAGTCGCGCTGGTGCTGGTCGAAGATGTTGGTGCCGGTGACGTCGGAGGGCAGCAGGTCCGGCGTGAACTGGATGCGGCGCACCGTGCAGTCGACGGACCGGGCGAGTGCCTTGGCCAGCATGGTCTTGCCGACGCCGGGCACGTCCTCCAGCAGCAGGTGGCCCTCGGCGAGCAGCACCGTCAGCGCGATCCGGACGGCCTCCGGCTTGCCCTCGATCACGCTCTCGATGTTGGCCCGGACCCGTTCCACCACGGCGGCGAGCTCGGGCAGGCCGACCGGGTGGTACCCCGTCGTCCCCTGGTCGCCCCCCGGACGACCTTCGAGACCGGCCTGATCGTTGTAGCTCGTCACCCGTACGCTCCCTGGCACACTGCGCCCGCCTCACCCCGAGGCGGGCCCCCACCCCATGCTGGACGCGGCTCCTCGGGAAGCGGTTCCGTGGCGGGAGCCGGTGCCGTCGTGGGGGCCTGCGGCCGGCCGCCCCAGGTGGTTCGGGGTCCGACCGGCAGGCGCATTCTCCCCCGGGTGGTGGCCAGAAGTCACCACCCGGCCGAAAGCGCCCGGGAAGCCGCGGGGAGGCGGGGCGCCCGCGCGGGGGCGGCGGGACGGGTACGGAGGCCGTCGGCGGGGGTGCCGGCGGGGGCCCGGACGACGTTGGCCGGGCCGGAGACGGCCGGTGGGCGGGGTGGGTCAGTCGATCTCGCGGAGCAGACCGGTGTGGACGTCGAAGACGAAGCCCCGGACGTCGTCGGTGTGCAGCAGGAAGGGCGAGGTGCGGACCCGCTGCATGGACTGCCGGACGTCGCCGTCGAGGTCGATGAAGGACTCCACCGCCCACTGCGGGCGCTGGCCGACCTCCAGCTCCAGCTCGCGCCGGAAGTCCTCGGTGAGGCCGAGCAGACCGCAGCCGGTGTGGTGGATCAGGGCGACCGAGCGGGTGCCGAGGGCACGCTGGCTGATGGTGAGCGAGCGGATGGTGTCGTCGGTGACGACACCGCCCGCGTTGCGGATGACGTGGGCGTCGCCCAGTTCGAGGCCGAGTGCGGCGAACAGGTCGAGTCGGGCGTCCATGCACGCCACCACGGCGATGCGCTGGACGGGGCGGGCGTCCATGCCGCCGTCGCGGAAGGTCACCGCGTACTCGCGGTTGGCCGCCACGAAGCGGTCGATGATCTTCGGTTCGGTGGTGTCGGCAGCGGCTGTCGGCGTGGGCCGGTCGGGGGTCACTGTCATGGTGAAGACGTTAGTGCGAATCCGGCTTCCGTGGTGGGGCGGAGGGCTACAGACCGGGCGGCTGTGACCGAGTGCATATCGACAACCGGGTGGAGCGGCGTGCCGGTGGCCGAGGTGTTCCGAGCGGGTTTGTCCGGCCTCGTCGGGGTCGGGGCGCGCGGCCGTGCCGCGCGACCCCCGGACGGTGCCCCCGGCAGCCCGCCGGACGGCCGCGACCTGCGGTGATCCGTACCGCCGCCCGGGTGGTGCGCCGGAGCGGACCGTTGACTGACGGGGTGTCCGCGATAGAGTTGCGGCGCAGTGGAGAAGCACACCCGCCGGCGCCCGTCAACCGGGCGGTTCCGGCCGGTGCGGCGGCCGACGCGGCCGGTGGCCTCCACCCGCTCCCGTGCCACCTGGCGCACCTTCCCCGGCGCCGGGCGGTCACGATCTTCCCCCTGAGCGGGCGGGGACCACCGGCCGCGTCCCGGCCGCCGGCGGCCGCCACCCGCCGCCCCACGCGGCGACTCCGGCGCACAGTGGGCCAAAATAGGTCGGAGCTCCCGGACGTCGGGCTGCTCCGCACCGAAGAAGGGCGCCACCGCGCATGAGCACCAACGATCCGGCCCCCAAGCACGTCCCCGTGATGCTGCAGCGGTGCATGGACGCGCTGGCCCCGGCGATCTCGCAGCCCGGCGCGGTGGTGGTGGACGCCACCCTCGGCCTGGGCGGGCACAGCGAGGCCCTGCTGACCCAGTTCCCGGAGGTCCGGCTGGTCGCGGTGGACCGTGACCCGGCGGCCCTGAAGCTCTCCGCGGAGCGGCTCGCCCCGTTCGGCGACCGGGCCACCCTGGTGCACGCCGTCTACGACGAGATCCCCGAGGTGCTGGAGCGCCTGGAGATCCCCCGGGTGCAGGGCGTCCTGTTCGACCTCGGGGTCTCCTCGATGCAGCTGGACGAGGCCGAGCGCGGTTTCGCCTACTCCCAGGACGCCCCGCTGGACATGCGGATGGACCAGACCCGGGGCCTCAGCGCGGCCGAGGTGCTCAACACCTACACCCACGGGCAGCTGGCCCGGATCCTCAAGGTGTACGGCGAGGAGCGGTTCGCCGGGAAGATCGCCTCGGTGATCCTGCGCGAGCGGGAGAAGGAACCGTTCACCAACAGCGCGCGTCTGGTCGATCTGGTGCGCAACGCCATTCCGGCCGCGACCCGCCGCACCGGCGGGAACCCGGCCAAGCGCACCTTCCAGGCGCTGCGGATCGAGGTCAACGGCGAGCTGGAGGTGCTGGACCGGGCGATCCCGGGCGCCCTGGACGCGCTGGCGCTGGGCGGGCGGATCGTGGTGATGTCCTACCAGTCGCTGGAGGACCGCCTGGTCAAGCAGTACCTGGCGGCGGGCGCGACCACCACCGCGCCGCCCGGGCTGCCGTTCGTCCCGGAGGAGCACCAGCCCTGGCTGAAGCTGATCACCCGCGGTGCCGAGCAGGCCACCGAGCAGGAGATCGAGGAGAACCGGCGCGCCGCGCCCGTGCGGCTGCGGGTGGCGGAGAGGATCAGGGACCGAAGCACCCGGGGCTGACCAGGTTCACGGGGCGGTCCGAAGGGCGGAGGGAACAGCGTGGGGCCGGTGGCCGGAGGCGGGGCGGGGAGCGCGGTGCTCCCCGGGCAGGGCGGCAGGGCGCGGATCACGGTGCGGCCCGGGCGGCGCCCGGTACGGGGGAGGACACCGTTCGCGGTCCTGGTCGTGGTGCTGCTCGCGGCCGGGCTGCTCGGCCTGCTGGCGTTGAACACCGCCCTCAACGAGGGCTCCTTCGAGCTGTCCAGACTGCAGCGGCAGACCACCGTGCTCACCGACGAGCAGCAGGGCCTGCAGCACCAGATCGACCAGAACTCCGCACCGGACGCGCTCGCCCGCCGGGCCACCGAGCTGGGCATGGTGCCCGCCGGGGGGATGGCCTTCCTGGACGTCCCGAACGGCGGCAAGGTGCTCGGCACGCCCGGACCGGCCCAGGACAGCCCCCCGGTGAAACGGTCCACCGCCGAGCCGTGGCCCGGGAAGCAGCCGTCGCCGAGTGCCCAGCCGGGTGCGCCGGCCGCGCCGGCGCCCGGCGGTGACACCACCGTCCAGATCAACCCGGCCGCTCCGGCCGCCCCCGCCCCCGCCGGTTCGCCGGCCGCGCCCCAGCCGGCGCCGACCGCGACCGGAGGTGCGGGCCGATGAGCACGCCCCGACAGCCCACCGGCGGGACCGGCGGCGCCGGTGGCCGCCGATTCGTCGCCAAGGGCGCCGCCCCGCGGCAGACCCCGCGCGGCCAGGCCGGCCGGGCCGAGCCCGGCAAGGCGCAGCCCGCGAAGCCGCAGCCCGCCAAGCCGCAGCCGGCCAAGCCGCAGCCCGCCAAGCCGCAGCCCGCCCGGGCGAAGCAGCCCCCGAAGGCCCAGCCGCCGAAGGCGGCAGCAGGACCCCGGAAGGCCCAGTCCGTCAAGGCCCAGTCGGCCATGCCGCGGTCCCCGCGGGCGCAGTCGGCCGGGACCGGCGACCCCAAGGCCGCCCGCCGACCGCTCCGCACCCCGGGCCAGCGCCGCCCGGAGGGCCGGCTGCCCGGCCGCCCGCGCCCGAAGTCCCGCCCGCCGCAGCGCCCCCAGGCCAGGGCGATCCGGCTGGCCGACCCGCGCCGCCGGCTGCGGGTGGTCACCGTCGCGCTGTTCCTGGTGTTCTCGGTCTTCGCCGGCCGCCTCGTCCAGCTCCAGCTGCTGGACTCCGACGCACTGGCCGCCGACGCCAACACCAACCGCTACCTGAGCATCCCGATCACCGCCGAGCGCGGCTCGATAACGTCCGCCGACGGCGTCGCCCTCGCCACCACCGTCGACGCCTACGACATCACCGCGGACCCGGCCATGTTCACCCCGGAGGCCGCGGGCGTCCCGGACGCCCCCGAGCAGGCGGCCGCGCTGCTCGCGCCGATCCTCGGCCTGTCCAAGGAGAAGCTCGCCGCCGACCTGCACACCCCCAAGACCCGCTACAAGCGGCTCGCCGCCCAGCAGAGCCCGGACGTCAAGAACCAGATCAGCGACCTCAAGTCGGGCCTGGAGAAGCAGGCGAACTCCAAGGCCTGCGTGGCCCAGAAGCGCCTGCTGACCAAGTCGGCCGAGGAGGGCGGCCGGACCAGGGTGGACAACGAGTGCGCCAACCCGCTGGCCGGCGTCTTCAACCGGGACACCCAGAAGCGCGTCTACCCCTCGGACGGGCTGGCCTCCAACCTGGTCGGCTTCGTCAACGCCGAGGGCGAGGGCGCCGGCGGCCTGGAGCAGCAGTACCAGAAGCAGCTCGCCGGCAAGGACGGCCACAGCAGCTACGCCCAGGCGGGCGGCCGGCTGGTGCCCACCGCCGGGGGTTCGCTGGACCAGGCCGTGCCCGGCACCGACCTGCGGCTGACCGTCAACCGGGACATCCAGTGGGCCGCCCAGCGCGCCATCACCGACCAGGTCGCCAACGCCGGGGCGGAGAAGGGCTACGTCGTCGTCCAGGACGTGAAGACCGGTCAGGTCCTGGCGATGGCCACCTCGCCCGGCTTCAACCCCAACGACCTGAGCACGGCCAAGTCCTCCCAGCTCGGCAACCCGGCCCTGCAGGACTCCTACGAGCCGGGCAGCACGGCGAAGCTGATGACGATGGCCGCGGTGCTGGACAGCGGCAAGGCGACCTGGGACACCAAGGTGACGGTGCCCGGGCGGCTCCAGCGGGCCGACGTCAACTTCCAGGACGACGTCGACCACGGCACCTGGTACCTGACCCTGGCCGGGGTGCTGGCCAAGTCCTCCAACATCGGCACCATCGAGGCCTTCGAGACGCTCGGCGCCGACCAGCCGGAGGCCAACCGGGTGCTCGACGGCTACCTGCGCAAGTTCGGGGTGGCGCAGCCCACCGGGCTGGGCTTCCCGGGCGAGGCCGCCGGAAAGCTGAAGAAGCCGGAGGACCTCGTGGCCTCGGAGAAGTACAACATCACCTTCGGGCAGGGCCCGATGACCCTCAGCGCCCTCCAGGCCACCTCGGTCTACTCCACGATCGCCAACGGGGGCGTGCGCGTGGCGCCGAGCGTGGTCCAGGGCACCACCTCGCCGGACGGCAGGTACACCCCGGCCGCGCCGGGGGCCCAGACCCGGGTGGTCAGCGAGCAGACCGCGAAGACGCTCACCGAGATGCTGGAGTCGGTCGTCACCGACGAGCAGGGCACCGGTGGCAAGGCCGCCGTCCCCGGCTACCGGGTGGCCGGCAAGACCGGCACCGCCAACCGGGTGGACCCGAAGACCGGCGGATACCGCGGGTACACCGCCTCGTTCATCGGCTTCGCGCCGGCCGACGCGCCCCGGGTCACCGTCTCCTGCGTGATCCAGGACCCGGTCAACGGCCACTTCGGCGGCCAGCTCTGCGGTCCGGTGTTCAAGCAGGTGATGGAGTTCACCCTGAAGACCCTGCAGGTGCCGCCGAGCGGCAGCGAGGCACCCAACCTGCCCGTCGAGTGGAAGCCGTGATCGACCATGAGCAACGAGCGGGCCGGGCGGGACGACGGCACGGCGAGGGCCCGGTTTGGCCCTGGACGCCCTTCGGCGGATAGCCTGCCCGCCGTGCCGAAACCCGATCAAATCACCGTGAGCCCGCCCCGCCCCGCCGGGGTGAAGGCCCTGCCGCTCGCCGAGCTGGCCCGTCTGCTCGGCCTCGCGCCGGTCGAGGGGGGCCCGGTCACCGGCGTCACCCACGACTCCCGCGCGGTGCGCCCCGGCGACGTCTACGTGGCCTTCCCGGGCGCCAACCACCACGGCGCGGCCTTCGCGGCCCAGGCCGCGGCCGCCGGCGCGGTGGCGCTGCTCACCGACCCGGCCGGTGCCGAGCAGGCGGCCGGCAGCGGTCTGCCGTCGCTGGTGGTCGACCGGCCGCGGGCCCGGATGGGCGAACTGGCCGCCGCGGTCTACGGCCGCCCCGCCGACCGGCTGCTGATGATCGGGCTGACCGGCACCAACGGCAAGACCACCACCTCCTACCTGGTCGAGGGCGGTCTGCGCGGCGCCGGGCACAGCCCGGGCGTGATCGGCACCGTCGAGATGCGGGTCGGCGACGAGCGGATCAAGAGCGAGCGCACCACCCCCGAGGCCACCGACCTGCACGCGATCCTCGGCGTGATGGGGGAGCGCGGCGCGGACGCGGTGACCATGGAGGTCTCCAGCCACGCGCTGGTCTTCGGCCGGACCGACGGCGTCGTCTACGACGTCGCGCTGTTCAACAACCTCACGCCGGAGCACCTCGACTTCCACCCGGACATGGAGGACTACTTCCAGGCGAAGGCCCGGCTCTTCCAGCCCGGCAAGTCCCGGCTCGGCGTGGCCAACCTGGACGACGCCTACGGGCGCCGGCTGGTCGCCGAGGCGAAGATCCCGGTCACCTCGTTCTCCGCGACCGGTGCGGCCGAGGCCGACTGGCGCGCGGTGGACGTCCAGCTCGGCCCGATCGGCTCGACCTTCCGGGTGCTCGGCCCGGACGGCGCCGAGGCCGACGCGTCCGTCCCGCTGCCGGGCCCGTTCAACGTCGCCAACGCGCTGGCCGCGATCACCGTGCTGGTGACCGCCGGGCTGCCGCTGGAGCAGGTCGTCGCCGGGATCGCCGAGGTGCCCGGGGTGCCGGGCCGGCTGGAGCGGGTGGACGCCGGGCAGCCGTTCGTCGCGGTGGTCGACTACGCCCACAAGCCGGACGCCCTGCGCGCCGTCCTCGCCTCGCTGCGCGAGGTCACCAAGGGCCGGCTGCACGTCGTGGTGGGCTGCGGCGGCGACCGCGACCCGCACAAGCGCGCCCCGATGGGCGCCATCGCCGCCGAGCTCGCCGACACCGCCCTGCTGACCAGCGACAACCCGCGCAGCGAGGACCCGTTGGCGATCCTCGCCAGCATGCTCACGGGCGCCGCCTCGGTGCCCGAGGCCGAGCGCGGCGCCGTCCTGGTCGTGCCCGACCGGGCCGAGGCGGTCCACCTCGCGGTGGCCCGCGCCCAGGCCGGTGACACCGTGCTGGTGGCCGGCAAGGGCCATGAGCTCGGCCAGTACGTAAGAGACGAGATCCGCCCCTTCGACGACCGGGAGGTACTGCGGGACTCGATCACGCGGACCACGGCCGCCCGGGGCACCGGAGGAGTAGAGCAGCCGTGATCGCACTGACCCTCGCCGAGGTGGCCGCAGCCGTCGGAGGCACCCTGGACGGCGCCGACCCCGACACCCCGGTCACCGGCCCGGTCGAGGTCGACTCCCGCAAGGTGCGCCCCGGCTGCCTGTTCGCGGCCTTCGCCGGCGAACACGTGGACGGCCACGACTATGCCGAGAAGGCGGTCGCCGCCGGCGCCGTCGCGGTGCTGGCCGCCCGCCCGGTCGGGGTGCCCGCCGTCCTGGTCGACAGCGTGGTGGACGCACTCGGCAAGCTGGCCCGGGCGGTGGTGGCCCGCGCCGAATCCACCACCGTGGTCGCGCTGACCGGCTCGGCCGGCAAGACCAGCACCAAGGACCTGATCGCCCAGCTGCTCCAGCGGCTCGGCGACACCGTCTACCCGCCCGGCTCGCTCAACAACGAGATCGGGCACCCGATGACGGCGCTGCGGGTCGAGGCCGGCACCCGGCACCTGGTGATGGAGATGGGTGCCCGGCACAAGGGCGACATCGAGTACCTCACCTCGATCACCCCGCCGCGGATCGGCCTGGTGCTGAACGTCGGCACCGCCCACGTCGGCGAGTTCGGCTCCCAGCAGGCGATCGCCGAGGCGAAGGGCGAGCTGGTCGAGGCGCTGCCGGCGGACGGTGCGGCGATCCTCAACGCCGACGACCCGCTGGTGCGCGCGATGGCCTCCCGCACCAGGGCCCGGGTGGTGTACTTCGGGGAGTCCCGCGAGGCGCACGTCCGGGCACAGGATGTTCGCCTGGACTCCACCGGACGGCCATCGTTCACGCTGACCACCCCGGCCGGTTCCGCACCCGTGCAGCTGCGCCTGTACGGTGAGCACCACGTCTCGAACGCCCTCGCCGCCGCAGCGGTGGCGGTGGAGCTCGGGATGTCCGTCGATGACACCGCCGAAGCGCTGAGCGAAGCGGGTGCGCTGTCCCGCTGGCGCATGGAGGTCGTCGACCGGGCCGATGGTCTCACCGTCGTGAACGACGCCTACAACGCGAACCCCGACTCGATGCGGGCCGCGCTGCGGGCGCTGGTCTCGATCGGAGGGCGCGGCCCGGAGCGCCGCCGCACCTGGGCGGTGCTCGGCGAGATGCGGGAGCTCGGCGAGGACAGCCTGGCCGAGCACGACGCCATCGGGCGGCTCGCGGTACGGCTGGACGTCACCAAGCTGGTGGCGGTCGGCGGACGCGAGGCGGCCTGCATGGAACTGGGCGCTAGGAACGAAGGTTCGTGGGGTGAGGAGTCGGTGCTGGTGTCCGACGCGGACGCGGCGGTCGAACTGCTGCGCAGTCAGCTTCGGCCGGGGGATGTGGTCCTGGTGAAGGCTTCCCGTTCGGTGGGGCTCGAGAAGGTGGCCGAGGCACTGCTCGCGGACGGTGCGGCCGAGTAATGAAGCAGATCCTCTTCTCCGGCATGATCGGCCTCGTCCTCTCGCTGCTCGGGACCCCGGCCCTGATCAAGCTGCTCGCCAAGCGCGGCTACGGCCAGTACATCCGCGACGACGGCCCCAAGGCGCACCACAGCAAGAAGGGCACGCCCACCATGGGCGGCATCGCCTTCATCCTGGCGACGCTGATCGCCTACTTCGCGACCAAGGCGATAACGGGCGACTCGCCGACCGCCTCCGGTCTGCTGGTGCTGTTCCTGACGGTCGGTCTGGGCCTGGTCGGCTTCCTGGACGACTACATCAAGGTCGTCAAGCGCCGTTCGCTCGGCCTGCGGGCCAAGGCCAAGCTCTTCGGCCAGTCGTTCGTGGGTCTCGCCTTCGCGATCCTCGCGCTGCAGTTCAGCGACGACCGCGGGCTCTCCCCGGCCTCCCAGCACCTCTCCTTCGTCCGGGACTTCGGCTGGTCGATCGGCCCGGTGCTGTTCGTCATCTTCGCGTACTTCATGATCGCCGCGATGTCGAACGGCGTGAACCTGACGGACGGTCTCGACGGCCTGGCCACCGGCGCCTCGGTGATGGTCTTCGGCGCCTACACCTTCATCGGCGTCTGGGAGTACGGCCAGAGCTGCGCCTACGCGATCTCGGCCACCTCCAGCTGCTACGACGTCCGCGACCCGCTGGACCTCGCGGTGGTCGCCGCCGCCCTGATGGGCTCCTGCTTCGGCTTCCTCTGGTGGAACACCTCGCCCGCCAAGATCTTCATGGGTGACACCGGCTCGCTCGCCCTCGGCGGCGCCCTGGCCGGTCTGGCGATCTGCTCGCGCACCGAGCTGCTGCTCGCGCTGCTCGGCGGCCTCTACGTGATCATCACCCTCTCGGTGATCATCCAGGTCGGCTCCTTCCGGATGACCGGCAAGCGGGTCTTCAAGATGGCCCCGCTGCAGCACCACTTCGAACTCAAGGGCTGGACCGAAGTCCTGATCGTGGTCCGGTTCTGGATCATCCAGGGCCTCTGCGTGGCCGTCGGTCTCGGCCTCTTCTACGCGGGATGGGTGACGGGATGACCGGACCGGTGTGGACCGGACTGCCGGTCGCCGTCGCCGGCCTGGGCGTCTCCGGCATCAGCGCCGCCCGGGTGCTGCACGGCCTCGGCGCGCTGGTCACGGTCGTGGACGGCGGCTCCGGCCCGGGCCTGGAGGCCCGCGCCGCCGAGCTGCGGGCACTGGGCGTCACCGTCCGCCTCGGCGACGGCGACAGCCTGCCCGAGGGCACCCGGCTGGTCGTCACCTCGCCGGGCTGGCCGCCCAGCAGCCCGCTGTTCGCCGCCGCCGAGGCGGCCGGCGTCGAGGTCTGGGGCGACGTCGAACTGGCCTGGCGCCTGCGCGCGCCGCTGGCGTCCACCGGCGAGCCGGCCCCCTGGCTGGCCGTCACCGGCACCAACGGCAAGACCACCACCGTCCAGATGCTCGCCTCGATCCTCACCGCCGCCGGCCGGCGCACCGCCGCCGTCGGCAACGTCGGGGTCTCGGTGCTGGACGCGGTGCTCGCCGAGGAGCTGTACGACGTGCTCGCCGTCGAGCTCTCCAGCTACCAGCTGCACTGGGCGCCCTCGCTGCGCCCGTACGCGGCGGCCGTGCTCAACCTGGCACCCGACCACCTCGACTGGCACGGCTCGATGGAGGCGTACGCCGCCGACAAGGGCCGGATCTACGAGGGCAACGTCGTCGCCTGCGTGTACAACCTGGCCGACCCGGCCACCGAGGCGCTGGTCCGCGAGGCCGACGTCGAGGAGGGCTGCCGGGCGATCGGCTTCGGCCTCGGCTCGCCCGGCCTGTCGAACCTCGGTGTCGTCGACGGCCTGCTGGTGGACCGCGCCTTCGTGCCGGACCGGGACAAGAACGCCGCCGAGCTGGGCTCGGTCGCCGACGTCCACCCGCCGGCCCCGCACAACATCGCCAACGCGCTCGCCGCCGCCGCCCTCGCCCGGGCGTACGGGGTGGACGCCGCGGCCGTCCGGGAGGGGCTGCGGGCCTTCCGCCCGGACGCCCACCGGATCGCCGAGGTCGGCGTGGTCGCCGGGGTCACCTACATCGACGACTCCAAGGCCACCAACACCCATGCCGCCGCGGCCTCGCTGGCCGCGTACCGGCCGGTGGTCTGGATCGCCGGCGGGCTGGCCAAGGGCGCCGCGTTCGACGACCTGGTCCAGGGCGCGGCCGAGCGGCTGCGCGCCGTGGTGCTGATCGGCGAGGACCGCGGGGTGATCCGGGACGCGCTGGCGCGACACGCGCCGGATGTCCCGGTGATCGAGGCGGCCGAGGGCCAGACTGGCGCGGTGGCGATGACCGAGGTGGTCCGTACGGCCGCGTCACTCGCCCGATCGGGTGACACGGTGCTGCTGGCCCCGGCCTGCGCCTCGATGGACATGTTCACCAACTACGGCGAGCGCGGCGACCTCTTCGCCGCGGCGGTCCGGGAGCTCGCGGACAGCTGACGGCACGGCCGAGTCCGGCGCCCGGGCCCGGGTGAATGACGTCAGGCTCGGCTCGGCGACCCGTGCGCGGCCGGCCCGTTCGCCCGGACGTCCGACTCGGCCCGCCGGCCAGTGCACGGGCGAGCGAGCCGAAGGGCCGCGCCGGTGCCGAAAGGGAGAAGCGAGGACACCCCGAGGAACGAGGGGTGTTGGAGCGCCGACCGTCGGCGCCGGGTCAAAGCGGCCCGGAGGCGAGCCGAGCCACAGAGAATGAGGGGCAGCGTGGTGGCGGGGCAGGGCAGGGAGGGCGGTTCCGGTACGCCGGGAAAGGGCTCCGGCGATCCGTGGCGGGTGCTCTCGGCCACCACGACCGCCTACAAGTCGGCCGGCCCGTTGGCCCGTCTGCAGGCCTTCCGGGCCCGTCTGCGGTACACCCTGGACCGGCCGCTCACGCCCTATCTGCTGATCATCGGCGCGACGCTGCTGCTCGTGGTGCTCGGCCTGATGATGGTCTTCTCGGCCTCGCAGATCCTCGCGCTGGGCCAGCACCGGTCCACCCAGTTCTACTTCTTCAAGCAGCTGGTCGCGGTGCTGCTCGGCTTCTCGCTGCTGGTCGGCTTCGCGCTGGTCCCGGTGGCGGTGCTCCGGGTGATCGTCTACCCCGTGATGTTCGGCGTGATCGGTGCGCTCGCGCTGGTCGCGATCCCCGGGGTCGGGGTGGAGGTCAACGGCAACCGGAACTGGCTGGATCTGGGCTTCTTCCAGTTCCAGCCGTCCGAGTTCGCCAAGCTCGCGCTGGTGCTCTGGGGGGCCGACCTGCTCGCCCGCAAGCAGCGGACCGGCACCCTCGACCAGTGGAAGCACCTGCTGGTCCCGCTGGTGCCGGGCGCGCTGCTGCTGCTCGCGATGATCATGCTCGGCGGCGACATGGGCACCTCGATGATCCTGGTCGCCATGCTGTTCGGCCTGCTCTGGATGGTCGGCGCCCCGATGCGGCTGTTCGTCGCCACCCTCGGCGTCGCCGTCGTGGTCTGCACCGCCCTGGTGGTCACCGTCCCGCACCGGGCCGAACGGCTCTCCTGCATCGGGGTGACCAAGCTCGACCCGGCCGGCGCGTGCTTCCAGGCGCTGCACGGGGTGTACTCGTTCGGACTGGGCGGTCTGTTCGGTTCCGGCCTCGGCGCCGGCGTCGAGAAATGGGGCCAGCTCCCGGAGGCGCACACCGACTTCATCTTCGCCACGACGGGCGAGGAACTCGGTCTGGTGGGGACGCTGTCGGTGATCGGTCTCTTCGCGGCACTAGGCTACGCGGGTATCCGTGTGGCCATCGGTACGAAGGACCCCTTCGTCAGGTACGCCGCGGGGGCCGCCACCACGTGGATCATGGCGCAGGCCGTGATCAACCTGGGGTCGGCACTGGGACTGCTGCCCATCGCGGGCGTCCCGCTCCCGCTGTTCTCCTACGGCGGTTCCGCCATGCTGTCGGCCATGTCCGTGATCGGTGTGCTGCTGTGCCTCGCGCGCAGCACCTCGGGCGCGAAGGCGGCCCTGGCCGCCCGGAGCAAGAACTCCCGGGTCAGGAGACGACTGGCCCGGGTGCTGCCACGACGACGAACCACAGCGCGCCCGGCCCCGGTGCCGGCACGCAGGGAGCGGTGAATTTCGGTGCATGTCGTACTCGCCGGCGGGGGGACCGCCGGTCACATCGAGCCGGCCCTCGCCCTCGCGGACGCCCTCCGCAGGCACGACCCGTCCATCGGGATCACCGCCCTGGGCACCGAGCGCGGCCTGGAGACCCGGCTGGTGCCCGAGCGGGGCTACCACCTGGAGCTGATCCCGGCCGTTCCGCTGCCCCGCAAGCCCACCCCCGAGCTGATCACCGTCCCGGGCCGGCTGCGCGGCACCGTCCGGGCCGCCCAGGAGATCATCGAGCGGGTCAAGGCGGATGTCGTGGTCGGCTTCGGCGGCTACGTCGCGATGCCGGCCTACCTGGCCGCCAAGCGGGCCGGGGTGCCGATCGTGGTCCACGAGGCCAACGCCCGGCCCGGCCTGGCCAACAAGATCGGTGCCCGGTACAGCGACTTCGTCGCCGTCTCCACGCCGGACAGCAAGCTGCGCGACTCCCGGTACATCGGCATCCCGCTGCGCCGGACCATCGCCACCCTGGACCGCAACGCGGCCCGGCCGGAGGCCCGGCACTACTTCGGCCTCGACCAGCGGCTGCCCACGCTGCTGGTCTCCGGCGGCTCGCAGGGCGCCCGCCGGCTCAACGAGACCGTCACCGCCATCGCGCCCCGGCTCCAGCAGTACGGCGTGCAGATCCTGCACGCGGTCGGGCCGAAGAACGAGCTGCCGCAGGTGGACGACATCCCCGGGATGCCGCCCTACCGCGCGGTGCCGTACGTGGACCGGATGGACCTCGCGTACGCCGCCGCCGACCTGATGCTCTGCCGGGCCGGCGCCATGACGGTGGCCGAGCTGGCGGCGGTGGGCCTGCCGGCCGCCTTCGTCCCGCTGCCGATCGGCAACGGCGAGCAGCGGCTGAACGCCCAGCCGATGGTCAAGGCCGGCGGCGGGCTGCTGGTCGACGACGCGGAACTGACCCCGGAGTGGGTCCTGCAGAACGTCCTGCCGGTGCTCACCGACCCGCAGCGGCTCTGGGACATGAGCCGGGCCGCCGCCGAGTTCGGCCGCCGGGACGCCGACGACCTGCTGGTCGGCATGGTCTACGAAGCGATCGAGGCCGCCAGGGGTGGCCGCCGCCGTGGCTGACGGTCGGCCCGCCGATCAACCCCCGGCCTCCGGCCGGGGGTACCCGCGGGAGGAGGTGGAGTTCGGGGACGAGGAGTACTCGCCCCGGCTCCGGCTCTCCCGGCGGGGCATCGTGGTGCTGGCCGCGCTCGGCGCCTCGGTGCTGGGCGGGCTGGCCTGGCTGGTCTTCCTCTCCTCGGCCCTGGACGTGCGCAGCGTCGCGGTGCAGGGGGTGCAGGACGACCGGCTGACGGTCGACCAGGTCCGCGCGGCGATCGGCACGGTCGGCGCCGGCCCGCTGGCCCGGGTCGACCTGGACGCCGCCACCCGGCGGGTGGAGGCGATCCCGCGGGTGGCCCGGGCCGAGGTCTGGCGGGGCTGGCCGCACACCCTGCGGGTGAAGATCACCCAGCGCACCGCGGTGGCCGCCGTCAAGGGGGACGACGGCAGATTCACCCAGGTGGACGCAGGTGGCGTGAGCTTCGCCACCGAGGACGCCGCCCCGGCCGGAGTGCCGGTGGTCGAACTGCGGCTCAGTCAGCAGGCGAACGACGCGGCCGGGGTGATTTCCCGTCCGCAGTTGGTCCAGGGGGCGGTGGCGGTCGCCGCCGGGCTGCCCGCCGAGGTCCGGCAGCGGGCCGGGGCGGTGCTGGTGCACTCCTACGACGACATCCAGCTGCAGCTCAGCGGGGGTGCCACGGTCCGCTGGGGGAGTCCGGACCAGATCGATCGAAAAGCCCGGGTGCTGGTGGCACTGATGAGTCAGAAGGGTACGAACTTCGACGTCAGTGCGCCGGACGCGCCGGCGGTGTCGGGATGATCCGGTAGGTTCTCTCCCTGGGGGAGGGGTTGACGCCTTTCGGTGACGGCCCGACCCTTGGTGGTCACCCCGGTTTCATAAGCTGGTTGATGATCACATAGGCTCAAAAGAAAAAGGGAAGCTCGGCGTGTTCGTTGAAACACGTGCCCGGGGCCACCTAGTGTCCTGTGTCACCAGACTGTGCTTCCTGGTGATGTGACGGAGGCACAGCACTAACCCTAAACGTCAAGTTTAGGGTTGGGGTCGGCGGTCGGCATTTCGGACATTCAGTCAGAAACCAGGCTCCCTACCCATCGACATCCGTCGGTACGGCACCCCACAGGGGGCCGGCCGACCCGGAAATTCGAGGCGAGAGGCCTTCGACGTGGCAGCACCGCAGAACTACCTCGCAGTCATCAAGGTTGTCGGCATCGGCGGCGGTGGTGTCAACGCCATCAACCGGATGATCGAGGTCGGTCTCAAGGGCGTCGAGTTCATCGCGATCAACACCGATGCGCAGGCCCTCCTGATGAGCGACGCCGACGTCAAGCTCGATGTGGGCCGTGAACTCACCCGGGGCCTCGGCGCCGGCGCCAACCCCGAGGTCGGCCGCAAGGCCGCCGAGGACCACCGCGAGGAGATCGAGGAGGTCCTCAAGGGGGCCGACATGGTCTTCGTGACCGCGGGCGAGGGCGGTGGTACCGGCACGGGCGGCGCGCCGGTCGTCGCCAACATCGCCCGCTCGCTCGGCGCGCTGACCATCGGCGTGGTCACCCGCCCCTTCACCTTCGAGGGCCGTCGCCGCGCGAACCAGGCCGAGGACGGCATCGCCGGCCTGCGCGAAGAGGTCGACACCCTCATCGTGATCCCCAACGACCGCCTGCTGTCCATCTCGGACCGCCAGGTCAGCGTGCTGGACGCGTTCCGCTCCGCCGACCAGGTGCTGCTCTCCGGCGTCCAGGGCATCACCGATCTGATCACCACCCCCGGTCTGATCAACCTCGACTTCGCGGACGTCAAGTCCGTCATGTCGGAGGCCGGTTCGGCGCTCATGGGCATCGGTTCGGCCCGGGGCGAGGACCGCGCCAAGGCGGCCGCCGTGATGGCGATCTCCTCGCCGCTGCTGGAGGCTTCGATCGACGGCGCCCGCGGCGTGCTGCTCTCCATCTCCGGCGGCTCCGACCTCGGTCTGTTCGAGATCAACGAGTCCGCCCAGCTGGTCAGCGAGGCCGCGCACCCCGAGGCCAACATCATCTTCGGTGCGGTGATCGACGACGCGCTCGGCGACGAGGTGCGGGTCACCGTGATCGCGGCCGGCTTCGACGGCGGCCAGCCCCCGGCGATCGTCCGCGACCCGGTGGTCAAGGCCACCCCGGCCACGCCGCCGCCGGCCGCCCCCGAGCGTCCGGCGACCCGGCCCTCGTACGGGAGCATCGGGTCGGTGACGGCCCGCTCCGAGGGCGACGCCCCGGCGCGTTCGACGGAGAGCCCGGCCACCACGACCGCCGCTCCGGTGCCGCCGCAGGTGCAGCCGGCCCGCCAGCCGTACGTGGAGAGCCCCGCCGAGGAGCTCGACGTGCCGGACTTCCTGAAGTAAGCAGTGGTCGATCACGCAGTACGCAACGGTGCTCACTTCGCCTTCACCGACCGGTGGGGCGGGGTGAGCACTTCGCCGTACGGGGAGCTGAACCTCGGCGGCGCGGTGGGGGACGACCCGGCCGCCGTCCGGCGCAACCGGGCGATCGCGGCCGGCGCGCTGGGCCTCGACCCGGCGGACGTGGTCTGGATGAACCAGGTCCACGGCGCGGAGGTGGCCGTGGTGACGCGGCGCCAGTCCGCGGGGGAGGCGCCGACCGTCGACGCGGTGGTCACCGACCGGCCGCTGGCGCTGGCGGTGCTGACCGCGGACTGCACGCCCGTCCTGCTGGCCGATCCGGTGGCGGGCGTGGTGGGCGCGGCCCACGCGGGCCGGCCCGGCCTCGCGGCCGGGGTGGTGCCGGCGGCGGTCCGGGCGATGGTGGAGCTGGGCGCCGAGCCGGGGCGGATCACCGCCGCGACCGGGCCCGCGGTCTGCGGCCGCTGCTACGAGGTGCCGGCGGAACTGCGTGCGGAGGTGGCCCGGCTGGTGCCGGCCGCGCACGCCGAGACCTCCTGGGGCACCCCGGCCCTGGACGTGCCGGAGGGAGTGGCGGCGCAGCTGACCGCTGCGGGCGTCACCGAGTTGGTGCGATCATCGGTCTGCACCCTCGAATCCGCCGATCACTACTCCTATCGCCGCGAGCAGCGCACGGGCCGGCTCGCGAGCTACGTCTGGTTGGGCTCTGATCACTCATGACGAACGACATCTACGGACCGTTCCCGGGCGGTGCGGATTTCCTCGCCGCCCTGACGCCGGGCCAGCGGGCCCGGTACGAGGAACTCGGGACCAACCTCGACGTGGTCGAACGCCGGATCGCCGACGCCTGCGCGGCCGCGGGGCGGGCGCGTGACGAGGTGCGGCTGATCGTCGTCACCAAGACCTACCCGGCGCAGGACAGCGCACTGCTGGCCGCACTGGGCGTCACCGACGTCGCGGAGAACCGCGACCAGGACGCGGCGCCCAAGGCGGAGCAGTGCAGAAACCTTCCGCTGGACTGGCACTTCGTCGGCCAGCTGCAGACCAACAAGGTCCGCTCGGTGGTCCGGTACGCGAACCACGTGCACTCGGTGGACCGGCCGCGGCTGGTGGAGTCGCTCTCCGCGGCGGTGCTCAAGGCCGAGCGGCCCGAGCTGGGCTGCCTGGTGCAGGTCGCGCTGGAGAAGGAGCACGGCGAGGGCGAGGGCCGGGCCGGGGCGACCCCGTCGGAGGTCGAGGCGCTGGCCGACGCGATCGCCGACGCGCCCGGGCTGCGACTGGACGGTGTGATGACCGTCGCTCCGCTCTCCGGTCCGCTCGCCGGCGATCCGGCCCGGGCCTTCGAGCGGTTGACGGAAATCGCAACCGCCGTACGGGCGGCCCATCCTGCTGCCACCATGGTTTCCGCAGGAATGAGCGGTGACCTGGAGCAGGCCGTTGCCGCCGGGGCGACACACGTGCGCGTCGGAACGGCGGTACTCGGAGTGCGGTCACCCCTCGGGTAACGTCACCGGGTAGTAGATCAGACTGCAGGACAAAATAGGACAGAAGCTAGCAGCTTTCCAGAGCGCTGGCGAACCGTGGATCGTAGCTCCGCGGCCCCCACCCACGAGTTCTGACCGGCCGTCGGCCCGTCGGCTCGTCGTGGGCGGACCGCGGAATCCGCAGCCGGGGCCGGACGGCCCGGCCGTCGGTACGGAGCCGGTCCACCACGGAGCGGGCAGGGCGAGCGACCATCGAGAGGCGCGCGTTCGCGAAGCGACCACCGAGCGGACAGCGAGGTGGGCATGAGCGGAGGAGACAGGAGCATGGCCGGCGCAATGCGCAAGATGGCGGTCTACCTCGGCCTCGTGGAGGACGAGACGTACGACGGCCAGGGGTACGACCCCGACGACGACTACGACGCGGACCCCGAGCCGATCCGAACGGGGCGGACGGAGGACATCCCCCGGCCCGCCGCGGCACCCGCCCCGGTCTCCTCGATCACGCCGCAGCCGGTGCCGGCCGCGGTCCCGATCCGCCAGGAGACCCCGAGGATGGCCCCAGTGTCGTCCATCACACCCGAACGCCGCCACAACCTGGAGAAGAGCGCCCCGGTGATCATGCCCAAGGTAGTGAACGAACGAGAGCCCTACCGCATCACCACGCTGCACCCCCGGACCTACAACGAGGCCCGTACGATCGGGGAACAGTTCCGTGGCGGGACCCCGGTGATCATGAATCTCACCGAGATGGACGACACCGATGCCAAGCGGCTCGTAGACTTCGCCGCTGGACTCGTCTTCGGTCTGCACGGCAGTATCGAGCGCGTGACACAGAAGGTGTTCCTGCTGTCGCCTGCTAACGTCGATGTCACGGCGGAGGACAAGGCTCGGATCGCCGAGGGTGGGTTCTTCAACCAGAGCTGACCCGGCCACGACTTTACGTGTGGATCTGATCGACAGTGAGTTAGTGACAGGCGGCACGGCCGAAGGGCCGAGAACCGGGGAGAGGGAAGCGCGATGGGGATCGTGTGGGCGGTGCTCTATTACGCGCTGACCGTCTTCCTGGTGTTCCTGCTTGTGCGGCTGGTGATGGACTGGGTCTTCCAGTTCGCACGTTCGTGGCGGCCCGGCAAGGCCATGGTCCTGGTCCTGGAGGCCACGTACACTGTCACGGATCCGCCGCTCAAGCTTCTTCGGCGGTTCATTCCGCCGTTGCGTCTCGGGGGCGTGGCGCTCGACCTGTCCTTCTTCGTACTGATGATCATTGTGTATGTCCTGATCTCGCTTGTGCGGCCCTAGTCGTAGGTGAGCGATGCGACAGGATGCCGGTGTGCCGACGATCACGTTGAGGTGAAGAGATGCCATTGACCCCCGAGGACGTTCGGAACAAGCAGTTCACGACCGTCCGCCTGCGCGAAGGCTATGACGAGGACGAGGTCGATGCCTTCCTCGACGAGGTCGAGGCGGAGCTGACCCGCCTCCTCCGCGAGAACGAGGACCTGCGCGCCAAGCTGGCCGCCGCGACCCGTGCCGCCGCGCAGAACCAGGCCAACATGCGCAAGGAGCCGCCGCAGGACTCGCGTCCCGGCGCCCCGGTGCCGGCCGCCATATCCGGCCCGCCGGTCCCCGGGCAGCAGCAGGGCCCCGGCCCGCAGCAGATGGGCGGCCCCGGCGGTCCGCAGCAGATGGGCGGCCCGCAGCAGCAGCAGATGGGCAACCAGCCCCTCGGCCTGCCGTCCGGTGCCCCGCAGCTCCCGTCCGGCCAGGGCGGCCCGATGGGCGGCCAGCAGCAGCAGATGAACCAGACCATGGGCGGCCAGCAGCAGCTGGTGCAGCCGATGGGCGGTCAGATGCTCCAGCCCATGGGCGGTCCGGGTGGCCCGCAGCAGATGGGCAACCCGATGGGCCAGGGCATGGGCCAGCAGCAGATGCAGCAGATGGGCGGCCCGATGGGCCAGCCGCAGCAGATGGGCGGCCCGATGGGCGCTCCGATGCAGCAGCAGCAGGGCCCCGGCGGCGACAGCGCGGCCCGCGTGCTGGCGCTCGCCCAGCAGACCGCGGACCAGGCGATCTCGGAGGCCCGTTCCGAGGCCAACAAGATCGTCGGCGAGGCGCGCAGCCGGGCCGAGGGTCTGGAGCGCGACGCCCGTGCCAAGGCCGACGCCCTGGAGCGGGACGCACAGGAGAAGCACCGCGTCGCGATGGGCTCCCTGGAGTCCGCGCGGGCCACGCTGGAGCGCAAGGTCGAGGACCTGCGGGCGTTCGAGCGTGAGTACCGCACGCGTCTGAAGTCCTACCTGGAGACCCAGCTGCGCCAGCTGGAGTCGCAGGCGGACGACTCGCTCGCTCCGCCGCGCATCCCGGCCACCGCCTCGCTGCCGCCGGCCGCGTCGTCGATGGCTCCGGCCGGTGCGTCCGCGATGAGCGGTGGTGCTCCGAGCTTCGGTGGCAACCAGCCGTCCTTCGGCGGGAACCAGCCCTCGTTCGGCGGCCAGAGCTCCTTCGGCGGCAACAACGGTGCGCCGAGCTTCGGCGGGCAGTCCTCCGGTGGCAACTCCGGTGCCCCGCAGATGCAGCCGGCCGGGATGACGCAGCCGATGGCCGCCGTCCGCCCGCAGCCGCCGCAGCCGATGCAGCAGGCGCCGGCGCCGATGCGCGGTTTCCTGATCGACGAGGACGGCGACAACTGAGGTTGTAGCCAGGCATTTCGAGGGCGCCCCTGCCGTGACTTCCGGGTCATGACGGGGGCGCCCTCGTCGGTGTGCCCGCCCGGGTGAGCGCCGGTGCGACCGGGCGCCGGGGCGCGGGCTCCGGAGACGGCGAAGCCGCCGCCGCCCCGGGTGGGGCGGCGGCGGCTTCGCCGTGCGGGTCGGGCCCGACGGGTCGGGCCGTGCGGGTCAGGCCTTGCGGAGCCGGAAGGTCAGGCCGAGGCCCTCGTCCGAGAAGGTCTCGGACTCCCAGTCGGCGGCGCCCGCCGCGAAGTCGGTGGCCAGCACCTCCTCGGCGACCAGCGGCCCGTGCTCGGTGATCGCCTCGGTGGTCTCGTCGGAGGCGGCCTGCCAGCGCAGCACGATCCGGTCGGAGACCTCCAGGCCGGAGTTCTTCCGGGCCTCCTGGATCTGCCGGATCGCGTCGCGGGCGATGCCGAGGCGCTTGAGCTCCGGGGTGATGGCCAGGTCGAGGGCGACGGTGGCACCGGACTCGTTGGCGACCGCCCAGCCCTCGCGCGGGGTCTCGGTGATGATCACCTCGTCCGGGCCCAGCTCGATCCGCTCGCCGTTCAGCTCCACCCCGGTGCTGCCGGTGGCGCGCAGCTCGGCGGCGAGCACCGCGGCGTCGGCGGCCGCGACCACCTTGGCCACGTCCTGCACGCCCTTGCCGAAGCGCTTGCCGAGCGCCCGGAAGTTCGCCTTGGCGGTGGTGTCGACCAGCGAGCCGCCGACCTCGGCCAGCGACTCCAGGGTGGAGACGTTGAGCTCCTCGGCGATCTGCGCGCGCAGGTCGGCCGGCAGCTCCTCCCAGCCCTGGGCGGCGATCAGCGCGCGGGAGAGCGGCTGACGGGTCTTCACACCGGACTCGGCGCGGGTGGCCCGGCCCAGCTCGACCAGCCGGCGCACCAGCGCCATGTGGCGCGAGAGGTCGGCGTCGATCAGCGCCTCGTCCGCCTCCGGCCAGCCCGCCAGGTGGACCGAGGCCGGGGCCTGCGGTGCGACCGGGACGACGAGGTCCTGCCAGACCCGCTCGGTGATGAACGGCGTCAGCGGGGCCATCAGCCGGGTGACCGTCTCCAGCGCCTCGTGCAGGGTGGCGAGCGCGGCGGCGTCGCCCTGCCAGAAGCGGCGGCGGCCGCGGCGGACGTACCAGTTGGAGAGGTCGTCGACGAAGCCGGAGAGCAGCTTGCCGGCGCGCTGGGTGTCGTACGCCTCGAAGGCCGCGTCGACCTCGCGGACCAGGGTGTTCAGCTCGGAGAGCACCCAGCGGTCCAGCTGCGGCCGCGCGGCCGGGGCCGGGTCGTTCGCGGACGGCGCCCAGCCGGAGGTGCGGGCGTACAGGGCCTGGAAGGCGACGGTGTTCCAGTAGGTGAGGAGGGTCTTGCGGACCACCTCCTGGATGGTGCCGTGGCCGACCCGGCGGGCCGACCAGGGCGAACCGCCGGCCGCCATGAACCAGCGCACCGCGTCCGCGCCGTGCTGGTCCATGAGCGGGATCGGCTGCAGGATGTTGCCCAGGTGCTTGGACATCTTGCGGCCGTCCTCGGCCAGGATGTGGCCCAGGCAGACGACGTTCTGGTAGCTGCTCCGGTCGAACACCAGGGTGCCGACGGCCATCAGCGTGTAGAACCAGCCGCGGGTCTGGTCGATCGCCTCCGAGATGAACTGCGCCGGGTAGCGCTTCTCGAAGAGCTCCTTGTTCTGGTACGGGTAGCCGTACTGGGCGAAGGGCATCGAGCCGGAGTCGTACCAGGCGTCGATCACCTCGGGCACCCTGGTGGCGGTGCCGGAGCACTCGCGGCAGGCGAAGGTGACGTCGTCGATGTACGGGCGGTGCGGGTCCAGGCCGCTCTGGTCGGTGCCGGTCAGCTCGGAGAGCTCGGCCAGCGAACCGACGCAGGTGAGGTGGTTCTCCTCGCAGCGCCAGATCGGCAGCGGGGTGCCCCAGTAGCGGTTGCGGCTGAGCGCCCAGTCGATGTTGTTGTTCAGCCAGTCGCCGAAGCGGCCGTGCTTGACCGTCTCCGGGTACCAGTTGGTGGCCTCGTTCTCGCGGATCATCGCGTCCTTGACGGCGGTGGTCCGGATGTACCAGGACGGCTGCGCGTAGTAGAGCAGCGCGGTGTGGCAGCGCCAGCAGTGCGGGTAGCTGTGCTCGTACGGCAGGTGGCGGAAGAGCAGGCCGCGCTCCTGGAGGTCCGCGACCAGGGCCTCGTCGGCCTTCTTGAAGAACTGGCCGCCGACCAGCGGGACCTCGGGCGCGAAGGTGCCGTCGGCGAGCACCGGGTTGACCACCGGCAGGCCGTAGCGGCGGCAGGTCGCGAGGTCGTCCGCGCCGAAGGCGGGGGACTGGTGGACGATGCCGGTGCCGTCCTCGGTGGTGACGTAGTCGGCGTTGAGGACGTAGTGCGCGTCCTCGATCTCGACCAGGTCGAAGGGGCGGCGGTACGCCCAGCGCTCCATCTCGGCGCCGGTGAAGGACTCGCCGGTGGCCTCCCAGCCCTCGCCGAGCGCCTTGGCCAGCAGCGGCTCCGCGACGACCAGCCGCTCGGTGCCGTCGGTGGCCACCACGTAGGTGACCTCGGGGTGGACGGCGGCGGCGGTGTTGGAGACCAGGGTCCACGGCGTGGTCGTCCAGACCAGCAGCGCGGCCCCGCCGGCCAGCGGGCCGGAGGTGAGCGGGAAGCGGACGAAGACCGAGGGGTCGACGACGGTCTCGTAGCCCTGGGCCAGCTCGTGGTCGGACAGGCCGGTGCCGCAGCGCGGGCACCAGGGGGCGACCCGGTGGTCCTGGACCAGCAGGCCCTTGTCGAAGATCTGCTTGAGCGACCACCAGACCGACTGGACGTAGGACGGGTCCATCGTCCGGTAGGCGTCGTCGAGGTCGACCCAGTAGCCCATCCGGGTGGTGAGCTCGGTGAAGGCGTCGGTGTGGCGGGTCACCGACTCGCGGCACTTGGCGTTGAACTCGGCGATGCCGTACGCCTCGATGTCCTGCTTGCCGGAGAAGCCCAGCTCCTTCTCGACGGCCAGCTCGACGGGGAGGCCGTGGCAGTCCCAGCCGGCCTTGCGGGCGACGTGGTAGCCCTTCATCGTCCGGTAGCGGGGGAAGACGTCCTTGAAGACGCGGGCCTCGATGTGGTGGGCGCCGGGCATGCCGTTGGCGGTCGGCGGGCCCTCGTAGAACACCCACTCGGGGCGGCCCTCGGACTGCTCCAGGCTGCGCTGGAAGATCTTGCTGTCCTGCCAGAAGGAGAGGATCTGGTGTTCGAGGGCAGGCAGGTCCACCTGCGCGGGGACGGCGTTGTAGGTGGTCATCGCGGTGTCAAACCTCCGGCGGATATCGGCTGGATCCGACGGAGGGACGAGACGGCGAGCCGCCCCGCGGTACCACCCTCCTTGGCCGCGGTGCTGCTGCGACCCACTTGTTTGGGCTTGCTGCCGGTTCTACCGGGCCGCTGGGCTGACCAGCGGCCGTTCTTCCGGCGGCTCCGGGGTGATCTTCCCGCCGCGCACACCCCCGGGCTCGCACCGTCCCCGGGTCGCTGGTGGCTGCGTACGTCGGTACTCGTCCCATCTGCGCCTTGCCGGCCCAGTCTATCGGCAGCCGCAAGTCGGTTTGTCCGCCGCCGCGACGGCGCGCGGAGGCGGTTAGGCGGGGGTGTTCTGGGCACAACACAGGTCAGCGCGCGGGGCGGGGCGGTTGTGACGGCTGCCTGGGTGGGATCATGGTGAGGCGTCGGTATGTCATGTTGTGACCGGTTTTGATGGGGATTATCGTTCCGGCACTGGAGGCCGCCGGGAACCGGCGGCTCGATTCGTTCGTAGATGGGGTCGAAGCCATGGCTGATGAGGCAACCGGCGCGGGTACCGCCACCAAGCGGGCCCGCAAGGCCGTGGCAGGCGAACCAGGGGAGGGGACCGTGACCACTACCGCACGGCACAAGACCAGCAACGATTCCGCGCTCGTGGCCCCCGGCCGCACCCGCACCGCCGCCGCGGCGGTCCGCGGCGGCGGCGCGGAGGCCGTGGACCCGGCCGAGCTTCCCGTCCGTCCGGGCGAGGACCCGTGGACCTCGCAGGAGGTGCACGAACTGCACGCCGAGCTGATCAGCGAGCTGGACCGGCTGCAGAACGAGATCGGCGCCGCCGAGGCCGCGATCACCGGGCTGATGCGGGACTCCAACGACGGAGCCGGCGACGACCAGGTCGACGCCGGTACGAAGAACATCTCGCGGGAGAGCGAGCT
Source organism: Kitasatospora sp. NPDC028961 (assembly GCF_055564815.1). Taxonomy (NCBI): domain Bacteria; kingdom Bacillati; phylum Actinomycetota; class Actinomycetes; order Kitasatosporales; family Streptomycetaceae; genus Kitasatospora; species Kitasatospora sp. NPDC028961. The sequence continues at coordinate 150,170 of NZ_JBVHVO010000003.1, read as the reverse complement.
GGCGCTGGCCAACAACGCCAGGGACAGCCTCGCGCAGGTCGAGCGGGCCCTGGGCCGGCTGGAGGGCGTCGGCTTCGGGACCTGCGAGTCCTGCGGCCAGGCCATCGGCAAGGCCCGCATGCAGGCCTTTCCCCGGGCGACGCTCTGCGTCCAGTGCAAGGCCAAGCAGGAACGCCGCTGACCGGGGCGACGCGGGGGGTCGGGCTTGCCGTACGCTCGACCCCGTAACGTCGCCTGACTCGTCGAGGTCGGCGACCACCGGCCCACTCTCCCCCGGTCTTCGGCCCCGGGGGACCCTCATCGGCAGCGGAGCGGATCATCAGTACGCAAGGTTCCCCCCAGACGCGGGACGAGTCCGTCCCGACCCCCGCCGAAGCCCTGGAGGAGGCCGTGGCCGAGCCCGGTGAGGTGACCGCTCCGGTCGAGCAGGAGGCACCGAAGGGGCGCCGGCGGATCGGTGTCCTGCTGGGCGTCGCACTGGTCGCCTTCCTGATCGACCTGGGGACCAAGCTGCTGGTGGTCGCCCGCCTGGAGAACCACGCGGCGATCAAGGTGATCGGCGACGTGGTGACCTTCCAGGTGATCCGCAACTCCGGCGCCGCGTTCGGCATGGGCCAGGCGCTGACCATCGTCTTCACCGTGATCGCGGCGTCGGTCATCGTGGTCATCTGGCGGATCGCCCGCCGGCTGTACAGCCTCCCCTGGGCGATCGCGCTCGGGCTGCTGCTCGGCGGGGCGCTGGGCAACCTGACCGACCGGCTGTTCCGCTCGCCGAGCGCCTTCCGCGGCCACGTCGTGGACTTCATCTCCGTCCAGCACTTCGCCGTCTTCAACCTCGCCGACTCGGCGATCGTCTGCGGCGGCATCCTGGTGGTGCTGCTCTCCTTCCGCGGCAGCAACCCGGACGGCACCGTCCACCAGCCGGCCGGCAAGGGCGCGGGCGGCAAGGACGGGGCGGCCGGGGGCGACGCCGACGGGGACCGGCCCGGCCCGACCGCGTAAGGGGCGGCTCCCGCGTCCGGCATACTCGTACGGGTGAGTACCGCAGCGCAGATCCGCAGCCTCCCCGTACCCGACGGCCTGGAGGGTGAGCGTCTCGACGCCGCCCTCGCCCGGATGTTCGGTTTCTCCCGGACGAAGGCCGCCGAGTTGGCAGCCGACGGCAAGGTGACGCTCGACGGCGCCCTGGCCGGCAAGTCGGACCGGGTCACCGCCGGCTCCTGGCTGGAGGTCGAGATCCCGGCCCCCGCCGCGCCCGTGCGGATCGTCGCCGAGCATGTCGAGGGCATGCGCATCGTCCACGACGACGAGGACATCGTGCTCGTCGACAAGCCGGTCGGCGTCGCCGCCCACCCCAGCCCCGGCTGGACCGGTCCGACCGTGATCGGCGGCCTGGCCGCGGCCGGCTACCGGATCTCCACCTCGGGCGCCGCGGAGCGCCAGGGCGTCGTGCACCGGCTCGACGTGGGCACCTCCGGGCTGATGGTGGTCGCCAAGTCCGAGCGCGCCTACACCGACCTCAAGCGCCAGTTCCACGACCGGGTGACCGAGAAGAAGTACCACACGCTGGTGCAGGGCCACCCGGACCCGATGAGCGGCACCGTGGACGCGCCGATCGGGCGCCACCCCAGCTCCGACTGGAAGTGGGCGGTCATCCAGGAGGGCAAGCCCTCCGTCACCCACTACGACCTCATCGAGGCCTACCGGGCCGCCTCGCTGCTGGACATCAAGCTGGAGACCGGCCGGACCCACCAGATCCGGGTGCACATGTCGGCGCTGCGCCACCCCTGCGTGGGCGACCTGACCTACGGCGCCGACCCGACGCTGGCCAAGCGGCTCGGGCTGACCCGGCAGTGGCTGCACGCGGTCTCGCTCGCCTTCGAGCACCCCGCCGACGGCGAGTGGGTGCAGTTCGGCAGCGAGTACCCCGAGGACCTGCGCAGGGCGCTGGACATCATCTCGGCGGAGAGCTGACATGAGCTCCTTCGCGGCGCGGATCCGGGTGGCCGAGGGCGCGGACGACCTGGCACTGGTGCGGGGCGTCCGGCACGAGGTGTTCATCGCCGAGCAGGGCGTGCCCGAGGAACTGGAGTACGACGACCTCGACGCGACCTCCGAGCACCTGCTGGCGGTCGGCCCGGAGGGCGAGCCGCTCGGCACCGCCCGGCTGATCCACGGCCCGCAGGCGCTCGCCCTCACCGGCGGGACGGCGGGCCGGGTGCTGCTCGGCCGGCTCGCGGTGGTGAAGGCGGCGCGCGGCACCGGGCTGGGCGCCGAGCTGGTCCGCGCCGTCGAGGCGGCCGGACGCGGGCGGGGCGCCCGTGAGGTCGAGCTGCACGCGCAGGTGCAGGCGCTGGGCTTCTACGAGCGGCTCGGTTACACGGCGGAGGGCCCGGTCTACGACGACGCCGGGATCCCGCACCGGACCATGACCCGGGTGCTCTAGGGCCGGTCCCGGGCCGCGCCGGGACCGGGGTGCTCCTCCGTGCGCAGTCGTCGGCGCCGGCTCGTACCGGCTGAACGCCGCCTCCAGGCCGGCCGCCACGACGCGCTGGAGGGCCTGGTCGACGATCCGGCCGACCACCAGGGTGGCGGCGATGGCGGCGAGCAGGACGATCAGCGGCCGGAGCGCAGGCACCTCGTCGTCGGGCGGTGGAGCCGGACGGGCGGACGATACTCGGGCACAGCCGGATGAATCGGGCGTCTCGGCACGGCCCGGCCCGGGCGGCCTTATCGGACGCCTACCGGCACGGCGGATACGATCACCGACCATGGAGCTCGGTGGGGCGTGGCGTCGGTGGCGCGGCCGCGGAACGGCTGTCGGACGAAGAGTGCTGGCCGCGGCGGTGGCCCTGGTGGTGGTGGCCGGAGTCGGCACGGCGGTGGCGGTGGCCGCCGGCGGGAACGAGCCCGTCCGGCAGGAGGACCGTTTCCTCAGCATGCCGGAGACGCCCGGCAGCGATGCCACGGTCCAGCTGGACACCTCGTTCTTCACGACCGGGACGGGCCCCCGCCCGGCGGTCCTGCTCGCCCACGGCTTCGGCGGTTCCAAGGAGGGTGAGCGCGAGCGCGCCCAGCAGCTCGCCCGGCAGGGCTACGCGGTGCTGACCTGGTCGGCGCGCGGCTTCGGCCACTCCGGCGGCCGGATCGGCCTCAACGCCCCCGACCGCGAGGTCGAGGACGTCCGGCACCTGGTCGACTGGCTGGCCCAGCGGCCCGAGGTGCGCCTCGACGGGCCGGGCGACCCGCGGGTCGGCATCACCGGTGCCTCGTACGGCGGGGCGGTGTCGCTGCTCGGCTCCGCGTACGACAGCCGGATCGACGCGGTGGCCAGCCAGATCACCTGGTGGAACCTGGCCGACGCGCTGTTCCCGCAGGGCGTGCGGGGCTCGGGCGCGGTGGACGGCGTGTTCAAGAAGCTCTGGGCCGGCATCTTCTTCACCACCGGCTCGGCGGGGGACCTCGGCCCCTCCGGCGAGGCCCCGCGTGGTGGCACCGGGCCGCAGCAGGCCCCGGGCGATTCGGCGGACGCGACGGTCGGCTGCGGCCGCTTCCTGGACGAGCTCTGCCGGATGTACGACCGGGTGGCGACCGCCGGTCACGCCGATCCGGAGGCCGTGGCCCTGCTGGACCGCTCCAGCCCGTCCTCGGTGGCCGGGCGGCTCAAGGCGCCCACCCTGGTCGTCCAGGGCCAGCAGGACTCGTTGTTCCCGCTCGACCAGGGCGATGCGATCGCCCGGGCGGTCGCGGCCAACGGCGCGCCGGTCGCGGTGGACTGGTTCGCCGGCGGGCACGACGGCGGCACCGACACCAGCGCCCGGGTGGACGACCGGGTCGGGGCCTGGTTCGACCGGTACCTGAAGGAGCCGGCCGGGCAGGACGCGGCCGGCTCCACCGGGCCGGCGTTCCGGGTGACCCGCACCGGCGGGGTGGACTCCACCGGCTTCCAGGCCGTGCTGCGCGGCGCCTCCGCCGACGCCTACCCCGGCCTGGCGGGCACCGGCTCGCGGCAGGTGGAGCTGACCGGCGGCAAGGCGGGCGCCGAGCAGACCTTCGCCAACCCGCCCGGCGGCGCGCCGCCCAACATCTCCGCGCTGCCCGGCATCGGCGCGCTCAGCCAGGCCGCCTCGCTCGGGGCCGGGCTCTCGCTCGACTTCCCCGGTCAGTACGCCGGGTTCGACTCGGCGCCGCTGGACGGGCAACTGCACCTGACCGGGCAGCCGACGGGCACGGTGAAGGTCGCGGCCGACCGGCCGGACGCGGTGCTCTTCGCCAAGCTGTACGACGTCGCGCCGGACGGCAAGCAGACCCTGCCGCAGCAGCTGTCCGCCCCGCTCCGGGTGACCGGCGCGGACGCGCCCGGCGGCCGGACCGTCACGGTGGCGCTGCCCACCGTCGACCACACCTTCGCCGCCGGGCACCGGCTGCGGCTGGTGCTCGCCGCGACCGACCTGGCGTACGCCTCGTCGGCTGAGCCGGCCACCTATCGGGTCTCCCTGGCCGGCCCGGTCACCGCGCCGACCGTCGCCGAGCTGGTGACGGAGGCCACCCCGCTGCCGGCCCGGACCTGGCTGCTGCCGCTGATCGCCGTCGCGGTGGCGGCCGCGCTGCTGCTCCTGCCGCGGCTGCGCCGGCGCGGCCGGACCGCCCGCGGGCCGGCCTACGACCCGGCGCTGGCCGAGGTGCCGCTGCAGATCACCGGCCTCGGCAAGCGCTACAAGGGCGCCACCGACCGGTACGCCGTCCGGGACGTGGGCTTCCGGGTGGAGCAGGGCCAGGTGCTCGGGCTGCTCGGGCCCAACGGCGCCGGCAAGACCACCACGCTGCGGATGCTGATGGGCCTGATCCGGCCCGACGCCGGCGAGATCAGGATCTTCGGCCACCTGGTGCGGCCCGGCGCGCCGGTGCTGTCGCGGGTCGGCGCCTTCGTCGAGGGCGCCGGGTTCCTGCCGCACCTGAGCGGCCGGGCCAACCTGCGGCTGTACTGGCAGGCCACCGGCCGCCCGGAGGCGGACGCGCACCTGGCGGAGGCGCTCGCCATCGCCGGGCTCGGCGAGGCGCTGGACCGGGCGGTGCGGACCTACTCGCAGGGCATGCGGCAGCGCCTGGCCATCGCGCAGGCCATGCTCGGCCTGCCGGACCTGCTGATCCTGGACGAGCCGACCAACGGGCTCGACCCGCCGCAGATCCGCGAGATGCGCGAGGTGATGGTGCGCTACGCCGCCGCCGGCCGGACCGTCATCGTCTCCAGCCACCTGCTGGCGGAGGTCGAGCAGAGCTGCACCGACCTGGTGGTGATGGACCGCGGCCGGCTGGTCACGGCGGGCGCCGTCGCCGAGATCATCGGCGCGGGCGAGCACCTGCTGATCGGCACACCCGACTCGTTCGGGCCGTCGGAGCTGGCGGTGGCCGCCGACAAGGCGGGCGCGCTGGCCGGTGTGGGCTCGGTGGAGGTGGTCGAGGGCGGGCTGCTGGTGCGGCTGGACGGCATGGCGGCCAGCCAACTGCTGGCCGAGCTGGTGCGCCTGGGAGTGCCGGTGGAGCGGGCCGGACCGCACCGCCGGCTGGAGGACGCGTTCCTGTCGCTGATCGGAGGTGCGGCGTGAGCGCCGTTGTGTCACCGGACCACGTCTCACCGGACCACGCGCCCGGGTACCGGCCCGGGCGGACGCTGCCGCTGCGGATCGAGGCCCTGCGCCAGCTGCGGCGCCGGCGCACCCTGGTGATCGGCGGGGTGCTGGCCGCGATGCCGTTCGTGATCCTGGCGGCGTTCCAGATCGGCGGCACGCCGGGGCGGGCCGACCGGACCAGCTTCATCGAGCTGGCCACCGCCTCCGGCCCGAACTTCGCGACCACCCTGCTCTTCATGGGCACCGGCTTCCTGCTGGTGATCCCGGTGGCGCTGTTCTGCGGGGACACCGTGGCCTCGGAGGCCAGCTGGTCCTCGCTGCGCTACCTGCTGGCCGCGCCGGTGCCCCGGGCCCGGCTACTGGCCCGCAAGTTCGTGGTGGGGCTGGCCTTCTCGGCGGCGGCCGTGGTGCTGCTGCCGGCGATCGGGCTGCTGGTCGGCACCGCCGCGTACGGCTGGGGGGACCTGAAGCTGCCCACCGGCGCGACCCTGTCGGCGACGGAGGCACTGCCGCGGCTGGCGCTCGCGGTGGCGTTCGTGTTCCTGAGCGAGGTCGTGATCGCGGCGCTGGCGTTCTGGCTCTCCACCGCGACCGACGCGCCGCTGGGCGCGGTCGGCGGCGCGGTGTTCGCCTCCATCGTCACCGGGGTGCTGGACGCCGTCACCGCCCTCGGTGACCTGCGGGAATGGCTTCCCGCGCACTGGCAGTACGCCTGGGCGGACGCCCTGCAGCCGCAGTTGGAGTGGGGCGGCATGGTGCAGGGCGTCTCGCTGTCGCTCTCCTACGCGGTGGTGCTGCTGGCGCTGGCGTTCCGCGGGTTCGCGCGCAAGGACGTGGTGTCCTGAGGAGCCTGCGGAGGGGCGTCTGCGGAGGGGGTACACCTGTGCGGCGTACCCCCTCCGGGGCGCGGCCTACTTGACGGGGGAGTAGACCCGCTCGATCTGCTGGGTGCCGGACCGGGTGCGGTAGGAGCGCGTCCACTTGGTGGTGGCGTCCTTGCGGGTGCGGTCGGAGAGGATGTAGTAGTCCATCTGGGTCTGGCTCGGGGTGATGTCCAGGACGCCGTAGCCGTGCGAGTCCAGGTCGACCCACTTGACGTGCGGGTTGGCCGACTTGATCGCCGCGGCCGCCACCAGCGAGAGGGTCTGCGGGGCGACCTTGAGGACGTCGTCGATGTTGTCCGACGTCACCGAGGTCACCACGAACTCGGTGGCCGCGCTGCCCGAGAGCGGGTAGGTGGCGGCCTCGTTGGGGACGTCCGACGCCCAGGCGGAGTGGATGTCACCGGTCAGGAAGACGGTGTTGGTGATGCCGTTCTTCGTGAGGTGGCCGAGCAGCTCGCGGCGGTCGTGGGTGTAGCCGTCCCACTGGTCGGTGTTGACCGCGAGGCCCTCGCCCGGCAGGCCGAGCAGCTTGGCCAGCGGGCGCAGCAGGTAGTCCGGCAGCGAGAAGAAGGCGACCGGGGAGATCATCACCTCGTTGCCGATCAGCCGCCAGGTGGTGTCGGAGGCGGTGAGCCCGGCCTTCAGCCAGTCCATCTGGGCGCGACCGGTGATGCTGCGGTCGGCCGAGTCGACGTCGCCGTTGCCGACCTTGACCTGCTCCGAGCGGAACGAGCGCTGGTCCATCAGGTGGAAGTCGGCGAGCTTGCCGTAGCGCAGGCGGCGGTAGGTGGTGCCGGCGATCGACGGGCGGACCGGCATCCACTCGAAGTAGGCCTGCTTGGCGGCGGCCATCCGGTCGGCCCAGTCGCCCTCGGTGCCGGGGGTGTGGTTCTCGGCGCCGCCGGACCAGGCGTCGTTGGCGAACTCGTGGTCGTCCCAGATCGCGATGGTCGGGACCTGCGCGTGCAGCCCCTGGAGGTCCTCGTCGGTCTTGTAGCGGCCGTGCCTGGTCCGGTAGTCGGCGAGGGTGAGGATCTCGTGGGTGGGGGCGTGCGGGCGCACGACCGAGCCGCGGGCGCAGAACTCGCCGGTCTTGTACTCGTAGATGTAGTCGCCGAGGAAGAGGAAGGCGTCCAGGTCGCCGCGGGCGGCGAGGTGGCGGTAGGCGGAGAAGTAGCCGGCCTCCCAGTTGGCGCAGGACGCGACGCCCAGGCGCAGACGGGAGAGGGCGGCGTCGGCGGCCGGGGTGGTGTGGGTGCGGCCGACCGGGGAGACGGCGGCGCCGGCGGTGAAGCGGTACCAGTAGAGGGTGTCCGGGGTCAGGCCGCGGACGTCGGCCTTGACGGTGTGGTCGGAGGCGGCGGTGGCGGTCACCGTGCCGCTCGCCGCGATCCGGGTGAAGCCCTTGTCGGTGGCGAGCTCCCAGCGGACCTCGGTGGCCGGGCCCGTGGCGGAGCCGGGAACGGCGTCGGGGGTCGGGGTGACCCGGGTCCAGAGCAGGATGCCGTCGGGGAGCGGGTCGCCGGAGGCGACGCCGTGCAGGAACTGCGGGGCGGTCGCGGCCGAGGCCGCGGAGCCGAGGGCGAGCGGCAGGGCGGCGGCGCCCGCCACGATCGCGGTGGCCTTCAGCACCTGGCGGCGGTGCGGGCGGGCGGCGGTCATGTCATCGACAAGGTCAGTCACGGCGGACAGGCTACCGGTCGGTAACGCGCCACTCCATAGGTCGGACTGACTGTTCGTCGCCGCTTCACCGACGCGTGGCCTCCGCCACCGCCGCGCGGGCGCGAGGCCACCCGGTGGCCATGAGCGATGATGGGGGGAGTCTCCGCCCGCCCTGCAAGGAAGTCCGACCGTGGCCCAGATCCTGCTCCTCCACTCCGTCTACGGACTGCGCCCCGCCGTCCACGCCGCCGCCGACCGGCTGCGCGCCGCCGGGCACACCGTGCACACCCCGGACCTGTTCGACGGGAAGACCTTCGACGACGTCGAGGAGGGCATGGCGTACAAGGAGGAGCTCGGCAGTGACGAGCTGCTGCGCCGGGCCGTCGGCGCCGCCGCCCCGCTGCTGGGGTCGGGAGCCGCGCTCGTCTACGCCGGCCTCTCGCTCGGCGGCTCGCTCGCCCAGAACCTCGCGCTGGCCGACGAGAAGGCGCTCGGCCTGCTCCTGCTGCACGGCACCTCGGACATCCGGGAGGACGCGGCGACCTCGATCCCCGTCCAGCTGCACGTGGCCGAGCCGGACCCGTTCGAGTCCGAGGACTGGCTGAACGCCTGGTACCTGCAGCTGCGCCGGGCCGGCGCCGACGTCGAGGTCCACCGCTACCGGGGCGCCGGTCACGTCTACACCGACCCCGAGCTGCCCGACTACGACGCCGAGGCGGCCGAGCGGACCTGGGCGGTGGCCCTGGACTTCCTCGCCGAGCTGGACGACCAGGCGGTCTGAGACGCACCCCGTGCACAGGAAGTCGGCCCGGCCGACTTCCTGTGCACGGCTGTTCCGGCCCGGCCCCACTCTGTTCGGCGCCTCGATGCCCCGGTCAGGCGTGGGGGCCGGTGGTGATCTGGCCGATGGTCACGGTGGGGGTGGCTTCCAGGACTTCGGCGATTCGGGTGCCCTGGTCATCAAGGTCGCGCAGGTGCCGGGGGGGGGGGGTGAGTCCGGTCAGGGGCTCGACGGTGATGTCGACGCGGCGGCCGGTGCGGCGTTGGTGTCACTCACCGGCGACCGTGCCGTCGATCAGCAGGACCGGGTAGTTGCCGGCCTGGCCGCGGTTCAGGGCGCGGGTGGCGGCCGGGCCGGGGAAGAGCAGGTCGCGGGGGTGGCAGCCGACGGTGTAGGCGTCGAAGTAGGGGAGCAGGAGCAGGCCGGTCGGTTCGGCGGGCGGGCGGGCAGCCACGCGGTGCCGCCTTCGAGCCGGACGGGCACCAGGTCGTCGGTGAAGAGCCGCTCGGCCTAGCGGGTGGGGGCGGCCAGCCAGCGGGCGAAGTGCTCCGGAGTGGCCGGGCCGCAGGCGTGCAGGTAGCGGCGGAGCAGCCAGTCCAGGGCGGTCCGCATGTCCGGGAAGGCCGACGCCAGCGGGGATGTAGGTCGGAAACCGTCCTCGACGGGGGCTGGGGGAGGATGGCGGGGTGACACAGCGGAGATACGAGTACGCCCCGGCGGCGACGCTGCCGGGGCTGTTGCAGCGGGGCCGGGGGCTCGGGGCGCGGATGGCCGAGTACGCCCCGGCGGCGGCCGCCGAGCTGGTGTACGGGTGCGTGCGGTGGGACTGGCGGTGGGACGCCGTCGATCAGCGGGCGCTCTATCTGGCGCGGCTGGTCAGGGACCTCGCGCTGCCGGTCGGGCCGGTGGTCGAGCTGCTGGCGGGGGACGAGGACACCTGTGAGCGGGCCGGCGCGGTGCTGGTGCTGCTGGCGCTCGACGGGTCGGCGCAGGCCCGGGAGGCGCTGCGGGCGCATGTGGGGGTGGGGCGGCACTGGGCGCCGGTGCTGGAGGCGATGGCGGACCGGTGGCCGGTGGAGTGGTGGGAGGACCTGGCGGAGACGGCCGGGGAACGGGCGCGGCGGGATCCGGCGGACCGGTGGGGCGAGCCGTGGACGCGTTGGGGGTGGGTCCGGCCGGGGCCGGTGCACGGGCCCCGGGAGGCGAAGCCCTTGGCGAGGACGGGGAACGCGGAGCTGCTGGAGCTGCTGGCGGATCCGGCCGAGTCGCAGGAGCGCCGGACCGCCGCGCTGGACGTGCTCGACGACCGGGGGCCGGAGCCCGGGGTGCTTCCGCTGGTGCCGTCGCTGGGGACGGCGGACGGCAGGTACGTGCTGTGGCCACTGATCGGGGTGCTGGAGAAGCTCGGCGCCCGGGCGGTGCCCGCCGCGCGGGAGTGGGCCGCGGTCACGGAGCCGGACTGGCTGCGGGCGCAGGGGCAGTGGGTACTGGCCGAGTACGGGGCGGCCGAGGACGTCCCGGTGCTGGTGGCGGAGCTGGAACGGCACTGGGTGCGGCGGCACTGGTGCGGGCCGAGGAGGCAGGCCAAGGCGCTCGCCCGGTTCGGGCCGGCGGAGGCCGGCGACGCCGTCTCGCTGCTGCGCCGGTTCTGGCTGTGGACGCCGCACTCGTACGAGCGGGCCGCCTACCTGGAGGCGCTGGCCGCGATCGGCCCGGCCGGGCTGGGGGCGGTGTACACCGAGTCGCTCCGGGACTGCGAGGCGGCGGCGCGGCTGCTGGCCGTCGGGCAGGCGCCGGACGGGCCGGAGGTGCGGGAGCGGCTGGCCTACCTGCGGGACGACCCGATGGAGGAGACGGAGGTCAGGGCCGCCGCCGGGGCGCGGCTGGCGGCCCTGACCGGGTAGCCCTACAGGCCGGGGATGCGGCCGTTGCGGTAGAGGTCGACGAAGAGCTGGTGGTCCTGGCGGGCCTGCGCCCCGTAGGCGTGCGCGAAGTCGACCAGCATCGCCGTGAAGCCGGCCTCGTCGCGGGTGATGGCGGCGTCGATCGCGTGCTCGGTGGAGAACGGCACCAGGGTGTGTCCGCTGGAGGACTCGTCGGCGGCCGCGTGCATGGTGGCGGTGGCGCGGCCGAGGTACTCGGTGACGGCGAGCAGGTCGGACAGCTCGTTGAGGTCGGTCCAGTCGAGGTCGGTGGTGTAGGGGGAGACCTCGGCGACCAGCTGGCCGCGCCCGCGTAGGGTGGTGTGGCCGAGCCACGGGTCGCTGTGCGCCTGGAGGGCGCGCTGGGAGATGACCGTGCGGTGGCCCTCGTGCTCGAAGTACCCGGCGATCGCCGGGTCGGTGACGTGCCGCGACACGGCCGGGGTCTGGCCCTGCTTCATGTAGATGACGACGTCGTTCTCCAGCGCGTCGGTGTGCCCCTCCAGCAGCAGGTTGTAGGAGGGCAGGCCGGCGCTGCCGATGCCGATGCCGCGGCGGCCGACGACGTCCTTGACCTTCAGCGACTCCGGCCGGGTGCGGGAGGCGGGCGGCAGGGTGGCGACGTACGCCTCGAAGGCGGCGAGCACCTCGGCACGGGTCGCCTCGTCCAGCTCGATCGCGCCGCCGCCGAGGCGGAACCGGCGCTCGTAGCCCTCGACGACGGTGTCGCCGTCGAGCAGCGCGACCCGGGTCTGCAGCCGGGCCCGGCGCAGGGTGTCCAGGATCGGGCCGGTGGCGGTGTCCAGGGTGAACGGGTCGGCGTCGCCGGAGGAGACGTGGGCGGCGATCTGGGCCCGGTAGGCGGTGGCGAAGGCGGTGACCAGCTGGGTGATCGTGGTGTCGGACAGCGCCTTGGCGTAGCCGATCAGGGCCAGCGAGGCGGCGAGGCGCTGGACGTCCCAGGTGAAGGCGCCGACGTAGGCCTCGTCGAAGTCGTTGACGTTGAAGACCAGCCGGCCCTCGGCGTTCAGGTAGGTGCCGAAGTTCTCGGCGTGGAGGTCCCCGTGGATCCAGACCCGGCTGGTGCGCTCGTCCAGGAAGGTGGTGCCGTACCCGGCGAACGGGCCGTCGGCGAGGTCGGCGTAGTAGAGCCCGGCGGTGCCGCGGTAGAAGGCGAACGCCGAGGCGGCCATCTTCCGGAACTTCACCCGGAACGCCGCCGGGTCCTTGGCGAGCAGGTCGCCGAAGGCCGTGTCGAAGACGCTCAGGACGGTCTCGGCGCGGTGGTCGGCGATGGGCTGCGGGTGGGACATGGAAGGGTCCTTTGCGGCGTGGTGGGCGGCCGGGCACTTCTGGGGCCGGAGGCTAGAGTAGGACCGTGAACGTGTGAGAGCTGGTCCGGGCCCCGATGGCGGCTCGGACCACAGCTGTTTCCAGGCACCTCCGTGACCTGTGCGTTCGCCGGCCAGCCAGACAGCACCAGCCTCCGGAGGCCCCGCCTTGAGCGACCAGCCGTACGCGCACCTGCACGTCCACACCGAGTACTCGATGCTGGACGGCGCCGCCCGGCTGAAGCAGCTCTTCAAGGAGGTCGAGCGGCTGGGCCAGACCCATGTCGCGATGACCGACCACGGCAACATGTACGGCGCGGCGGAGTTCCACAAGCAGGCCACCGCCGCCGGGATCACGCCGGTGATCGGCATCGAGGCGTACGTCGCGCCCGAGTCGCGCACCAACACCAAGCGCGTCCTCTGGGGGCAGCCGCACCAGAAGCGGGACGACGTCTCGGCGTCCGGGGCCTACACCCACAAGACCATCTGGGCCCGCAACAAGCAGGGCCTGCACAACCTCTTCAAGCTGACCTCGCGCTCCTACGCCGAGGGCTGGCTGGTGAAGTGGCCCCGGATGGACAAGGAGATCATCGCCGAGCACGCGGCCGGCCTGATGGCCACCACCGGCTGCCCCTCCGGCGAGGTGCAGACCAGGCTGCGGCTCGGCCAGTTCGACGAGGCGCTCCGGTCCGCCGCCGACTACCGGGAGATCTTCGGCCGGGAGAACTACTTCCTGGAGCTGATGGACCACGGCCTGGACATCGAGAAGCGGGTCCGCGACGGGCTGCTGGAGATCGGCCGGAAGCTGGACATCCCGCCGGTGGTCACCAACGACTCGCACTACACCACCGAGTCCGACGCCGGCGCGCACGACCTGCTGCTCTGCGTCCAGACCGGCAAGAACCTCTCGGACCCGGACCGCTTCCGCTTCGACGGCACCGGCTACTACATCAAGTCGGCCGCCGAGATGTACGCGCTGGACTCCTCGGACGCCTGGCAGGAGGGCTGCCGCAACAGCCAGCTGCTGGTCGCCTCGCGGGTCGACACCGAGGGCATGTTCGAGTTCAAGAACCTGATGCCGCGCTTCCCGATCCCGGCGGGCTTCGCGTCGGAGGCGGACTTCTTCAAGGCCCAGGTCTGGCAGGGGATGGACCGGCGCTTCCCGGGCGGGTACGACGAGGAGCACAAGAAGCTCGCCGAGTACGAGATGGACACCATCATCCAGATGGGGTTCCCGGCGTACTTCCTGGTGGTCGCCGACTTCATCATGTGGGCCAAGGAGCAGGGCATCGCGGTGGGGCCGGGCCGCGGCTCGGCGGCCGGCTCGCTGGTCGCCTACGCGATGGGCATCACCGACCTCGACCCGATCCCGCACGGCCTGATCTTCGAGCGCTTCCTCAACCCCGAGCGCGTCTCCATGCCCGACGTCGACATCGACTTCGACGAGCGCCGGCGCGGTGACGTGATCCGGTACGTGACGGACAAGTGGGGCTCCGACAAGGTCGCCATGATCGTCACGTACGGCACCATCAAGGCGAAGGCCGCCATCAAGGACTCCTCGCGCGTCCTCGGCTACCCGTACGCGATGGGCGACCGGATCACCAAGGCGATGCCGCCGGACGTCATGGGCAAGGGCATCCCGCTCTCGGGCATCACCGACCCCTCGCACCCGCGCTACGGCGAGGCCGGCGAGATCCGCGGGCTGTACGAGAACGACCCGGACGTCCGCAAGGTGATCGACACCGCGCGCGGCATCGAGGGCCTGATCCGCCAGCCCGGGGTGCACGCGGCCGGCGTCATCATGTCCGCCGAGCCGCTCACCGACCACATCCCGGTCTGGACCCGGCACACCGACGGCGTCACCATCACGCAGTTCGACTACCCCACCTGCGAGGGCCTCGGCCTTCTCAAGATGGACTTCCTCGGCCTGCGCAACCTGACGATCATGGACGATGCCGTCAAGGCGATCGAGCGGAACAAGGGCGTCAGGATCAACCTGCTCGACCTGCCCCTGGACGACAAGCCCGCCTACGAGCTGCTGGCCCGCGGCGACACGCTCGGCGTCTTCCAGCTCGACGGCGGGCCGATGCGCTCGCTGCTGCGCCTGATGAAGCCCGACAACTTCGAGGACATCTCCGCCGTCCTCGCGCTGTACCGACCGGGCCCGATGGGCGTCAACTCGCACACCAACTACGCGCTGCGCAAGAACGGCCAGCAGGAGATCACCCCGATCCACCCGGAGCTGGAGAAGCCCCTGGAGGAGATCCTCAAGCCGACGTACGGCCTGATCGTCTACCAGGAGCAGGTGCAGAAGGCCGCCCAGATCCTGGCCGGCTACTCGCTCGGCCAGGCCGACCTGCTGCGCCGCGCGATGGGCAAGAAGAAGAAGGAGATCCTGGAGGCCGAGTTCGTCCCGTTCCAGCGGGGCTGCCGCGAGCGCGGCTACTCGGACGCGGCGATCCAGGCGGTGTGGGACGTCCTCGTCCCCTTCTCCGGCTACGCCTTCAACAAGGCGCACACCGCCGGGTACGGGCTGGTCTCGTACTGGACGGCGTACCTCAAGGCCAACTACCCGGCCGAGTACATGTCCGGGCTGCTGACCTCGGTGAAGGACGACAAGGACAAGTCGGCGGTCTACCTCAACGAGTGCCGGAAGATGGGCATCCAGGTGCTCCCGCCGGACGTCAACGAGTCCGACTCCGACTTCACCCCGCACGGGGACACCCTCGTCCGGTTCGGCCTCACCGCCATCCGCAACGTCGGCGGGCCGGTGGTGGAGTCGATGATCCGCACCCGGAAGGCGAAGGGGAAGTTCACCTCCTTCCCCGACTTCCTGGAGAAGGTGGAGTCGGTGGTCTGCAACAAGCGGACCGTCGAATCGCTCATCAAGGCGGGCGCGTTCGACTCGCTCGGGCACACCCGCAAGGGGCTGACCGCGGAGTTCGAGCCGATGATCGACAACGTGGTCGGGGTCAAGCGCAAGGAGGCGGAGGGCCAGTTCGACCTGTTCGGAGGCGACGCGGTCGCCGACGAGCCGAGCTTCGGGCTGGACGTGGTCTTCTCCGAGGAGGAGTGGGACAAGGCCTTCCTGCTCACCCAGGAGCGGGAGATGCTCGGCCTCTACGTCTCCTCGCACCCGCTGCACGGCATCGAGCACCTCCTCGCCGACAGGGCGGACTGCGCGGTGGCCGACCTCGCGGAGCGGCCGGACGGCTCGATCGTCACCATCGGCGGCATCATCTCGGGCCTCCAGCGGAAGATGACCAAGCAGGGCAACGCCTGGGCGATCGCCACCGTCGAGGACCTGGCGGGCTCGATCGACTGCATGTTCTTCCCCGCCAGCTACCAGCTGGTCTCCTCGCAACTCGTCGAGGACTCCGTGGTGTTCGTCCGCGGCAAGCTGGACAAGCGGGAGGACGTGCCGCGGCTGATGGGCATGGAGCTGTCGGTGCCGGACCTGTCGAACGTCGCCGCCCAGCTGCCGATCACCCTCACCATCGCGGAGAGCCGGCTCAACCCGCAGGTGGTGACCCGGCTCGGCGAGGTACTGGCCCACCACAAGGGGACCACCGAGGTGCACGTCCACCTCCGGCGCGGCGGCACCACCACGGTGCTCCGGCTGGACCGGCACCGGGTGAAGTCCGACCCGGCGCTGTTCGGGGACCTCAAGCAGCTGCTCGGGCCGAGCTGCCTGGCGAACTGAGACCGGCCCCGGGAGAAGCCCCGGGGCGAGCTCAGAGCACCGCGCCGCCGAGGGCGGGCGGGACGGCGGTGTGCAGGGCCGAGACGAAGGCCGAGATCGCCGGGTGCGAGCCCGCGCCCGCCCGGAAGGCGGCGCGGGTCCGGCGGTACATCGGCAGCCGGGTCAGCACCACCCCGGGCGGGGTCCGCTCCGTGCCCAGCTGCGGGACCAGCGCCACCCCCTGGCCGGCCGCCACCAGGGCCAGCACCGTCGCGAAGTCGTCGATCTGGTGCCGGATCCGGGGGGCGAAGCCGGCGCTCTCGCAGGCCCGGACGGCCATGCTGTGGCAGAGCGTGCCGCGCGGCGCCATGATCCAGGGCGCGGCGCGCTGCTCGGCGACGGTGCCGGCCGCCCGGGCCGCCAGGTACATCGGCTCGGTGAACACCGGGCGGGTCACCGCCAGGCCGGGCTCCGGGTCGGTCGGCACCAGGTCGTACTCGTGCACCAGCGCGACGTCCAGCTCGCCCGCGCGCAGCGCCGCCGCCACGTCCGCCGGGTCCACCTCCGCCACCATCGGCTCCAGCCCCGGGTGCCAGCCGGACAGCTCGGCGAGCACCGCCGGGATCACCGCCCGGGCCGCCGAAGGATAGGTGCCGATCCGCAGGGGACCGGCCAGCCCCTCCCTGGCGTGGGCGAGTTCGGCGCCGGCCTGTTCCAGCCGTGCCAGCACCGCCTCGGCGTGCCGGACCAGGCCCAGCCCGGCCGGGGTCAGCGCGACCCGCCGCCCGGTGCGCTCCAGCAGCGGGACACCGGCCTCCTTCTCCAGGACGGACAGCTGCTGGGAGACCGCCGAAGGGCTGAACGAGAGCGACTCGGCGACGGCGGCGATGGTGCCGAGGTGGGCGAGTTCGCGCAGCAGGCGCAGGCGTCGGACATCGAGCATCGGCCCAGCTTACGAGAAGCGTCAGAAATGTGAACTGGACCTGAGTGATGACCGGGCCGCAGGATCGTGGGCATGGAACACACGGTTCTCAAGGGCATCTACGTCCCGCTGGTCACCCCGTTCGCCGAGGACGGCTCGGTGGCGCTGGACGCACTGGAGAAGCTGGCCGGTTCGCTGCTGGACGACGGCGCGGCCGGGCTGGTCGCGCTCGGCACCACCGGCGAACCGGCCACGCTGGACGCGGCCGAGCGGCGCGCGGTGGTCGACGTCTGCGCGGCCGTCTGCGCCGACCGCGGCGCCCAGCTGGTGGTCGGCGCGGGCGGGGCCGACACCCGGGCCGCCGCCGAGGAGCTGGCCGGGCTGGGCGCGCGGGTGCCGGGGGCGGCGGCCGCGCTGGTCACCGTTCCGGCCTTCGTCCGCCCGGGCGAGGCCGGGACGGTCGCGCACTTCCGGGCGCTGGCCGCGGCGAGCGCGGTGCCGCTGGTCGTCTACCACATCCCGTACCGGACCGGGCAGCAGCTGTCGGCCGGCGCGCTGCTCGAACTCGCCGCGATCGACGGCGTGGTCGGCGTCAAGTACGCGACCGGCGGGCTGGACCAGACGGCCGTCGAGCTGCTCGCGCAGGCCCCGGACGGGTTCGCGGTGCTGTCCGGCGAGGACGCCTTCCTCGCGCCGGTGCTGGCGCTCGGCGGCGCCGGCGGCATCCCGGCCTCGGCCCACCTGGCCACCGCCCGGTTCGTCGAGCTGACCGAGGCCTGGGAGCGCGGGGACGTACCGCGGGCACGGGCCCTGGGGCACCGGCTGACCGCGCTGGCGACGGCCGCCTTCGCCGCGCCCAACCCCGCCGTCGTCAAGGGCGTGCTGCACGCGCAGGGCCGGATCCCCACCCCGGACGTCCGGCTGCCGCTGCTGCCGGCGGGGGCGGACGAGGTGGCGGTGGCGCTCGCACTCGCCACCGGTCTGGACCACTAGTCCGGCCCGGCCCCGATCCGGCCGGATCGGCGCCCGGCGGGACCGGCCGGACCGGGGCCGGGCTCTCACACCGTGGAATACCAGGTCGCCCCGCCCGGGTGACAGGGCATGATGGGCGGAGGGCGGCTGTGACCAGCACCATCAAGAGGAGTAGTCGGAATGAAGATCGGCATTGTCGGGGCCACCGGCCAGGTCGGCGGCGTGGTCCGCGAGATCCTGGCGGAGCGCGCAGGACTTCCCGGAGGTGTGGGTCCGGTGGAGCAGCTGCGACTGTTCGCCTCGGCCCGTTCGGCCGGGCGCACGCTGCCCTGGCAGGGCACCGACATCACCGTCGAGGACGCGGCCACGGCCGACTACACCGGCCTGGACATCGTGATCTTCTCGGCGGGCGGCTCCACCTCCAGGGAACTCGCCCCCAAGGCGGCCGCGGCCGGCGCCGTCGTGATCGACAACTCCTCGGCCTGGCGCCGTGACCCCGACGTCCCGCTGGTCGTCTCCGAGGTCAACCCCGACGCCATCGCGAACCGCCCCAAGGGCATCATCGCCAACCCGAACTGCACCACCATGGCGGCCATGCCGGTGCTGCGCCCGCTGCACGACGAGGCCGGCCTCGCCGCGCTGGTCGTCTCCACCTACCAGGCCGTCTCGGGCAGCGGCGTGGCCGGTGTGGCCGAGCTCCAGGACCAGGCCGCCAAGGTCGTCGACGGCGCCTCGGCGCTCGCCCACGACGGCTCCGCGGTCGAGTTCCCCGAGCCCAAGGTCTACAAGCGCCCGATCGCCTTCAACGTGCTGCCGCTGGCCGGCTCCATCGTCGAGGACGGCTCCAACGAGACCGACGAGGAGCAGAAGCTCCGCCACGAGAGCCGCAAGATCCTCGGCATCCCCGGGCTGAAGGTGGCCGGCACCTGCGTGCGCGTCCCGGTCTTCTCCGGCCACTCGCTGCAGATCAACGCCCGCTTCGAGCGCCCGATCAGCCCCGAGCGCGCCGTCGAGCTGCTCGCCGCCGCCCCCGGCGTCGAGCTGAGCGAGATCCCCACCCCGCTCCAGGCCGCGGGCAAGGACCCGAGCTTCGTCGGCCGCATCCGCGTCGACGAGACGGTGGAGAACGGGCTGTCGCTGTTCGTCTCCAACGACAACCTGCGCAAGGGCGCCGCGCTCAACGCCGTCCAGCTGGCCGAACTCGTCGCCGCCGAGCTCAAGGGCTGAGCACGCGGTCGCACCCGGCGGGCCCCGTCCTCGGACGGGGCCCGCCGCGCGTTCCCGGCCCTCGCCCGCGCCCCGGCCGCACCTCGCGCGCACCTCGTCCGCGCCCCGGCCGCACCGCCGCCGGATGTTGCCGGACCGCGACATCCGCCGAGATTCGGCGGGCGAACCAGGGGTAAAGGTGACCCAACGATCGGGCGGCCACGGGCACCCTCACCCCACGGGCCCGAGCGCCGGGCCGACCGCGCCCACCCGGCAGCGCCGCACACCGGCGCCGCCGGATCCCCGAGGGCGAGCGAAAAGAGGTGCGCGATGGACCGCTGTGTCGTCCTGGTGGACGCCGGTTACCTGCTGGGCGCCGCCGCCAGCCTGCTCGCCGGCGACCCGAGCCGTTCCCGGGTCAGTGTCGACCACACCGCGCTCATCACCGCGCTGCGCGAGCGCGCCGAGGCCGAGACCGGGCTGCCGCTGCTGCGGATCTACTGGTTCGACGCCGCCCCCGACCGCCGCCCGATGCCCGAGCACCGCCGGCTCCGGGTCCTGCCGCGGGTCACCGTCCGGCTGGGCGCCCTGACCAGGGCGGAGGGCCGCTGGGTGCAGAAGGGCGTGGACGCCGCGATGCACGCCGAGCTCTCCGAGCTCGCCCGCAACCGGGCCTGCGCGGACGTCGTGCTGATCACCGGCGACGGGGACCTGCTGCCCGGCATGATGTCCGCCAAGGAGCACGGCGTGGTCGTGCACCTCTGGGCGCTGCAGGCCGCCGACGGCGACTTCAACCAGTCCGAGGACCTGGTCGGCGAGGCGGACGAGCGGCGGGTGCTCGACCGGGAGTGGATCGAGGGCTCGTTCACCCTGCGCGACACCGCCACCGCCTTCCCCGCCCCCGGGCCGCGCCACGAGATCGCCAAGATCCTGGCCGCCCCGCCCGCCGCCGTCGCGTCCGCCGCCCGGCCCGCCGCCGTCCCCGCGGCCGAGCAGGTGCCGGTGGCGAACGGGCGCGCCACCGGGACGGCCACCGCGCTGAAGGTCGTGCCGACGCCCAAGGACCTCGCCGGGCGCACCCCCCAGCTGCCGGCGGCGGCGGCGCACCCCACCGGCCCGGTGCTGCGCTGGTCGTCGGACCGGGGCTGGGTCGAGCGGCCCGCCGTCGAACAGGCCGTCACCGCCGGGGACGGCCTGCCCACGCTGGCCCAGCTGACCACCGCCGAGCAGCGCTGGGCCGACCGCGAGGAGGACATCACCACCATCGGCGGGGACGCCCACGAGGTCGGCCAGGTGTTCGCCCGCCGCTGGACGGAGCGGCTCGGCGACGTCGAACGGCTCACCGTGCTCTGGCCCGACTACCCGCGCATCCCGCACCGGGTCGACGGCGAGCTGCTCCGCTACGCGGCCCGGTTCGGGCTGCTCGCGCACAAGGACGACCAGATCGACGAGCACGACCGGTACGCCATCCGGGCGGGATTCTGGAAGGAGCTCGCCGGCCGGGTGCCGGGCGGGGACCTCGTCGTCGACGACTGACCCGCCCCGCCGCCCCGGGCGGCCGGGCCCCCTTGTCCGGCCGACCGCGTCCACCGCGTAGAGTCTTCGCTCGTGAGCGAGGGCAAGGAGCGGAGCGTCGACAGGGACGCGATCCGTGGTGCGACCGCTCGGTGGAGCGAGGCGGGCGGATGAGCGAGACGGCCGGGCGGGCACCCGGGGAGGCCTCGCCGTGCTGTGCCGTACGCGACCTGGTCAAGACCTACCGCGCCGGACGCGGCACCGGGGCCGCCGGTGAGATCCGGGCCAACGACGGCATCAGCCTGACCGTCCGGCAGGGCGAGATCTTCGGGCTGCTGGGGCCGAACGGAGCCGGCAAGTCCACGCTGGTCCGCCAGCTCACCGGCCTGCTGCGGCCCGACTCGGGCTCCATCGAGCTGCTCGGCCACGACGTCGTCCGCCACCCCGAGCGGGCCGCCCGCCTGCTGGGCTACCTCGGCCAGGAGTCCAGTGCGCTGGACGAGCTGACCGTCGCGCTCGCCGCCGAGACCACCGGCCGGCTGCGCGGCCTCAGCCGGGTCCGGGCCCGGGCCGAGGCCGCCGACGTGCTGACCGAACTCGCCCTGGAACCGCTCGCCCACCGGCCGCTCGCCAAGCTCTCCGGCGGCCAGCGCCGCCTCGCCTGCTTCGCCGCCGCGCTGGTGGGGGAGCGGCCGCTGCTGGTGCTGGACGAGCCGACCACCGGCATGGACCCGGTCGCCCGCCGCGCGGTCTGGAGCGCCGTCGACCGCCGGCGCGCCGAACGGCGGACCACCGTGCTGCTGGTCACCCACAACGTCATCGAGGCCGAGACCGTGCTGGACCGCGTCGCGGTCGTGGACGAGGGCCGGGTGATCGCCTGCGACACCCCCGGCGGACTCAAGGCACTGGTGGACGGTGACGTCCGGCTGGACCTGGTCTGGCGGGACGAGGCACCGATGGCGGTGCCCGCCGTCGCCGCGCTCGCCGAGCGGGCCGAGCGCACCGGCCGGCGCTGGACCGTGCGCACCAGCCCCGAGCGGGCCCGCGAACTGGTCGCCGCCGTCACCACCGGCCCGGCCTTCGCCGCGCTGGACGACTTCACCCTGGCCACCCCGAGCCTTGAGGACGCCTACCTCAAGCTGGGCGGCCGCCATGGAGGACTGGCCAAGTGACGCTGCTCTCGGTGCCGCCGCAGACCGCCGGGGCCCTGGCCGGCGGGCCCGCCCCGCTGGCCCCCGCCGCCCGGCTGCTGCCCGCGCTGGCCGCCGTCTACCGGGCGCAGCTGGCCCGGGCCAAGGTGGCCCGCATTCCGCTGCTGTTCGTGGCGACCTTCCAGTCGCTCGGCATCCTGGTGATGATGCGGGGCGTCGTCGACCCGGGGCAGACCTCGGCCGCGCGGTCGGTGGTGGCCGGCTCCAGCGTGCTGGTGGTGGCCTTCGTCGCGCTCAACCTGCTGGCCCAGTACTTCGGCCGGCTGCGGGCCACCGGCGGCCTCGACCACTACGCGACGCTGCCCGTCCCGGCGGCCTCGGTGGTCCTCGGCGCGGCCGCCGCGTACGCCTCCTTCACGGTGCCGGGCACCCTGGTGACGGCCGTCGCCGGGGCCTGGATGTTCGGGCTGCCGATGGGGCAGCTCTGGGTGCTGCTCGCGGTGGTGCCGCTGGCCGGGGCGGCGCTCTCCGGGCTGGGCGCGGCCTGCGGACTGCTGGCGCCCAAGCAGGAGATCGCCACCATGTTGGGGCAGCTCGGCATGTCGGCGGCGCTGCTGCTGGGCGTGCTCCCGGTGGACAACCTGCCGCAGCCGGTGCTCTGGCTGCGCGAGCTGCTGCCCTCCACGTACGGCGTGGAGGCGTTCGCCCGGACCTTCGCGGCCGACCCGGACTGGGCGGCGGTGGCGGGCGACCTGGCGGTCTGCGCCGGGGTCGGCGTGGCGTCGCTCGCGGTGGCCACCTGGGCGTACCGGCGGGCCACCACCCGCTAGGGCCTGCCCGATGATCCGCGCCGCACCGGCGGGCGGCGGGAGGTGTCGGGCAAGCCCCGGGCCCGTGCGACGGTCCCGCCGCGCGAGGCCGGGCGGGCTCCGGGCGCGGGCCGGTACGGGTGGCGGGTCCGTTCGGGCGGCGGTCGTGAAACGATGGGGCCCGTGACCGTACCGAACACACCTCCGGACCCCCTGCGTGCCGCCGCGGGCACCGACGCGGACGCCACCGCCCCTGGTCCGGCCGCAGGCCGGGACCCGTACGCGCCGCCGCCCGTGGACCAGGCCGTCCTGCGGGCCGCGGACCGGCGGGCGCCGCTGGAGCGGCTGCTGCCCGAGCTGAAGGTCGGTGCGGTCACGGTGCTGGCCTGTCTGGCGCTGGGTCTGCTGATGGCGGTGCTCTGGGCCTGGCTGGCGCCGAAGGTGCCGCTGGTGGTCGACGGCAACAAGATCCTCTACGGCGACCCGGAGGGCGAGCAGCGGGCCGGGGCGGACAGCGTCTTCGTGCTGATCGGGCTGGGCATGGGCATCGTGACCGCGCTCGGCGCCTTCCTGTTCACCCGGCGGCGCGGCGGCGGGATCGCGGTGGCGACCGGCCTCGCGGTCGGCGGCCTGCTGGCCTCGGTGGGCGCCTGGGGCCTGGGCCGGCGGCTCGGCCCGGCGAGCGACCTCGTCGCCGAGGCGCGGCGGGTCGGCAACGGCGGCCACTTCGACGCGGACATCGACCTCGGGGCCTACGGCGCGCTGCTGGCCTGGCCGATGGCCGCGATGGTGGTGCTGCTGGCGCTCTCGGCCGCCTTCGGCAAGCGCGAGGAGGACCCGCCGCCGTACTGGGCGGGCCCGTACGACCCGCAGCGGCCGGTGGCCGGGCCGCCCGGCGCGGCCGGACCGCTGCCCGGCGGGTCGTTCCACCCGGGCCCGGCGGGGGAGCACCCGGGCGACCGCACGCCGCAGGAGCAGCCGCCGCAGGACCAGCCGCCGCAGGGCCGCACGCCGTGACGGCGCACCGGGCGGGGGCGGCCTTCGTCGGACCCGCCCGGTACGCCCCGGCGGTCAGCGGCCGATCGGGGCGGTCAGCGCGCCGGTGACGCCGACCAGGTCGGCCGGGGCCAGCTCGACCTCCAGCCCGCGCCGGCCGGCCGAGACGTACACCGTGGCGTGGGCGAGCGCGCTGTCGTCCACCACGGTGCGCAGCGGGCGGCGCTGACCGAGCGGGGAGATCCCGCCGAGGACGTAGCCGCTGCTGCGCTCGGCGGCCGCCGGGTCCGCCATCGCGGCCCGCTTGCCGCCGACGGCGGTGGCGAGCGCCTTGAGGTCCAGCCGGCCCGCGACCGGGACGACGCCCACCGTGAGCACCCCGTCGACATCGGCGACCAGGGTCTTGAAGACCCGCTCGGGCGGCACGCCGAGCACCTCGGCGGCCTCGCCGCCGTAGGAGGCGGCGGCCGGATCGTGCGGGTAGGAGTGCACGGTGAACGCCACCGCGGCGTTCTCCAGGGCGACGGTGGCGGGCGTTCCCCCGCCGCCCTTCTTCGGCTTCCTGGCCATCGGGACCTCTTCGAACGCGTGAGTGGGCGTGGTCAGTTGGGACTGAACGACTGCCGGGTCAGATCGACCGCGGGCAGCGACGGCAGCCAGCTGAGCACCGCCGTCTCGCGGCGCAGCAGCTCCAGCTCGGAGGTCAGCCGCCGGGCGGTGTCGGGGCAGGCCAGCAGCTCCTGCTTGACCGGCGTCCCGAACACCGAGGCCGCGGCCACCAGGTAGGAGAGCACCTGCGGGTCGTCCGGCAGCTCCTGGCGGCCGACCGTGCTGGCCTCGCGGGCGCCGGCCAGCCGCTTCTGGTACGCCCGGAAGGCCCGCTCCACGCCGGAGGCCAGTGCCCCGGCGCCCTCGCCGGGCAGCTCCTCGAGCGTCTCGATCTCGCCGTTCAGGTACGCGCCGCCGGTGTCCACCGAGCGCAGCCGGAACCGGGTGGTCCCGGTGACCAGCAGCTCGTACCGGCCGTCCGGCTGCTCCTGGGCCGAGGCGACGTCGGCCACGCAGCCGACGTGGTACAGCGCCTCCAGAGGGTCCCCGGTGACGGTGCCCAGGCCGTCCAGCGGACCGGCCGGGCCCTCCTCGGGCCGGACCGGCGCGACCTCGCGGCCGTCCTTGATGGCGAGCACGCCGAACCGCCGCGGCTGGTCCTCGGGGAGGGCGAGCAGGTCGGCGACCAGACGGCGGTAACGCTCCTCGAAGATGTTCAGGGGCATCACCAGGCCCGGGTAGAGCACGGTGTTCAGCGGGAAGAGCGGCAGCCGTTCTGTCACGGCCGACAGCGTAGTTCCCCGGGCGGCCGCCTCGCGCCCGGGTTATCCGCGCTGGAGCATCCGGGTCGCGCCCGCGGCGACCGTGGTGGCCAGGATCCAGCCGACGATCACCAGCCCGGAGGCCACCCACTGGCTGAACCCGCCGGGGTTCCAGCCCTGCTGGCCGAGGTCGACGACCGGCAGCAGCTGGCCGAGCGCGTACAGCACCGGGTTCCAGTGCGGGCTCTCGTCGGCCTTGAGCGGCTGGAGCCGGTGGGCGGCGAAGTAGCCGCTGCCGAGCGCCCAGGCGAGCAGCAGCCAGAGCGCGGCCCGGCCGGGGCGGAAGCCGTAGCCGACGGTGACGTCCTGGACCCGGCCCCAGAGCCGGGCCGGCAGCGGCAGGGTCTGCCGGCGGCGGCGCTGCTTGGCGTACAGCACCTCGCGGGCGTCGTCGTCGGCGCCGTCGCGGCGCAGGGCGGCGGCCAGCTGCTCGTAGGACTCGGGCTGGAACTCCACCGAGGAGCCCTCCAGCCAGGCGATCCGCTGCGGGACGCTGAAGGGCGCGGCCGGGCGCAGGCACTCGTAGGTGAAGCCGGTGAGGCCGAGGTGCCTGCCGTGCGGCCAGGAGTCCGGGGCGTCGACCAGGTTGCCCACCCGGGCGCGCGAGAGCGAGACCTTGCCGGTGGGCGGGGTGCGGCAGGTGAAGCGCAGCTCGGGGGTCTGGATCCGGCGCAGCGCCAGCTCGTCGTCCGTGCCCAGGTGGAACTCGGCGTCGGCGATCAGGCAGGCGTTGTCGAAGCGGCTGTCCGAGAGCCGGACGGCGCCGTGCGCGCGGAACGGCGTGCCGGCCACGCCGGCCGTGACGACCTGGCCGTAGCCGGAGCCGTAGTACGAGCCGGAGGAGGACCAGCCGCCGTCCGCCGAGCCGCTGAGGTACAGGGTGTGGCCGACGGTGAGCCGGACGGCGTTGAGGGCGTTCGGGTTCTCCGGGACGGCGTACAGCTGGGCGCCGCGCAGCGAGAGCCGGCCGCCGATCCGGGCGGAGCGCAGGCTGACCTCGCCGCGCGACTCCAGCCGGTCCGCCTCGAAGTCCTGGCTGACGGCCAGGCCGTCGGCGGACAGCGCCCGGCCGAACCGGTCGCCGCCGAGGACGGCCTGGTTGAGCAGCAGGTCGGTGCCGATCCGGGAGTCGGTGAGCCGGACGCCGCCCGGTATTCGGCAGCGGGCCAGGTGCAGGTCGCCGGAGGTGGTCAGGCGGGAGGCCTCCAGCCGGGGGATCGCGCAGCTGACGAAGCGCAGGGTGCCGGCGTCGGCCTCGGACACCAGGACCTTCCGCTCGAAGCGGCAGTCGTGCACCTCGACGTAGTGGCCGATGGTGCCGCCGGCCAGCACCAGCGGGCCGGTGACCCGGGCGCCGGTCAGCTTGAGCGAGGCGACCCGGCCGGGGGCGGCCGGCGGGCCGTCCAGCAGCAGGTGGGCCAGGACCTCGGCGCGGACGGTGCGCCCGGGGCCCCAGGGCGCGTCGCCGAAGGGGTCGTCCAGCGGGGTGCCGGTCCGGCCGCCGGCGCCGTTCGCCGGTTCGGCGCCGCGCGCCCGCAGGTCGTACACCTCGCCCTGGCGGAACGCCTCCCAGAGCCCCTGCTCGGTCCGCGTCCAGCCGTCCGGCGCACGCTCCGCCATCGTTCCCCCGTCTCCCCCGGTCGTCTCGCCTTTCGTATCACGGACTGAAATGCGGGGCCGCCGGTTCCGGCCACTCCTTACACTGGGTGGCGTGATCTCTCGAATCGACCTGCGCGGATCCCTCGACGACCCGCGCGACCTGCTGCCCCGTGCCGACTTCGACGTCGCGGCCGCCCTGGAGACGGTGCGCCCGATCGCCGAGGACGTGCATCATCGCGGGGTCGCGGCGCTGATCGACATCACCGAGCGTTTCGACGGCGTGCGGCTGGAGTCCACCCGGGTGCCCGCCGAGCAGCTCGCCGAGGCCCTGGAGACGCTGGACCCGAAGGTCCGCGCCGCGCTGGAGGAGTCGATCCGCCGCGCCCGCCTCGTCCACGCCGACCAGCGCCGCACCGGGCACACCACCCAGGTCGTGCCGGGCGGCACGGTCACCCAGCGCTGGGTGCCGGTGGACCGGGTCGGCCTGTACGTGCCGGGCGGCCTCGCCGTCTACCCGTCCTCCGTCGTGATGAACGTGGTGCCCGCGCAGGAGGCCGGGGTGACCGGCATCGCGGTGACCTCGCCGCCGCAGAAGGCCTTCGGCGGCCGGGTGCACCCGACGATCCTGGCGGCCTGCGCGCTGCTCGGCGTCACCGAGGTGTACGCGGTCGGCGGCGCCCAGGCGGTCGCCATGTTCGCGCTCGGCACCGAGGAGTGCGAGCCGGTCAACATGGTCACCGGTCCGGGCAACATCTACGTGGCGGCGGCCAAGCGGTACTTCGCGGGCCGGATCGGCATCGACTCCGAGGCCGGTCCGACCGAGATCGCCGTCCTCGCCGACGACAGCGCCGACCCGGCGGAGGTCGCGGCCGACCTGATCAGCCAGGCCGAGCACGGCCCGACCTCCGGCTCGGTGCTGGTCACCGACTCGCCCGAGCTGGCCGAGGCGGTCGAGGCCGAGCTGAAGACGCAGGTCGCCCGGACGAAGCACAGCGCGCGGGTGGCCGAGGCGCTGGGCGGCCGGCAGTCCGGCGTCATCCTGGTCGACGACCTGACGCAGGGCCTGGCGGTGGTGAACGCCTACGCCGCCGAGCACCTGGAGATCCAGACCCGGGACGCCCACGCGGTCGCCGACCGGGTCCGCAACGCCGGCGCGATCTTCATCGGCCGCTACACCCCGGTCTCGCTGGGCGACTACGCGGCCGGCTCCAACCACGTGCTGCCGACCGGCGGCTGCGCCTGCCACTCCTCCGGGCTCTCCGTGCAGACCTTCCTGCGCGGCGTCCAGGTCGTCGAGTACGACCGGGAGGCGCTGGCCGGCATCGCCGCGCACGTCGTCAACCTCGCGGACGCCGAGGACCTCCCCGGTCACGGCGACGCCGTCAAGGCACGTTTCGTGGGAGACGAACAGAACTGGCACAGCGACTGGACGGTTCCCCGCTCGTGAAGATCGACGACCTCCCCATCCGCGACGAACTGCGCGGACAGTCCCCGTACGGCGCACCGCAGTTGGACGTCCCCGTCCAGCTGAACACCAACGAGAACCCCTACCCGCTGCCCGCGGAGCTGGTGGCCCGGATCGCCGAGCGGGTGGCCGAGGCCGCCCGCGGCCTCAACCGCTATCCCGACCGGGACGCGGTCGAGCTGCGCGAGGGCCTGGCCGCCTACCTGACCACGACGACCGGTTTCGGGCGCACCCGCGAGCAGGTCTGGGCCGCCAACGGCTCCAACGAGATCCTGCAGCAGCTGCTCCAGACCTTCGGCGGCCCCGGCCGCACGGCGCTGGGCTTCGAGCCCTCCTACTCGATGCACGCGCTGATCTCCCGGGGCACCGGCACCGGCTGGCTCTCCGGGCCGCGCAACGCGGACTTCACCATCGACGTGGACGCCGCCGTCGCGGCGATCGCCGAGCACCGGCCGAACGTCGTCTTCGTCTGCTCGCCGAACAACCCGACCGGCACCGCCGTCGCCGCCGACGTGGTGCTGCGGCTCTACGACGCCGCGCAGGCCGCCCGGCCCAGCCTGGTGGTCGTGGACGAGGCGTACGTCGAGTTCTCGCACCGCGCCTCGCTGCTGCCGCTGCTGGAGGGCCGCCCCAACCTGGTGGTCACCCGCACCATGTCCAAGGCCTTCGGCGCGGCGGGCCTGCGGCTGGGCTACCTGGCCGCCGACGCGGCCGTGGTGGACGCGGTGCAGCTGGTCCGGCTGCCGTACCACCTGTCGGCCGTCACCCAGGCCACCGCGCTGGCCTGCCTGGAGCACACCGACACCCTGCTCGGGTACGTGGGCCGGCTCAAGGCCGAGCGGGACCGGCTGGTCGACGCGCTGCGCGGGCTGGGCCTGGAGGTGACCGAGTCGGACGCCAACTTCGTCCAGTTCGGCCGCTTCGCGGACACCCACGCCGTCTGGCAGGCGATCCTCGACCGGGGCGTCCTGGTCCGGGACAACGGCGTGCCCGGGTGGCTGCGCGTCACCGCCGGCACCCCGGCCGAGAACGACGCCTTCCTGGACGCCGTCCGCTCCGCCCTCCCGTCGCCCGCCCCCACCCCCGCAGCGGCGCGCTCCGCGCGCGCGGCCAGTCAGGAGCTGTAACCCGCATGTCCCGCATCGGACGCGTTGAACGCACCACCAAGGAGACCTCGGTCCTGGTCGAGATCGATCTCGACGGCACCGGCCGGACCGAGATCTCCACGGGCGTCGGGTTCTACGACCACATGCTCGACCAGCTCGGCCGCCACGGCCTCTTCGACCTCACCGTGAAGACCGACGGCGACCTGCACATCGACACCCACCACACCATCGAGGACACCGCCCTCGCGCTGGGCGCCGCCTTCAAGCAGGCGCTCGGCGACAAGGTCGGCATCTACCGGTTCGGCAACTGCACGGTGCCGCTGGACGAGTCGCTCGCCCAGGTCACGGTGGACCTCTCCGGCCGCCCCTACCTGGTGCACACCGAGCCGGAGTCGATGGCGCCGATGATCGGCAGCTACGACACCACCATGACCCGGCACATCCTGGAGTCCTTCGTGGCCCAGGCGCAGGTCGCCCTGCACGTCCACGTGCCGTACGGGCGCAACGCGCACCACATCGTGGAGTGCCAGTTCAAGGCGCTGGCCCGGGCCCTGCGCTACGCCTCCGAGCGCGACCCGCGCGCGGTCGGCATCCTCCCCTCGACCAAGGGTGCGCTGTGAGCAAGTCCGCGATCGTCCTCCTCTTCGTCGGCCTCTTCCTGGCCGGCGGCGTCATCTCGTTCTGGAAGCAGAAGATCCCGAAGGGCGTCATCGCCGTGCTCGCCATAGGCTCGGTGCTCTGCCTGGCCTCCGGCCTCATGCGGCTGTAGACCCGCCCCGGCGCCGCCCCGCGGGACGGCGCCGCACAGAGCCGCTTCGGAACAGCCGAGAGACTTGGACACCTGAACATGGGCAAGAACGTCGTCGTACTCGACTACGGGTCGGGCAACCTCCGCTCGGCCCAGCGCGCCGTCGAGCGCACCGGCGCGACCGTCACCGTCACGTCGGACTTCCAGGCCGCGATGGACGCGGACGGCCTGCTCGTCCCCGGCGTCGGGGCCTTCGAGGCCTGCATGCGCGGGCTGAAGGCCGTCCGCGGCGAGCAGATCATCGGCCGCCGCCTCGCCGGCGGCCGCCCGGTGCTGGGCATCTGCGTCGGCATGCAGATCCTCTTCGAGAAGGGGGTCGAGCACGGCGTGGAGACGCCCGGCTGCGACGAGTGGCCGGGCACCGTCGAGCCGCTGGACGCGCCGGTCGTCCCGCACATGGGCTGGAACACCGTCGACGCCCCCGAGGGCAGCCGGCTCTTCGCAGGCCTGGACGCCGACACCCGCTTCTACTTCGTGCACTCCTACGCGGTGCGCCGCTGGGAGCTGGAGGTCCACAGCGCGCGGCTGCACGCCCCGCTGGTGACCTGGGCCACGCACGGGCAGCCGTTCGTCGCGGCCGTCGAGAACGGCCCGCTCTGGGCCACCCAGTTCCACCCCGAGAAGTCCGGCGACGCCGGCGCCGCCCTCCTGACCAACTGGGTCAACACCCTCTGACGATCTGAGAGTTGCCACCATCATGAGCCGCCTCGAACTGCTCCCCGCCGTCGACGTCCGGGACGGCCAGGCCGTCCGCCTGGTCAAGGGAGCCTCCGGCACCGAGACCTCCTTCGGCGAGCCGCTCGCCGCCGCCCTCGCCTGGCAGAACGCCGGCGCCGAGTGGCTCCACCTGGTCGACCTGGACGCCGCGTTCGGCACCGGCAGCAACCGCGACCTGCTCCGTGAGGTGACCGCCGCGCTGGACATCAAGGTCGAGCTGTCCGGCGGCATCCGCGACGACGAGTCGCTGGCCGCGGCCCTCGCCACCGGCTGCACCCGGGTCAACCTGGGCACCGCCGCCCTGGAGAGCCCCGAGTGGGTCGCCAAGGTCATCGCCGAGCACGGCGACAAGATCGCCGTCGGCCTGGACGTGGTCGGCACCACCCTGCGCGGCCGCGGCTGGACCCGCGACGGCGGCCAGCTCTTCGACGTGCTGGCCCGCCTGGACGCCGAGGGCTGCGCCCGCTACGTGGTCACCGACGTCAACCGGGACGGCACCCTGACCGGCCCCAACCTGCAGCTGCTGCGCGACGTCTGCGCCGCCACCGACAAGCCGGTGGTCGCCTCCGGCGGCGTCTCCTCGCTGGACGACCTGCGCGCCATCGCCACTCTCGTCGGCGAGGGTGTCGAGGGAGCCATCGTGGGCAAGGCACTCTACGAGCAGAAGTTCACCCTCGAAGAGGCCCTGGAGGCGGTTTCAGGATGACGGAACGTCAGGTCGTACGCGGTCGGGTGGCCGGGTTCTCCCCCAAGGAGGACGAGTTCGGCTACTCGCGG
This sequence comes from Kitasatospora sp. NPDC028961, assembly GCF_055564815.1. Lineage (NCBI taxonomy): Bacteria > Bacillati > Actinomycetota > Actinomycetes > Kitasatosporales > Streptomycetaceae > Kitasatospora > Kitasatospora sp. NPDC028961. The sequence continues at coordinate 118,865 of NZ_JBVHVO010000003.1, read as the reverse complement.
GCGGTCGCCGCGGGGGACCACGTGCACGTGGCCGGCTCCACCGCCTGGGTGGACGGGAAGATCGAGCACGAGGGCGACCCGTACCTGCAGACCCTCGCCGCGTTCGGCGTGGGCCTCAAGGCCCTGGCCGCGTACGGCCTGACGACGGACGACGTGGTCCGTACCCGGATGTACATCACCCACTCCCGCGACGCCGACGAGGTGGGCCGCGCCCACCGCGCGCTCTTCGACGCCGCCCGCCCGGCGGCCACCATGGTGGTGGTCGACGGCCTGATCGACTCCCGGATGATGGTCGAGGTCGAACTCGACGCCTACCGCGCCGGGCTCGCACGCACTCTGGAAGGCAAACAGCCGTGACCCTCGCCGTACGTGTCATCCCCTGCCTGGACGTCGACGCCGGCCGGGTGGTGAAGGGCGTCAACTTCCAGAACCTGCGCGACGCCGGTGACCCGGTCGAGATGGCCAAGCTCTACGACGCCGAGGGTGCCGACGAGCTGACCTTCCTCGACATCACCGCCTCCTCCGGCGACCGCGAGACCACCTACGACGTGGTCCGCCGCACCGCCGAGCAGGTCTTCATCCCGCTCACCGTCGGCGGCGGCATCCGGGCCGTCGACGACGTCGACAGGCTGCTTCGGGCCGGGGCGGACAAGGTGGGCGTCAACACCGCGGCCATCGCCCGCCCGGAGCTGGTCCGGGAGATCGCCCAGCGCTTCGGCCGGCAGGTGCTGGTGCTGTCGGTGGACGCCCGGCGCTGCCCCGAGGGCACCGAGACCGCCTCGGGCTTCGAGGTCACCACGCACGGCGGGCGCCGCGGCACCGGCCTGGACGCCGTCGACTGGGCGGGCCGCGCGGCCGAGCTGGGCGCGGGCGAGATCCTGCTCAACTCGATGGACGCGGACGGCACCAAGGACGGCTACGACCTGGAGCTGGTCCGGGCCGTCCGCAAGACCGTGGCCGTCCCGGTGATCGCCTCCGGCGGCGCCGGCAAGCTCGCCGACTTCGCCCCGGCGGTGGAGGCCGGCGCGGACGCCGTCCTGGCCGCCAGCGTCTTCCACTTCGGCGACCTGCGGATCGGCGAGGTCAAGGACGCGCTGCGGGCGGCCGGGCACCCCGTCCGCTGAGACCGCGCCGCCCGGGCCGCCCGCGTGCGCGGCCGGCCCGGGCGGCTCCGCTCAGGAGTCCTGCCGCGGTTCGCCCTTGATCAGGGCGAACGGCGCGCCGAACGGGTCCGCCAGCCAGGCGATCCGGCCGACCTCCGGGACGTCCTCGGCGGGCATCAGCACCGTGCCGCCGGCCGACTGGGCACGGCGCACCAGCTCGTCCACCGTCTCGGTGGCGAAGTACGGCGTCCAGGACGGCGGCTGCCCCTCGCCCATCACCGGGGCGATGCCGCCGAAGCTGGTGGCCCGCAGGTCGCCCTCGGCGGGGGAGAGCACCAGGTACGTCATCCCCGGGGCCGGGAACTTCTCGTTGCGCCAGCCGAAGACCTTCTCGTAGAAGCCGAAGCCGGCCTCCGTGTCGGTGGTGTGCAGCTCGGCCCAGACCAGCGCGTTGTCCGCGGACACCGCGTCCAGGCCCTTGGTGGTGCCGGCCTGCCAGATCGCGAACTGCGCGCCCTGCGGGTCGGTCAGCTGGGCCATCCGCCCGGCGTCCATGACGTCGAACGGCGCGGCCCGGACGGTGCCGCCGGCCTGCTCGACGGCCCTGGCGGTGGCGTCCGCGTCCGCGGTCTTGAAGTACGTCGTCCAGGCGGACTTCGCACCCTCCTCGGTGAGCGGCCCGATCGCGCCCACGGTCTTGCCGTCGGCCTGCAGGAAGCCGTAGCCGCCCGTCTCCGGGCCGAGGTCCTGGAACGTCCAGCCGAACACCGCGCCGTAGAAGGCGGCGGCCGCGGCCGGGTCCGGACTGCCGAGGTCGATCCAGCAGGGCGAGCCGGTGGGAAAGTCGGTGGTGAGCATGAGGTGGTGCTCCTTCGACGGGAAAGACGGCCGGGCGGCGTTCCGGAGGCGCGGCCGCGCCTCTTCCCGGCCCGTTGCGAGTCTGCACCCCGCCACTGACATCCGCAGCCGGGGCGGCCGCGGGCACGTCCCCGCGGCCGCCCGCCCGGGCCCTACCCCCGGGCCGCCGGCAGCGGGAACAGGTGGTGCAGCGCGGCGAGCGCGTCCGGCGGGCCGTCCACCGACAGCTCGGTGCGGGCGCCCCGGCCGTGGACGAACAGCACCAGCTCGCCCGGCTCGCCGGTGATCCGCACCGTCGGCGCCCCCGCAGGGCCGGCCGTCAGGCTCCGCCCGTCCGGGTGGCGCAGCTCCAGCCGGGCGGGGGAGCGGCGGCCCTCCAGCCGGGCGAGCAGCGGCAGGCGGCGCCAGAGCGCCTCGGCCCGCCCGGGCGGAACCGGCCGCGCCTGCCACGGGTCGCCCGCCCGCACGACGTCCTCGGCGTGCACGAAGTACTCCACGGTGTTCGCCGCCTCGTCGGCGCCGGGCAGCGCGAAGGGGGAGAGCAGTGGCGGGCCGGCGCGGAACGTCCGCAGCAACTCCTCGTACGGGCGCTCGGCGTAGCCGGTGCGCACCCGCTCGGTCCAGCCGGCCAGCGGGCCGATCCGGATGCCGGCCGCGGCGTCCGGCCGGTGCTCGCGCAGGACCAGGTGGGCGGCGAGGTCGCGGGTGGTCCACCCGGCGCAGAGGGTGGGGGCGTCCGGTCCGGCGGCGGCGAGGAGTCCGGCCAGCCGGTGGCGCTCGGCGAGGGCGTGGTTCGACATGCGGACAGCCTAGGGGCCCGGCCCCGGGCCCGGCCGTCAGCGCAGGTGTCCGGAGAGCCGGACGCCGCCCGGGCGGTTGCTCGCCGTCAGGGTGCAGGTGAAGTCCCGCCAGCCCTGCTGGTAGTAGGTCATGGACGGACCGAACGGGTACCCGTAGTAGGGGCCGCCGCCGCCCTGGCGGGCCTCGGCGGCGGCCTGGGCCGGCTGGCAGCCCTCCCGCATCGCCTTGCCGATCTGGCTGTCGCCGGTCAGCCCGTCCGGTAGCAGCAGGTCGGCGATCGCCTCGCCGTCGTGCTCGCCCTCGCAGGGCCGGGCCTCCGGCTTGGTGACCGTCTTGTTCAGCTGCGGGTGGTCGAAGCAGGAGCCCACCGGGAGGAAGGTGTACGGCACCGTCCTGGTCGGTGTCGGTGTCGGGGTGGGGGTCGGGGTGGGCGTGGGCGTCGGGGTGGCCGTGCTGGGAGCGGGCGGCGGCGCCGGCGCGACCGGCTTCTTCTCGGGCCAGAGCAGCACGGTGGCCACCACCGCGAGCAGGACGGCCAGCACCGCCGAGACGGCGAGGACCAGGCCCCGCGACGGACGGGAGGCGGCTGCGGGGGGCTGCTCGGAGGTCATGGCCACGAGAATGGCCCACTCCGGGGCCCGGTGACAGGCGGTTGGCACAACTCGTACGAGCAGACCGGTCCGGTGCGGCAGAGCGGAGCCCGGCGGCGGACGGGGGTCGGTTAGGCTCGCCCCGGCACGACACGATCCCAGGAGTTTCGGATGCGCGTCGGAATCACCGGTCACCACGGCCTGTCGGGTGGCATCACCGAGATGCTGGTCCGCGGGGACCTCTGGAACCTCGTCACCACCTTCGGCTCCTACGACCTGGTCGGCGTCACCTGCGCCGGCGAGGGCCCGGAGAGCTGGTTCGCCCGGTCCGTGCTGGACCACGGCGGCAAGCTGGAGGTGATCGTCCCCGCCGGGGCGGCGCCGGTGGGCCGCGCCGAGGACCGGCACCGGGGCACCCGGCTGCGGCTGATGAACGAGGCCGGCGCCGTCCACCGGCTCGCCGCCGTCGAGCACGGCGGCCTCGGCGACGACACCGCCCGCGCCCTGGTCGGCATGGTCGACGAGGTGATCGCGGTCTGGGACGGCGAGCCCGGCAGCGAGCCCGCCCACGTCGCCGAACTGGCCCGGCGGGCCGGACTGTTCGTCCACCGGATCTGGCCGCAGGGCTGCGAGCGGTCCGCCTGAGCCGCGGCCGGGGGCGGGCCGGGCCCGCCGCCGCGCGGGCCGGGCCGCGATCCGGACGGCGGCCCGGCGGCCGGGGCCGGGCTGACACAATGGCCCCATGTCCACCACACCCGCCGCCCCCGGCTCCACCGCCCTGGCCCCCGAGATCGCCGCCCGGCTCAAGCGCACCGACGACGGCCTGCTCCCGGCCGTCGCGCAGCAGTACGACACCGGCGAGGTGCTGATGCTGGGGTGGATGGACGACGAGGCGCTGCACCGCACCCTCACCACCGGCCGCTGCACCTACTGGAGCCGCAGCCGCCGGGAGTACTGGGTCAAGGGCGACACCTCGGGCCACGTCCAGCGGGTCGTCTCGGTGGCGCTGGACTGCGACGGCGACACCCTGCTCGTCAAGGTCGACCAGAGCGGCGCGGCCTGCCACACCGGCGACCGCACCTGCTTCGACGCCGACGTGCTCCCGCTCGCCTGATCCCCCAGCCCGCCACGACCAGAAGGTGCCGCCCGCCATGGACCTCGAAGCCTTCCGCAAGCTCGCCGTCGACACCCGGGTCATCCCGGTCACCCGCAGGCTCCTCGCGGACGGCCTCACCCCGATCGGCCTCTACCGCAGCCTCGCCGGCGAGCGCCCCGGCACCTTCCTGCTGGAGTCCGCGGAGCAGGGCCGCAGCTGGTCCCGCTACTCCTTCGTGGGCGTGCGCAGCGCCGCCACGCTGACCGCCGGCGCCGACGGCGACGCCCGCTGGCTCGGCGCCCCGCCGGTCGGCATCCCCACCACCGGCGACCCGCTCCAGGTGCTGCGCGCCGCGCTGGAGGCGCTGCACACCCCGCGCCGCACCGACGACGGCCTGCCCCCGCTGACCGGCGGCCTGGTCGGCTACCTCGGCTACGACGTCGTCCGCCGGCTGGAGAAGCTGCCCGACCTCAACCCGGACGACCTGCGGCTCCCCGAGCTGACCATGCTGCTCGCCACCGACCTCGCCGTGCTCGACCACGCCGACGGCACGGTGCTGCTGATCGCCAACGCGGTCAACCACAACGACCTGGCCAGCGGCGTCGACGAGGCCTACGCGGACGCGGTGGCCCGCCTCGACGCGATGGAGGCCGACCTGCTGAAGCCGGTCGACCCCGGCCTCGCCACCTTCACCCCGGCCGGCCCCGGGGAGGTCCGCTCGCCGTTCGGCGGCGCGCCGTACCGGGCGGCCGTGGAGGAGATCAAGGAGCGGATCCGGGCCGGCGAGGCCTTCCAGGTGGTGCCCTCGCAGCGGTTCGAGGCGCCCTGCCCGGCCTCCGCGCTGAACGTCTACCGGGTGCTGCGCACCACCAACCCCAGCCCCTACATGTACCTGTTCCGCTTCCCCGGTCCGGACGGCGCCGCCGAGGGCGGTTTCGACGTGGTCGGCTCCAGCCCCGAGGCGCTGGTCAAGGTCACCGAGGGCGAGGCGATGCTGCACCCGATCGCCGGCACCCGGCACCGCGGCGCCACCCCGCACGAGGACGCCGAGCTGGCCGCCGAGCTGCTCGCCGACCCCAAGGAGCGGGCCGAGCACCTGATGCTGGTCGACCTCGGCCGCAACGACCTCGGGCGGGTCTGCGAGCCGGGCAGCGTCGAGGTGGTCGACTTCATGCAGATCGAGCGGTACAGCCACGTCATGCACATCGTCTCGACGGTCACCGGGCGGGTGGCGCCCGGCCGGACCGCGTTCGACGTGCTGACCGCCTGCTTCCCGGCCGGGACGCTCTCCGGCGCGCCGAAGCCGCGCGCGATGCGCATCATCGAGGAGCTGGAGCCCACCCGTCGGGGCCTGTACGGCGGCTGCGTCGGCTACCTGGACTTCGCCGGGGACTCCGACACCGCGATCGCGATCCGCACCGCCGTCCTGCGCGACGGCACCGCCTACGTGCAGGCGGGCGCGGGCGTGGTCGCCGACTCGGACCCGCACGGCGAGGACACCGAGTGCCGCAACAAGGCCGCCGCCGTCCTGCGCGCCGTGGCGACCGCCAACACCCTGCGCACGCCGACGCTCTAGCGACGCCCAGCAGCGAGGAGGCCACGATGTCGGACGACCGGCAGCCCACCGGATCGGCCTGGGACGTCCTGGCGGGCACCCGGCTGCCGCCCGGCCACCGGGTGGAGATCACCGCCGGGAAGGTCACCATGACGCCGCGCACGGCCGCCTCGGCGGCGATCGCGCGGGCCGTCGCCGCGCAGGCCGGGGAGCAGTCGGCCGGGCGCGGCACGGTGCTGGCCCAGGCCGTCGTGGACTTCCCGTCCGCGCGGTACGGCTACGCGCCGGACGTTGCCCTGGTCGCCCCGGGCGCGCGCCCCGGGGCCGGGGGCCGGTACGGCTGGCGCGACCTGGAGGCGGTGCTGGAGGCCGTCCCGCGCGGTCAGCAGGACGAGGACTTCGTGCGCAAGCACCGCTTCTACGCGGAGTGCGGGATCCCGCTGTACGTGCTGGTGGACCCGGCGGAGGCGGTCTGCACGGTGTACAGCGCGCCGCAGCCGGCCGGGACGTACCGGGAGGCGGAGCGGGTGCCGTTCGGCAACGACCTGTTCCTGCCGCTGGCGGGGCGGACCCTGGTGCTGCGGACCGACGACTTTCCGGTCGAGTCGCCGACCCCGGGTGCGGAGCCGGGCGGCGGCCGGGGGATAGTGGACGGGTGAGCGTTCCTACCCAGTCGCGTGCCGAAGCCGTATCCGCCGCCCCCGCCAGGTCCGGGCGCCGCACGCTCGGCCTGATGCTGCTGCTGACCGTGCTGGGCGCGGTGCTGGTGCTGACCGCCGTCGGCCGGGTCTGGGCCGACGGCGTGGCCGGCACCCTGGAGGTGTCCGTCACCGGCAGCCGGATCTCCGAACTGCCCGGCGGGCTGGCCCTGGTGGCGATGGCGGCGGCCCTGGCGGTGTTCGCGGTGCGCGGCGCCGGCCGGATCGCCGTCGGCCTGCTCACCCTGCTGGCCGGCCTCGGCGCGGCGGCGACCGCGGCCGCGGGGGCGGGCGACAGTGCCGCGCTGGACGGCGAGGCGGCCCGCAAGCTGGCGCTCTCCGGCACCACCGCCACCGAGGTCGGCCACACCGGCTGGCCCTGGGTGGCCCTGGTCGGCGGGCTGCTGCTGGCCCTGGCCGGGCTGCTGGTCGTCCGGTACGGGCGGAGCTGGCCGGCCATGGGCAGCCGCTACGACGCCCCCACCCGGACGGCACCGGCGAAGGCGGCCGAGACGCCGGCGGACCTCTGGAAGGCGCTGGACCGCGGCGAGGACCCGACCGCGGGCTGACCCGGACCCGCCCCGCCCCCGATGTGACCCGATAGACGAGCACCCCCTTTGGGCCGACGGTGTGTGGCCCGGCACAATGGAACTCGTCAACCCGCCAGGGGCCCGCCGGGGCCCGGCCGGGCCCCGGAGAACCAAGGAGCACCGCAGATGTCGGCAGCAGCACACGGCCACAACCCCGCCGCCTGGACCGGCGTGACCATCTCCTTCGTCGGATTCGCGATCGCGGGCGTGGCGATGATCCTCCCGTCGGTGCCGGTCGTCTGGGGCGGCCTGGCGGTCGTCGTGCTGGGCGGCGTGATCGGCAAGGCCATGTCGATGGCCGGCATGGGCAAGCAGCCCAGCCCGCACGTCGAGACCGTGGAGGACCGCGCCGCGGCCGCCGCCGTCGTCGCCGCCGCCTGACGAAGCCCCGCGCGGTACCGAACGGCGGGCGCCACGCCCGCCGTTTCGTCGTCCCGGCCGGAACGTTTCGCCGCCGGAGGCCGTTTCGTGCCCCCGGCGGGCGCGTCGTACCGGCACAATCGTGGGCGTGAACGCCGCCCCCCTCGTCTCCGCCCGGCCGTCCGTCCTGCGCCGGCTCGGTCCGCCGCTGGCCGCCCTGGCCGCGGCGGCCGTCCCCACCGTGTACCTCGCGGTGGTCGACCCGAACGCCCCCGGCCACTACCCGACCTGCCCGTTCCTGGCGGCCACCGGCTGGTGGTGCCCGGGCTGCGGCGGCCTGCGCTGCGTCCACGCCCTCGCCCACGGCGACCTCAGCGGCGCGCTGCACGACAACGCGGCCGCGGTGCTGCTCTTCGCGGTGCTGGCGCTGCTCTGGGTGCGCTGGGTGTGGGCGGCGCTGACCGGGGGACCGGCGCCCCGGGTCGCGCTGGGCGCCCGCCGCTGGGCGCTGGTCGCGCTGCTGGTCCTGGTGTTCACGGTGGTGCGCAACCTGTCGGTGGGCGTGGGGCTGGCGCCGCCGCTGATCTGACCCCGGCGCGGTGTGGACGGTGTGAAGCCGCAGTTGGGAGGCGTGTCGGGAGGCATGTCGGGGGGCGTCCGTTCCGCGAGACGCGCGCCGGGTGGATGCGCCTCGCGCTCCCCGGTGCCGATACCATCGAAGGGCCGGCGGGCCCATTGGCCGTCCGGCTCCTCGCTAGCAGAACTAGCAGAACTGATGGGGGCGCTCGCGTGAGTGTGCTCGACACGATCATCGAAGGGGTCCGCGAGGACCTCGCCGAGCGGCAGGCCGAGGTCTCACTGGACCAGCTCAAGGAGCTCGCCGCCAAGGCCCCGGACGCCAAGGACGGCGTCGCCGCCCTCAAGGGCGACGGGGTGCGGGTGATCTGCGAGGTCAAGCGCTCCAGCCCGTCCAAGGGAGCGCTGGCCGCCATCGCCGATCCGGCCGCCCTGGCGACCGACTACGCGGCGGGCGGTGCCGCGGCGATCAGCGTGCTGACCGAGCAGCGCCGCTTCGGCGGCTCGCTGGCGGACCTGGACGCCGTCCGCGCCGCGGTGGACACCCCGCTGCTGCGCAAGGACTTCATCGTCACCGCCTACCAGCTCTGGGAGGCCCGCGCGCACGGCGCCGACCTCGCGCTGCTGATCGTCGCCGCGCTCGACCAGCCGGCCCTGGTGTCGCTGATCGAGCGTGCCGAGTCGATCGGCCTCACCCCGCTGGTCGAGGTGCACGACGAGGAGGAGATCGCCCGCGCGGTGGACGCCGGTGCGAAGATCATCGGCGTGAACGCCCGCAACCTCAAGACCCTTGAGGTGGACCGCAACACCTTCGGCAACATCGTGCACGCGATCCCGTCCCACGTGGTCAAGATCGCCGAGTCCGGTGTGCGTGGCCCGCTGGACGTCATCTCCTACGCCAACCTGGGCGCCGACGCGGTGCTGGTCGGCGAGACCCTGGTGACCGGCCGGGACCCGCGCGCCGCGGTGGCCGACCTGGTCGCCGCCGGTGCGCACCCCGCCCTGCGGCACAAGGACTGACCCCGCCGCCATGAAACTCGCCTCCCGTCTCGCTCCCGGTTGCCGCCCGCGCGGCTGCCGCGCGCCCGCACGCCGGGTGCTGGGCAGGCGGGTGCGCTACGTGATCGGCTGCGAGCCCGGGCAGGTGCAGGGCCGCCGATGGCGCAGGACGCACGGCCGCTAGGCCGTTCCGACGTCACTGCCGTCATCTGCGAGAAGGACTCCACCATGTCCGAGAAGGACTACCTGCCCGGCGCCGAGGTGCCGGACGCCCGCGGTTACTTCGGCGCCTACGGGGGCCGTTTCATCCCGGAGGCGCTGGTCGCCGCCGTCGAACAGGTCGCCGACGAGTACGAGAAGGCCAAGGCCGACCCGGCCTTCGCGGCCGAGCTGGACGGGCTGCTGAAGGACTACACCGGCCGCCCCTCCCCGCTGACCGATGTGCACCGCTTCTCCGCCGAGGCGGGCGGCGCGCGCGTCCTGCTCAAGCGCGAGGACCTCAACCACACCGGCTCGCACAAGATCAACAACGTGCTGGGCCAGGCCCTGCTGACCCGGCGGATGGGCAAGACCCGGATCATCGCCGAGACCGGCGCCGGCCAGCACGGCGTGGCCACCGCCACCGCCTGCGCGCTGTTCGGCTTCGACTGCACCATCTACATGGGCGAGGTCGACACCCGGCGCCAGGCGCTGAACGTGGCGCGGATGCGGATGCTCGGCGCCGAGGTGGTGTCCGTGACGTCCGGCAGCCGCACCCTCAAGGACGCCATCAACGAGGCGTTCCGCGACTGGGTCGCCAACGTGGACTCCACCCACTACCTGTTCGGCACGGTGGCCGGCCCGCACCCGTTCCCGATGATGGTCCGCGACTTCCACCGGGTCATCGGCGTCGAGGCCCGCGAGCAGGTGCTGGAGCGGACCGGACGGCTGCCGGACGCCGTGGTCGCCTGCGTCGGCGGCGGCTCCAACGCGATGGGCATCTTCCACGAGTTCATCCCGGACGCCGGGGTGCGCCTGATCGGCTGCGAAGCGGCCGGCGAGGGCGCCGAGACCCCGAAGCACGCCGCCACCCTCACCAAGGGCGACCCCGGGGTGCTGCACGGCTCGCGCACCTACGTGCTGCAGGACGAGGACGGCCAGACCATCGAGTCGCACTCCATCTCGGCCGGTCTGGACTACCCGGGCGTCGGCCCGGAGCACGCCTGGCTGAAGGACACCGGCCGGGCCGAGTACCGCCCGGTCACCGACGACGCCGCCATGCAGGCCCTGCGGCTGCTGTCCCGCACCGAGGGCATCATCCCGGCCATCGAGAGCGCCCACGCGCTGGCCGGCGCCCTGGAGCTGGGCCGCGAGCTCGGACCGGAGGCCACCATCCTGGTCTCGCTCTCCGGGCGCGGCGACAAGGACATGCACACCGCGGCCGAGTACTTCGGGCTGTACGACGAGACCGGTGGCAAGGCGGCCGGCAACGCCGGCGACGGCACCGGCAACGGGGGTAAGTGACCATGGCTTCGAAGCTCAGTGACGTCCTGGCCGGGGCCAAGGCGGAGAACCGCGCCGCGCTGATCGGCTACCTGCCGGCCGGCTTCCCGACCGTCGACGGCGGCGTGCGCGCCGTCAACGCGCTGATCGAGGGCGGCTGCGACGTCGTCGAGATCGGCCTGCCGCACTCCGACCCGGTCCTGGACGGCCCGACCATCCAGACCGCCGACGACATCGCGCTGCGGGCCGGGGTGAAGATCAAGGACGTGCTGCGCACCGTCCAGGAGGTGGCCACCGCCCACCCCGCGGCGGCGGTGCTGGTCATGACCTACTGGAACCCGGTCGACCGCTACGGCACGGCGCGCTTCGCCGCCGACCTGGCCGCCGCCGGCGGCGCCGGCTGCATCCTGCCGGACCTGCCGGTCGAGGAGTCCGAGGAGTGGCGCAAGGCGGCGGGCGAGCACGGCCTCGACACCGTCTTCGTGGTCGCCCCCAGCAGCAGGGACAAGCGCCTCGCCGAGGTCACCGCGGCGGGCTCCGGCTTCGTCTACGCGGCCGCCGTGATGGGGGTGACCGGTACCCGGGCCCGGGTCGGCAACCTCGCCGAGGACCTGGTCGCCCGGACCAGGGCCACCACCGACCTGCCGGTCTGCGTCGGCCTCGGCGTCTCGACCGCCGCCCAGGCCGCCGAGGTGGCGGGCTTCGCGGACGGCGTGATCGTCGGCTCGGCCTTCGTCCAGCGGATCCTGGACGCCGACGGGGACGAGCCGGCCGCGCTGGCCGCCGTCCGCGAGCTGGCCGGCGAGCTGGCCCGGGGCGTCCGCCGCCGGTAGGCACCCGCGTCCGACACCGACGGCCCGTCGCCCCCACCGGAGGGGGCGACGGGCCGTCGGCGTGCCCGGCCGGACCCGAACGGGTGAACAAGGCGGCTCCGACGCATCAGGTGGGGTTGACCGGCGTTGAGTGGAGGGACGAGTGCACGAACCACGTGTACGGGGGCGTGAAGCGAACGGAAGGGGTCCGCCGGTGCCGGGTGTGCAGCGAGCCGTCCTGCTGCGGGCGGCGGCCGCCGTGCTGGCCCTGTCCGCGGCGGTCGGGGCGGACACCGCGGTGGGACACGCGCTGGCCAGGCGGGGGGCGGAGCGGGCCGAGCGGGACGCGTACGTCTGCGCCGAGGCGGCCCGGGTGGACGCGGTGGCGCGGGCGACGCGCTCGGCGCACGAGAGCCGCCCGGACCTCTACGACCCCGGGCGCCCGCCGGGCTGCGACCCGAACGGGCACTAGAACACATTCGGACAGAACGCCATCAGCCGTCACTCATCCGGCTTAATTCCTGAATATGGAGGAACCACCCCTCATCCCTTACGGTTCCTCAGGAAGTGAACGTGTTTCCCGAGGGGGGTTTCCCGATGGCCGGCCCGGCAGCGCACCTCAGCCAGACCGAGCCGGCGGCCCGGCGTCCGTGGCCGGCCTGGACGGAGTGGATCGGCACCGCCGCCCGGCTCGGCCTCGCCGTGGTCTGGGGCTGGGCCGGACTGGCCAAGATCGCCGATCCGGCCGAGGCGGCCCAGGCGGTCCGCGCGTACGAGATCCTGCCCGAGTCGCTGGTCAAGCCGGTCGGCTACGCCCTGCCCTTCCTGGAGCTGGCGCTCGCGCTGCTGCTGGTGATCGGGCTCGGTGTCCGGCTGGTCGCGGGCGTGTCGGCGCTGCTGCTGCTCGCCTTCATCGCCGGGATCGCCTCGGCCTGGGCGCGCGGCATCTCGATCGACTGCGGCTGCTTCGGCGGCGGCGGGGCGGTGGACGCCTCGCAGACCGAGTACCTCCAGGAGATCCTGCGCGACACCGGGTTCCTGCTCCTGGCCGGCTGGCTGATCTGGCGCCCCCGCACCAAGTTCTCGGTGGACGGCTGGCTGGCGGCCTGAGCGGCCGCGGGCACCCATCCCCACACCCCTTTCCCCGCTAGTGGATGTCAAGGCGAACAGTGGATGTCAAGGCGATGAGCGAGAAGAACCGAGAAGGCAAGCGCACCGCCCGCGAGCGGATGCTGGCGGACCGGGCGGCCGACGAGGCCCGCGGCCGGCGCAAGAAGAAGCTGGTGATCGGCGGTGTGGTGCTGGCGGTGATCGCCGCCGCCGTGGTGACCGGCGTCGTGGTGCAGAACCAGCGCTCCAAGCCGGAGACCCCGACCGCCGCGCCGGCCGGCACCATCGGGGACAAGAACCTCGTCGTCCCGGTGGGCGCCGCCGACGCCCCGGCCGTGCTCACCGTCTACGAGGACCCGCGCTGCCCCGCCTGCGGCACCTTCGAGCGTGAATTCGCCTCCACCATCGACCAGTTGGAAGACGCGGGCAAGATCTACACCAACTACCACATCGTCTCGTTCATCGACCGGGCGGTGCCCGGCAAGGGCTCCAAGTACGGGGCCAACGCGCTGGGCTGCGCCCAGCAGGCCGGGCACTTCCGCGACTACCACGACGTGCTCTACCGCAACCAGCCGGACGAGACCAACGACGCCTTCGGCGACAAGGCCACCCTGATCAACCTCGCCAAGCAGGTCGACGGCCTGGCCACGCCGGCCTTCGAGGCCTGCGTCAACGACAACACCTACGGGGGCTGGGTCTCCGCGGTGCAGCAGGACTTCGACAAGTCCAGCTACAAGTCGACCCCGACGGTGCTGCTCAACGGCCAGCCGATCTACCCGAAGAACGGCAATGAGGAGATCACCCCGCAGAACCTGGTCACGTGGGTGGACGCCGCCAACCAGGGCAAGAAGCTGGGCACGCCGGGTTCGCACGGGCAGTCCCCGGCGCCGACCGGCACCGCGCCGGAGAGCAACAACCCGTCGCCGAACGCCGGCTGAGGCCGGCCCCGGCCGGTCGCCCGCCGCCCCTCCCCGTCCGGAGCGGGCGGCGGTGCGTCCGGCGTCCGGCCCGGCGTCCGGCGTCCGGCACCCTGTTGTTCGGGATCTGTGACCCGCGGGGTGACCGGGGCGGGCCGCCGACCCTGTAGCGTCGGAGCTGCCATGGATATCGCCTACATTCCCAGCCCGTCGCGGGGTGTCCTCTACATCGGACCGATCCCGCTGCGCGCCTACGCCTTCTGCATCATCCTCGGTGTCGTCGTCGCCGTCTGGCTCGGCAGCAAGCGCTGGGTCGCCCGTGGTGGCGGCAAGCACACGGTCGGCGACATCGCCGTCTGGGCCGTGCCGTTCGGCCTGGTCGGCGGCCGGCTCTACCACGTGATCACCGACAACCAGCTCTACTTCGGCGAGGGGAAGAACCCCTGGAACGCCTTCAAGATCTGGGAGGGCGGCCTCGGGATCTGGGGTGCGATCGCGTTCGGCGCGGTCGGTGCCTGGATCGGTGCCCGCCGCCGGGGCGTGCCGCTGCCCGCCTACGCCGACGCCATCGCGCCGGGCATCGCGCTGGCCCAGGCGCTCGGCCGCTGGGGCAACTGGTTCAACCAGGAGCTGTACGGCCGGGAGACCACGCTGCCGTGGGGCCTGGAGATCGACAAGACGCTGCCCAACGGCGAGGTGGTCACCGGGATCTACCACCCGACCTTCCTCTACGAGTCGCTCTGGTGCGTGGGCGTCGCGGCGCTGGTGATCTGGGCGGACCGCCGGTTCACCCTCGGCCACGGCCGGGCCTTCGCGCTGTACGTGGCCGCGTACACGGTCGGCCGGTTCTGGACCGAGTGGCTGCGGATCGACGAGGCGCACACCTTCTTCGGGCTGCGGCTCAACGACTGGGTGGCGATCGCGGTCTTCATCTCCGCCGTCGTCTCCCTCGTGATCGTCGGCAAGAAGCACCCCGGCCGGGAGGACCCGGCGACCATCGACCCGACCGCGACCGGCCCGTCCGACGCCGCCGAGCCCGTGGAAGCTCCGGGTTCCTCGGGTGACAGCCCGGCGGCGTCTTGCCCCTCGGACAAAAAGGTGGACGGCGACTCGGCCCGGTCCGTCGCCGGGAGTGCCGACAAGGACGCCAAGAACCTCACCTGACCAGCTCTTTCCCCTGCCACCGGCCGTTCTCCCGACTTCCGCGGAGGGCGGCCGGAGGTGTGTTCGGACAGCCTTACTTTGCTGGAAGTGCCCAGGCCGGAAGGACTACGTTCGGGTCGTCGGACGATCGGACGGAGACCCGGGACCGTGAGCGTGACCACCCTTGAACCCGAGGCCGGGCAACACCCCCGCGTGCCCGCCGCAGGGCACCACCGCGATGTGAACGGCGGCTGGCTGCGGCCGGCGGTGTTCGGTGCGATGGACGGGCTGGTCTCCAACTTCGCGCTGATGACCGGCGTCGTCGGGGGCGCGGCCTCCAGCGGCACGGTGGTGATCACCGGCCTCGCCGGTCTGGCGGCCGGTGCCTGCTCGATGGCGGCGGGGGAGTACACCTCGGTGGCCTCGCAGCGCGAGCTGGTGCAGGCGGAGATCGAGGCCGAGCGGCTGGAGCTGCGCCGCAACCCGCAGGGCGAGCTGGCCGAGCTGGCCGAGCTCTACGCCTCGCGCGGGGTCGATCCGGAGCTGGCGCGCGAGGTGGCCCGGCAGCTCTCCGCCGATCCGGAGCGGACCCTGGAGGTCCACGCCCGGGAGGAGCTGGGGGTGGACCCCAACGACCTGCCATCGCCGTGGGTCGCGGCCGGGTCCTCGTTCGTCTGCTTCGCGGTCGGCGCGCTGCTGCCGCTGCTGCCGTACCTGCTGGGCGCGACCTCGCTGCTGCCCGCGGTGCTGCTCGCGACGGGCGGCCTCTTCCTCTGCGGTGCGGTGGTCGCCCGGGTGACGGCGCGGACCTGGTGGTTCAGCGGGCTGCGGCAGCTGGTGCTGGGCGGGGCGGCGGCCGCGGTGACGTATCTGCTGGGCATGCTCATCGGCGGGCAGGTCGGCTGACCGGGGCCCGCCGGGCCGCCGGGGCCGCTGACCGGGCCCGCCGGGGCGCTGTGGCGGCCGGGGCGGGGGAATCGTCGATTGCTACAGCAGGCTGCATGGATATGCTGTGAAGCGCGTGACGTTCCGCACATGGGCCCGGATGCGCGGTCGTCCTAGTATCGGCCGAAGAGCCGCCGGTCCGAGGATTCCTTCGGTCCGATCGGCCCCGGAGGATCGAATCGCAGGCGCGCTCGTGGCGATCTTGTCGACGGGGGATTTCGGTCCCGTTTCGGTCCTCCGCGGCACGGGCACACTGGAGGGAGCGCGCAGTCGGCAAACCGACTCCTCCCGCTCGCACTACTCGCCGGTAATAGCCCCTGACCTGGGGTCATGTCCGCCATATGGACGAGATGTTCCACTTCTCGGGATCTCCGGCATCATGTAACCTGCACGAAATCGCAGAGGGCCAACGTCGTCCCTATTGCACGAAGCTCATTGCTCAAGACGACGACGGGAGAGCCGATGCTGTCTGCATCCATGCACTCCGCCAACGAGCCCCAGGCCGGCGCCGCCCGCCCGCCGTACGCGCTCGTTCCGGATGCGCGACCTGCTGCTCAGGGCCTGTACGACCCGAGGAACGAGCACGACGCCTGTGGCGTCGGCTTCGTCGCCACGCTGACCGGCATCGCCGACCACAAGATCGTCGAGCAGGCGCTCACCGTCCTGCGCAACCTGGAGCACCGGGGTGCCACCGGCGCCGAGCCGGACTCCGGTGACGGCGCGGGCATCCTGACCCAGGTCCCCGACGCCTTCCTGCGCGCCAAGGTCTCCTTCGAGCTGCCCGCCGCCGGCTCCTACGCGGTCGGCATCGCCTTCCTGCCCGACGAGGACGCGGCCGCCGCCGCCGCCGTCGCGCAGATCGAGGCCATCGCCGCGGAGGAGGACCTCACCGTCCTCGGCTGGCGCGACGTCCCGGTCACCCCCGACCTGCTGGGCGCCACCGCCCGCTCGGTGATGCCGCGCTTCCGCCAGGTGTTCCTGGCCAAGGACGGCAGCGAGGGCATCACCCTCGACCGGCTCGCCTTCGTCGTCCGCAAGCGCTCCGAGCGCGAGGCCGGCGTGTACTTCCCGTCGCTCTCCGCGCGCACCATCGTCTACAAGGGCATGCTGACCACCGGCCAGCTGGAGCCCTTCTTCCCCGACCTGTCGGACCGGCTCTACGCCTCCGCGCTCGGCCTGGTGCACTCGCGCTTCTCCACCAACACCTTCCCGAGCTGGCCGCTCGCCCACCCGTACCGCTTCGTCGCGCACAACGGCGAGATCAACACGGTCAAGGGCAACCGGAACTGGATGACCGCCCGCGAGTCCCAGCTCGCCACCGACCTCATCCCGGCCAACAGGAACGGGCAGGGGCTCGACCGGATCTTCCCGATCTGCACCCCGGACCACTCCGACTCGGCCTCCTTCGACGAGGTCCTGGAGCTGCTCCACCTCGGCGGACGCTCGCTGCCGCACTCGGTGCTGATGATGATCCCGGAGGCGTGGGAGAACCACGCCACCATGGAGCCGGCCCGCCGCGCGTTCTACCAGTACCACTCCAACCTGATGGAGCCCTGGGACGGCCCGGCCTGCGTCACCTTCACCGACGGCACCCAGATCGGCGCCGTGCTGGACCGCAACGGCCTGCGCCCGGCCCGTTACTGGATCACCGAGGACGGCCTGGTCGTCCTCTCCTCCGAGGTCGGCGTGCTCGACATCGAGCAGGAGAAGATCGCCCGCAAGGGCCGGCTGCAGCCCGGCAAGATGTTCCTCATCGACACCGCGGAGCACCGCATCGTCGAGGACGAGGAGATCAAGTCCGCGCTGGCGTCCGAGCACCCCTACGCGGAGTGGGTCGACGGCGGCCAGATCCAGCTCGCCAAGCTGCCCGAGCGCGAGCACATCGCGCACACCCACGCGTCGGTGACCCGCCGCCAGCAGACCTTCGGGTACACCGAGGAGGAGCTGCGGGTCATCCTCGCGCCGATGGCCCGCACCGGTGGCGAGGCGCTCGGCTCGATGGGCACCGACAGCCCGATCGCGGCGCTCTCCGAGAAGCCGCGGCTGCTGTTCGACTACTTCGTGCAGCTCTTCGCGCAGGTCACCAACCCGCCGCTGGACGCCATCCGCGAGGAGCTCGTCACCTCGCTGCTGAGCAACCTGGGCCCCGAGGGCAACCTGCTGACCGCCGAGGCCGCCTCCTGCCGCTCGGTCGGCATCACCTTCCCGGTGATCGACAACGACGAGCTGGCCAAGCTCGTCCACATCAACCACGACGGGGACCAGCCCGGCCTCAAGGCCGTCACGCTCTCCGGCCTGTACAAGGTCGCCACCGGCGGCGAGGGCCTGGCCGCGCGGCTGGCCGAGATCGCCGCCGAGGCCGACGCCGCGATCGCCGACGGCGCCCGGATCGTGGTGCTCTCGGACCGGCACTCGGACGCCGAGCACGCGCCGATCCCCTCGCTGCTGCTCACCTCCGCGATCCACCACCACCTGATCCGCACCAAGCAGCGCACCCAGGTGTCGCTGCTGGTCGAGGCCGGCGACGTCCGCGAGGTGCACCACGTCGCGCTGCTGATCGGCTACGGCGCCGGCGCGGTCAACCCGTACCTGGCCATGGAGTCCGTCGAGGACCTCGTCGCCCAGGGAGTCTTCATCGAGGGCGTCGAGCCCGAGCGGGCCATCAAGAACCTGATCAAGGCGCTCGGCAAGGGCGTGCTCAAGGTCATGTCCAAGATGGGCATCTCCACCGTCGCCTCCTACCGCGGCGCGCAGGTCTTCGAGGCGATCGGCCTCTCCCAGGAGCTGGTCGGCGCCTACTTCGCGGGCACCACCACCAAGCTCGGCGGCATCGGCCTCGACGAGATCGCCAAGGAGGTGGCCGCCCGCCACGCCAAGGCGTACCCCGCCTCCGGCATCCCCGCCGCGCACCGCGCGCTGGAGATCGGCGGCGAGTACCAGTGGCGCCGCGAGGGCGAGCCGCACCTGTTCGACCCGGACACCGTCTTCCGGCTGCAGCACTCCACCCGCAACCGCCGGTACGACATCTTCAAGCAGTACACCGACCGGGTGAACGAGCAGTCCGAGCGCCTGATGACGCTGCGCGGCCTGTTCCGCCTCGACACCCTCGGCCGCACCCCGATCTCCGTCGACGAGGTCGAGCCGGTCTCCGAGATCGTCAAGCGCTTCTCCACCGGCGCCATGTCCTACGGCTCCATCTCGCTGGAGGCGCACGAGACGCTGGCCATCGCGATGAACCGGCTCGGCGGCAAGTCCAACACCGGTGAGGGCGGCGAGGACCCGGACCGCCTCTACGACCCGGAGCGCCGCTCGGCGATCAAGCAGGTCGCCTCCGGCCGGTTCGGCGTCACCTCCGAGTACCTGGTCAACGCGGACGACATCCAGATCAAGATGGCCCAGGGCGCCAAGCCCGGCGAGGGCGGCCAGCTGCCCGGCCACAAGGTCTACCCGTGGGTCGCCAAGACCCGGCACTCCACCCCGGGTGTCGGCCTGATCTCCCCGCCGCCGCACCACGACATCTACTCCATCGAGGACCTCGCCCAGCTGATCCACGACCTGAAGAACGCCAACCCGGCGGCCCGCATCCACGTGAAGCTGGTCTCCGAGGTCGGCGTCGGCACGGTCGCGGCCGGCGTCTCCAAGGCGCACGCGGACGTCGTGCTGGTCTCCGGCCACGACGGCGGCACCGGCGCCTCGCCGCTCACCTCGCTCAAGCACGCGGGCGGTCCCTGGGAGCTCGGCCTCGCCGAGACCCAGCAGACCCTGCTGCTCAACGGCCTGCGCGACCGCATCGTGGTGCAGACCGACGGCCAGCTGAAGACCGGCCGCGACGTCGTCATCGCCGCGCTGCTGGGCGCCGAGGAGTTCGGCTTCGCCACCGCCCCGCTGGTCGTCTCCGGCTGCATCATGATGCGCGTCTGCCACCTGGACACCTGCCCGGTCGGCGTCGCCACCCAGAACCCGGTGCTGCGCGAGCGCTTCTCCGGCAAGCCCGAGTTCGTCGTCAACTTCTTCGAGTTCATCGCCGAGGAGGTCCGCGAGATCCTCGCCGAGCTGGGCTTCCGCACGATCGAGGAAGCGGTCGGCCACGCCGAGCACATCAACGCCCAGGCCGCGATCGAGCACTGGAAGGCCGCCGGGCTCGACCTGGCGCCGCTGTTCCACGTCCCCGAGCTGCCCGAGGGCGCGGCCCTGCACCGCACCACCACGCAGGACCACGCGCTCGACAAGGCGCTGGACAACCAGCTGATCGACCTCGCCCAGGACGCCCTGGAGCGCGGCGACGCCGTCCGCATCCAGCTGCCGATCCGCAACGTCAACCGCACGGTCGGCACCATGCTCGGCCACGAGGTGACCAAGCGGTACCGCGGCGAGGGCCTGCCGGAGGGGACCATCGACGTCACCTTCACCGGCTCGGCCGGGCAGTCGTTCGGCGCCTTCCTGCCGAAGGGCATCACACTGCGCCTGGAGGGCGACGCCAACGACTACGTCGGCAAGGGACTCTCCGGCGGCGTGGTGATCGTCCGCCCGGCCCGCGAGGCGGCCGCGATCGGCGCCGACGCGCAGAGCCACGTGATCGCCGGCAACACCATCGGCTACGGCGCCACCAGCGGCCGCGTGCACCTGCGCGGCAAGGCCGGCGAGCGCTTCGCCGTCCGCAACTCCGGTGCCACCCTGGTGGTCGAGGGCGTCGGCGACCACGGTCTGGAGTACATGACCGGCGGCCGGGTCGTCATCCTCGGCGAGACCGGGCGCAACCTGGCGGCGGGCATGTCCGGCGGCGTCGCCTACGTGCTGGACCTGCGGCCCGCCAACGTCAACGACGGCATGGTGGGCATCGAGGCCCCCAGCGCCGCCGACCGCGAATGGCTGCGCGAGACCGTGCAGCAGCACTACGAGGAGACCGGCTCCACCGTCGCCGCCGAGCTCCTGGCCGACTGGGGCAGCGGGGTCTCCCGCTTCTCCACGATCATGCCGACCGACTACAAGGCTGTGCTCGCCGCCAAGGACGCCGCTGAGCGCGATGGACTCTCCGAGTCCGAGACCACTCGCAAGATGATGGAGGCGGCACGTGGCTGACCCCAAGGGCTTCCTGACCACCGGCAAGCAGCTGGCCGAGCGCCGGCCCGTGGACGTCCGTCTGCGGGACTGGAACGAGGTCTACGTCGAACGCAGCCTCCTGCCGATCATCAGCAAGCAGGCCGGCCGCTGCATGGACTGCGGCATCCCGTTCTGCCACAACGGCTGCCCGCTCGGGAACCTCATCCCCGAGTGGAACGACCTGGCCTACCGGGACGACTTCGTCGGCGCGATCGAGCGGCTGCACGCGACCAACAACTTCCCGGAGTTCACCGGGCGGCTCTGCCCGGCTCCCTGCGAGTCCGCGTGCGTGCTGGGCATCAACCAGGACGCGGTGACCATCAAGAACGTCGAGGTCACCATCATCGACAAGGCCTGGGACCGGGGCGGCGTCACGCCGCAGATCCCCGAGCGGCTCTCCGGCAAGACGGTCGCCGTGGTGGGCTCCGGCCCGGCCGGCCTGGCCGTCGCCCAGCAGCTCACCCGGGCCGGGCACACCGTGGTGGTGTACGAGCGCGCCGACCGCGTCGGCGGCCTGCTGCGCTACGGCATCCCCGAGTTCAAGATGGAGAAGCGCCACATCAACCGCCGCATCGAGCAGATGCGGGCGGAGGGCACCCGGTTCCGCACCGGCGTCCACGTGGGCGAGGACATCACCGGCCAGCAGCTGCGCGAGCGCTTCGACGCGGTGGTCGTGGCCGCCGGTGCGACGACCGCCCGCGACCTGCCGGTGCCCGGGCGCGAGCTCAAGGGCATCCACCAGGCGATGGAGTACCTGCCGCTGGCCAACAAGGTGCAGGAGGGCGACTTCGTCGACTCGCCGATCAGCGCCAAGGGCAAGCACGTCATCGTCATCGGCGGCGGCGACACCGGCGCGGACTGCCTCGGCACCGCGCTGCGCCAGGGGGCGGCCTCGGTCACCCAGCTGGAGATCATGCCGCGCCCCAGCGACGAGCGCCCCGGCCACCAGCCCTGGCCGACCATGCCGATGACCTACAAGGTCACCTCGGCCCACGAGGAGGGCGGCGAGCGGGTCTACGCCGTCAACACCACCCACTTCACGGGAGACGAGGACGGCAACGTCCAGGAGCTGCACCTGGTCGAGGTCGAGTTCCGGGACGGCCGCTTCGAGCCGGTCCCCGGCACCGAGCGGGCGATCCCGGCCCAGCTGGTCACCCTGGCCATGGGCTTCACCGGCACGGACGTGAAGAACGGCCTGGTCGAGCAGCTTGGCGTCGACCTGGACGCACGGGGTAATGTGGCCCGGGACGGGAAGTTCGCCACCAATGTCGATGGCGTCTACGTCTGCGGGGACGCCGGTCGTGGCCAGTCGCTGATCGTCTGGGCCATCGCGGAGGGCCGTTCGGCCGCCGCCGCGGTGGACAAGTACCTGGGCGGCAAGACCCCGCTGCCCGCCCCGATCCGCCCGACGGACCGCCCGCTGGTGGTCTGACCCCCGGCCGGACCGCCGGCGGCCACTCCCGCCGGTGGACCCGTCCACCCCCAGAGCGCCCGGCACCGCATCGCCGGGAGTACGAGCCGCTCCTCCCGCCAGTGTCGCCGGGCCAAACGCGGTCCCACGGCGCCTGCCCTCTCCCCGACCAAGTTGGGGGCAGGTGCCGCTTTCGTGCGCCCGCCGCGGTGGCGGTTCAGACCCGGGGCGTCGCCGGGGCGATCGTGACGGTGGGGCGGGGGAGGCCCGGATCGCCGGGCCGGGGCGGCAGCCCCCGGTCGTTCCCCCCGGCGGTGACCGTCAGGACGGCGAACACCAGGGCCGTGAGGGCCAGCACGGTGAGCAGCAGGGCGGCGGGGCTCGGGCGGCGTCGGCGCATGGCGCTTGGACGGGCCGGAGGCCGCGGCGGTTCCGGGCCCCGGCCGCGCAGCGGTCTTCGCGCCTCAGCCGCGCGGCGGCGGTTCTCGGGGCTCAGCCGCGCAGCAGCAGTTCCGCGGCCTCGGTGCGCAGGGAGAGGACGGTGTGGCCGGCGCGGTGGCGGGCGGCCAGGCCCGCTCCGCGCAGGGCCGTGAGGTGGTGCGACACGTTGGCGGCCGACAGGCCGGTCCGGGCGGCGAGTTCGGTGGTCGAGGCGGGTGCGTCGAGCTTCCGGGAGGAGCTCAGCGTCTCGCTCGCCGACCCCGGGCTGCGCGGCCGCTACCTGGCGGTCCACCAACTGCCCTGGAACATCGGCCAGGCCGTCGCTCCCGCCGTGCTCACCCTGCTGCTGGGGCGCGGCGCCGCCTGGCCGTGGCTGTTCCTGCTGGTCCTGAGCCTGGCCGCGGTACCCGGGCTGCTACGCCTGGAACGCGATCGCTGACGGACTGTTGTTTGTCCGTGTCAGATGGCAGACTGCGGCCGACGGCCGGGGGGCTGCGCGACGTGCGGAGGGTGACGCGATGAGCATGACTCAGGCAGGCGGAGGTGCCACGGTACGGCGCCTGCTACTGGGGTCCCAACTGCGAAGGCTGCGGGAGGCCAGAGGCGTCAGCCGGGAGGAGGCCGGGTACTCGATCCGCGCCTCCGAGTCGAAGATCAGCCGGATGGAACTCGGCCGGGTCGGCTTCAAGGAGCGCGACGTCGCCGACCTGCTCACGCTGTACGGGGTCGAGGCCGAGCAGGAGCGGGCCTCGGTGCTCGGGCTGGTCCGCGACGCCAACGCGACGTCCTGGTGGCACGCTTACGGCGACGTGCTGCCGGGCTGGTTCCAGACCTACCTCGGCCTGGAGGAGGCCGCCACCGAGATCCGCAGCTACGAGGTGCAGTTCGTCCACGGGCTGCTGCAGACCGCCGACTACGCGCGGGCGGTGATCACCCACGGCGGCCACGTCACCGAGGCCGACGAGGTCGAGCGGCGGGTCGAGGTCCGGCTGAAACGCCAGCGGGTGCTCACCGCCGACCGGGCGCCGCGGCTGCTCGCCGTCCTGGACGAGGCCGCACTGCGCCGCCCCTGGGGCGGGCCCGAGCTGATGCGGGCGCAGATCGACCGGTTGCTGGAGCTGACCGAACTGCCCAACGTCGTGCTCCAGGTGATGCCGCTGCGCTTCGGCGGGCTGCGCGCCGAGGGCGGCGCCTTCTCGGTATTGAGCTTCGCCGAACCGGAGCTCGCGGACGTCGTCTACCTGGAGCAGTTCACCACCGCGCTCTACCTGGACAAGCCCGCCGAGGTGGCCGAGTACTCCGGCGCGGCGGACCGTCTGGTGGCCGACAGTCTCACCCCCGAGCTGACCCGGGAACTTCTTCGCTCCGTACGCCAAGAACTGTGAGGCGTCAGTACGATGAGCCCTGATCAGATCTGATCGAGGAGAGCCTGCGGGCTTTCCCGCAGCTTTCCCGAATCAGCACGAGAGGGATCAGATGTCGTACCTTTCCGAGTTGGCGCTGCAGTACATCGACGGCGAGTGGCGGACCGGCAGCGGCTCCTGGGACATCGTCGACGTCGACCCCTACACCGGCGACAAGCTCGCCACCATCACCGTCGCCACCGTCGAGGAGGTCGACCGGGCGTACCGCGCGGCCGAGCGGGCGCAGAAGGAGTGGGCCGCCACCAACCCCTACGCGCGCCGGCTGGTCTTCGAGCGCGCGCTGCGCATCGTCGAGGAGCGCGAGGCGGAGATCACCGAGGCGATCATGGCCGAGCTGGGCGGCACCGCCCTCAAGGCCGGGTTCGAACTCTCCCTCACCAAGGACATGCTGCGCGAGTCGATGCAGCTGTCGCTGCGTGCCGAGGGCCGGCTGCTGCCCTCGCCCGTGGAGGGCAAGGAGAACCGCCTGTACCGCCTCCCGGTCGGCGTGGTCGGTGTGATCAGCCCGTTCAACTTCCCGCTGTTCCTGTCGCTGAAGGCGGTCGCGCCGGCCCTCGCGCTCGGCAACGGCGTGGTGCTCAAGCCGCACCAGGAGACCCCGGTGGTCGGCGGCACGCTGATCGCCAGGATCTTCGAGGAGGCGGGCCTGCCGGCCGGTCTGCTGAACGTCGTCATCACCGACATCGCCGAGATCGGGGACGCGTTCATCGAGCACCCCGTCCCCAAGGTGATCTCCTTCACCGGCTCGGACAAGGTCGGCCGGCACGTCGCCACCGTCGCCGCCTCGCACTTCAAGCGCACGGTGCTGGAGCTCGGCGGCAACAGCGCGCTGATCGTGCTCGACGACGCCGACCTGGACTACGCGGTCGACGCCGCGGTGTTCAGCCGCTTCGCCCACCAGGGCCAGGTCTGCATGGCGGCCAACCGGGTGCTGGTCGACCGCAGCGTCGAGGCGGAGTTCACCGAGCGGTTCGTCCGCAAGGTCGCCACGCTGCGGGTCGGCGACCCGAAGGACCCGGCCACCCAGATCGGCCCGCTGATCAACCCGGTGCAGGCCGACGCCATCACCGCCCAGGTCGACCAGGCGATCGCCGGCGGGGCCACCGCCCTGCTGCGCGGCGAGACCAACGGCAGCCTGATGGACCCGGTCGTGCTCGGCGGCCTGCCGGCCGGCGCGCCGATCCTGCAGCGCGAACTCTTCGGCCCGGTCGTCCTGGTGGTGCCGTTCGACGGTGAGGACGAGGCGGTCCGGATCGCCAACGACACCCCCTTCGGGCTCAGCGGCGCCGTGCACACGGCGGACGTGGAGCGCGGCGTGCGGGTGGCGCAGCGGATCGAGACCGGCATGATCCACGTCAACGACGGGACCATCGCCGACGAGGCCGTGGTGCCGTTCGGCGGCGAGAAGAACTCCGGGGTGGGCCGCCTCAACGGCGAGTCCACGGTGGACGCCTTCACCACGGTGAAGTGGATCTCCATCCAGCACGGGCGCAGCCGCTTCCCGTTCTGACCCCTCGGGCCCGCCGGGCACGGCAGGGCCCCCGCCACCCGGACCACCGGTGGCGGGGGCCCCGCCACCGGCGCGGGCGCCCGGCCTCAGCGGGGGTAGCGGATCAGCTCGGTGGTGGTGAGCTCGAAGGCGAACGGCTCCGGGACGGGCACCCGGTCGCCGAACCCGCCGCTCCACCGGCGGCGGTAGACGCCGTTGCCGGGTTCGGAGTGGAGGGTGAGCGTGCCGTCGCGCGGGTCGATCACCAGGTACAGCGGGATCCGCATCAGCGGGTAGTCGCGGACCTTGCCGACCAGGTCGTTCTCCGGATTCGAGGGCGGGACGATCTCGACCGCGATCGCCGCCAGCTCGGCCGGGACGTCGTGGCCGCCGAGCTCGACCACCGAGACCGGGATGTAGGTGAGGTCTGGATTGCGCAGCTTGCCGACGTTCGGCGAGGCGAGGTCGGTGTTCTCGCTGGGCATCAGGTCGGACGGCCGGTGCGCGTCGAACTGCTCCCGGACGATCAGCAGGTTGCGTTGGTGGATCACCGACGGGCCCGCCATCATGATGATCTCGTCGCCGGAGATCTCGATCTTCCACCCCGACGGCGGAGTCAGGCCCTGCGCGTACGCCAGGAGCTGGGCATGTCGTTCGGGGACACGGAACTCGGTCATGCCGCCATCCTCCCACCGCGACGGCCCCGCGGGGCCGGACGCGGGCGCCCCGCCACCGGGGAAGGGGTGGCGGGGCGGTCGCGGCGGTCGTGGGGCGGGCGGGGTCAGAACACCGGGCGGCCGGCCCGGACCAGGCGCCAGGACTCGGCGGCGAAGTCGGCCGGGTCGATGACGCCCCGGGCCTTCACCCAGGCGATCATCGCGTTGCGGATCTCGTCCGAGTTGGCCCACACCTTCGGGGCGGCCGCGACGTGCGGGAAGTTGCCGCCGCCGTTGGCACGGTAGTTGTTCACCGCGAGGACGAACTGGGCGGCGGGGTCGACCGGCTTGCCCTCGAAGGTGAGGTTGACGATCCGCGAGCCGGCCGGCTGGGCGATGTCGATGTCGTAGCCCAGGCCGTACACCGAGTCGTAGTTGTAGTCCGGGGTGTTCTGCGCGTTGGTCAGGGTGGCCTTGTCGACCGGCGCGTCCGGGGCGAGCTGGTTGTAGTACCGGGCCGAGAACTCCAGGTAGTCCTTGAGCTGGGCGCCCGTCAGGATGCGGGCCTCCAGGGTGTTCTCGTAGATGTACAGGCCCGCCGCGTCGCGCAGCTTGACCTGGCCGGACGGGATCACCGCGGTGCGGTTGAAGGGCGCGGCCTGCGCGAGCACCGGCAGCTTGGCGTACTGGCCGCCGGCCAGCGCCTCCTTGACCACGTCGGCCTGGACGCGGCCGATCAGGTCGATGATCGGGACGTCCCGGAACGGCGCCTCGGCGATCGACAGCTCGATCTTCGCGGTGCCGATGACCTGGTTGACGTACTCGACCACCTTCTTGTGCTGGTCGGTCATCAGGCCGACGATCTCCGGGTCCTCCGGGACGGTGTTGGAGTTCAGCACCCGGGAGGAGAGCGAGACCACCTTCCAGGCGCCGTTGTCCAGCTCCACCTCGAAGTCGAAGCAGGTCAGCCGCTGGCCCCAGCAGAGCGGCTCGGAGAGCACGACCGTCCGGCCGGTCTCCTTGTTGACGACCAGCCGCTGCGGGATCTCCTTGTGCGCGTGGCCCACCAGGACGGCGTCGATGCCCGCGACCTGCTCGGCCAGCGCGACCGAGGCGTTCTCCGCCCACGGCAGCTGGTCGCCGTAGGAGGTGGCCTCGTCCATGCCGGAGTGGCAGGCCACCACGACGATGTCCGCGCCGGCCGCGCGGACCTTGGGCACCCAGACCTTCGCGGTCTCCACGATGCCGGGGAAGGTCATCTTGCCGGCGACGTTCGCCTTGTCCCAGATCGCGATGCCCGGGTTGGTCAGGCCCAGGATGCCGACCTTGAGGGCCGGGCCGTTGCCCAGCCGCAGCTTGCGGATCACGTACGGCGGGAAGGCCGGCTTGTCGGTGCGGGCGTTCAGCGCGTTGGCGCCCAGCAGCGGGAAGTCCAGCTGCTCCTCGTAGGCGCGCAGGGTGTCGATGCCGTAGTTGAACTCGTGGTTGCCGAGCGCCGCGGCCGTGTACTCCATGGTGTTCATGGCGAGCGCCATCGGGTGCTCGGGCGCGGTGTCGGCCTCGGTGGCGATCGGGTCGACCCGGGCGTAGTAGTAGGTCAGCTGGGTGCCCTGGATGGTGTCGCCGGCGTCGATCAGCAGGGTGCGGTCCCAGCCCTTCTCCTCGCGGACCTGCTTGGCCAGCGTGGAGATCTTGGCGAGGCCGACCTCGTTGTGCGCCTTGTCGGCGTAGACCGCGTCGGTGAAGTAGTCCCAGTTGAGCACCCGGCCGTGCAGGTCGGTGGTGCCCATGACGGTGAAGGCCTGCTTCTTGGCCCGCCCCTTGGCGCGGGTCTCGTCCGGGCCCGCCGCCGCGGCGGGCGTGGCGGCGACGAGGCCGGCGCCGCCGGCCAGGGCGGCGCCGGCGGCGGTGGCGGCGGACCGGGCGACGAAGTCACGACGGTTCAGAGGCATGGACGGCTCTCCCGGGTGGGGACGGCGAATGGGTCGTCAGGTGTGGTGACGCGCGTAGAGGTACGCGCGTAGAAGTGTGCCGCGCGACCCGGCCGATGGGTAGCCCCGAAACGTTTCCAGCAGGTGAGATCTTGGCGACTCGTTCGTGACACCGCCGCACCGGCATCGCGCACCGCACCCGCCGCGGCCGCAGAACAGGGCACCCGCCGCGGCCGGAAAAGCGGCCACCCGCCGCGCCGGCGGACGGGACGCGGCGGGCGGGTGGCCGAAGGACGGGCGCGGGGCCTAGATGTACCCCTCGCGGACCGCGTGGGCGACCGCGTGGGCCCGATTGCGCAACTGCAGCCGGGTCGTCAACCCGTGCAGGACGTTCTTGACCGTGCGCTCGGAGTACGACAACCGGGCCGCGATCTCTCCCGTGTCCCAGCCCTCGGCGACCAGCCGCAGCACGTCCGACTCCCGCTCGGACAGCCCCGACGGCGCATGGCCCGGCATTCCCTGGACGCTCCGCTGCAGCCGGCCCACCTGGCTGATCAGCCGCCCCAGCAGGTCGGCCGGCAGGTCACCGTCACCCCGGGCCGCCGCCAGCACCGCCCGGCCCAGCCGCTCGGCGGTGGCCTCCCGGCGCCAGATGATCGCGGCCACGCCGCACTCCACCGCCTCCAGCAGCTCGGCCTCGCGCATCCGCTCGACGACCAGCACCACCCGCTGCTCGGCGCCGCGCACCAGCCGTCGCAGGTTCGCCATCACGGCGGCGTCCGCCGACTCGGCCAGCAGCACGGTGACCGCCCCCGGCGTGGTCGGCGCACCCGGCGCCGGATCCAACAGCTCCAGCCCCGGGTGACGGCGCAGCTGCGCCTCCGCCCCGGCCCGCGAGATCGGGTCCGCGGCCTGGACGACGACGCTGGTCCGGCCACCGCTGGACGGGGGAGCGGCGGACGGGGCGACGTGCCGGGCGGACATCGGACGCTGCGGCGGCACCATCCGCTGGCCCGCCGACGCGGGAGCGTGCCTGGGCACGGCCCGGCGTTCGTGGTCGGTGTGCAGGACAGTCAAGCTGGCCCCCTCCTGGAAAATCCCCGGCTCGCAGCCGGACGGCGGTGCGCCGCGCCCAGGCCCTTGCAGGCCCGGCGGGCACAGGCGTGCGGCGTGCGATGCGGGAACGACGACGGCCCCCCGGTAGGCTCCATGGTCCCCGCCACGGGCGGCCACGGCCATCGTGGTCCACCACGAGATCGGCCACCCGACGGCAACGGAGCAGCGCAGCGCCGCGCGGACACGCGGACACGCGGACGACGGGCGCGGCCCCGGCCCGGGCGGGGGCGGTGCGGGGCGCGGAAGGCAGCCGGACGGATCGGGCGGGGTGGGGTGCGGAGCGGCTCCGAAAGGGGTGCGACGAGAATCACAGCTCTAACCGAGCCGCTGACACGGCGTCAAGCCGTTTCCCTGCACAACGGGGAAAAGTGCCCGTCCGGTCATCGGCGGGCGTCGCGGGAGGGAAGCAGATGAGTACCGTCAGGACGCGCCGACACCAGCAGGACCGGACCGTCGCCGCACCACCGCACCTCGCGGCCCGCGACCCCCAGCTGCGCCGGATCGCCGCACTCGCCACCCGCGCCCGGACCGGCACCGGCGGCGTCCTGCTGGTCACCGGCGCCGCCGGCACCGGCCGCAGCGCCCTGCTCGCCGAAGCCGCCCGCCGCGAGGCCGCCCACGGCACCACCGTGCTGTGGGCCCGCTGCTCCGTCGACGAGGCCACCACCCCCTACGCCGCCGCCCGCCAGCTGTTCGAGGCCGCCCCCGGCCAGGGCACACCGCCCACCGGGACCGGCCGCACCGCCCCCGACACCGACACCGACCTCTGGGCCCTGCTGCGCCTGCACGCCGCCCACAGCCCCGTCCTGCTCGCCGTCGACGACATCCACCTCGCCGACCGGGCCTCCCGGGACTGGCTGCTCCAGCTCGCCCGCCGGATCGACCGGCTGCCCGTCCTCCTGCTGGCCACCGAACGCCGCCAGAGCTCCCTCGGCAGCCCGCCCGCCCGCTTCGGCCGCGGCCTGCCCCCCGGACTGGCCGACACCACCCGGCTCGACCCCCTCGACACCACCGCCGCCACCCGGCTCGCCGAACTCCACCTCGGCCTCGGCGCCCCGCCCGCCCTCGCCGACGACTGCGTCCGCGCCACCGGCGGCAACCCGCTGCTGCTCACCGCACTCCTCGCCGACCTGCGCGACCACCCCGACGAGTGCTGCCCCGCCGCCTTCACCGCGCTGCCCGCCCCGCCCGCCCTCGTCGCCCTCCCGGCCCTGCCCGCGCCCCGCGCCCTCACCACCCTGCGCGCCCTGCCCGACAGCTGCGCCCGGATGCCCGGCGGAGCCTTCCCCGAAGCCGTCGAACAGTGGCTGCGCGGCGGCGGCGACCGCGCCCTCACCGCCGCCCGCGTCCTCGCCCGCATGCAGGAACACCCCGCCGCCCGCACCGCCCCCCTGCCCGGCGCCGGGGACTTCGACCCGGTACCGATGCTCGCCGAACTCGCCGGCGCCGACCCCGACCAGATCACCGGCTGGCTCGCCGAGCTCACCACCCAGAAGCTGCTCGACGACCCCGGCCCCGGCCGCTGGCCCCGCTTCACCCACCCGCTGCTCACCGACGCCGTCCTGGCCGGCCACGAACCCGGCCACCGCGCCCGCGTCCACCGCGCCGCCGCCGAGTTCCTGCACCGCACCGGAGCACCCGACGAACGCGTCGCCGGACACCTCCTGCTCACCCCCGCACCCGCCCCGCGCTGGGCCGCGGAAGCCCTGCGCCGCGCCGCCCGCAAGGCCGCCGAGGCCGACCGCCCCGAGGACGCCGTCACCCTGCTGCGCCGGGTCCTCACCGAGCCGCTCAACGACCGCCGGCGCGGCCTGCTGCTCACCGAGCTCGGCGGCCTGGAGGTCACCCTCGGCCCGGCCGAGCGCACCGCGGGCGTCCGCCACCTCGCCGAGGCCGTCCACCTCCAGCAGTCCGACGAAGGCGTCTTCCAGACCGCCAACACGCTCGGCGCCGTACTGGCCGCCCGCGGCGACGCCCCCGCGGCGCTGGAACTGATGGAGGAACTGGCCGAACGCTTCGCCGACCGCGACGACCTCGTCCACGCCGTCCAGGCCGCCGCCGCACTGATCGCCGCGCACGACGGCCACAGCTGGCTCCAGGTGGTCGAGGGCGTCCAGCGGTTCGCCGCCCGCACCCAGCACCGGCTCGCACCGCCCGCGTACGCGCTGCTCACCGAGTTCGACTCGACCAGCGGGGTGCTCTCCGCGGCCGAGGTCGCCGCCCGGGTCAAGGACCTGCTCGACGCCCCGGTTGACCCGCTCTGCCGCTCCTACGTCCTGGTCTCCGCCGCCACCCTGGCCCAGTGGGCGGACCTGCTGCCCGAGGCGGACCGGCTGGTGGCGCGCGGCCTGGCCGCGTACCGGGGGCCCTCGCTGGACCCCGGCTACCAGTGCCTGCTGAGCGTGCGCGCCGAGAGCCGGGTGATGCGCGGCGAGTACCAGGCGCTGCTCGACGACCTCGCGCTGACCGGATCGTCCGCCGCGTCGGCCGCCGCCGCGTCCGCGCCCGCCGCCTGCGCGGGGCCCGCCGCGCTCCCGGGACCGGCGCCCGCCCCCGCCCAGGCGGCCCCGCCCGCTCCCGCCCAGCCCGTCCGCCAGGGGCTGCGGACCGGCGCCCGCGGCCGGTCCGGCGGCGAGACCGCCGAGCGGCCCGAACGCCACGAGCGCTCCGTCTGGTCCTGGTGGTGCGGGACACCGGCGTACACCGGCCCGGGCGCCTGCGCCCCGGGCACCGCGGACCCTCACCTCGCGGACCGCGACGTCACCACCCCGGGCGCCGCGACCGCGCCCGGTGAACCGGCCGAAGCCGACGCGCAGGCCCCCGCCACCTACGCCGGCCTGCTCGGCCAGCAGAACGCCCACCTCGTCGCCCAGGCCGTCATCGCCCTCACCGAGACCGGCCGCTACTGGCAGGCCCACGGCCTCGCCCGCGCCGTCGCCGCCGACCGCGCCCAGGGCTCCTGGGAGTGGAACGAGTACCTGTACGCCCGCGGCCTGCTCCGACTCGCCACCGGCGAACCGGCCGAAGCCCTCGTCGACCTGATGGAATGCGGGCGCCGCCAAGGCGAACGGCACGTCCTCAGCCCCATCGTCACCCCCTGGCGCTCCGCCGCCGCCGACTGCCACACCGCCCTCGGCGAACCCGGCCCCGCCGTCGCCCTCGCCGAGGAGGAACTGCGGCTCGCCCGGGTCTGGGGCACCCCGCGCACCGTCGGCCGCGCCCTGCGCGCCCTCGGCGCCGCCACCGGCGGCCGCCACGGACTCGACCTCGCCGCCGAGGCCGTCGAACTCCTGCGCACCGCCGAGATCGAGACCGAACTCATCCCCGCGCTGATTACCCACGGCCGCCTGCTCGCCGACGGCGGCCGCCGCGGCGCCGCCCGCCGCGCCCTGCGCGAGGCCGCCGGCCGCGCCGAACGGCTCGGCGCGATACGACTGCGGGCCGTCGCCGTCGAGGCGCTCCGCGCCAGCGGCGCCCGGCGCGGCCGCGGCGAGCACGCCGGCGCCGAGGCCCTCACCGACAGCGAACTGCGGATCTGCCGCCTGGCCACGGCCGGACACTCCAACGCCGAGATCGCCGCCATGCTGCACCTGGCCGTCCGGACCGTGGAGACCCACCTGACCAACAGCTTCCGCAAACTCGGCGTCCGACGCCGGGCGGAACTCGCCGGCGCCCTGGAGACG
Source organism: Kitasatospora sp. NPDC028961 (assembly GCF_055564815.1). Lineage (NCBI taxonomy): Bacteria > Bacillati > Actinomycetota > Actinomycetes > Kitasatosporales > Streptomycetaceae > Kitasatospora > Kitasatospora sp. NPDC028961. The sequence goes on along the minus strand of NZ_JBVHVO010000003.1, from coordinate 85,979 downwards.
TGACCGGCCCGCGCCGACACCCGGCGCGGGCCCGCCCCCCGCTCAACCCGCCAGCACCGCCGCCATCCGCTCCACCTCCCGGGCGAGCGCCACCCCCGGATCCTCCCCGTCCGGCGTCCAGCGCTCCCAGGTCCGCGCCCGCAGATAGCCGTCCACCGCCACCGGCAGCCGCCGCAGCACGATCCGCTCCGCCGCCGGCCCCGGACCGACCACCCGCAACCGCTCCACCAGGTCGTCCAGCTTCACCGACGACGGCAGGGCCACCGTCCCCAGATAACCCGCCAGCGCGTCCAGCTCCACCCAGCGCACCGGCGGCGCGGGCACCGGCACGTCCGGCAGCGGCACGTTCGGCACCGGCACGTCCGGCACCCGCCCCGGGGCCACCGGGCGCGGCCCCGGCGCCAGCAGCACACCCACGGCGTACAACGCCGCCACGATCCCCGGCCACCACGCACCGCCGAGCCCCGCGAAATGCAGCCCCAGCCCGACCGCCCCGCCCCCGCAGCCGACCAGGTTGCGGGTGGACTCCAGATACCCCACCACCCGCCGCCCGCGCGGACCCCCGCGGCTACTGGTACCCACGGATCTCCTCGAACGCCCCGTCCAGCGACGCCGTCCCGTCGAACAGCTTGCCCCCGGTCAGCTCCGCGATCCCCTGCAACTGGTTCTTCGCCGCGTCCCCGAACAGGATCGGGAACACCGGCACCGCCTTCTGCGCCGCCGACAACCCGTTGTAGAAGTTCCGGAAGTCCTTGTCCGACGCGCCCTCGTTGCTCTCACCGTCCGTCATCACCACGATCGACGTGAACCGGTCGTCCTGCGCCGCCGCCTGCTGCCGGTCCAGGAACCGGTACGCCTCCTGCAGCGAGCTGTACACCGCCGTCCCGCCGTCCGCCGACAGCGCCTGCACATCCGCGTCGATCGACGCCAGCTCCTGCTGCGCACCGGCCGCCGGCACCGTGTGCGTCTTCGTCGACTTCACCTTGGAGGCGAACGACAGCAGCGTCACCTCCTCGCGGTTGCGGAACCGCCGCACCCCCCGGGTGTCCTCCGCCCCGGTCAGCCGCCCCAGCGCCGACTTCAGCGCCGCCAGCCGCGCCCCCGCCATCGACCCCGAGGTGTCCAGCACGTACACCGTCCGCGACGGCCGGCGCAGCTCGTCCTGGTACGAGGCCAACAGGCCGTCCGCGACCGCCTTGCTGCCCGGGAACGGCAACTCGTGCCGCCGGTCGGCCGGCAGCGACGGCGCCGCCGCCACCCCCGCCGACACCGGGTGACGCAGCGTCAACTCCGAGACGCGCTTCTGTACATCGTCCTTCAGCAGGTAGTCGGTCAGCCGCCGGAACGAGTCCCGCTCCCGCTCGGCCGACGAACTGAGCAGCGTCAGCGGATAGTTCGCCGACACCACGCCGTCGGTCGGCCGGATCACCGTCAACTGCTGGTCCGCCGGCAGCGTCTTGTTCATCGACAGCAGGACCGACTCGTAGTTGACCAGCGCCCCGACCCGGCCCTGCTCCGCCCGCGCGTACGCCTGCGCCAGCCAGCCGGACGAACCCGACGTCAGCTTCTGCCCCGTGAAGAACTGCTTCAGCGACGGCGTCGCCTTCCGCACGTCCGCCTCGGTGAGCGCCGAATCCGCCCCCGAGAACGCCGCCGCCACCGCCACCAGCGCCGAGAAGCCCGAGTTGGACCGCGACGGGTCGGCCATCCCGTACGCCAGCCTGCCGGTCGACGCCGCGTCCGCCAGCTGCCCCCAGCTCACCTTGGAACCGTCGCCCCAGCCCAGCTCGTTGAGCGCGGACGACCGCACGCCCACCGCCACCGGCGACACCATCACCGGCGTCTCCGACAGCAGCTTCGACTTCCCCGCGTCGTCCAGCCGCAGATAGTGGTTCGAGGGGAACCAGACCGCGTCGTACTTGCCGTCCGCCCGGCCCGAGGCCACGGCGTCCGCACCGTCCAGCGACCCGGTCCAGGCGAACTGGACGGTCACCCCGGTCGCCTTCTGCGCCTCCTCCAGCACCGGCGCCATGTCCTGCAGTTCGCTGCCGGCCAGCACCCGCAGCACCCCCGCCCGCGCGGTCGGCGCCGGCGCGTCGCTCTGCTGCGGAGCCGGCGCCGGCGAGGACGTGCACGCCGTCGCCGCCACCAGCAGGGCGAGCCCCGCCACCAGCACCCGCCCGCCGCGCCCCGCCGCGGCCCCCACCCTGGTCGTCCTCATCGTCGCCCCGTCCGTCGTGCCGTCGTGTACCGCTTCGGGCGGTCCCGTTCGCCCCGCCGCCGTCCCGCCCGCCATCGGCCGGTCACCTCCCCTTCGCCGCGTCGACCAGCTTGGCCAGCGCCTCCGAGGACGGCACCGGCGCCTGCTTCACCCGCGCCGCCGTCAGGTCCGCCGCGAAGGCCGGGTTCTCCCGCCCGGCGGTCTGCAGACCGAACGCGGCCGGATCCGACTGCGGCCGGAACCCGTACCTGGCCTCCAGCTTGCGGAGCTTCTGGTCGTCGTTCAGCAGCGCGGCCAGCTTCTGCCCGGCCGCCGTGCGCCCGACGATGGTGTGGTCGGAGGAGATGGTGGTGTCCGGGTACAGCACCACCATGTCGCCGGTGCCCTTGCCCTCCACCGCCAGCTGCGCCGCCTGCGACTCGTAGGCGAGCACCAGCGGATTGCCCACGTTCGAGAGGAAGTCCCGGAACGGCTCGTCGCTGCTGCTCTTCTGGATGCCCTGCTTGCTGGTCAGCGAGGACAGCACGGCCTTCACCTGCTGCACCTCGGCGTCGCTCGACACCACCTGGTGGTTGTTGAGCAGGTAGGAGACCAGCGCGAGGTACAGCGCTCCGGAGGAGGACTCGGCGGGGTCCGTGGTGGTCATGAAGACCGCACCGCTGAGGTCCGCCTGGTCCTTCGCGCCGGTGAGCTCCTCCCACCGGCGGCCGGCCTTCACCACGTTGACGTACTCGTCCATCCTGAACGTCCACACCCGGGAGTTCTGGTCCTGGGAGGCCAGCCCGTTCTGCGCCAGCACCTTGGCCGTGGACTGGTGGGCCAGCACCACCAGGGGCGAGTAGAACGGGCGGACCGGCCCGTCCTTGAGCTGCAGCTGCCGGCGGATCGCCTCGGCCGGCGACAGGCTGGCCGGGAACGCGAAGTCGAGCCGGCCGAGGTCGCTCTCGCTCATCAGCCACGAACCGGTGGTCTGCACATCGACCTTGAGGCCCTGCTCCGCCAGCGCGGCCACGACGTCCGGATCCTTGAAGAAGTCCCGCTTCTCGGAGCCGATCACGCCGGTCACCGTGACGACCTTCGAGCCCGGATCGTCCTTGCCGGTGGGTTTGAGCAGCGCGAACGCCACCCCGCCGAGCAGCACCAGTGCCGCGATCACCCCGAACGCACGCTTCATACCGGGCGATTCCCCCTCGTCGGACCCGTGTCCGGGCTCCCACCCGGGTGACGAGCGTCCCGCCGGGCCGCGAGCGGCGGCCGAAGGCGTGGTGAACCGGGGGTGAACACCCCTTCACGGAATCGCATCGGCGGACGCCCGCGGGGTGCCGCGCGCACACCAGTCCGAGCGGGTGTCAGATTGTTCAACTCACCTTCCTGCAAAGGTCATCCCGCCGGTCGGACGGGCGTCGATGTTACGCGCCGGTAATGCCTACGCTCAGGGGTATGCGCCGAGCAAAAATCGTCTGTACTCTCGGGCCAGCCACCGACTCGTACGACCAGATCAAGACGCTGGTCGACGCCGGGATGGACATCGCCCGCTTCAACCTGAGCCACGGCTCCCACGCCGAGCACGAGGAGCGCTACCGCCGGGTCCGCAAGGCCGCCGACGAGACCGGCCGCAGCGTCGGCGTGCTCGCCGACCTTCAAGGCCCGAAGATCCGACTGGAGACCTTCGCCGAAGGCCCGGTACTTCTCGAACGCGGCGACGAGTTCACGATCTCCACCGACAAGGGCGTCGTCGGAGACCAGAACATCTGCGGCACCACCTACCCGGGCCTCGCCGCCGACGTCACCAGCGGCGAGCGGATCCTCGTCGACGACGGCCGGGTCACCCTGGAGGTCGTCGAGGTGGCCGGCCCGCTGGTCCGCTGCACCGTCGTCGAGGGCGGCCTGGTCTCCGACCACAAGGGCCTCAACCTCCCCGGCGTCGCCGTCTCCGTACCCGCGCTGAGCGAGAAGGACATCGCCGACCTGCGCTGGGCCCTGCGGACCGGCGCCGACCTGATCGCGCTCTCCTTCGTCCGCAGCGGCCGCGACATCGAGGACGTCCACCGCGTGATGGCGGAGGAGGGGCGCTTCGTCCCGGTCATCGCCAAGATCGAGAAGCCGCAGGCGGTCGAGAACCTGGAATCCATCGTGGACGCCTTCGACGGCATCATGGTGGCCCGCGGTGACCTGGGCGTGGAGATGCCCCTCGAACAGGTCCCGATGGTCCAGAAGCGCGCCGTCAAGCTGGCCAAGCGCAACGCCAAGCCGGTCATCGTCGCCACCCAGATGCTGGACTCGATGATCAACGCCTCCCGCCCCACCCGGGCCGAGGCCTCCGACGTCGCCAACGCCGTCCTCGACGGCAGCGACGCGGTGATGCTCTCCGGCGAGACCTCCGTCGGCAAGTACCCCGTCGAGACGGTCCGGACCATGGGCCGCATCATCGAGGCCGCCGAACAGGACGTCCTCGCCGACGGCCTCCCGCCGCTCACCGCCGGCACCAAGCCGCGCACCCAGGGCGGCGCCGTCGCCCGCGCGGCCACCGAGATCGGCGACTTCCTGGGCGCCAAGTACCTGATCGCCTTCACCCAGTCCGGCGACACCGCCCGCCGGCTCTCCCGCTCCCGCTCGCCGATCCCGGTGCTCGCCTTCACCTACGAACCGGCCGTCCGCAGCCAACTCGCCCTCACCTGGGGCGTGGAGACCTTCCTCGGCCCCTTCGCCGCCACCACGGACGAGATGGTCGAACAGGTCGACGCCGCGCTGCTCTCCCTCGGCCGCTGCCGCAAGGGCGACATCGTCGTCATCACCGCCGGCTCCCCACCCGGCCTCGCCGGCTCCACCAACCTCGTCCGCGTCCACCACGTGGGAACACTGGACAGCTGACCGGGCTTCGCACGCGGGTCCACGGGCGGCATCCCCCATCCTGGGGAATGCCGCCCGTTCGCTCCGCTTCCATCTCGGCGAGCTCGACATGCGGATCACCTGCTGGATCGCGACCGGCAGAAGGATCATTCTGCTCACGGTGTTCCGCAAGACGCGGATGGGCGAGAGCTCCGAGGTCGACCGGGCCCGGCGTGCGCTGCGCCGCTGCGCGGCCGAGCAGCACACCGTCGACGACGAGGAGGAGTGGGCGACATGAGTGAGCGGACGTCCTGGCGTGCGGTGCGGGAGGAGATCCTCGACCGCCCGGGTGCCGGCGCGGCCTACGAGGCCGCCCGGATCAGGTTCGAACTCGGGGAGAAGGTGCGACTTCGCCGGGAGGCCCTCGGTATGACCCAGTCCCGACTCGCGGCGGCGGCCGGTATGCAGCAGCCGACGGTGGCCCGTTTCGAGGCGGGCGGGACGATGCCCACCATCGTCGTCCTGGAGCGGTTGGCCTCGGCGCTGGGGATGCGTCTCACGGTCGAGTTGGAGCCCTTGGACAAGGCGGGCTGACCGGGCTTCGCCGATGGCGGCGCGCTCCCGGGGGAGCGCGCCGCCATCAGTACTTGGGGCCGATGTGGGCGTCCATGAGGGCGACGGAGGCCTTGCGGGCGATGGAGACGTTGACCTGGCCGGTGGGGCGGGGGGCGGAGGTCTTCCACCGCACGCCGACGGCGTCGAGGGTCGAGGTGAGGAGGGCGACGATGTCGGTCGAGGTGTTGGTGAAGAAGTAGCGCGGGTATTCATGGCGGCGGACGACACCGTTGACGGTGCGGGTCGCCCAGTTGGTGATGCGGCAGCCGTCGGAGTGGATCAGGCCGCGCAGGAACTCCCACGGGTGGGCTTCGACGATCTCCTGTTGCCAGGGCCGCAGGGCGATGAGGCGCTCGTGCTTCCTACCGGCGCCGTGCTGGGGGAAGTAGCAGGTCAGGTGCTGGGAGTACAGCTTCACGTCGTGGGAGCCGGTTCGGCGGACCCGGCACGGTTTGTTGTGCGGCATCACCTCGCGCATGGCCTTCTCGGCGGAATCCATGATTCCCGGCCAGTTGTCGTCGCAGGAGATGGACAGGCTCGCCGTGCGGTGCTGCTCGGGCCGGCTGATGTGGCCGTCGCCGAGATAGAGGCCGAGCAGGTAAGCGTAGGCGGAGCGGTTCATCTCGTCTCCGTGGCAGTGGACGCAGGTCGACCGCTTGCGCCCGGGAAGCGTGCCGTGCTTGGCACGATCTTCGTGTTTCCACCAGGAGACGGTGCCGGGTGGGACGCCGAGCCTCCGTGCTACGTCGGTGTTGCGGACGCCTTGGCGAAGGAGACGGACGGCTTGTTCGCGCACCGAGGGGGGAGTCATGTCGCTCAGCGTGTGTGCTGCCCGGGTGACATCGGGGAGATTCCGCGACCATCCACCGGATCCGGTGAATTCCTCATTCAGCGGGAATACCGCGTGAAGTGCCGGGTGCGGGATTCGAACCCGCATGTCCTTTCGGACAGATGTGTTTGAGACATCCGCGTAAGCCTATTCCGCCAACCCGGCCGGGTGCGACTGCGACAGCATACCGCGTGCGCGTCCGCGGGTGGGTGTAGGTACCCTCATTGATGCAGTACCCCGCCGGAACGAGGAGCCCCGTGAGCACCGCCGACGAGCAGGCAGAGCCGCTTGAGACCGACATGCCCCAGATCACCCGAATTGTGATCGCCGAGGACGAGGCGCTGATCCGCCTCGACCTGAAGGAGATGCTCGAAGAGGAGGGGTACACGGTCGTCGGCGAGGCCGGGGACGGGGCGACGGCGCTGAAGCTGGTCGAGGAGCTGCGGCCCGACCTGGCGATCCTGGACGTGAAGATGCCCGTCCTGGACGGGCTCTCCGCCGCCGAGCAGATCCACGAGGCGCACCTGGCGCCCGTGCTGATGCTGACCGCGTTCTCGCAGCGCGAGCTGGTGGACCGGGCGCGGGACGCGGGCGCGATGGCGTACATCGTGAAGCCGTTCAGCAAGAGCGACCTGGTCCCCGCGATCGAGATGGCCGTCTCCCGGTACACCGAGATGCGGACGCTGGAGGAGGAGATCCAGGACCTCACCCAGCGGCTGGAGACCCGGAAGCTGGTGGACCGGGCGAAGAGCGTGCTGCAGACCAAGTTCGGGCTGAACGAGCCGGCCGCGTTCCGGTGGATCCAGAAGACCTCGATGGACCGTCGGATGACGATGGCCGCGGTCGCGGAGGCCGTGATCGAAGAGGGCGAGGCCCAGGACAAGAAGAAGGCCGACGAGGCCAAGGGCGAGCAGTAGCGGCCCGTGGGCCGACAGGCACGTGGAAGGGCCCGGCAGCGCACGCTGCCGGGCCCTTCCACGTGCCGCCCGGGCGGGAGGTCAGTCCTCGCCGAGGTAGGCCTTCCGCACGGACTCGTCGTGCAGGAGGTCGGCGCCGGTGCCCTTGAGCACGATGCGGCCGGTCTCCATCACGTAACCCTGGTCGGACAGCGAGAGCGCCGCCTGGGCGTTCTGCTCGACCAGCAGGATGGTCGTGCCGCCAGCCTTCAGCTCCACGATGGTCGCCATGATCTTCTGCATCATCAGCGGGGAGAGCCCCATCGAGGGCTCGTCCAGCATCAGCAGCTTCGGCTGGGACATCAGGGCCCGGCCCATGGCGAGCATCTGCTGCTCGCCGCCGGACAGGGTGCCGGCGGCCTGCTTGCGCCGCTCGCCGAGGATCGGGAAGAGGCCGTAGGCCCGCTCGACGTCCGCCGCGATGCCGGCCGTATCGGTGCGCAGGAACGCGCCGAGCAGCAGGTTCTCCTCGATGGTCATCCGCGGGAAGATGTGCCGGCCCTCGGGGGAGTGGGCGAGCCCGAGCGCGACGATCTTGTGGGCGGGGACGGTGGTGAGGGCCTGGCCGTCGAAGGTGACCGTGCCGCCGGTGGGCTTGAGCAGGCCGGACAGGGTGCGCAGGGTGGTGGTCTTGCCGGCGCCGTTGGTGCCGATCAGGGTGGTGACCTCGCCCTGGTTGACGGTGAAGCTGATGCCCTTGACGGCTTCGATCTTGCCGTAGGCGACGCGGAGGTCCTTGACCTCGAGGAGTGCGGTCACTGGTCGGTCTCCGTTGCTGCGGGGGCGGTGCCTTCGAGCGGTGCGCCGAGGTAGGCGGTGATGACGCGTTCGTCGCTCTGGACGGTCTCGCGGTCGCCTTCGACGATCTTCTGGCCCTGGACCAGGACGGCGGTGCGGTCGCACAGGTTGAAGATGAACCGCATGTCGTGCTCGATGACGAGGATGGAGACGCCCTTGTCACGGATGGCGAAGACGAGTTCCTCGGCGGCCCGGGTCTCCTGCGGGTTCATGCCGGCGGTGGGCTCGTCGAGGAGCAGCAGGCCGGGGTCGGAGGCGAGGGCCCGGGCGATCTCCAGCTTGCGCTGTTCGCCGTAGGGGAGGTTGCGGGCGAGGTGGTCGGCCTTGTCGGCGAGTCCGGTGAACGCCAGCAGTTCCATGGCGCGGGCGCGGCTCTCGGCTTCGGCGCGGTGGTAGCCGGGGCCGCGGAGGATGGCGGAGAAGATGCCTTCCTTGGTGCGGGTGTGCCGGCCGACGAGGACGTTCTCCAGGACGGTCATGTTGGCGAAGAGCCGGATGTTCTGGAAGGTGCGGGCGATGCCGGCCTGGGTGACGAGGTGGGGCTTGGGCGGCAGGACGGTGCCGCGGTAGGCGACGCGTCCCTCGGTGGGGACGTAGAGGCCGGTGAGGCAGTTGAAGAAGGTGGTCTTGCCGGCGCCGTTGGGGCCGATCAGGCCGATGATCTCGCCTTCGCCGACGGTGAGGGAGACGTTGTTGACGGCGGTGAGGCCGCCGAACCGCATGGTGACGCCGGAGACTTCGAGCAGGGGCTTGGCGGGGCCGGGCCCGGAGACGGCGGCGGGGGCGTCGGTGGTGGTCATCTGGCTGGTCACGCCCCTGCCTTGGTGAGGGCGACGGTGTCGCCGGAGAGCTGCGCGGGGATCGCGGCCTCGTGGAATTCCAGCTGGTTGCGCCGGTTGGGGATGAGCCCTTCGGGGCGGACGCGCATCAGCACGATGAGGGCGATGCCGAAGGCGAGCAGCTGGTAGTTGGAGAGGAATTCCAGCTTCTTCGGGATGAGGAAGAGGAGGGTGGCGCCGGCCAGCGGGCCGCTGATGGTGCCCATGCCGCCGAGGATGACGGCGGCGAGCAGGAAGGCGGAGTTGGGCGGCAGGGCCTCGGCGAAGGTGTACTGGTCGGGGGTGACGGTGTAGCTGACGTGGGCCTGGACGGTGCCGGCGAGGCCGGCGAGGCAGGCGCCGAGGGCGAAGGCGAGGAGCTTGAGCCGGAAGCCGTTGATGCCCATGGCCTCGGCGGCGGTCTCGTCCTCGCGGATGGCGACCCAGGCGCGGCCGATGCGGGAGTTGCCGACCCGGGCGAAGACCAGTACGACGAGGGCGGTGACCAGGAGCATCAGCAGGTAGTAGTTGGAGAACCGGCCGAGTTCGACGCCGAGGACGGTGTGCGGCTTGCCGAGGTCGAAGCCGAGGATCTGGAGGTCGGGGATCCGCGGGATGCCGTTCGAGCCGTTGGTGATCTTGGGGCCGGTGGTGCCGTTGAGGTTGAGCATGGTGATGCGGAAGATCTCGCCGAAGCCGAGGGTGACGATGGCGAGGTAGTCGCCGCGCAGCCGCAGGGTGGGGGCGCCGATCAGCACACCGAAGATCATCGACACCACGGCGCCGGTCAGCATCGCGGCCCAGAAGGGGAACTGGACGTGGATCGGCGAGGCGGGGGAGCCGGAGACCAGGGCGGCGGCGTAGGCGCCGACGCCGAGGAAGGCGACGTAGCCGAGGTCGAGCAGGCCGGCCAGGCCGACGACGATGTTGAGGCCGAGGGCGACGGTGGCGAAGATCAGGATGTTGGCGGCGACCGAGGTGTACTGGTCGCTGGTCTGGGTGAACGGGAAGCTGGCGGCGGCGGCGAAGGCGGCGCCGGTGGTGACCGGGCGGTACTTGACGGTCAGCGCGCGCAGCCGGGCCAGCAGGCCGCCCTTGGCCAGGGCGGGGACGACGGCGGCGGCGAGCAGCAGGTAGGCGGTGAAGAGTTCGCCGTACTCGGTGTCGATGCCGAAGGTGATCGCGAACAGGCCGATGGCGAAGGCCAGCACGATGAGCAGGACCTCGGCCCAGGAGGGCAGTTCGCGGGCGGCGGGCAGCGGCCGCTCGACGGTGCCGAGGCGGAGCCCGCTGTTGGCGAGGTGGCCGATCTGCAGGAGCAGGACGGCGGCGGCGGCGATCACCAGGGCGCCGGCGAGGGCGGTCAGCACCGGGGCGACGGGCTTGTCCTCGGGGACGGCGTGGGTGGCGAACCAGACGACCGGGGCGGCGGGGAGGAGCAGGAACAGCCGCCGGTCGAGGATCCGCACCGGGACGTGGGTGCGCCGGTCGAGCGGCAGGCCGAGGGTGCCGACGACGGCGAGCAGCGAGCCGAGGGCGGCGACCCAGCCGCCGGGGTCGAGGTTGGCGAGGCCGCCGAGGTCGACCGCGATGGCGATGACGGAGAACCAGCTGACGGCGAAGGCGCCGGCGGCGGCGAGCAGGACGGCGTTGTGGCTGCGGGTGGGGGCGGCCCAGCGCAGGCCGCGGACGCCGTGGGTGGCGAGCAGGAGGGCGAGGGTGAGCAGGCCCGCGGTGAGGGCGAGCCACTGGAGGCCGGCGGGGGAGCCGTAGTAGGTGAGGTCGCCGGGGAACTCGTCGGTGTACGTCCAGGACATCAGGGCGGAGCCGGCGGTGGCGAGGGCGCCGAGGCCGGTGAGGAGGGCGGCGGCGCGGGCCGGCAGCGGGATGACCGGGGTGGTCTCGGTGGTCGAGGTGGTGGTCATGGTGCTCACGCCCTGTCCGCGACGCGTTCGCCGAGCAGGCCCTGGGGTCGGACGAGCAGGACGAGGATGAGGAGTACGAAGGCCCAGACGTCCTTCCAGGCGCCGCCTCCGAAGAGGTGCATACCGGGCAGGTGCTGGATGTAGCCGGTGGCGAGGGCTTCGGCGAGGCCGAGGGCGACGCCGCCGAGCATGGCGCCGTAGATGTTGCCGATGCCGCCGAGGACGGCTGCGGTGAAGGCCTTGAGGCCGAGCAGGAAGCCCATCCGGAAGTCGACCTGGCCGCTGCGCAGGCCGTAGGCGACGGCGGCGACGGCGGCGAACGCGGCACCGATGGCGAAGGCCATGACGATGATCCGGTCGGTGTCGATGCCCATGAGCTTGGCGGTGTCGGGGTCCTGGCTGGTGGCCTGCATGGCGCGGCCGGAGCGGGTGCGGGAGACGAACCAGCCGAGGGCGAGCATGCAGAGCGGGGCGGCGATGATCAGGAAGATGTCGCTGCGCTGGACGGTGACGGAGCCGAGCTCGAACGGGTCGCCGGGGATCTTCGGGAAGACCCGGGCCTTCTTCGCGTCGGGGTAGAACGAGAAGACGAGCTGCTGCAGGACGATCGACAGGCCGATCGCGGTGATCAGGGGGGCCAGTCGGGGCGCGGTGCGCAGCGGCCGGTAGGCGAAGCGCTCGGCGGCGACGGCGGTGAGCGTGGAGACCAGGATGCCGGCTATCAGCATCAGCGGTAGGGCCAGCCAGAGCGTGGTGCCGCCGGGGAGGGCGAGGTAGGCGGTCAGGGCGCCGAAGCCGCCGACCATGACGATCTCGCCGTGGGCGAAGTTGATGAGCTGGACGATGCCGTAGACCATCGTGTAGCCGATCGCGACGAGCCCGTAGAGGGCGCCGAGGATCAGGCCGTTGGCCAGCTGCTGCGGTAGGTCGTGCACCGCTGGGCCTCCGTTGTGCGTTGCGTGAAGTCCGCGTGGGTGGGGGATGTGGGCGCGCGCGGGGGCACTGGTGGCGCCCCCGCGCGGGATGACTCCGGTGTTCCGGGCTGTTGCTGACGGGTGGTCAGGTCAGCCGCTGAAGGTGCCGGACTTCTCCACGGCCCACTTGCCGTCCTTGACGGTGTAGACGGTGAGCTGCTTGTTGGTGGTGTCGCCGAACTCGTCGAAGGAGACCTTGCCGGTCACGCCGTCGAAGGAGACCTTCTGGACGGCCTCGACGACCTTGGCGCGGGGGTTGCTGGGGAGCTTGCCGCCGTTGTCCTTGACGACGTTCTTGACGGCCTCGATGATCGCCCAGCCGCTGTCGTAGGAGTAGCCGCCGTAGGTCTCGTAGGCGTCCTTGTAGCCGGCGGTCTTGTAGTCGGCGATGAACTTGGCGGCGGTGGGGAGCGCCTCGACGGGCAGGCCGACGGCGGTGGCGTAGTCGCCCGCGCTCTTGGGGTTGAGCTTGATGAAGTCGCCGCTCTGGATGCCGTCGCCGCCCATCAGCGGGATGGTGAGGCCGGCGTCCTTGAGCTGGAGGGAGAGCGGGCCGGCGGCGGGGTACTCGCCGCCGTAGTAGACGGCTTCGGCGCCGGAGCTCTTGACCTTGGTGACGACGGCGGCGAAGTCGCGGTCGTCGGGGTTGACGTGCTCCTCGCCGACGATGGTGCCGCCCTGCTTGACGAACTCGCCCTTGAAGGTGGCGGCGAGGCCGGCGCCGTAGGTCTTCTGGTCGTCGATGAGGAAGACCTTGGTCTTCTTGGCGTCCTTGGCCAGGAACTGGGCCGCGAAGGGGCCCTGGACGGCGTCGGTGGTGGCGGTGCGGAAGTAGGACTTGAAGGGGCGGGCCTTGTCGCCGCTGGCCCACTTCTCGCCCTGGCTGAGCGCGACGCCGGTGTTGGCGGGGGAGATCTGGACGAGGTTGGCGTCGTTGAAGATCTGCTGCATCGACTGGGCGACGCTGGAGTTCAGCGGGCCGACGACGCCGATGACGTTCTTGTCGGCGACCAGCTGGGTGGCGTTCTGCTGGCCCGGGGCGGGCTTGCCGGTGTCGTCGAGGGCCTTGATCTCGAACTTGACGCCGGGGACCTCGTTCTTCTCGTTGGCCTGCTTGACCGCGAGCTCGACGGAGTTGCGGATGCCGAGGCCGAGGGCGGAGAGGTCGCCGGTGAGCGGCGCGTCCACGCCGATGGTGACGGTGGTGGCCCCGGCGTTGCCGTCCCCGGACTTCTTCTCGCCGCGGGATCCGCAGGCGCTGATGCTGAGGGCGCCGATCACGGCAATGCTCACGACAACTGCTGAACGGTGACGCACAGGGGTCCCCTTCGGTTCAGGAGGGCGCCGCGCCTGAGTGGCGGGAGCCGGGATGCGCAATGGGCCTGGCCCAATCCGGTGGCGCGGTGACTGGCCGTGACTCTAGATGCCTCTGGGCGGCTCGGGCAGTGCTGTGGCGAGGCTGTGATTCTCTTGTTATGAGCACACGGAGCGACCGTCTCACTATGTGGTCGTTCTGGCCCGATCGATCCTGTACTGACAGGCGTCTACTCGCTGGTAGGTGCATGTAAGGGCCAGAATTGCGGGTGACTCCTGGCCTCACCGATAATCGGACACGACTGTCCGCCGTGCTGGTGTCGGGCGTGTGCGTCCGAATATCGGACATTCGCGGGAATGACGAAGCACCCCCGGGTCGATGCGGGCCCGGAAGCGGTCGAAAGTTCGGATTTCCTACTTGTTACGCAGTGTTACATCCCTCGCAGTGCGCGCAAACGCGTCCGCCCCCTTGTCTGGACCAACGCCTGCCCAGGGCAGTCGAAGGTCAAACAAGGGGGCGGACAAGGGAATTGATGATCGGTCGGCCCGACCGGCGGGCCATTGACGGGTCGGCCGGGCCGACGGGGCGTCAGAGGTCGCGGAGCATGCAGGTCAGGCGGCAGCTGGTGATCCGCTTTCCGGTGTCGTCGGTGATCGCGATCTCGTAGGTGGCGGCGGTGCGTCCCTTGAACACGGCGGTGGCGACCCCGGTGATCAGGCCGGAGGTAGCCGAGCGGTGGTGGGTGGCGTTCAGGTCCACGCCCACCGCGTACCGGCCGGGGCCGGCGTGCAGCATCGCGCCGACCGACCCGAGGGTCTCGGCCAGCGCCGCCGAGGCGCCGCCGTGCAGCAGCCCGTACGGCTGCTGGTTCCCCTCGACCGGCATCGTGCCGACCACCCGGTCACCGGAGGCCTCGACGACCCGGATCCCGAGCTTGTCGCCGAGGCGGCCGCCGGAGAAGGTGGCCGGGTCGACGCCGAGCTTCGCGAAGTGGTCCAGCACCTCCTGCGGGATGTTCAGGGCGGGGGCCGGTTCGGGGGTGGTCGCGCCGGGGGCCGCTTCGGTCATGGGGGAGCTCCTGCCGCTCGGGGGTCACGTCGTCGTGCTGCCTGCGATCGTACGACCGTCCTACTCGGCGGTAGTGATCGCGTGGGGGAGTTGGCGTGGCGGGTGCGCCCGGGCCGTTCCCCCGTCGGCCGGGACCCCGTTCCCCCGCCGGCCGGACCCGGCTGCTCGCGCGCGGGCGCCCGCGCGGGTGCGCGCCCGCCCGGGCACGCCCCTGGGCGCCGCACCCCGCGGGCCCGGCGTCCGGACCGCGCGGCGCCCTTTTTGTCGGTGCCGGGCCATAGGATCGGTGGCCGGTAGTGGAATCGGCAGGAACGGACGTTGACGTGGCTACGCAGAGTACGGACAAGGGCGCGGCGGGTGGCGGCGGGGCGCGGCCCCGGCTGATGCTGCTCGACGGGCACTCGATGGCCTACCGGGCGTTCTACGCGCTGCCCGTGGAGAACTTCAACACCTCCACCGGCCAGCCCACCAACGCGGTGTACGGCTTCGCCTCGATGCTCGCCAACACCGTCCGGGACGAGCGGCCCACCCACCTCGCGGTGGCCTTCGACCTCTCCCGGCAGACGTTCCGCTCCGTCGAGTTCCCCGACTACAAGGCCAACCGGGCCAAGACGCCGGACGAGTTCCGCAGCCAGATCGGCCTGATCGGCGAACTGCTGGACGCCATGCGGGTGCCGCGGATGACGGTCGAGGGCTTCGAGGCCGACGACATCATCGCCACCCTGGCCACCGCCGCCGAGGCGGCCGGCTTCGACGTCGACATCGTCACCGGCGACCGGGACTCGCTCCAGCTGGTCACCGACCACATCACCGTCCTCTACCCGACCAAGGGCGTCTCCGAGCTCACCCGCTACACCCCGGAGAAGGTCGCCGAGAAGTACGGCGTCACCCCCCGCCAGTACCCCGACCTCGCGGCGCTGCGCGGTGACCCGTCCGACAACCTGCCCGGCATCCCGGGCGTCGGCGAGAAGACGGCCGCCAAGTGGGTCAACCAGTTCGGCTCCTTCGACGAACTCGTCTCCCGCGCCGACGAGGTGAAGGGCAAGATCGGCGAGAAGCTGCGCGACCACCTGGACTCGGTCAAGCGCAACCGCGTCCTCACCGAGCTGGTCCGCGACGTCGAACTCCCGCTCGCCGTCGCCGACCTGGAGCGCGCCGCGTTCGACCGCGAGGCGGTCGCCGGTCTGATGGAGTCGCTGGAGTTCCGCAACGCCAACTTCCGCGACCGGGTCTTCGGCATCGACCCGGCCGCCGCCGAGCCCGAGGCCGCCGCCGAACTCGCCCCCGGCGTCGAGGTGGACGGCGAACTGCTCACCGACCCGGGCACGCTGGCCGGGTGGCTGCGCGGGCACTCCGACGGCAAGGCCCCGGTCGCGCTGGCCGCCGTCTACCGGTGGGCGCTCGGCACCGGCGAGGTCACCGAGATCGCGCTGGCCGCCGGCGAGACCGCCGCCTGGTTCGACCCGGCGCTGCTCGCCGAGGAGGACGAACGCGCCTTCGCCGACTGGCTGGCCGACCCGGCCGCCCCCAAGGCCCTGCACATCGCCAAGCAGGTGATGCGCGCCTTCGCCGAGCGCGGCTGGACGATCGCGGGCGTCGTCGCCGACACCGCCCTCGCCGCGTACCTGGAGAAGCCCGGCCGCCGCACCTTCACCCTGGAGGTGCTCGCCGAGGAGTACCTGGCCCGTTCGCTCGCCCCGGCCGCGGTCGCCGAGAGCGGCCAGCTCGCCTTCGACGCCCCCGAGGAGCCGGACGAGGTCGACGCGCTGGCCGCCCGCGCCCAGGCGCTGATGCTCCAGGCCCGCGCCGTGCTCGACCTCGCGGCCCTCTTCGACACCCGCCTCGCCGAGGTCGGCGCCACCGAGCTGCTGCGCGACATGGAGCTGCCGATCGCCGCCCTGCTGGCCCGGATGGAGCGCACCGGCATCGCCGCCGACCGCCCCTGGCTCACCGGCCTGGAGGCCCAGTTCGCCACCGAGATCCAGCGCGTGGTGGAGGAGGCGCACGCCGCCGCCGGCCACGAGTTCAACCTCGGCTCGCCCAAGCAGCTCCAGGAGATCCTCTTCGGCGAGCTGGCCCTGCCCAAGACCAAGAAGATCAAGACCGGCTACACCACCGACGCCGACGCGCTCACCTGGCTGGCCGGCCAGACCGACAACGAGCTGCCGGTCATCCTGCTCCGCCACCGCGACCAGGCCAAGCTGCGCACCACCGTCGAGGGCCTGCTCAAGACGGTCTCGCCGGCCGGCCGGATCCACACCACCTTCAACCAGATGGTCGCCGCCACCGGCCGGCTCTCCTCGCAGGACCCGAACCTGCAGAACATCCCGGTCCGCACCGAGGAGGGCCGCGCCATCCGCCGCGCCTTCGTCGTCGGCGCGGGCTACGAGGCGCTGCTGACGGCCGACTACTCCCAGATCGAACTGCGCATCATGGCCCACCTCTCCGAGGACGAGGCCCTGATCGAGGCCTTCGCCACCGGCGAGGACCTGCACACCACCGTCGCCTCCCAGGTCTTCGAAGTCCCCGGCGACGCGGTGGACGCCGAGATGCGCCGCAAGATCAAGGCGATGTCCTACGGTCTGGCGTACGGGCTCTCCGCGTACGGGCTCTCCCAGCAGCTCGGCATCAAGCCCGCCGAGGCCCAGGGCCTGATGGACACCTACTTCGAGCGCTTCGGCGGCGTGCGCGACTACCTGCGCCGGGTCGTCGACGAGGCCCGCGCCACCGGCTACACCGAGACCCTGCTCGGCCGCCGCCGCTACCTGCCGGACCTCAACAGCGACAACCGCCAGCGCCGCGAGATGGCCGAGCGGATGGCCCTCAACGCCCCGATCCAGGGCTCGGCCGCCGACATCGTCAAGATCGCCATGCTCCGGGTGGACGAGGCGCTGACCGCCGCCGGCCTCACCTCCCGGATGCTGCTCCAGGTGCACGACGAAATCGTGCTGGAGCTGGCGCCCGGTGAGCGCGAGCAGGTCGAGGCGATCGTCCGCGCGCAGATGGCCGGCGCCTACCCGCTGCGCGCCCCGCTCGACGTCTCGGTGGGCGTCGGCGCGAACTGGGAGGCCGCCGCGCACTGACGGCCGGCGAGAAGGCGGTGGGCGCGGTCCGGATCGGGCCGCGCCCACCGCCTTCTCGCCGTCCGGCGGCCGACCGGGCCGCCCGGCGGGCGATTGCTTCGTACCGGGGGTTGATCCGGCGTCAGGAGAGCTCTTCACTTGTCATGGCACCGACGTCCATGATCCGCGCGCCGTGCCGCTCCACCCGCTCCGACGCCTCACCCGACGAGTCTGGAGATCCCCTCATGTCCGTGCCCCCTCTGCGGCGCGCCGTCGTGGCGCTCGCGGCCCTGCCGCTGCTGGCGCTCGGCGCCGGCCAGGCGCTGGCCGCCCCGGCCCCGGCACCGAACCCCACCGCTCCCGCCCAGGCGCCCGCCGCCCGGGCCACCGCCACCCAGGTGTCCGCGATCGAGGACGAGGTCGCCCGCGCGCTGGCCGGCGCCCTCACCGACGCCGCGCTGCGCGACCGGCTGCGGTCCGCGACCGCCGACGCGGCCTCCGGCGCCGCCGACCTCGGCCCGCTGGCCGCGGCCGCCCAGGGCCCCGCCGGCCGGCTCGCCGCCACCACCGCGCAGGCGGACCGCCGGATCGCCGCCGCCAAGGGCCTCGGCGGCGACCTCGGCCCGCTGCTGCGCGTCCAGTTGGCCGACCCGTCGATGCGGGCCGCGCTGGACGCGGGCGCCGCGCCGCTGGTGGCCACCGCCGTCGCCGACGACCACGCCCGCACCGTCCGCGCCTACGACACCGCCGGCCGGGCCCACGCGCTCGACGCCGCGGCGGTGCCCGGGCAGCCGGTCTACCTGGTGGACATCGACACCGCCAGGACGCTGGCCGCCGGTATGGCCGTCCTCCAGCGGGAGTTCGGCGCACGCGGTCTCGGCGCCGCGGGCGGTGCCCCCGCGGCGAACGGGCCGGGGGCGGCGCAGGGACCGGGCGCGGCGCAGGCGGCCGGCGGCTGGTGGGCCACCAAGATCAGCGGCATCGAGGTCGCCGACGACGAGGAGCCCTGGTTCAAGGGCGCCGCCGAGATGTTCGGCCTGGTGACCGGCTTCGGCCAGGACGGCAAGGTCCGGGTCGACTCGGTCGCCATGCCGTACCTCCAGTACGACGGCACGGTGTACTACCCGAACCAGATCCTGGTGAACTGGTCGAACTACAAGTACAACCTGGCCGACGTCGTCCTGATGGAGGACGACGGCGACACCAACTACCTGGCGCTGGCCCAGGCGGTGGCCGCCGTCCTGCTCACCATCGCCGACCAGGGCGCCTACATCCCGCTGGTCAACGCCGTCCTGGCGGCCCTGCCGACCTCCTGGTGGGTCGACGACCCGGACTACGTGGAGTCCTGGTACACCCTCGCCCGGACCAGTTCGGGCCGGCTCAACGGGGCCCGCGGCAACGGCTGGATGACCGTCGAGCCGTACTTCGTCGAGCAGTTCTGACGTTCCGGCCGGGCGGCCGCCCGCGGGGCACCACCCGCGGCCGGCCACCCGGCCGGTCAGCGCCGGGCGTTCAGGCGCCGGGTCGGCTCGGCGGTGCTCGGGTCCTCCGGCCACGGGTGGCGCGGGTAGCGGCCCCGCAGCTCGGCCCGGACGGCCCGGTAGCCCTCGCGCCAGAACGAGGCGAGGTCGCCGGTCACGGCGGCCGGGCGCCCGGCGGGGGAGAGCAGGTGGACGGTGAGCGGCACCCGCCCGCCGGCCAGCGTGGGCGCGGCGGCCCAGCCGAACAGCTCCTGCAACTTGACCGCCAGCACCGGCCGTTCGCCGCTGTAGTCGACCCGGATCCGGGAGCCGGACGGCACCGTGATCCGCTCCGGCGCCAGTTCGTCGAGCCGCCCGGCCGCGCCGCCCGCCCAGGGCAGCAGCCGCTGCAGGGCGCCCGCGGTGTCGATCCGGGCGAGGTCGGAGCGCCGCCGGGCGCGCGAGAGTTCGGGCTCCAGCCAGTCGTCCGCCCGGGCCAGCAGGGCCTCGTCCGAGACCGCCGGCCAGGGCTCGCCGAGCGCCGCGTGCAGGAAGGCCAGCCGCTCCCGCAGGCCGGCCGCCCCGGCCGGCCAGCTCAGCAGCTCACCGACGCCCTCCCGGGCCAGCCCCTCCAGCAGCGCGGCCCGCAGCAGCGCCGGCCGGGGCCGGTCCAGCGTCGCCGCGGCCAGCTCGACGGCGCCCAGCGACTCCACCCGCCGGGCGGTCACCTCGCGGCGCCGGACGTCCCAGCGCACCTCCTCCCGGGTGGTCAGCAGCGGGGCCCCCGCCAGCCGGGCCGTCTCCTCGTCCAGTGCGGCCGCGTGCAGCACCCGCGCGGACGGCGAGCCGGCCGGCCGGTCCGCCGCCGCGACGGCCAGCCAGGGCACCGAGCCGAGCGCGGTGCCCGGCGCCAGCTCGGCGGCGGTGCCCGAGGCCATCAGGTACGGGCTGCGGGCTCCCGGTTCGGGCTTCTCCACCCGGGCCCGGGCGATCCGCTCGGGGAAGGCCAGCGCCACCACCAGACCGACCGCCGTCGCGTCCGGCAGCGGGGTCGCCGGGCTCCCGTCCACCCCGCGCAGCAGTCGCCGCACCTCCTCGCGCCAGCGGCCCGGGTACGGGTCGCGGCCGTCCCGGACGGTCCGCAGCACGGCGCCCAGGTCGTCCCCGAGGGCGCGCGGCGGCTCCTCCGACAGCAGGGCCACCACCTCGGCGGCGCGCCGCGCGCCGACCGCCGGTGCGCCGTCCACCAGGGCGCGGGCGAGCCGGGGGTGGAGCCCCGTCCGGGCCAGCCGGACGCCGCGCGCGGTGGCCCGGCCGTCGGCGTCCACCGCACCGAGCGCCCGCAGGGTCTGGCGGGCGGCGGCCATCGCCCCGGCCGGGGGCCGATCGGGCAGCGCGAGCCCGGTCGCGTCCGGGTCGCCCCAGCAGGAGGCCTGGAGGGCGAACGGCGTCAGGTCGGCGAGCGCGATCTCGGGCGTCGGCCAGCGCGCGGCGAGGGCGTCCTCGGCCTCCGCCCAGCAGCGGTAGACGGTGCCCGGCGCCTCGCGCCCGGCCCGCCCGGCGCGCTGCCGGGCGGCGGCCAGCGAGGCCCGGACGGTCACCAGGCCGGCCAGGCCGCGCGCGTGATCGGTGCGCGGCTCGCGCGCCAGGCCGGCGTCGACCACGACGCGCACCCCCGGCACGGTCAGCGAGGACTCGGCGACGGCGGTGGACAGCACCACCCGGCGGCCCTCGCCCGCCGCGAGCGCCGCGTCCTGCACCGACTGCGGGGCCCGGCCGTGCAACTGGAGCACCTGCGCCGGGGCGTCCGCGAGCAGCCCGGCGACCCGGGTGATCTCGCCGACGCCGGGCAGGAAGCAGAGCACGTCGCCCCGGCACTCGGTGAGCGCCCGCCGGACGGTGGCCGCGACGTGCTCCAGCAGCGCCGGGTCGACCCGGGTGCCGTGCGCGGGCCGGACGGCCCGGGGCGGCGGCGCCCACACCACGTCGACCGGGTGCGAGACGCCGTGCGCCTCGACGACGGGTGCCGGGCCCTCGGCGCCGCCGAGCAGTTCGGCCCAGGCGGCGGTGTCCGAGGTCGCCGAGGCGCAGACGATTCGCAGCTCCGGCCGCAGCGCCGCCCGGACGTCCAGCAGGAAGGCGAGCGCGGTGTCGGCGTCCAGGTGCCGTTCGTGGCACTCGTCCAGCACCACCACGTCCACCCCGGGCAGTTCCTGGTCGCGCTGGAGGCGTTGGAGCAGGACGCCGGTGGTCACCACCTCGACCACGGTGTCCGGCCCGACCCGGCGCTCGCCGCGCACGGTGTGGCCGACCTCGGCCCCCACCGTCGAGCCGAGCAGCCAGGCCATCCGCCG
Organism: Kitasatospora sp. NPDC028961; assembly: GCF_055564815.1. NCBI lineage: Bacteria > Bacillati > Actinomycetota > Actinomycetes > Kitasatosporales > Streptomycetaceae > Kitasatospora > Kitasatospora sp. NPDC028961. The sequence continues at coordinate 64,755 of NZ_JBVHVO010000003.1, read as the reverse complement.
GGCAGCCGCCCGCACCGCGAGCCGGCGCGGCTCGGCGACCAGCACCCGGCGGACCGGGCGGTCGCCCTCCTCGGTGAGCAGCCCGGCGAGGGCCAGCGGCACCAGGGTGGTCTTGCCGGTACCGGGCGGGGCGGCCAGCGCGGCCACCCCGCGCCGGTCGAGCGCGCGGTGCAGGGCCGGCAGGGCGGTACGGACGGGCAGATCGCGCCAGGCGGGGTTCACCCGGACAGTCTCCCCGACTCCCGGACTCCCCGGCCTGGCCTGGCCTGGCCTGGCCCGGCCGCGACGGCCCCGACTCCCCGGCCCGGCCACGGCGGCCCCGACTCCCCGGCCCGGCCACGGCGGCCCCGACTCCCCGGCCCGGCCGCGCCGGGCGCCGGTCCGACGGCCCCGGCGGCCCGCTCAGTCCCGTTCGGAGACGAAGATCGCGGTGCCCGGGATCAGCCGTCCGCGCAGCGGCGACCAGCCGCCCCACTCCTGGTCGAGCCCGGCCGGCCACTCCGGCTCCACCACGTCCAGCAGCCGGAACCCGGCGCCGACCAGCTCGCGCACCCGGTCCCCGATCGTGCGGTGGTGCTCGACGTAGGTGGCCCGGCCCCGCTCGTCCTGCTCGACGTAGGGCGTGCGGTCGAAGTACGAGGCGGTGGCGGTCAGCCCCTCGACGCCGGGCTCGTCCGGGAACGCCCAGCGGATCGGGTGGGTCACCGAGAACACCCAGCGCCCGCCGGGCCGCAGCACCCGGCGCACCTCGCGCATCAGCGCGCCGGTGTCGGCGCTGAACGGCACCGCCCCGTACGCCGAGCAGGCCAGGTCGAAGGCGCCGTCGGCGAACGGCAGCACCGCCGCGTCGGCCTGGACCACCGGTACGGGCGCGCCGCCGCGGGCGAGGTCGATCCGGCGGGAGTGCTGGAGCTGGCGGTGCGAGATGTCCAGCGCGACCGGCCGGGCGCCCCGGGCGGCCAGCCAGCGGGAGCACTGGGCGGCGCCGGCGCCGATCTCCAGGACGCGGCGGTCCGCGACCTCCCCGAGCAGTCGGGCGTCGGCCTCGTCCAGGCCCTCCGGGCACCAGGTGAAGCGGTCGTCGCCGAGGAACTCGCCGTGCTCGTCCTGGTACTCGTCCGCGTTGCGGTCCCACCAGTGCCGGCTGGCCCGGCTGCTCTCGCCGGCCTCGGCCTCGCGCCTTAGCGCGTCGTCGCCGTCGTCGTCAAGATCATGCGGGTCGGACAGGGGGGTGGTGGCCACGGTGATAGAGCCCATCGCGTAGGGTGTGGTCTGCGGAAGCGCCGCTGCCGCGAGCCGGCCCGTCAGGGCCCGGATCCAGGCGGTGGCATCCGGGGAAGGGCTTCCTGCGGACGCCACCATAGGTGCGCAATCGGAGGATATGGCCTGATCCATACCGGCCTCCACCGTCTTGGCGCCCTTGGCGTTGACCGTGCCTGGCCGTCCCCGTATGCTACAAGTTGCGCTGCGGGCCTGCGCGCCTCGGACGGAGCAGGTCGCGCTCGCATCTGTCGAAGACCCCACGGTCGCAAGACGGACATCGATTTCTCGCTGTGCGGGATGTTTCGGTGCGCCGTGTTCTTGGCTGTCCGGCTTTCGGTGGGAGCGATACGGGCCCTCCGCGTGGCATTACCTACGACTTCATGTCCGCACCGGAGCCCTTTTCCTAATGACGAGCCCCACCGACTCCTCCCTCAGCACCACCCCGCAGGTCGCGGTCAACGACATCGGCGACGCGGAAGCGTTCCTCGCCGCGATCGACGAGACCATCAAGTACTTCAACGATGGCGACATCGTCGAGGGCGTCATCGTGAAGGTCGACCGTGACGAGGTGCTCCTCGACATCGGTTACAAGACCGAGGGCGTCATCCCGTCCCGTGAGCTCTCGATCAAGCACGACGTCGACCCGCACGAGGTCGTCTCCGTCGGGGACAACATCGAGGCCCTGGTTCTCCAGAAGGAGGACAAGGAGGGTCGTCTCATCCTGTCCAAGAAGCGTGCTCAGTACGAGCGCGCCTGGGGCACGATCGAGAAGATCAAGGAAGAGGACGGCATCGTCACCGGTACCGTCATCGAGGTCGTCAAGGGTGGTCTCATCCTCGACATCGGCCTCCGTGGCTTCCTGCCGGCCTCGCTCGTCGAGATGCGCCGCGTCCGCGACCTCCAGCCCTACGTGGGCAAGGAGCTCGAGGCCAAGATCATCGAGCTGGACAAGAACCGCAACAACGTGGTCCTGTCCCGCCGTGCCTGGCTGGAGCAGACCCAGAGCGAGGTCCGCCAGACCTTCCTCACCACCCTGCAGAAGGGTCAGGTGCGCTCCGGCGTCGTCTCCTCGATCGTCAACTTCGGTGCGTTCGTGGACCTCGGCGGCGTCGACGGTCTGGTTCACGTCTCCGAGCTGTCCTGGAAGCACATCGACCACCCGTCCGAGGTTGTCGAGGTCGGCCAGGAGGTCACCGTCGAGGTTCTCGACGTTGACATGGACCGCGAGCGCGTCTCCCTGTCGCTGAAGGCGACCCAGGAGGACCCGTGGCAGCAGTTCGCCCGTACCCACCAGATCGGCCAGGTCGTTCCGGGTAAGGTCACCAAGCTGGTTCCGTTCGGTGCGTTCGTCCGCGTGGACGAGGGCATCGAGGGTCTGGTCCACATCTCCGAGCTGGCCGAGCGCCACGTCGAGATCCCGGAGCAGGTCGTCCAGGTCGGCGACGAGATCTTCGTCAAGGTCATCGACATCGACCTCGAGCGTCGTCGCATCAGCCTCTCGCTGAAGCAGGCCAACGAGGCCCTCGGTGCCAACCCGGCCGAGGTCGAGTTCGACCCGACCCTGTACGGCATGGCCGCTTCGTACGACGACCAGGGCAACTACATCTACCCGGAGGGCTTCGACCCCGAGGCGAACGACTGGCTGCCCGGCTTCGAGAAGCAGCGTGAGGAGTGGGAGCGCCAGTACGCCGAGGCGCAGTCCCGCTTCGAGCAGCACCAGGCCCAGGTCATCAAGAGCCGCGAGGCCGACGCCGAGGCCGCTGCCGAGGGTGGCGACGCTGTCGCCGCCGCCGCCGGTGGCTCGTACTCCTCCAGCAGCGACGAGGGCTCCGGCGCTCTCGCTTCGGACGAGGCCCTGGCTGCCCTGCGCGAGAAGCTGGCGGGCGGCCAGAGCTGAGCTCTCGCCCTTCGCTAGTGCCCTGCGCATAGCCGCTTGATCGATGAGCCCCACCCGGAACTCCGGGTGGGGCTCATTGTTTTGGGCATTCACTTATTTGTTCCTTATCCGCTGGATTTTTGTGATAAGGGGCTCATCGGGTGCCTATGGGTGATTCAGGACCTAGGCCCTACCTTGGGATGAGTTGCCCGACGGGTCGTTCACTCCGGCCCCGCACGCTAGGCACCCCCCGCACATGCGCCGTAGCACCGCAGTGACACCCCCCACCCGCACGTCCGCCGGCCGTCAGGTCGACGGGCGGCTCGCCGCCCTCGGCCGGTTCTGCTTCCGGCACCGGCGGTGGGTCCTCGGTCTCTGGGCCGTCGTCCTGGTGGTCGGGGTCCTGATCGGCGGCCGGGTGTTCGAGGGGTCCGTCGCCGGTGCCTCCTCGGCCAGTTCCGAGGCCGACCGCGGCAGCGCGGTGGTCACCGCGGCCGACCCGGCCCGGGGCACGGTGACCGCGGTGGTGGACGGCAGGCCCGTCGACGACCCGGGGGTCCGGGACGCCGTCACCCGCGCCACCGCCGAGATCGCCGCACTGCCCGGGGTCTCCTCGGTCAGCGACGCCTACGGCCCCGGCCCGGCCGCCGCCGCGCTGCGCTCGGCCGACGGCGACGCCGGCCTGGTCTCGGTCCGGATGGCCGACGACAGCACCGCCGCGCAGACCGACGCCGTCGGCCAGCGCCTCGCCGGGATCCGGGCGGACGGGGCCGAGGTCACCGTCGGCGGCGACCTCGTGCTGGAGCAGGAGGTCAAGAAGCAGACCGAGAAGGACACCCGGTTCGGCGAGATCGTCACCCTGCCGCTCACCCTGGTCGTCATGGTGCTGGTCTTCGGCGGCCTGGCCGCCGCCAGCCTGCCGGTGATCGGCGCGGTCGCCTCGGTGGGCGGCGCGCTGCTGGCCATGTTCGGGTTCAGCAGGATCATGGACATCGACACCAGCGTGCTGCCGATCGCCACCGTGCTGGGACTGGGCCTGTCGATCGACTACGCGCTGCTCATGGTGAATCGTTTCCGCGAGGAACGCGGGCACGGCGCGGGCATCGCCGCCGCCGTCGAACGGACCGCCGCCACCGCGGGCCGGACGGTGGCCTTCTCCGGACTGACCGTCGCCGTGGCGCTGTCCGGCCTCTTCGTCTTCACCAGCCCGGTGCTCGGCGCGGTCGCCGCCGCCGGAGTCAGCGTGGTGGTGATCGCCGTGGCGGCGGCGCTGACCCTGATACCCGCGCTGCTCGGCTTCGCCGGGAGCCGGATCAAGGCACCGAGCGCGCCCGTCCCCGACGAGGGCTTCTTCAGCCGCACCGTCCGCCGGGTCCGCAAGCGCGCCGTCCCCGTCGCCCTCGCCTGCACCGCGCTGCTGATGGCCGCCGGCGCGCCGTTCCTGCACGCCGACATGCGGACCTCCGGGGCCGCCGTGCTGCCCGCCTCCTCGGCCGGCCGGCAGGTCGCCGAGACCATCGACCAGCGCTTCCCGCAGTCCGCCCAGGCCCCGATCACCGTGGTCGTCGAGGGCGGCGCGCCGGTGGCCCAGGCGTACGCGGACGACGTGGTCGCCAAGCTGCCCGGAGTGGACGGCGTCCGGGCGGTGACCCCGGTCGGCGACCGGCTCTCCACCATCGACGTGCTGGTGTACGGCGACCCCCAGGGCGGCGAGGCCGAACAGGTGGTCAAGGAGCTGCGCGCCGACCGGAGCGGGCTCACCACCTACGTCACCGGCGGGGCCGCCTCGGTGGTCGACTTCCAGCACGAACTGCTCACCCGGGGCCCGATCGCGCTCGGCCTGGTGGCGCTCGGGACACTGGTGCTGCTCTTCCTGATGACGGGCTCGCTGGTGATGCCGGTCAAGGCCCTGCTGATGAACCTGCTCTCGCTCGGCGCCTCCCTGGGCGCGCTCACCCTGGTCTTCCAGGACGGCTGGTTCAGCGGTCTGCTCGGCTTCAGCCCCACGGGCGGGCTGGAGACGTTCATCCCGGTGCTGGTCTTCGCCTTCGCGTTCGGCCTGTCGATGGACTACGAGGTGTTCCTGCTCGCCCGGATCAAGGAACTGCGGGACAAGGGGCACAGCTGTACCCGGGCGGTCGAACTGGGTGTCCAGCGCAGCGGGAAGATCATCACCTCGGCGGCCCTGCTGATGGTGATCGTCTTCGCCGGATTCGCGCTCGGCGACATGCTGATGGTCAAGCAGATGGGCATCGCGCTGGCCGTCGCCGTGGCGGTGGACGCGACCCTGGTCCGCTGCCTGCTGGTGCCCGCCGCGATGAGCCTCTTCGGCGAGTTCAACTGGTGGGCCCCGGCTCCGCTGCGGCGGCTGCACCGGCGGTTCGGCCTGAGCGAGCACGTCGAACTGCCGGCCATCGAGCCGGCCGTGCTGCCGGTGCCGCGGGCCCCCGTCCACGACCTGGCGGGCGCCGGGGTGGGCGCGAACACCTGAGGCTCAGCCGGGCTGCCGGAGCAGGGCGAGCCGGCTGGCGGTGCGGTCGAGGTCGCGCAGCAGACCGGAGCCGGCGGGCAGTCCGGCGAGCGGGTCGGGCGGGCCAGTTCGCCCGCGAGCCGGCTGAGCCGTTCGACCGGCGGTTCCTGTGCGGGGTCGAGCACGAAGCCGCGCTGCTCGGCGGCCCGGTGGAAGTGGCCCCGCATGGCCTCGTACTGCTGCTGAGCCCTGTCCGTCACGGGCTCGGCACCTGACAGGGCGTCAGAACCGCCCCCGGTCCGGGGCGTGGCCCGCCGCCGTGCGCGGCGGTCAGGGCAGGCGGCGCAGCAGGGCGACGGCGTCGCGGAGGGTCTCCCGCTCCCCGGGGGTGAGTCGGGCCTCGATGGCGGTGGCGATCCGGGCCTCGCGGCGGGCGCGCTGCTCGGCGAGGGCGGCGCGGCCGGCCCCGGTGGGGGAGACGAGCAGCTTGCGTCCGTCGGTGGCGTGCGGCTCCTGGACGACCAGGCCGGCCCCGGTGAGCAGGGCGACCGTGCGGGCCATCGACTGGTGGCGGACGCGCTGGCGGGCGGCGAGTTCGCTGACGGTGAGGGCCTGCCCGTCGCGGATCAGCAGGCCGAGGACGCCCGCCTGGTTCTGCGGCAGGGTGTCGCCGGGGCGGAGCGCGCGGACCAGGTCGCCGACGGCGGCGCGGAGGTCGGCGGCCAGTTCGAGGGTCTCCGGACGTGGAGCGGCGGCGGTGTCGCGGCCGCCTGCGGTGTCGCTGGTCATGGGAGAAGTCTATCGCTCAGGTGTACAGCGAAACTGCACAGCCTTGCTGTACGGTTTCCCCATGCGAATCACCAAGTTCGGCCATGCCTGCGTCCGCCTGGAGCACGGCGGCACCACCGTCGTCGTCGACCCCGGAATGTTCACCGACCCCGCCGCCTTCGCCGGCGCGGACGCGGTGCTGATCACCCACGAGCACGCCGACCACTTCGAGGAGGCCCGGCTGCGCGCCGCCCTGGAGGCCGACCCGGCGCTGCGGGTCTGGACCAACCGAGCGGTCGCCGACCAGCTGGAGGGCGTCGCCCCTCGGGTCGCGGTGGTCGGCGAGGGCGACGCCTTCGAGATCGGCGGGATCGAGGTCTCCGTGCACGGCGAGTGGCACGCGGTGATACACCCGGACATCCCGCCGGTGAAGAACATCGGCTTCCTCTTCGACGGCCGGCTCTTCCACCCCGGTGACGCGCTGACCGTGCCGCCGCACGTGGTGGAGACGCTGCTGCTCCCGATCGCCGCCCCGTGGACCAAGGTCTCCGAACTGGTCGACTACGTCCGGGAGGCGGGCCCGCGCCGGGCGCTGCCGATCCACGACGCGGTGCTCAGCCCGGCGGGCCTGGCCGTGCACACCCGCCTGGTCGGCCCCGGCGGCCCGGGGACGGGCGCCGAGCTGCGCACCCTCGGGGACGGCGAGAGCCTCGACCTGGACTGAGCCCGGTCGGGGCTGACCGCTGGCCGGGGGCGCCGGTAGCCTGGCGCCATGCTGAAGATCGGACTGACGGGTGGCATCGGTGCGGGCAAGAGCGAGGTGTCGCGGCTGCTCGCCGCCCACGGCGCGGTGATCGTGGACTCGGACGTGATCGCCCGTGAGGTGGTCGCCCCGGGGACGGACGGCCTGGGCGCCGTGGTGGCCGAGTTCGGCGAGGGCGTGCTGCGGCCGGACGGTGCGCTGGACCGCCCGGCGCTCGGCGCCGTCGTCTTCGCCGACCCCGAGCGGCTGCGGGCGCTGAACGCGATCGTCCACCCGCTGGTCCGGGCCCGGTCCGCCGAGCTGGAGGCGGCCGCCGCCCCGGACGCCGTGGTGGTGCACGACGTCCCGCTGCTGGCGGAGAACGGCCTCGCCCCGCTGTACGACCTGGTCCTGGTGGTCGACGCCGACGACGAGGTGCGGATCGACCGGCTGGTCCGGCTGCGCGGCATGACCGAGGAGGAGGCCCGGGCCCGGATGGCCGCGCAGGCCTCCCGGGCCGACCGGCTGGCCGTCGCGGGCGTGGTGATCGACAACAGCGGACCGCTGGAGGCACTCGCCCCCCGGGTCGACGAGGTCTGGAACGCGTTGAAGGCCCGTCAGGGCTGACCCTTCTCGAAGCCGGCCGGGAAGGTGATCATGGGGGGATGGCCGATCACCCCGCTCCCGTACCCGCCGCCGCATCCGCATCCGCACCCGCTGCCGTTCGCCTCGCCGAGTACGCCCGGCGCGACCTCGAAGAGATCCTGGGCGCCGGTGACGATCCCTTCGGGGTCGCGCACACCGGCCTGACCTGGCTGCCGAAGGAGATCCACTTCGGCGTCCGGGCGGCGGACGGCCGCCTGGTCGCCCACGCCGGCCTGCTGCCGCTGCCGCTGCCGCTGACGGTCGGCGGGACGGACACCGAGGCGGTGGGGGTCGGCGGCGTGGCCGTCGCCCCCGACGCCCGGGGCCGGGGGCTGGCCCGGGTGGTGGTCGGCGCGGCCCTGGCGCACGCCCGGACGCTGGGCCCGCGGTACGCGCTGCTGTTCTGCCGGCCGCCACTGGTCGCGCTCTACGAGCGGCTCGGCTGGCGGGAGACGGCGGGTGAGGTGCTGGTGGAGCAGCCGGGCGGGCGGGTCGTGCCGATGCCGCTGCGAACCATGTGGACACCGCTGGCCGAGGGGGCGCGGCTGCCCGACGGGCCGGTGCGGCTGCGGTCGCTGCCGATGTGAGGCCGCCGTTCCCGCCCGCACCCCGGCGGCCGGCTCAGGTGCGGCCGGTTCGGGCGCGGGCGGCCGCGCCGGCGTGCTCGGCCGCCGCGGCGGCCAGTGCCCGGACGAAGGGGTGCGCCCGGGTGCCGTCCCCGGCCAGTTCGGGCTGGAAGAGCGAGGCCAGGAAGAAGGGGTGCTCCGGCAGTTCGAGGATCCGCGGCTCGCCGGCCTCGTCCGTACCGCTGAACCGCAGCCCGGGTGCGCGCAGCCGCTCCAGGTAGGCCGGGTTCAGCCCGTACTGGCAGTGGTAGCGCTCCAGCGTCCGGGTCTCCCCGAGCACGCGTTCGGCGAGGGTGCCGGGGGCGATCCGCACCGCGCCCTCGTGCCCGACCAGTGAACAGCTGAGCGGCACGATCACCAGGTCGTCCTCGTCGGGGTGGCTCTCGCCGTGCGCCGCGCCGTCGATGCCGCAGACGTTGCGGGCGTACTCCACCACGGCGTGCTGGAAGCCGGCGCAGGTGCCGAGGAACGGGATGCCCCGCTCGCGGGCGGTGCGGACGGCGGCCAGCGCGCCCGCCTCGCTGTGGTAGGGGCTGCCCGGGAGCAACCAGACGGCGTCGAAGCCTTCGAGGGCGCCCGCTGCCCCGGCGTCCCCGGTGGGGATCCAGTAGGCGTCCAGGGCGAGCTGGTCGCGGGTGGCGAGGGCGTCGAGCAGCCCGGGCACGCGGGCGTGCGAGCGGACGGCGGGGGAGCGGTCGCCGACCAGGGCGAGGCGGGGGGTCAGATAGGTCATGCGGCTATCCTGACCCCTGACTCCGGATCAGCGCCAACGATGATCTCTTACCTTTGGATCAGAGGATCTGATAGCCATGGACCCCCAGCAGCTGCGCACCTTCGTCACCGTCGTCCGGCTCGGCTCCTTCTCCGAGGCGGCCCGTGCGCTCGGCTTCACGCAGTCCGCGGTCTCCCAGCAGATCGCCGCGCTGGAGGCCGATCTCGGGACGGTCCTGCTCGGCCGCCGCCCGGTCGGCCCGACCGAGGCCGGCGCGCGGCTGCTGGAGCACGCCGCCCCGCTGCTGGTGCGGCTGGACGCGGCGCGCGCCGATGTCGCACGCCTGGCGGGCACCCCGAGCGCCCGCCTGGTGCTCGGGGCCACCCCGCTGGCGGTCGGCGCCGCGCTCGGGAGCGCGCTGGCCGACGTGCGCCGGGAGTACCCGCGGCTGGACCTCGTCGTGCGGGTCCTCCCCCCGCAGGCGCTGCCCGCCCAGGTGGCCACCGGCGAGGTGGACCTCGCTCTGATCGACGGGCTCGCGGCCCCGAGCGACCCGCTGCCGCTCCCGGAGGTCGGCCCGCTCGGCACGGTCGCGGTCGGGGAGCGGCCGCTCGCCGTCGCGCTGCCCGCCGGGCACCCGTTGGCCGGCCGCGCGGGTCTGGCCCTGGCCGACCTGTCCGCCGCACGCTGGCTGGACGCTCCCGACCTGGCGCCGGACGCGGCCCGGCTGCGCGCCGCCACCGCCGTCGACGGGTTCCGCCCGGCCGCGCGCTACCTGGGTACGGATGTCCGGGGCCTGCTCGCCCTGGTCGCCGCCGGGCACGGCCTGGTCGTCCTCCCGGCCCCGGCGGCGGAGGGCGCGGCGGGTGTCGTCGCCGTGCCGGTCCGGGAGCCGCGGCTGGTCCACCGGACGGAGCTGGTGCACGGCAGCCTGCCGGAGGGTCCGGCGGCGCTGCTGGCCCGGCTGCTGGCCGGCTGACGGACTGTCGGTCGGGCGGTACCCGGGCGGTTCCGGGCGGTCCCGGGCGGGTCTGGCGGTCGGGCGGTGGGGCGGTCGGGCGGTACCCGGGCTTTCCGGCGGGTCCGGTCCCGGCCGAGCCTCAGCCGACGACCGGCGCGCCGTGGCAGCACGGCCGCCCGAGCTCGAAGCAGACGTACTCCAGGCAGCCGAGGCAGATCGAGAGGTTCTCCAGCCGCCAGCGCTCACCGTGGCAGGAGCAGTACGCCCGGCCGCGCAGCAGGGCGTCCCAGCCGGCCGCGCCGCCGTTCGCCCGGTGGGCGCTCGCCACGTACGCGGCCGTGGCGGCGTCGTGCGGCCGGCCCTCGCGGATGGTCCACAGGTGCCAGCAGTACAGGGCGAAGAACGGCTTCCCGTGCACCAGCCGGTCCGGGTCCCGCCCGTCGGCCTCCCAGGCCCGGACCAGGTCGCCGACCCGGTCGGCGAACGGCTTCCCGGCCGCGATCAGCGGCCAAGGCGCGGGCGGTGGAGCCGAGTTCGTCGGTCGGTCGTCGGTCATGTGCCACCCCTTCCGGCGCCCACCGTAGGGCATCGGCGTCCGGCGACGGCCAGGGGGGCGGCGACGAGGAGTCCGCCTTCCGGCACCCCTCCCGGGACCACTGCCCCGGTGCGGTCCTGAGCTGCCGCGGCCGCGACCGCGCCCGGGGGTCGGCGGGACCGCCCCCGGCCACCCGCCGGACCGACCGGCCGCCGCCGTACGGCCCGGAACCGGGCCCGGCTACCCTGGGCCGGAACCGAACGGGTGGAGGTGGGGGGCATGAAGCCCTTGCGCAGGGCTGTCCTGGCGGCGGCCGCCGTGCCGCTGCTGGCGCTGACGGCGTGCCAGAGCGGCGGTACGGGGACCGGGGAGGCCACCCCGTCGGCGGGTGCCACGACGGGCACCGGCGGGCCGACGGCCGAGGTGCGGTTCCCGGAGAAGGTGCTCCTCGACGCGCTGCCCACCGCGACCGAGGTCGGCGGGCTGGTCCTCTCGGTGAGCACGCACGCCGGGACGCCGGACGAGCGCTGCGTCCTGGTCACCGTCGGCGCGGACGGCGCGACGCGGAAGGTGCGCAGCTTCGCGGTCAGCAACGGGCTCGCCAAGCCGCCGACCAACGTCCGCGGCTGTGCGACCCCGGCCGGCTTCACCGCCGGCTTCGCCGGGATGGTCGGCACCGCGCAGTACGGCTTCCAGGACGCGGACCACCCCGGTGAGCCCCGCGTCTCCGTGCTCGGCCAGGGCGGCCCGACCGACCTCAAGGACATCTCCGGTCTGCCCGCCGCCGGTGCGGGCACCCGCCAGAGCGCCCCGGTCGTCGACCCGGTGAGCGGCGAGGTCGTGTACTGGGCCGAGTCGAGCGGTCCGGCGGCCGACGGGCGCCTGCGGGCCGTCCGGCCGGACGGCACCGGGGAGCACCCGGTCGAGGGGATCGGGGTGCGCGCCCCCGAGGCGCTCGCCTTCCTCGGCGGCCGGGTGGTGTCGGCGCAGGTGGCGAAGCGGGCGGTGGCCAACGGCGACGGCTCGCTGACGGTCGCCGCGGACGACCGGCGGACCGTCCGGGTCGGCCCGGTGGCCACGCTCGCCGCCAACCCGGTCGCGGAGGTCAGCGGCGGAGTGCTCAACCCCAAGGCGCTGGTGGGCGACCGACAGGTGCTCAGCGCCGACGGGCGCGAACTCGCGCTGGCCACCGTGGACACCGCCGACCCGGCCCACCCGCGGATCGCGCTCAAGCCGCTCGCCACCATCCCCGAGCAGTTCTGGGGGTCCGCCGTCCAGGAGGAGGCGTTCGTGGTCGACCGCGCCGCCAACGCGGCGTACACCACCGTCCAGCACGGCTCGGAGAACCAGGGGCAGCGGGTGCTGGTCCTGCGGGTCGACCTCGCCACCGGCGCGGTGAGCGCGGTGGCGATGCTGCTGACCGACGGTGGGCGGGTGATGCCGCTCGCCGTCGTGGCGTAGCGGCACCACGCCCCGGGCGCCATGCCCCGGCTGCCGGACCCCCGGCACCACGCACCCCCGGCACCACGCGAACCCCGGCGCCCGGGCCTACTCGGCCGGGCGCCGGAACAGGGCGCTCAGCAGCACCGTGATGCCGAAGAGCGGGGAGTCGGGCCCGTGCGGCACCATCGGGCGGATCTCGATCTCGGTGAACTCCGAGAAGAGGTGGCGCAGTTCGTCCGGGGTGTAGGCGAGGCCGCCGTCCAGCCGGCCGTTGCGGTAGAGCTCCCGGTCGGGGAGTTCGGAGCCCATGGCGCCGGCCGCGAAGGCGTTCACGACGAGGTGCCCGCCGGGCTTCAACACCCGCTCCAGGAGGGCGAGGTAGCTGATCCGCCGATGCGGCGGGAGGTGGTGCAGGCAGCCCGAGTCGTACACCAGGTCGTACTGCCGGTGCGGGAGTTCGACGGTGAAGATGTTGCCGCAGTGGAAGCGCACGTCGGCGCCGGCCTCGCGGGCCCGTTCGCCGGCCCAGGCGACGGCGGTGGGGGAGAGGTCGACGGCGTCCACCTCGAAGCCCTGCGAGGCGAGGTGGATGGCGTTGCGTCCGGGGCCGGCGCCGAGGTCCAGCGCACGGCCGGGGGTGAGCAGGCCGCGGTCCAGGTAGGAGACGAGGTTCTCGTCGGGCTTGGGGACGAAGAAGGGGCGCGGCGCGGAGCGGTCCGCGTAGAACTGGTCCCACCAGTCGCGGGCCTGGTCCGTCCACCGGTCGGCGGCGGGGAGGAAGAGCTGGTCCAGCAGGTCCAGGACGTCGTCGGTGGTGCGGATGTCGCGGTGCATCTGGTCCTCTCCACGGGCGGACGCGGGGCCGTCCGGTCCCCCCGATTCTAGTCGCCGGAAGAGGGAAAATGGCTGCTCAGAGGCCATTTTCCGGGCCGGTGGAGGCCGTGCCGGAAGCCCGCCGGGGCGGCCCCTACGGCCCGTCGGACGGCTCTGGCCCCACCCCTCGCGGCCCGCCGCGTCCGCCCGCCGGGGGCGCCTCCGGCGGCCGCCGAGGGGGCGTGGGGAGCTCGGCGGAGGGGGCCGATTCCCCAGCAGGAGGTAAAGCTTTCCGGTCCGTCACCGGCCGCCGGTCGCCCCGCCGCAGGTGTGGTCGAGCGCGTGGCCGATCGCGGTGGCGACGTCCTCGGCGACCAGGGTGGGCCGGTACGCGTCCTGCGCCCACGGGCGGCCGGCCGACACCCAGACGCTGCCCAGACCGAGCGCGTGCGCGCCCGCGATGTCGGCGTGCGCCGAGTCGCCGACCATCCAGGCACCGCTGAGCGGCTGCCCCACCGTCTCGGCCGCGGCCCGGAAGATCTCCGGAGCGGGCTTCTTGTGGCCGACGGCCTCGGAGACCACCCAGCCCTGGACGATCCGGTCGAGCCCGGTGCGGCGGATCTTCGCCTCCTGCTGCCCGGTACGGCCGTTGGTGACGATGACGCACGCCCAGCCGTCGGCCCGGGCCCGGGCCAGTGCCCGGCGGGTGGGAGCGGCGAGCTCCACGAGGTCGGCGCCACCGTTGTCGAGCAGGGCGTCGACGGCGCTCGCCGGTACCGAACTCCCGTACCGGGCCGCCAGGGCGGCGGCCATCCGGTCCTCCGGGGTGTACCCGCTCGCGTCGAGCTCCGCGATCCAGCCGAGGTCGCTGCCGGGCAGGCCGTGCTCGGCCAGGAACGCCCGGGCGCAGGCCAGGAAGGCGGCATCGCGGTCGATCAGGGTGTTGTCGAGGTCCAGCATCAGCAGCGGCATGACCGGCAGTAGACCACAGGCGTCGCCGGCGACTTCAGGGCCGGACGGTCAGCTCACCGCTGTGCAGGGCGGTCAGGAAGGAGCACCAGGCGTCGGCGGTGAAGGTGAGGGAGGGGCCGTACGGGTCCTTGCTGTCCCGCACCGGCACCGCACCGGCGGCACCGTCCGCGACCTCCACGCAGTTCCCGCCCTCGCTGCCGCTGAAGCTGCTCTTGCGCCACACCAGGTCAGTCGTCATTTCCGTACCCCTCCGCGACGAGATCGTGCATCCAGGACAGGGACTCCTCGGCGTTCATGGCGGTCGACGCGAGCTGGTCGAACACGAGCACATGACGCGCGATGTCCGACTCCTTCTCCAGGTAGAGGCTGCTCGTCAATGCCTCGACATAGACGATGTCGCCCGGTACGTCGGCGAAGGAGAGAATGTGGAAGGCCATGCTCATGGCGGGGTGCGTTCCGGTGCTGAAGGGAAGCACCTGGATCGTGACGCTGGGCTTGTGCGCCAACTCGGCGAGATGGCGCACCTGGGCGCGCATGACCTCTGCCCCGCCGACCGCGCGGCGCAGGGCGGACTCGTTGAGGACCGCCTGGACGACCGGCGGATCGGCGCGCTGGAAGACCTCCTGGCGCTGGATCCGGAGTCTGACCCGGCGTTCGATCTCACTGTGCCCCTGCTCCGACGGCGAGATCCGGAACATGGCGCGGGCGTAGTCCGGCGTCTGCAGCAGCCCGGGGATCAACTCGGTCTCGTAGGCGCGTATGCGGGCGGCATCGGCCTCCAGCCCGACGTAGGTCTGGAACCAGTCGGGGAGGGCGTCCCCGTAGTCGTGCCACCAACCCCGCTGGGTGCTGCGGCGGGTCAGTGAGATGAACTGCCGCCGCTCGAAATCGTCCCGGACGCCGTACAGTTCGAGCAGTGCGCGGACGTCCGATTCCTTCAGGGTGGTCTGGCCCGATTCGATGCGCGAGACCTTTGCGGCGCTGAATCCCAGGGTGTCGGCGACGGTTTTCGCCTGCAGCCCGGTCTGCTCGCGCAGGCGGCGGAACTCGGATCCGAGCCTACGCCGGAGCACGGTCGGGCTGTCCACTCTGGCCGCTCCTTGTCAGTTGACGTCGAGTCACAGTCTGCCACCTCCTCTCGTGATCACAAGAGTCTTACCAGTCCGCGCAATTCCATGCGTGCGAATGTGCGGAAGGCACGGGGTTCGGCGGAATTCCGGCGGGAGTGCTGCCGGTGAATAGCCGGAATGCCGGGGTGGTGGTCGTGCCGGGAGCGGGAAGTCGGCCGGCCCGGATATTCATTCCGCGCGCGACCCGTCCGTGGCGGCCTGGCACGCGGGCGTCCGACCGTCTAGACAGGAGGGGTGAACAGAGAGACTCCCGGCCGTGTGGTGGCCGTCGGATCGGTGAACGCCGACCGGATCCTGCGCTGTCCCGTCCTGCCCGCGCCCGGTGAGACGGTGCTGGTGACCTCCGTCGACGAGGGCTTCGGGGGCAAGGGTGCCAACCAGGCGGTCGCCGCCGCCGCGCTCGGGGCGGCCACCCACCTGGTCGCGAGGGTCGGCGCGGACGACGCCGGCCGCCGGGCACTCGCCGAGCTGCGGCGCCGCGCGGTCGGCACCGGCACGGTGGGCACCGAGGGCGCGGCCGCGACGGGGCAGGCCCTGGTCATGGTGGATCCCGGCGGGGAGAACAGCATCCTGGTGCTGCCGGGCGCGAACGCGCTGCTCTCGGCCGGGCACGTCGCCGACGCCCTCGCCGCGCTGCGGCTGCGCGCCGGCGACGTGGTGCTGACCAGCGGCGAAGTCCCGACGCCGTGCCTCGAAGCGGCGGCCGGGGCCGTCGCCGCGGTGCCGGGTGCGCGATGGGTGCACAACGCCGCGCCGGCCGGGGCGCTCCCGGCCGGGGCCGCCGGACCGGGCACCCTGCTCGTCGCCAACGCGGTCGAGGCCCGGCAGCTCACCGGCGACGACGATCCGGCCGGGGCGGCCCGGGCGCTGGCGGCGCTCGGCGGGGCCGCGGTGGTCACCCTCGGCGGCGACGGCGCGCTGGTCGCCGAGGACGGCCGCGGCGAACGCGTGACGGCGCCGCCGGTGGCCGTCGTCGACAGCACCGGCGCCGGTGACGTCTTCTGCGGCGCGCTCGCCGCCGAACTCGCCCGCGGCCTCCCGCTCGCCCGGGCGGCGGCCACCGCGGTGGCCGCCGGGGCCTTCGCCGTCACCGCGCTCGGTGCCCGCGGCGCCGTGCCGGGCCGCGCCGACCTGGAGCGGCTGCTCGGAGGGTGAGGCCCCGGCCGTTGGCCGGCACGGCGCCCGGTGCGGCCGCCCTCGGCGTGCGTCGTGGGAGAGCGGTCAGTCGTCGGTGCCCGGTTCGGGGCCGGTGGCCGGGTCGCGGGTGAGCAGGTAGCGCGCGCCCGGGCCGGCCGCGGCGGCGCGGTCGGCGGCGTTGTACAGGGCGCAGCGGGAGAGCGAGAGGCAGCCGCAGCCGATGCAGCCGGTGAGCTTGGCCCTGAGCCGCTCCAGCTCGGCGATCTGCTCGTCGATCCGGTTCTGCCAGGACCGGGCGACGCCGTCCCACTCGGTGCCGGTGGGGGCGCGGTGCTCGGGGAGCCGGTCCAGGGCGACCCTGGCCTCGTCGAGGGAGAGGCCGACGCGCTGGGCGGCGCGGACGAAGGCGATCCGGCGCAGCGTGCCGCGGGTGAAGCGGCGCTGGCCGCCGGTGGTGCGGGTGGCGTGGATCAGTTCGAGCTTCTCGTAGTAGCGCAGCGCGGAGGTGGCGAGGCCGCTGCGTTCGGAGAGCTGGCCGATGGTGAGCAGGTCGTGCCGGCTCGGTCCGGTGGAGGCGCCGGAGTTCTCGCCGCGGGCGGATGCGGGGGCGGTCATGCCGCTCACTGTAGCCGCTTGACTTCAAGCTGACTTCAAGTTGCAGGATCGTGGGCATGACGACGAACACCGCCACCGCGGCCGGCTTCGAGCAACTCCCGGACCTGATCGGCCGGATGACCGGCGCCGAGAAGCACGGCCCGGCCGCCACCTCCACCCTGGACGTGCTCTGGGTGCTGTACGACCGCGTCCTGCGGGTCACCCCGGCCACCGCGGAGGACCAGGAGCGGGACCGCTTCCTGCTCTCCAAGGGCCACGGCCCGATGGCGTACTACGCGGTGCTGGCGGCGAAGGGCTTCATCGACCCGGAGCTGCTCCCGAGCTTCGGCGCCTACGACTCGCCGCTCGGCCACCACCCGGACCGCCTGCTGATCCCCGGGGTGGAGATCAGCTCCGGCTCGCTCGGGCACGGTCTGCCGCTGGCGGTCGGGACCGCGCTCGGGCTGCGCGCCCAGGGGCTCGACGACCCGGCGGTCTGGGTGCTGCTCGGGGACGCGGAGTTCGACGAGGGCTCGAACCACGAGGCGCTGGCCTTCGCCGGCGCGTACGGGCTGGACCGGCTGCACGTCGTCGTCATCGACAACTCCTCGGCCACGCACGGGTGGCGGGGCGGCATCGCGGCGCGCTTCGCGGGCGAGGGCTGGTCGGCCGAGACGGTGGACGGGCGCGACCACGAGGCGCTGTACGCGGCGTTCACCGCCGAGCACCCGGGGCGCCCGCGCGTCGTGGTGGCCCGGGTGGAGCCGAAGAACCCCTGAACGCCGCGTCCGTCCGCCGCCCCGACAAGACCTCTCACCAGTAAGGGACTTCACCTCCATGGACACCATGCGCGAGCGCTTCGTCGACGTGACCGCCCGGCTGCTCGACGACGACCCGCGGCTGGCCGTCGTGCTGGCCGACATCAGCGCCGCGGGCTTCGCCCCCGCCGCCGAGCGCCACCCCGACCGGGTGGTCAACGTGGGCATCCGCGAGCAGCTGCTGATCGGCGCGGCCGGCGGACTGGCGCTCACCGGGATGCGGCCGATCGCCCACACCTTCGCCAGCTTCCTGATCGAACGCCCCTTCGAGCAGGTCAAGTTGGACCTGGTCCACCAGGGCGTCGGCGCGGTGCTGGTGAGCGCCGCCGGCTCCTACGACTGGCCCGCCGGCGGCCGGACCCACATGTCGCCGGGCGACGTCGCGCTGCTGGACACCCTGCCGGACTGGACGGTCCACGTCCCGGGGCACCCGGACGAGGCGGAGCGGTTGCTGCGGCACGCGGTGGCCGACGGCGACCGCAATGTGTACGTGCGGCTGTCCGAGCACCGCAACGCCTCGGCGGTACCGGTCGAGGCGGGGCGGTTCTCCGTCCTGCGCCGGGGCGCCAAGGGCGTGGTGCTCGCGGTCGGCCCGATGCTGGACGCCGTGCTGGCGGCCACCGAGGGGCTGGACGTCTCGGTGCTGTACGCGACCACCGTGCGGCCGTTCGACGCGGCCGGGCTCCGGGCGGTGGTCGGCGGACGCGCGGACGTGGTGGTGGTCGAGCCCTACCTGGCCGGGACGTCCGCCGGGGAGGTGCACGCGGCGCTGGCGGACCGGGCGCACCGGGTGCTCGCCCTCGGGGTGCCGCGCGCGGAGCACCGGCACTACGGCTCGATGGCCGAGCACCTGGCCGCCTACGGCCTGGACGCGCCCGGGCTGCGGGAGCGGATCGGCACCTTCCTCTGGTGATCCGGCGGGCGAGCCGAGGCGCGGGCAGGCCCCGGCCGCGCCGCTCACAGCCGGACGACCGCGACGGAGTCCGGCCCCAGCCGCACCGCCGCCCCGTCGAGCGCGCACTCGCCGAAGGACGCCACCACCTCCCGCCCCGGCCCCCCGAGCGGCAGCGCGGCGGGGGCACCGCCCAGGTTGACCGCCACCCGGTGGGCCCCCCGGTGCAGCACCAGCCACCGGGCCGCCTCGTCGTACTCGGTCCGGACGGCCGCGAGGTCCGGGTCGGAGAGCTCCGGCCGGGTGCGCCGCAGCCGGATCAGCGTCCGGTACCAGCTGAGCAGTTCGGCGTGCGGGGCGCGCCCCGGCTCGGTCCAGTCGAGGACGGAGCGCAGCACGGTGGCCGGCTCCTGCGGGTCCGGCACCGCGTCGGCCCGCCAGCCGTGCTCGGCGAACTCCCGCCGCCGGCCCTGGCGGACGGCCTCGGCCAGGTTCGGGTCGGTGTGGTCGGTGAAGTACTGCCACGGGGTGGCCGCGCCCCACTCCTCGCCCATGAACAGCATCGGGGTGAACGGCGAGGCGAGCACCAGGGCGGCCCCGCAGGCGAGCCGCCCGGGGGAGAGACCGGGGGAGAGCCGGTCGCCGAGGGCCCGGTTGCCGATCTGGTCGTGGGTCTGCAGGTAGCCGAGCAGCCGGTGGCCGTACGCGGGCGGGAAGGGCCGGCCGTGGCTGCGCTCCCGGAACGAGGACCAGGTGCCGTCGTGGAAGAAGCCGTGGGTGAGCGTCCGGGCCACGGCGGCCAGCGGGGCGCGGGCGAAGTCCCCGTAGTAGCCCTGGGACTCGCCGGTGAGCGCGGTGTGCAGCGCGTGGTGGAAGTCGTCGCTCCACTGGGCGGTGAGGCCCTGGCCGCCGGCCTCGCGGGGGGTGGTGGTGCGGGGGGAGTTGAGGTCGGACTCGGCGACCAAGAACAGCGGCCGGTTGGTGGCGGTCGCCAACCGGTCGACCTCGCGGGAGAGTTCCTCCAGGAAGTGGACGGCGCGGTCGTCCGCGAGGGCGTGCACGGCGTCCAGCCGCAGGCCGTCGATCCGGTAGTCGCGCAGCCAGGCCAGCGCGCTGCCGATCAGGTACCGGCGCACCTCGTCCGAGCCGGGGGCGTCCAGGTTGACCGCCGAGCCCCACGGCGTGTGGTGCCGGTCGGTGAAGTACGGCCCGAAGGCGGGCAGGTGGTTGCCGGACGGGCCGAGGTGGTTGTGCACCACGTCCAGCACGACGCCGAGGCCCTTGCGGTGCGCGGCGTCCACGAAGCGCTTCAGCCCCTCCGGACCGCCGTAGGGCTCGTGCACGGCCCAGAGCGAGACCCCGTCGTAGCCCCAGCCGTGCCGGCCGGGGAACGGGCAGACCGGCAGCAGTTCGACGAAGTCGACACCCAGCTCGACGAGGTGGTCGAGGTGTTCGGCGGCGGCGTCGAAGGTACCGGCGGCCGTGAAGGTGCCGACGTGCAGTTCGTACAGCACGGCGCCGGGCAGCGGGCGGCCGCGCCAGCCGGTCTGCGACCAGCGGAACGCGGCGTGGTCGACGGGCCGGCTGGGCCCGTCCGGTCCGTGCGGCTGCCGGGCCGAGCGAGGGTCGGGCAGCGGGCGGCCGCCGTCCAGCCGGAACGCGTAGTCCCCGGCCGGCGCCGGCCCGTGCCACCAGCCGGGCCGGCCGTCGTCCCGGGCCAGCGGGTGCCGCGCGCCGTCGACCTCCACCTCGACCCGTTCGGTGGCCGCCGGGGCCCACACCTCGTAGGTCCGGACCTCGTGCGTCGTCACGCCTCGCCCCTCCTGGTCAGCAGCGCCACGGGCTGCGCGGTCAGCAGCTCCGCCACCGGCACCGGGCCGGCCGGGTGGCGGCGTCCGGTCAGTTCGTCCGTCCACGCGCCGCCGGCCGGCAGGTCCAGCGCGGTGTCCTGCCAGCCGCCGGCCCGGGCGAGCCCGTACGGCAGCCGAGTGACCGCCGTGATCACGTCGTCGCCGCGGGCGAAGGCGAGCAGGTGGTCGGCGGCCGGGCCCCGGGCGGCCAGCGGCCGGTAGGCGCCCAGCGGCCGGCGGCGGCGCAGGTGCAGCGCCGTCGCGGTCAGGTGCAGCTTCTCCCGGGCGAGGTCGCCCGCCCGGGGGGTGGCCGAGTCGGTGAGGCGGACGGCGAGCGCGCCGAGGTCCACCACGCCCCGGTTGTCCGGGTCGACCAGGGTGTACAGCGGCTCCTCGCTGCCCTGGTAGAGGTCCGGCACGCCGGGCACGGTCAGGTGCAGCAGGGCGGCGGAGAGGGTGTTGGCCCGGGCGTGGGGCGCGAGGGCCCGGACGAAGCCCTCGATCCGCGGGAGCAGCCCCGGGTTGGCGTAGGCGGCCCGGGCCCGGTCGGCCAGGGCCTGCTCGAAGCCGGCGTCGGGGGCCGTCCAGGAGGTCCGCAGCTTGGCCTCGCGGGCGGCCTTGAGCAGCGCGGGGACGAGCCGGTCCGGCGTGATCGGCCAGGCCGCGACCAGCGTCTGCCAGAGCAGCCAGTCGCTGTTCGGGTCGCCGCCCGGGCCGGCGGCGGTGGACCAGGCGGCGGCCTCGTCGGCCCAGGCCCGCGGCTGCTCGGCGAGCACGGCGAGGCGGGCGCGGGCGTCGGCGCTGCGCTTGGTGTCGTGGGTGGAGAGCACCGTCATGGTGGCCGGCCAGTGCTCCTCGACGTAGCGGCACCAGGCGTGGAACGCGGCGGGCGGGAGCCCGGGCCGGGCCGGCTCGCCGCCGACCTCGTTCAGCGCGAGCAGCGCGTTCCAGCGGTAGAAGGCGGTGTCCTCGACGCCCTTGGCGGCGACGGCGGCGGCGGTCTGCGCGAAGCGGGCGCAGAACTCGTCCTTCTCGGGCCCGCTGCCGAGCCGCCCGAGGGCGAGGTCGGCGACCAGCCGCCCGGTGGCGTCCTCGGAGCCGTCGAGGGCCGCCCGCACCTGCTCCTCGGAGACCGCCGGGGCGGGCTCGCCGGGCCGGACGTACGGGCGGTACGCGGGGTAGCCGGTGAGCACCCGCCGCAGGGCGTCCCGCAGCTGCCAGGGCGCGTGGTCGGCGTGGGCGGGTTCGGCGGCGCCGATCCGCACGGCGAGCCGGACCAGCCGCTCGACCTCGGCGGCCAGCTCGCCGTGCGGGCCGGTCATGTCGGCCCGCCCGCGCCGGGCGGCGGCGACGGCCGGGTGCGGGTCGGCGCACGGCTCCCCGCCGGACCCGGCCCCGCTGACCGCGTGCTCGTAGGCGCCGGCCAGCCGGCAGGCGCCGGCGTGGTCGGTGAGCACGCCGTCGATGCGGCGCAGCGCGTCGTACCCGGTGGTGCCGGCGCACGGCCAGTCCCCGGGGAGGCGCTCCTCACCGGTGAGGATCTTCTCCACCACCGTGTAGGCGCCGCCGGTGGCCCCGGCGAGCCGGCGCAGGTAGCCGCGCGGGTCGGCCAGGCCGTCCGGGTGGTCGATCCGGAACCCGTCCAGGACGCCCTCGCGGTGCAGCCGCAGCAGCACGCCGTGGGTCGCCTCGAACACCTCGGGGACTTCGACCCGGACGGCGATCAGCTCGTTGACGGTGAAGAACCGCCGGTAGTTCAGCTCGGTGCGGGCCAGCTGCCACCAGGCGAGCCGGTACCACTGCCGGCTGAGCAGCTCGGGGAGCGGGAGGCCGGCGGTGCCGGGCCGCAGCGGGAGGGCGTGGTCGTGGTAGCGGAGCTCCTCGCCGTCGACCACGAGGTCGCCGAGGACGGCCCCGAGCCGGTCGCCGAGCAGCGGCAGCAGCACCCGGCCGCGGCCGGGGGAGTCCGGGGGGCCCGGCTGGGCGGTCCAGTCGATGTCGAACCAGGGTGCGTACGGCGAGTCGGGGCCGTCCCGCAGGACGTGCCAGAGCGGCCGGTTGAGCCGTTCGGGGACGGGGACGGCCATGTGGTTGGGCACCACGTCGGCGAGCAGCCGCAGGCCGTGCCGGTGGGCTTCGGCGGCCAGCGCGCGCAACGCCGGTTCGCCGCCGAGCTGGGCGCTGATCCGGCCGTGGTCGACGGTGTCGTAGCCGTGGGTGGATCCGGGGGCGGCCTCCAGCAGCGGGGACAGGTGGAGGTGGGAGACGCCGAGGGCGGCGAGGTAGGGCACCGCGGCGGTGGCGTCGTGGAGGGTGAAGCCGGGCTGCAGCTGGAGGCGGTAGGTGGCGGACGGTACTGCGGCCGGGCGGGGCTGGGCGGGCTCGGCGGCGTAGGTCATGTGTCCATGACTACCCGTGCGAGCCCGCGGCCAAGACCCGTTGCTGATCCGAACAGGTGAACGTGGTGACCGCGGCACGCCGTGGGGCCCGTCCGCGGACCCCGGGCGCCGCCCCGCGGCCGGGCGTCCGGCGCCCGGCCTAGGCCGGCCGCTGGAGCACCATCAGCGAGCGGTCGACGAGCGAGAGCGCGTCCCCCGCCTTGACCCGGGCGCCGGTGCCGGGGGCGGGCAGCCGGGGCTGGGCGGTGTCGACCACGACCTGCCACTCCTGGCCGTGGTCGGCCGGGACGGTGAACTCCAGCGGTTCGAAGTGGGCGTTGAACATCAGCAGGAAGGAGTCGTCGACGATCCGCCCGCCGCGCCGGTCCGGCTCCGAGATGGCGTAGCCGTTGAGGAAGACGGTGAGCGACTTGGCGTAGCTGGCGCCCCAGTTGCGCTTGGTCATCTCCTCCCCGCCGGGGGTGAACCAGGCGATGTCGGTGAGGTCCTCGTAGTGGCCGTTGGCCGGGCGGCCGGAGACCGGGCGGCCGTGGAAGAAGCGGCGTCGCCGGAAGACGGGGTGGTCGCGGCGGAGCCAGATCATGCCCTGGGTGAATTCGAGCAGCCGGGACTCGGGGCCGTCGCCCTCGGGCCAGTGCACCCAGGCGAGTTCGTTGTCCTGGCAGTAGGCGTTGTTGTTGCCCTCCTGGGTGCGGCCGAGCTCGTCGCCGTGCGAGAGCATCGGCACGCCCTGGGAGAGCATCAGGGTGGCGATCAGGTTCCGCTGCTGGCGGGCGCGCAGCTCCTCGATGGCCGGGTCGGTGCTCGGGCCCTCGGCGCCGCAGTTCCAGGAGCGGTTGAAGGATTCGCCGTCCCGGTTGTCCTCGCCGTTGGCCGCGTTGTGCTTGTCGTTGTAGGAGACCAGGTCGCGCAGGGTGAAGCCGTCGTGGCAGGTGACGAAGTTGATCGAGGCGATCGGGCGGCGGCCGTCGTCCTGGTAGAGGTCGGAGGAGCCGGTGAGCCGGGAGCCGAACTCGGCGAGCGTGGCGTTCTCGCCGCGCCACAGGTCGCGCACGGTGTCCCGGTACATGCCGTTCCACTCCGTCCACAGCGGAGGGAAGTTGCCCACCTGGTAGCCGCCCTCGCCGAGGTCCCACGGCTCGGCGATCAGCTTGGCCTGGGAGACCACCGGGTCCTGCTGGACGAGGTCGAAGAACGAGGAGAGCCGGTCCACCTCGTGGAACTGCCGGGCCAGCGTGGCGGCGAGGTCGAAGCGGAAGCCGTCGACGTGCATCTCGGTGACCCAGTAGCGCAGCGAGTCCATGATCAGCTGGAGGACGTGCGGGCTGCGCATCAGCAGGCTGTTGCCGGTGCCCGTGGTGTCCTCGTAGAACCGCTGGTCCTGGGCGAGCCGGTAGTAGGAGACGTTGTCCAGGCCGCGCAGCGAGAGGGTCGGCCCGAGGTGGTTGCCCTCGGCGGTGTGGTTGTAGACGACGTCCAGGATCACCTCGATGCCGGCCGCGTGCAGCGCCTTCACCATCGACTTGAACTCCTGCACCTGCTGGCCTCTGTCCCCGGTGGAGGAGTAGGAGGAGTGCGGGGCGAAGAAGCCGACCGTGTTGTAGCCCCAGTAGTTGGCCAGGCCGAGGTCGCGCAGCCGGTGGTCGCGGACGAACTGGTGCACCGGCATCAGCTCGATCGCGGTGACGCCGAGCTTGGCCAGGTGCTCGATCACCGCCGGGTGGGCCAGCCCCGCGTAGGTGCCGCGGATCTCCTCGGGGATGCCGGGGTGGAGCTTGGTGAGGCCCTTCACGTGGGCCTCGTAGACCACCGTGCGGTGGTAGTCCGTGCGCGGCGGCCGGTCGGTGCCCCAGTCGAAGTACGGATTGACGACCACCGAGTGCATGGTGTGCGGGGCGGAGTCGAGGTCGTTGCGGCGCTCGGGCGCGCCGAAGTGGTAGCCGTAGACCGACTCGTCCCAGTCGATGTTCCCGCTCATCGCCTTGGCGTACGGGTCCAGCAGCAGTTTGGCGCTGTTGTGCCGCTGGCCGAGGCCCGGGTTGTACGGTCCGTGGACGCGGAAGCCGTACCGCCGGCCGGGCTGGACCCCGGGGAGGTAGGCGTGCCGGACGAAGGCGTCCGTCTCGCGCAGCTCGACGGCCGTCTCCGACCCGTCCTCGTCGAGCAGGCAGAGCTCGATGCGGTCGGCGCTCTCGGAGAACACCGCGAAGTTGGTACCGGCCCCGTCGAAGGTGGCACCGAGGGGGTAGGGCTTCCCTGGCCAGACCTGCATGAGTCCTCAACTTCCTTGTGTCGAAGGGAAACTGACAGGTAGTCCGACTATCAGCCCGGACCCCGACGCTCTCTTCCCGGCTGGGCGGCCGGGCATGTGCGACGGTCGCGCGCCGTGACGCACGGCACAGTCCGCATACTCCCCGACGCCGCCCCCGAGGGCGGGGCCATTCGCCGCGTGTTCGCCCGAACGGGTGTCCGCCGGGTACCCCCGGGGCCGCCGGGACGCACGGGGCGGCCGGGGCGCACGCGCCCCCCCTCGGCCAACCGGCTGCGGGCGCCTCGCGGCGGGCAGTACCCTTGATCGTCCGGCCGCTTCCCGCGCCGTGGCGATCCATCAGGGAGTGCGGCGCCGGCGGACGCGGCAGGACCGGCAGCACCCGACAGAAGACCCGACCGACGATCCGGCAGACCACCGGCTCCGGCAGCAACCAGGTGAGGTGGCGCATGGTGTACCCCGCCGGCGGCCGTGGCGGTGGGCCCGGCGGCCCCGACCGGGGCGGCGCCCGCAGCGAGGCCCCGACGGTCGTCATGCGCCCCGCCATGACCGGCCGGGCCGTGGTGCCGGCCCAGGGCGGCCCGGTCGAGATACCGGCCCTCGCCTGGTCCGGCGCCGAGTGGGAGGACGCCTACCAGCGGGTCCGGCTGGCCGGGCGGGCGTACGTCTGGCTCAACCTGGTCGAGCAGCGGCTGCGCTCCCTCGTCGACGAGGTGCTCTACCCGATCTACGCGCCCGCCCACGGCGAGGACTGGGTGACGGCCGCGGCCGGCCCGGCCGGCGAGGAGTGGGCCCACCGGGCCGGCGCCGTCCGCGAGGTCAGCCGCCGCAAGGGGTACCTGCTCGACCCGGCCGACGACGACCCGCTGGTCTTCCTCACCCTGCCCCAGCTGCGCGAGCTGATGGTCCAGCACTGGCCCTGCTTCGACCCCTACCTGGCCGACCGCCGGGAGATCGAGCTGGCGCTGGACGAACTGGAGGTGGCCCGGCACGTCGTCTCCCGCAACCGCGTCCTCACCCCGACCGTGCTCGCCCAGACCGAACGCGCCGCCGCCCGGCTGCTCGCCGTGCTGGACGGCGGGACCGGCGGCGTCCCCGCCGACGTCGTCGAGTCCCTGGTGGCCGGCCGGTACGCGGACGTGGTCGCGGTGCACGCCGACCGGGTCCGGCTCCAGCGCGACCTGCCGGTGGAGGACCTGCTGGACGGCGCCCGGCGGCTGGACGCGCTCGGCATCGGCCTCGGCATGCTCTGCCAGAACTACACCGGCAAGCGCCTGGTCCGCCTCGCCACCGACGGCTGCCGGGTCCGGCTGCTCTTCCTCAACCCGGCGAGCAGCGCCGTCCGCCGCCGGGAACGCGAACTGGGCCTCGGCCGCGGCGAGCTGGCCCGTTCGATCGAGATGAACATCATGCACGTGCGCCGGGTCCGGGCCCGGCTGCGCGACCAGGGCGGCTTCGAGATCCGGGTCTTCGACGAGACCCCGCGCTTCACCGCCTACCTGGTCGAGGGCCCGCGCCCGTCCGGCCAGACCGGCGGCCCCCGCCGGCAGACCCGGGACCTCGGGGTGGTCCAGCCCTACCTGCGCCGGGCCCGCGGCATGGAGTCGCCCGCCCTGGTCCTGCGCGGCGGCGCGGGCCAGCAGCCGGGCGGCACCGACGCCGGGCTGCTGGAGGTCTACCGCGAGGAGTTCGAGGGCATCTGGGGGGACTCCCGGCCGGTCTCCTGAGCGGCCGGCGGGCCGGTTGGCGCGCAGGGGCCGGGGCCGCCGCGAAACCGGCTGGCCCGGCCGGCCGGGCCGCTGGAAGACTGCCCCGGTGACCACCACCCCCGCCTGGACGATGCGCCCCGCCACGACCGCCGACCTCGAACCCCTCGTCGAGCTGCGCGCCGTGGTGCTGCGCCCCGACCTCGAACGGCTCGGCCGCTACGACGAGCACCGGGTCCGGCGGCGGCTGCGCGACTCCTTCTCCACCCGCTGGACGTCGGCCGTGCTGGTCGACGGCGCCCTCGCCGGCTGCGTCACCGTCCGCCCCGACGGGCCGGGCGGGCGGCTGCTGGAGCACTTCTACCTCGCCCCGGAGCTCCAGGGCCGGGGGGTCGGCTCCGGCGTCCTGCGGTCCGTCCTGGCCGAGGCCGACGCCGCCGGCGAGCCGGTGCGGCTCGACGTCCTCCGGGGCAGCCCCGCCCGCCGCCTCTACGAGCGGCACGGCTTCACCCTGGTCTCCGAGGACCAGGTCGACGTCCGACTGCTCCGCCGGCCCGTCGGCTCGCCCGCCGCCGCCCGGCTGCGGGACCGGGCCCTGCTCTGGACCATCGGCGAGCTGCGGGCCCGCGAGGTGGTGGAGGCGGCCTGCGGGGCCCTGGCCGCCGGGCTCGACAACCCGGCCCTGCGGGCCCTCGCCGCCTGCACCTACGGGGAGGCGGACGCCTCGGTCGCCGAGCTGCTGGCGCCGGCGCTCGCGGAGCTCGGACTCGACCTCCCGCCGGTCGACAGCCGCTCCGCCGAGCGGGCGGGGCTGGTGGCGCTGGCCGCCCGGCTGCTGACCGGCGAGCTGACGCCGAGGGAGCTGGCGCACGCGGCGCACCGGCGGTGGGGGCACGAGGACGGGCCGGCCGAGGCGCTCGCCCTCCTCGACGACGACTACGACCTGCTCGGCCGCAGCACCCGCACGCGCGGCGAACTCGACGAGGAGGTGTGGGCCGAGGCCCGCCGGCTGACCGCGCACACGGGGGCCGGGGTGGGGGCGTCGGCCGCGGCGGCGAACTGATCCGCGGGCGCCGGGCGTCCCGCCACCACCGCCGAAGCGCCGCCGCCGCGTCGGTCGGAAACCGGCGGGCCCGGCCCGCTCGCGGCGGCCCCGGGTGGCCGCACACCGACCCCGGTGGGTGTCGACCGGGCCTGGGCCAGGGGCGGAGCCGTCATGGCCGCGTCGGTCAGCAGCCGTCCGGACCGGTCGCCGGGCCACTCGCGGCGGGCCACCGCCGCTGGGCACTTCGCCGGTCTCCACCGGGCCCGGGACGGTGCCGGCGGGCCGGGCCGGAGCCTGCCCGGCGGGGCCCGGGGACGGTGCCCGCCCGCCCCACCGGCGGCGTTGTCGGTGGCCCGGGCGATGATAGGGGCTGTTTCGACCAGCAGGACGGAAGGACACACCCCTATGAGCTGGTGGCAGCAGCCACTGGTCGGCTTCGACCTGGAGACCACGGGCACCGACCCGACCGTGGACCGCATCGTCACGGCCGCCCTCGTGGACACCGTCGGAGCCCGCCGGCTGAGCGCCACCGGCTGGCTGGTCGACCCGGGTGTCCCGATCCCCGCCGAGGCGGAGGCCATCCACGGCATCGGCGACGAGCTCGTCCGCAGCAAGGGCCGCCCGGCCAAGGCGGCGGTCGACGAGATAGCCACCGCCCTGTGCGAGCGGCTCGCCGCCGGTCACCCGGTGGTCGCCTTCAACGCCCCCTTCGACCTCTCGCTGCTCGACGCCGAGCTGCGCCGCCACGGCCTGGCCCCCTTGGCCGAGCGCCTCGGCGGTCCGGTCGCGCCGGTCCTCGACGCCCTGGTCATCGACCGGGCCGTCGACAAGTACCGCAAGGGCTCGCGCACCCTCCAGCGGGTCTGCGAGGTGTACGGGGTCGAGCTGACCGACGCCCACGAGGCCGGCAGCGACGCCCTCGCCGCCGTCCGGGTCGCCGTCGCCCTCGCGGAGCGGTACCCGGCCGAGGTCGGCGAGGTGCCGCTCGACGTCCTGCACACCCGCCAGATCGACTGGTACCGGAGCTGGGCGGAGGGCCTGGAGGCCTGGCTCCGCCGCGGCAAGGACCCGCAGGCCGTCATCGACCCGCGCTGGCCCCTGCGCTGAGGGCCTGACCGCCGGAGCACCCGGCCGCGCGGGCCGGGCCGACCGGGCCTCGCGCCGCGTCCGGCACCGGCCCGGTCGTGCGGGACGGCGATCAGGTCCGCCGACCGGGTGGCCGGCGGTGGGGAGGCCGTCGCACCCCGTACCCGGCGTTCAACCGCGGTCCGGGCGCGTCGGGTTGATCGGTCGCCCGGTGCGGAGCGGTGATCACCGGGCCGCGCTGTCGCGAGGCGTTCGGCCGGGTCAGCGCGCGGGGAGGTCGAAGCGGTAGCCCTGGGCGATCAGCCAGGGGAGCAGCTGCTTCAGCGCCGCGACGGTCTGGCTCCGGTCGCCGCCGCCGTCGTGCATCAGGATCACGCCGCCAGGCCGGAGTTGGCTCTGCACGGTGGAGACGATCGAGGCGACGCCCGGGCGGGACCAGTCGCGCGGGTCGACCGACCAGCCGAGCGGGCGCAGGCCCTCGGCCGCGGCGATGTGCTGGTTGTCGGCGGTGAACCCGCCGCCGGGGGCCCGGAACCAGGCGACCTCGGTGCCCGGTCCGCCGGCCCGCACGATCATGTCCCGGCCGCCGGAGATCTCGGACGCGGCCTTGTCGTGCGAGAGCGGGGCGAACGGCAGCGGGTGGCTCACGGTGTGGTCGCAGAGCCGGTGGCCGGCCGCCCGGATCCGCTTGACCATGGCGGGTTGGGCCGCGGCCTGCTGGCCGATCTGGCAGAACGTCGCCTTGACGCCGTACCGGGCCAGCAGGTCCAGGACCTCGCCGGTGGCGGGGCCCGGCCCGTCGTCGAAGGTGAGCGCCACCGTCCGCCCGCCGGAGGCGGTGGAGCGGACGACCGAGGTGGACACCCCGGTCGCGGGCGGAGCGGGCGGGGCCGGCGGGGCCGGTGTCGTCGTGGGCGGCCGGGGGGCCGGTGCGGTGGACGGGGTCTTGGCGGGCACCGGGGTCTTGGCGGGCACCGGGCTCTTCGAGGGCGCCGGGGTCCGGGGAGGAGCCGGTGGCTCGGGCGTGGCCGGTCCGCCGGTCGCGGGCTTCGAAGCCGGGACGGCGTCGCCCGGCGGGGTGGCGGCGGGGGCGCTGCCCGACGGCGTGGACGACGGCGTGGACGAGGACGGGGACGAGGACGCCGAGGAGGACTCGGAGGGGGACCCGGCGGGCGACGCGGCCGGAGCCGGGGCGCCGGTGCCCGACGCGGTGGTGCCCGGCTGCGGCTGCAGCGCCCCGTTGGCGGTGCCGCAGGCGGCCAGGGCGAGTGAGGCGACCACCGCCACGCAGCCCGCGAGCAGCCGGCGGCGGCGTCGGACGGAGGGGGAGGGACGCTGCGAGGTGGTGTGCTCCGGCATGGCTGCGGCTCCTGAGGCACTGGGCGACTACCGGTCCCCGATCAGGGAGACTGTCCGACAAGACGCCCATCGGACCGCCCCGGTTGCACGCCGGAGCCGCCGATCCCACGCGGAAGACGGCAGGCTCAGAACGGGTACCAGCGCACCCCGGTGGCGCCCTCGCGCAGCGAGTCGACCCGCCGGCGGAACTCCGCCAGCGCGGCCGGGTTGCCCGGCGCCTGCTGGGCCACCCAGGAGGCGCTCGCCGTCTCGCGGGCGCCGCGCAGCACCGCGAAGCCCGCCCACTCCCGGACGTCCCAGCCGTACGCCTCGGTAAACGCCCGGTACTCCTCGGCCGGGACGCCGTACCGGTCGTGGCTGAGCGCGAGCACCACCAGGTCGTGCTCGCGCAGGTCGTGCGAGGCGTACTCCAGGTCGAGCAGGACGGGCCCGTCCGCCCCGACGTGGACGTTGCGCGGCAGCGCGTCGCCGTGGATCACGCCGGTCGGCAGCTGCGCGGGCAGGCCGGGCAGCGCGGCGGCGAAGTCGTCGCGGCGGTCCCGGAGGAAGGCGACGTCGGCGGGGTCGACGTGCCCCTCGGCGGAGGCCAGCCAGCGCTCGACGGGGGCGAGGAGGTCCCGCCGGGCGAGCGGGAAGGGCGGCAGGGGCAGCCGGTGGAGGGCGAGCAGCAGCGGCGCGAGGTCCACCGGCCGGGCGGGCCGCTCGGCGGGGGCCAGCCGCTCCCAGAAGGTCACGGGGTGGCCGTCGACGACGTTCGGCTCGGGCGGGACGGCGTCGTACGGGCGGACCACCGGGATGCCCCGGTCGGCCAGCCAGCGGGCGAAGCCGAGCTCCCGCCCGGCCCGGTCGGACAGCTCGGGGCCGCGGCCGACCTTGGCCACCACGGCCGGGTCGCCGAGGTCGAAGACGGCGTTCTCGCCCAGGGCGAGCAGCCGGGCGCCGCCGGGCTCGGGCAGGCCGGCGGACGCGCAGGCCCGGGCGAGCAGCAGCCGGGCGCGGCCCTCGTCGAAGGGGATCATGGGGCTGCTCCGTTCCGCGGGACGCCTGGACGGTGATCATCATGACGCACGCGGACCGGGCCCCGCGCGACGCGGGGCCCGGTCACGGCCGGCGGCCGGCGGCCGGTGGGGTGCCGGCGGTGGTGTCAGACCCCGACCCGGCGGTGCCGGGCCCGCTCGGGTTCGGCCGGCCCGGTGGCGGTTCCGGGGCCGCGGACCGCTGCGCCGACCGGCGGGAGGCCCCCGCCGTGCGAGAGCTCGGGCAGCCACCGCAGCCAGGTCGGCAGGTACCAGTTGCGCTCGCCGAGCAGGGTCATCACCGCGGGCAGCAGCACCGCGCGGATCACCGTCGCGTCGATCAGTACCGCGACGGCGAGGCCGACGCCCATCTGCTTCATCGCCTGCATGGAGAGGGTGCCGAAGACCGCGAACACCGCGACCATGATCACTGCCGCGCTGGTGACCACCCCGGCGGTGGAGCGGATGCCGTGCGCGACGGCGGCCCGGGTCGGCAGGCCCTGGTCGCGGCCCTCCTTGATCCGGGAGACCACGAAGACGTGGTAGTCCATCGAGAGGCCGAAGAGGATCACGAAGAGGAAGAGCGGCACCCAGGTCTCGACCGCGCCGACCCCGGCGGTGCCCAGCAGCGAGGCGCCCACGCCGTGCTGGAAGACCAGCGTCAGCACCCCGTACGCGGCGCCGACCGAGAGCAGGTTGAGCACCACGGCGGTGGCGGCGACGGCCAGTGAGCGGAAGGTGGTCAGCATCAGCAGGAAGGCGAAGGCCACCACGAAGCCGAGGACCAGCGGCATTGAGCCGGTCATCTTCGCGTTGAAGTCGTGCGACGCGGCGGTCCGCCCGGTGACCGGCGCCTCGGTGCCGGGCACCCGGAGCACGGTGGCGGGCACCAGGTCCTCGCGCAGGCTCTTCAGCGCGGCGGTGCTGGTGGCGTCGTTGCCGCTGCCGCCCAGCGGGATGTCGACGGTGGCGACGTTCTGTGCGGGGTGCACGGTGACGTCCACCGGCCCGTGCATCCGGCCGTCGGCGAGCGCCCTCGCCCGGAGGTCCGCGATCGCGGCGGTCATCGCCGGGGAGTCGATGTCGGCGGCCTTGATCACCACCGAGGCCGGGGCCGGGCTGCCGGGGAACGCCGCCTCGATCTTCTGCGAGACGGCGACCAGCGCGTTGCCCGCGGGCAGCTGCTGGCGGAAGGTGAGATTGGCGGTGCGCATGGTCAGCAGCGGCGCGGCCAGGGCGAGCAGCACCGCGGTGGCGAGGAGGGTGGCGGCCAGCGGGCGGCGCAGCACCGGCGTGAGGACGGCGTTCCAGAACCGGCCGCCGGTGCCGGCGGTGCCGGGGCGGCGCAGTCGGCCGAGCAGCGGGACGCGGCCCTTCTCGACCCGGTCGCCCAGCATGGACAGCAGGGCGGGCAGCACGGTGAGCGAGCCGAGCACGGCGGTGACCACGACCACGATGGTGGCGTAGGCCATCGCCTGGAACTCGGCCATGCCGGTGAGGAACATGCCGGCCATCGCGACCACCACGGTGACCCCGGAGACCAGCACGGCCCGGCCGCTGGTGGCGGCGGCGACCGCCAGCGCGGTCTCCAGGTCCCGCCCGGCGGCCCGCTCCTCGCGTTCGCGGCGCAGGTAGAAGAGGCAGTAGTCGACGCCGACGGCCAGGCCGACCAGCAGCATCACCGAGCCGGCGCTGTCGGTGGTGTGCAGGACGCCGCTGCCGAGCGCGACCAGTCCGCCGGCCGCGACGAAGGCGGTGACCGCGAGCACGACCGGCAGGACGGCGGCGACCAGCGCGCCGAAGGCGATCAGCAGGATGCCCAGCGCGAGCGGGACGGCCGTCCACTCGGCGCGGGTGAAGTCGCTGGAGAACTGCTCGTCGATCCACTTGCCGGAGCTGGCGTCGCCGAGTTCGGCCACGGTGAGGTCCGGGTGCTGCCGCTGGACGGCGGCGACGGCGTCCAGCACGGCCGTGACGTTCTTCACAGCCACCTCGTCCCCGCCGGCGACGTTGAACTGGACGAGGACGGAGCGGCCGTCCGCCGAGACCGCCCCGGTGTCGTACGGGGAGCGGACGTCGGTGGCCCGGCCGGTGCCGGTCACCCCGGCGAGCACCTGGTCGACGGCGGCACGGAAGGCCGGTGCGTCGGCGGTCGTGGTGGCACTCTGGACCAGCACGGTCTCGCTCGCCGGGGCGGTCAGCCCGGCGTCGTCGAGGATCCGCGCGGCTCGGGAGACCTGACCGGGCATCGCCTCGGAGTCGGCGACCTCGGTGCTGCCGTGCAGTCCGCCGAGGTAGGCGGAGAGGACGACGAAGAGCAGCCAGCCGAAGACGGCTGCCTTTCTGTGCCGGGCGCTCCAGGCGCCCATCGCGGCGGCGAGGCCGAGCTTGGTCTTCACGGAGTCGTTCCCCCTGGGAGAGCGGCGGTCGTCGCGGGGCGAGAGTGCCGTCGGAGAGCCGGCCGCCGGAATCGGGCGCCGGTGTGCGTTCGGCGTCACAACCGACAGTAGGGAAAGGGCCGTTGAGCAGGTATCCGGCTGGCGGGGGAGTCGTCCCGGGGGTCTGCCACGGGGGCGGGGTGGGGTTATCCCTACCGGGGAACCCTGACTTCTCCTCCCTCAGAGTGGGTGCGAACTCCACCCTGAGGGGGAGTGGTCTCCACCCCGAGCACGAGGTGAGAGGGCCGGTCGGCGGGTGAAGATGGTGCGGGGCGGCTGGACGGCGTCCCTGAGGGGGTTGGTCTACGGGGGATATTTGCTTGCCGGTCGGCAAGCAAGTTCTCGTATGATGATGTCCTCATCTCACTTACCTGCCGACCGGCTAGGGGCGGGCCTCGTCGCCATGCCCTGCCGGTCCTCCGTCGCCCGGAGTCCCGTCCCCCAAGGGCTGGCGGTGAACCATGCCCAGGAGGCATCACGAGCATGTTCCACCGACTCGGACATTTCGTCGTCCGTCGCGCCTGGTGGGTGATCGCGGCATGGGTTGTCGCGATGATCGCGATCGTGGCCGGCGCGCCGACGATCACCGCACAGACCGACGAGGCTTCCTTCCTCCCCAAGCACTACGAGTCCATCCAGGCCTCGGCGCTCCAGGAGAAGGCGTTCCCGGCCAACTTCACGCCCTCCGCGATGGTGCTCTTCGAGCGCAACGACGGCGCCGCGATGAACGACGCCGACAAGGCCGCCATGGCCAAGATCGTCCAGGGTCTCTCGGACAAGAAGATCGCGGACGTCGAGAAGGTCATCCCGGTCAGCGAGCAGACGACGTCCAAGGACGGCAAGTACGCGCTCGCGCCGATAGCCATCGACAAGGCCAAGCAGCAGTCCGAGGACTTCGGCGAGGCCGCCAAGCACCTCCGCGAGGAGGGCAAGTCGCTCACCTCGGGGACCGACCTGAAGTTCCAGCTCGGTGGCGCCGCCGCCCAGGCGCTGGACCAGAAGGAGTCCTCCGGCTCGGCCGACGCGCTCATCGCGATGTCCACGGTCGTCCTGGTCGCGCTCATCGTCGGAATCATCTTCCGCAGCGTCCTGGCCGGACTCCTGCCGATCCTGATCTCGCTGATGGTCGCCATGCCGACCGCCAACGGCGTGATCGCCTACGCCACCAAGGCGTTCGGTCTGGAGAGCACCCCGGTGCTGTCGGCGATCCTGATCGTCGTCGTGCTCGGTGTCGGCACCGACTACTTCCTCTTCCTGGCGTTCCGCTACCGCGAGCGGCTGCGGGCCGGGGACGACCGCAAGGAGGCCGTGGCCAACGCCGTCGGCCGGGTCGGTGAGGCGATCGCCTCGGCGGCCGGCGCCGTCACCGTCGCCTTCGCGGTGCTGATCCTCTCCAGCCTCGGCATGTTCAAGGCCCTCGGCCCGGCCCTGGCCATCGCGGTGATCGTCACCGCGCTCGCCTCGCTCACCCTGGCCCCCGCCGTGCTCGCGGTCATCCCGGCGCGCGGTGTGTTCTGGCCGGGCAAGAAGTGGATGAACGAGCCGGGCAACGCCCGCTTCACCGCGCTCGGCCGCATGGTCGAGAAGCGCCCCGCCCTGGTCGCCCTGGCCTCCGGCGGCGTGCTGGTGGCGCTGTCGGCCGGCGCCCTGGGCTACAACGGCACCTTCGACCTCGCGGGCAGCTCCATGCCCAAGGACAAGGAGTCGATGGTCGTCCAGGACAAGCTGATGAACGGCTTCTCGGCCGGCGCGGCCGACCCGAGCCACGTCTACCTGACCAGCACCGCGGGCACCAAGCTCGACCCGGCCGCGTTCGAGGGCTTCGCCGCCAAGCTCGGCGGCGTCCACGGGGTGTCCCCGGTCGCGGCGAAGCCCCAGCTCAGCGAGGACGGCACGACGGCCGACTTCACCGTGCTGCTCAACAACGAGCCGTCCAGCAACGCGGCGATCGACTCGGTCACCGAGCTGCGGGAGGTCGCGCACAGCCAGGCGCCGACCGGCACGGAGGCGAAGGTCGGCGGTCTGACCGCCGTCTACAAGGACATCAACCTCGCGATGAACCACGACTACAAGCTGGTGTTCCCGGTCGCGGGTCTGCTGATCCTGCTGATCCTGGGCCTGCAGCTGCGCAGCGTGGTCGCCCCGTGGTACCTGATGGTCTCGGTCGGGCTCGGCTTCACGGCCACCCTCGGCTCCGCCACGCTGCTCTTCCAGAAGCTGGGCAGCGAGAGCGGTCTGATGTTCATGCTGCCGATCCTGATCTACCTCTTCGTGGTGGCGATCGGGACGGACTACAACATCCTGATCATCGCCCGCCTGCGGGAGGAGGCCCGCGCGGGCCGCAACCCGCGTGAGGCGGCCCGCGAGGCGCTGCGCCACGGCGGCCCGACCGTCGCGGCGGCCGGGTTCATCCTGGCGGCGTCGTTCGCGACCTTCATGCTCGCGGGCAACGTGTTCATGCTGGAGTTCGGCTTCGCGATGGCCTTCGGCATCGCCCTGGCGGCCTTCGTGATGGC
This sequence comes from Kitasatospora sp. NPDC028961, assembly GCF_055564815.1. Taxonomy (NCBI): domain Bacteria; kingdom Bacillati; phylum Actinomycetota; class Actinomycetes; order Kitasatosporales; family Streptomycetaceae; genus Kitasatospora; species Kitasatospora sp. NPDC028961. The sequence goes on along the minus strand of NZ_JBVHVO010000003.1, from coordinate 28,674 downwards.
GCTCTTCTTCACCCCGGCGCTCACCGCGCTGATCGGCCGCGCCGCCTGGTGGCCCGGCCACGGCGCCGACGACCAGCACCAGTCCGGCCCGGCCCCGGTGGCCGGTGCGCACGGTGTGCCGGAGCCGGCCGGACGGCACTGACCGCCCCGTCGCACCGCACGGCACGCGGCGTCCGCTTCGGCGGGCGTCGCGTGCCCGCTTTGCGGCGCGGGCAAACGTGACGTGCCAGGCAAAAAGTCCCCGGTCAATCGGGGTGGCGCCGTGCTACAGTCGACTCAGTTGCAGTTTTGGTTCCCATGAACGTTTGTGTGCGCCTGCTGGTTCAACCCAACAGGCGCATTTGTTTTGTCCGGTGTTTCAGTCTCCGGATGGGGATCGCGGCTACTTGGGGTCCACGAAGTGTGGGCTCTGATGCCCCAGTTTTTGAGGAGACGGTTATGGCTACCGGCACCGTGAAGTGGTTCAACAGCGAAAAGGGCTTCGGCTTCATCGAGCAGGATGGTGGCGGCGCTGACGTGTTCGCCCACTACTCGAACATCAGCGCTCAGGGCTTCCGTGAGCTCGTCGAGGGCCAGAAGGTCGAGTTCGACGTCACGCAGGGCCAGAAGGGCCCGCAGGCCGAGAACATCCGCGTCATCTGAGTCCAGCTTCCGAGCTGACTCGCGATCTCGCGTAGCGAGGGCCCGTACCGCACGGTGCGGGCCCTCGTGCATGCCGCCGAACGGCCGGGGCGGCGAATTCCCACCCGACGGCCGACCAGCCCCGACCGGGCTGTGCTCCCATCGGATGGAGAATCCATGACCACCCCTGCCCGCGCACCCCGTGACAACGAGCGCGGCGGCGACCGTTCGCGCAAGCCCCGCACCGGCGGCGGCGCCCGCAACGGCGGCGCCCCCCGCGGCGGCGCCCCGCGCAACAGCGCCCCGCGCGCCGCCCAGGCACCCGCCGACTTCACCGTCGTCCAGGGGGGCACCCCGCCGCGGCCCCCGGCGGCCACCTTCGGCGAGCTGGACCTGCCCAAGGGCATCCTCAGCGCGCTCACCCGCGAGGGCGTCACCGAGCCGTTCCCGATCCAGGGCGCCACCCTGCCGGACTCCATCGCCGGCCGCGACGTGCTCGGCCGCGGCCGCACCGGCTCCGGCAAGACGCTCGCCTTCGGCCTGCCGCTGCTGGCCCGCACGGCCGGCAAGCGCGCCGACTCCCGGCACCCGCTGGCCCTCGTCCTGGTGCCCACCCGTGAGCTGGCCCAGCAGGTCACCGACGCGCTCACCCCGTACGCCACCGCCGTGAACCTGCGGATCGCCACCGTCGTCGGCGGTATGTCGATCACCCGGCAGGCCAACGCCGTGCGCCGGGGCGCCGAGGTCCTGGTCGCCACCCCGGGCCGGCTGGACGACCTGATCAACCGCGGCGACGTCCGACTGGGCGACGTGGCCATCACCGTCCTCGACGAGGCCGACCAGATGGCCGACATGGGCTTCCTGCCGCAGGTCACCAAGCTGCTGGAGCAGGTCGCCGAGGGCGGGCAGCGGATGCTGTTCTCCGCCACCCTGGACCGCAACGTCGACCGGCTGGTCAAGCGCTTCCTGACCGACCCGGTCACCCATTCGGTCGACCCGTCGGCCGGCGCGGTGACCACCATGGACCACCACGTGCTCCAGCTGGACCCGGCCGACAAGGCCTCCGCGACCGCGCACATCGCCTCGCGCGACGGCCGCGTGATCATGTTCGTGCACACCAAGCACGGCGCCGACCGCCTCGCCAAGCAGCTGCTGGCCAACGGTGTGAAGGCGGCGGCCCTGCACGGCGGCAAGTCCCAGCCCCAGCGCAACCGGGTGCTCGACCAGTTCCGCGACGGTCTGGTGACCGCGCTGATCGCCACCAACGTGGCCGCCCGCGGCATCCACATCGAGGGCCTCGACCTGGTCGTCAACGTGGACCCGCCGATCGACCACAAGGACTACCTGCACCGCGGCGGCCGCACCGCCCGGGCCGGCGAGTCCGGCACGGTCGTCACCCTGGTCCTGCCCGACCAGCGGCGCGAGGTCAACCGGCTGATGACGGTCGCCGGCATCCGCCCGACCACGACGAAGATCCGCCCGGGCGACGCCGAGCTGACCCGGATCACCGGTGCCCGCACTCCCAGCGGCGTACCCGTCGCGATGGTCGTCCCGGCCCCGGCCGCCGCTCCGGCCGCCGAGGCCAAGGCCGGCGCCCCGCGCCGCCGCCCCGCCAAGCGCTCGGGCCTGCCCACCGACGTCGACATGAACGGCAACCCGCGCCGCCCCCGTCCGAAGCAGCGCCTCGGCGGTGCCGGCGGCGGCCAAGGCGGCGGCGGCAGCCGCCAGGCCGCGGGCTTCATCGGCCGCTCCTCCGGCCGCCCGGCGCCCGGCTCGGGCTCCAAGACCGGCGCCAACTACGGCACCGGCCGCCAGCGCCGCAAGACCGACTGAGTCCTTCCGGACGCGGACGAGGACGAACGGCCCGGCTCCCCTCGGTGGGGGAGCCGGGCCGTTCGCGTGCGTCGGCGGGGGCGTCCCCGGCCGGCTTCGGCGGGGACGCTCAGGCGCTGGCGCTGAGCGCCGGTGCGGCGACGGCCTCGCGGCAGGCCCCGAGGTAGCGCCTGAGCACCAGGCGGGCGATCTCGGGGGCGGCGCCGAGGACCTCGGCGAGGACGTCCGCCTCCGCCTCGGCCGCGGCGTCCACGATCCGGTCCGGCAGCAGACCTGGGGCGAGCAGGTAGGGCGCGACGGCCACCCGGCGGGCCCCGGCCGCCCGCAGCGCGGCGGCGGCGGCGGGGACGCGCGGGCCGCCGGCGGAGGCGTACGCGACCTCGACGCCGGCCCAGCCGCGGGTCCGGCGCCACTCGGCGGCCACCGCCCGGGTGGCGGCGTCGGCGGCCGGGTCGGAGGAGCCGGCCGCGGCCAGCACGACACCGGTGCGGGCGCGGACGGCGGGGGAGCCGACGGCCAGCCCGGCCCCGGCGAGGCGGCGGTCCAGCGCGGCGAGCAGCAGTGGGGAGGGGGCGGGGAGCGGCCCGGTCGCCGGCGCCGCGTCCGCGACGCGCGGTCGCGCCGGGCCCAGCACGTCCGCGACCGGCAGGTCGGCGCCGGCGGCGCGCAGGGCGGCGGGGATGTCGTGCTTGGCGTGGAAGGCCCGGTTCAGCAGCAGCGGAACGGCCACGGCCGCCGGCAGCCGGCCGGCCACCTGCGGGATCCGCGGCGCGCAGTGGTCCAGGTACGCGGTGGCGACCTCCAGCCCGGGGCGCAGCGCCCGGACCTGCTCGACCACCCCCGCCACGGTGGCGGCGTGGCGGGGGTCGCGGCTGCCGTGGGCGATCAGCAGGAGCGGTCGATCCGGTGCAGACATGATCACAGGAACCTCGATGGTCAGCGGGCCGTGCCCACCAGGCCCCGGTTGCGCAGCACCCGGCGCTCCAGCGGGGCGAAGAGCAGGAGGTCGATGGCGATGCCGACGAACAGGACGAGGATGATGCCGAGGAGGACGCCGGACATGCTGGCCGACTCCCGCTGGTTCTCCAGGAACCGGCCCAGGCCCAGGCCCAGGTCGGGGGAGGAGGCGACGAGTTCGGCGGCCATCAGCGAGCGCCAGGAGAACGCCCAGCCCTGCTTGAGGCCGGCCAGGTAGCCGGGGAGGGCGGCCGGCAGCAGGATGTGGCGGGCGTTCGACAGGCCGGTGGCGCCCAGGGTGCGGCCGGCCCGGAGGAACAGCGGCGGCACCTGGTCGATGCCGGCCACCAGGCCGTTGGCGATGGAGGGGACGGCGCCGAGCAGGATGACGGCGTACATCATCGAGTCGTTGATGCCGAGCCAGATGACGGCGGCGGGCACCCAGGCGACCGAGGGCAGCGACTGCAGGCCGGAGAGCACCGGCCCGAGCGCGGCCCGGACCGGCTTGACCCGGGCGACCAGCAGACCGATCGGGGTGCCGATCACGACCGCGATCAGGAAGCCGGAGATACCGCGCCAGACGCTCGTCCAGATGATGCTGAACAGCGTCCCGGCCTCCCAGAGCTCGACCAGCGAGCGCCAGACGTCGGCCGGGCTGGGCAGCTTGTAGGAGGAGGTCAGTTCGAGGCTGTAGGCGCCCTGCCAGAGCGCCAGCACGAGCAGCAGCCCGAGCAGCGGCGGCAGCGCCTTCGTCCGCAGGATCTCGCCGAGCGGCACGCGCCGCACCTGGACGGCGTCCAGCGCGTCCAGGCCGGCGCCGACGTCGGCGATGTCCGCCGGCCGGTCCTTGGCCAGGGTGGTGGTGCTGTCAGTGCTGGCCATGGCGGCGGATCTCCCCACGCAGTTCTTCGGTGATCTCGATGGACAGGTCGGCGACGCCGGCGGACTCGATCCGGCGCGGCTGCGGGAGGTCGATCCGCCACTCGCGGGCGACCCGGCCGGGGCGCGAGGAGAGCAGCACCACGCGCTGGGCGAGCCGGACGGCCTCCCGCACGTTGTGCGTGACGAACAGGACGGAGAGCTTGTGCTCGGCCCAGATCCGGGTGATCTCGTCGTGCAGCACGTCCCGGGTGATGGCGTCGAGCGCGGCGAACGGCTCGTCCATCAGCAGGACCGAGGCGCCCTGGGCGAGCGCACGGGCCAGTGCGACGCGCTGGCGCATGCCGCCGGAGAGCTCGTGCACGCGCTTGCCGTAGGAGCCGCCCAGCCGGACGAGTTCGAGCAGCCGCTCGGCCTCGGGGCGCCGCTCGGGGCGGGGCACGCCGGCGAGCTTGAGTGCGAGTTCGATGTTCTTGCCGGCGGTGAGCCAGGGGAACAGCGCGTGCTCCTGGAACATCAGCGCGGGGCGTCCGCCGGTCACCTCGATCGAGCCCGCGGTGGGCTTGTCGAGGCCGGCGACCAGGTTGAGCAGGGTGGACTTTCCGCAGCCCGAGGCGCCGAGCAGCGTGACGAACTCGCCGGGCGCGACATCGAGCGTGATGTCGTCCAGGACGTGCGTGGCGGCGCCCGGGCGGCCGAAGGACTTGTGCACGTGCGAGATCCGGACGGCGGGCGAGCCGCCGCGGGTGTCGACGCCGACGGCGTCGTCCGAGGTGGTCAGTGCCGGGGTCATCCGGGCACCTCCTGCATCTGGGGGCAGCTCCCGGCCGGGGGCCGGGGGCGGTCATGGGCCCCTCCTGCCGGTCGGCGGGCGAGGAGGGCGGGTGGCGAAGGAATCGGGGCCGGGGTCCGGCCCCGCCCGTCCCGTGTGCTCTGGGGGCATCGATCGGGCATCGACCGGGCGGGCGGGGAACCGGACCTCGGGGCTTGGGTGCGGCGGGGCTTCCGTGCGCCGTGTGTGGCGCGGGTGCCGCGCGGTGCTACTTGGCGCCGAGCCCGGCGTCCGCCACGGGAGCCTGGCCCTTCTCCTTGAGCACCTTGTTGAGCAGCGTCAGGTCGTAGATCCCGGCCAGGTTCGGCTTCTTGAGCAGGCCGGCGGTGACGGCGTGGTCGGCCTCGGCCTGCAGGGTCCCGGCCAGCGGGTCGTCCAGGAAGTCGATGTCGGCCCAGGCCGGGTCGAGGATCTCGGCCGGCAGGGCGTTGCCGGCCTCCTTCTTGACGGCGTCGTTGGCGTCGGCCTTGGCCTTGTCGGAGTTGGCCTTGATGAAGGCGTTGGTGTTCACCGAGCCGCGCAGCACGGCCTCCACCACGTCGGCGTGCTCCTTGAGGAACTTCTGCGAGACGATGATGTTGGTGATCACGAACTTCTTGTCCGGCCAGACGTCCTTCTCGTTGAGCAGGACCTTCGCACCGAGGGTGACCAGCTTGGACGCGGTCGGCTCGGGCACCCAGGCGCCGTCGATCGAGCCGGAGCTGTAGGCGTCCGGGGTGACCTTGTTGTCGGTCCGCACCACCGAGACGTCGCCGGCGCCGGTGTCGGGGTTGACCTTCAGCCCCTTGCCCGCCAGGTAGTTGAGCAGCGCCACGTCCTGGGTGTTGCCGCGCTGCGGGGTGGCGATCTTCTTGCCCTTGAGGTCGTCCAGGCTCTGGATCTTCTCGGGGTTGACCACCAGCTTGACGCCGCCGGAGGCCGAACCGCTGATGATCTTCAGCGACTCGCCGTTGGACTGGCTGTAGCCGTTGATCGCGGGGGAGGGGCCGATCCAGCCGATGTCGATGGAGCCGGCGTTCAGCGCCTCGATCTCGGCCGGACCCGCGTTGAAGACCTGGGTCTTGATCTGGGTGGCCCCGAGCTCCTTCTGGAAGAGGCCCTCCTGGAGCCCGACCAGCGGGGTGCCGTGGGTCAGGTTGGCGAAGTAGCCGATCTTGACCGTGTCGGCGGAGAGCTTCGCACCGGAGGCGGAACCGCCGGCGGCGGCCGCCGCGGCGGGCTTGTCGTCCTCGCTCTTCGAGCCGTAGCCGCAGGCGGAGAGCAGCGCCACCGCGGTGAGGCCGGCGACGGCGGCCGCGGCGGAGCGTCTGATCCGGCCGGCGGCCGGGTGTGTCGGCCGATCGGGGAGGGTGGCGGGCGCGAGTGCGTGGTTCGGTGCCATGGGCGAAGTCCTGTTCACGGGCGGACCGTCGCGGGGACGGTCCCGGGCGGGAAGGGGCGGGTCGTGCTCGCGGCATCGGGGGATGCCGGGCAAGCCGGGTCGGTGCGCTGCACCAGCTGTGGGGTGGGACAGCGGCCGGCCCGGTGACAGGGCTCCGGTCAGCCCTGTCGGCCCGCACATCGGGTCAGGCCGCCCTGGCCGCTGCCGAGGACGCCGCTGCCGATGCGGCCGCCTTCCTTGTCCATGCCCGAGAACGCCTCGCGGGGCATCAGACCCAGTCCTCCTCGTCGGGTGCGCCGGACGCGTCGGGGCGCACGGTGTCGAAGGCCTCGCCCGCCATGCCGGCGGTGAGGGTGGTGCCGTCGGCCGGGTCGATCAGCAGGAACGAACCGGTCCGGCGGTTCACGCGGTAGTCGTCGAGGGCCAGCGGCTCGGCGGTGCGCAGCACCACGTGGCCGATGTCGTTGACCTCCAGCCCCTGGGCGCCGGAGCGCTGTTCGAGGCTGTCGATGTCGATGCGGTAGGAGATCGCCTTGACCAGCGCGCGCACGGTGCGGGTGGTGTGCTTGAGCAGCACCTTGTCACCGGCGCGCAGCGGGCGCTCGCTGAGGTGGCTGACGGTGGCCTCGATGTCCTTGGTGGGCACCGGGACCGGGCCGGCCGCGATCAGGTCGCCGCGGGAGACGTCGATGTCGTCGGCGAGGCGGACGGTCACCGACTGGGGGGCCCAGGCGAGGTCGCTCTCCGCGCCGAGCGCGTCGATGCCGGCGACGGTGGTGGTGTGGCCCGAGGGCAGCACCGTCACCGGGTCGCCGACCCGCAGCACGCCGGAGGCCAACTGGCCCGCGTAGCCGCGGTAGTCGGGGTGCTCGTCGCTCTGCGGGCGGATCACGTACTGGACCGGGAAGCGGGCCGGCTCGACGCTCGGGTCGCTGCCGACCGGCACCGTCTCCAGGTGCTCCAGCAGGGTCGGGCCGCCGTACCAGTCCATGTGGGCGGACGGCTCGACCACGTTGTCCCCGGCGAGGGCGGAGATCGGGACCGCGACCACGTCCCGGACGCCGAGCGAGGCGGCGTAGGCGGTGAACTCCTCGGCGATGGCGGCGAAGACGGGCTCCGCGTACTCGACGAGGTCCATCTTGTTGACGGCCAGCACCACGTGCGGCACCCGCAGCAGCGCGGCGACGGCGGCGTGCCGGCGGGTCTGCTCGACCACGCCGTTGCGGGCGTCGACCAGGACGACGGCGAGTTCGGCGGTGGAGGCGCCGGTCACCATGTTGCGGGTGTACTGCACGTGCCCCGGGGTGTCGGCGAGGATGAACCGCCGGCGGGGGGTGGCGAAGTAGCGGTACGCGACGTCGATGGTGATGCCCTGCTCGCGCTCGGCGCGCAGGCCGTCGGTGAGCAGTGCGAGGTCGGGCGCTTCCTGGCCGCGGCTCAGGGAGGCGCGCTCGACGGCCTCCAGCTGGTCGGCGAGCACCGACTTGGAGTCGTGCAGCAGCCGGCCGACCAGGGTGGACTTGCCGTCGTCGACGGAGCCGGCGGTGGCGAAGCGCAGCAGGGCGGTGGCGCTGGTCCGGGTGGTGGTGCTCATTTAGAAGTATCCCTCGCGCTTGCGGTCTTCCATCGCGGCCTCGGAAAGCTTGTCGTCGGCCCGGGTGGCGCCGCGTTCGGTGAGGCGGCTGGCGGCGATCTCGGCGATCACGGCCCCGATGTCGGCGGCGTCGGAGTCGACGGCGCCGGTGCAGGACATGTCGCCGACCGTGCGGTAGCGGATCAGGCGCCGCTCGACCGGCTCGTGCTCCTTGGGGCCGCCCCATTCGCCCGCGGTCAGCCACATGCCGCTGCGGGAGAAGACGTCGCGCTCGTGCGCGTAGTAGATCTCCGGGAGCTCGATGCCCTCGCGCTCGATGTACTGCCAGACGTCCAGCTCGGTCCAGTTGGAGAGCGGGAAGACGCGCACGTGCTCGCCGACCGCGTGCCGGCCGTTGTACAGCGACCAGAGCTCGGGGCGCTGGCGGCGCGGGTCCCAGGCGCCGAACTCGTCGCGCAGGGAGAAGACGCGCTCCTTGGCGCGGGCCTTCTCCTCGTCGCGGCGGCCGCCGCCGAAGACGGCGTCGAAGCGGTTGCGCTCGATGGCGTCCAGCAGCGGGACGGTCTGCAGCGGGTTGCGGGTGCCGTCGGGGCGCTCGCGCAGCCGGCCGTCGTCGATGAAGTCCTGGACGTGGGCGACGTGCAGGCGCAGGTTGTGCTCGGCCGCCACCCGGTCGCGGTACTCGATGACCTCGGGGAAGTTGTGGCCGGTGTCGACGTGCAGCAGCGAGAACGGGACGGCGGCCGGCCAGAAGGCCTTGAGCGCCAGGTGCAGCATGACGATGGAGTCCTTGCCGCCGGAGAACAGGATCACCGGGCGCTCGAACTCCCCCGCGACCTCGCGGAAGATGTGCACCGACTCGGCCTCCAGCGCGTCCAGGTGGGACAGCGCGAAGCCGCTCTCTTCGGTGTGGACCAGGCTGTCGGTCGCGGTGGTCACGCGAGACCCCTCTCGGTCAGGAAGGCGTGGAGTTCGGCGGCGCTCTCGGCCACCTCGCGGCCCTGGGTCTGGAGCCGCAGCTCCGGGTCCACGGGGGCCTCGTACGGGTCGTCGACGCCGGTCAGGCCGGAGAGCTCGCCGGCCGCCTGCTTGGCGTACAGGCCCTTGACGTCGCGCTCGGCGCAGAGCTCGACGGGGGTGGCGACGTGGATCTCCAGGAAGCCGGTGCCGTGGGCGGCGTGCCGCTCGCGGACCGCCGCCCGGGAGTCCGCGTAGGGGGCGATCACCGGGGCGAGCACCTTGACGCCGTTGGCGGCGAGCTTCTCGGCGACGAAGCCGATCCGGGTGACGTTGGTGTGCCGGTCCTCCCGGGTGAAGCCGAGGCCCTTGGAGAGGAACTCGCGGATCTCGTCGCCGTCCAGGACCTCGACCTTGTGGCCCTCGGCCCGCAGCCGCTCGGCCAGGGCGAAGGCGAGCGTGGTCTTGCCCGCACTCGGGAGCCCGGTCAGCCACACGGTGGCGCCGCGCTCGCAGGGGGCGGCCGCGGGGGCCGCCTCCGCGGCTCCGTCGGCGGCCAGGGTGGTGGCTGTGCTCACGGTGGGTTCTCCAGACGGGTAGTGACGGTGGATCGGTGGTGGGGCGGTGGCTCGCTCAGAGGTGGATGCCGCACTCGGTCTTGCCGGAGCCGGACCAGCGGCCGGCCCTGGCGTCCTCGCCCTCCTCGGGCTTGCGGGTGCACGACAGCGGCGAGCAGCCGACCGACGTGTAGCCCTCCCACAGCAGCGGGTTGAGCAGGACGCCGTTGGCGTTGACGTAGGCGTCCACGTCCTCCTGCGTCCAGCGGGCGATCGGGGCGATCTTGACCTTGCGGCGCTTGGCGTCCCAGGCGACCACCGGGGTGCCGGCCCGGGTGGGCGACTCGTCGCGGCGCAGCCCGGTGGCCCAGGCGTCGTAGCCGCCGAGGCCGCGGTTCAGCGGCTCGACCTTGCGCAGCGAGCAGCAGAGGTCCGGGTCGCGGTCGTGCAGGGCGGGCCCGTACTGGGCGTCCTGCTCGGCGACCGTCTGCAGCGGCTTGAGGGTGATGAGGTTGACCGGCATCACCGCGGCCACCGCGTCCCTGGTCCCGATGGTCTCGGGGAAGTGGTAGCCGGTGTCCAGGAAGACCACGTCCACGCCGGGGAAGACCGAGGAGGCGAGGTGGGCGACGACCGCGTCCTCCATCGAGGAGGTGACGCAGAACCGCGCGCCGAAGGTCTCGGCGGCCCAGGCCAGGATCTCCTGGGGGGTCGCCTCCTCCAGCTCGCGGCCGGCGGCGGTCGCGATCGCCTCGTAGTCAGTCGTCGTGCCGGTCATGTGACGTACCCCCGTCGGTCGCCGTGGTCCTGTCGGGTGCCGAGAGCAGGCCGAGGAACTTCAACTGGAAGGCCCGGCGGCAGCCGTGGCACTCCCAGGCGCCGTGCCCGGCCTCGGATGGGCGCAGGTCCTCGTCGCCGCAGTACGGGCAGAAGAACGGTGCCGCCCGCTCACTCATTGCCCACCTCGCTGCGCTCACTCATGACAGCTGCTCCTCGCTGGCGCGGGCGGCCCACTGGGCGAAGCGCTCGCCCTCGGCGCGGTCGGCCTGGTAGCGCGTCAGCACCCGCTCGACGTAGTCCGGCAGGCCGTCCTTGGTGACCTTGAGGCCGCGGACCTTGCGGCCGAAGCCGGCCTCCAGGCCGAGCGCGCCGCCCAGGTGCACCTGGTAGCCCTCGACCTGCCGGCCGTCGGTGTCGGTCACCAGCTGGCCCTTGAGGCCGATGTCGGCGACCTGGATGCGGGCGCAGGCGTTCGGGCAGCCGTTGATGTTGATGGTCAGCGGCTCCTCGAAGTCCGGCAGGCGCTTCTCCAGCTCGTCGATGAGCGTGCGGCCGCGCTCCTTGGTCTCGACGATGGCGAGCTTGCAGTACTCGATGCCGGTGCAGGCCATGGTGCCGCGGCGGAAGGGGGAGGGCGTGACCCGCAGGTCCAGCGCCTCCAGGCCGGCCACCAGCGACTCGACCCGGTCCTCGGCGATGTCGAGGACGAGCATCTTCTGCTCGGCGGTGGTGCGCAGCCGGTCGCTGCCGTGGGCGGCGGCGAGGTCGGCGATCCGCCCGAGCAGGGCGCCGTCGACCCGGCCGACCCGCGGCGCGAAGCCGACGTAGTAGTTGCCGTCCTTCTGCCGGTGCACGCCGACGTGGTCGCGCCAGCGGCCGGCGGGCTCCTTCGGCGCGGGGCCGTCCACCAGCTGGTACTTGAGGTACTCGTCCTCCAGGACCTGGCGGAACTTCTGCACGCCCCAGTCGGCGACCAGGAACTTCAGCCGGGCGCGGTTGCGCAGCCGACGGTAGCCGTAGTCGCGGAAGATGCCGATGACGCCGCCGTAGACGTCCGCGACCTCGTCGAGCGGGACCCAGGCGCCCAGGCGGACGCCGAGCTTGGGGTTGGTGGAGAGGCCGCCGCCGACCCAGAGGTCGAAGCCGGGGCCGTGCTCGGGGTGCTCGACGCCGACGAAGGCGATGTCGTTGATCTCGTGCGCGACGTCCAGCAGCGGGGAGCCGGAGACGGCGGACTTGAACTTGCGCGGCAGGTTGGAGAAGTCCTTGTTGCCGATGAAGCGGCGCTGGATCTCCTCGATGGCGGAGGTGCCGTCGATGATCTCGTCCTCGGCGATGCCGGCCACCGGGGAGCCGAGGATGACGCGCGGGGTGTCGCCGCAGGCCTCGGTGGTGGACAGGCCGACGGCCTCCAGCTTCTGCCAGATCGCGGGGACGTCCTCGATCCGGATCCAGTGGTACTGGACGTTCTGCCGGTCGGTCAGGTCAGCGGTGTTCCGGCCGTAGAGCTCGGAGACCTCGGCGATCGCCTTGAGCTGGGCGACGGTCAGCCGGCCGCCGTCGATGCGGACGCGGAGCATGAAGTACTCGGCGTCCAGCTCGTGCGGGTCCAGGATCGCGGTCTTGCCGCCGTCGATGCCTTCCTTGCGCTGGGTGTAGAGGCCCCACCAGCGCATCCGGCCGCGCAGGTCGGCGGGGTCGATCGAGTCGAAGCCGCGCTGCGAGTAGATCGTCTCAATACGTGTCCGCACATTGAGACCGTCGTCGTCCTTCTTGAACTGCTCGTTGGCGTTCAGAGGAGTGAAGTGGCCCATGCCCCACTGGCCCTCACCGCGGTGGCGGGTCACCTTGCGAGGCGCGGCGGGGCGGCGTGCCTCGGCGCGGTCGGCCGTCGGCTCGGCGGTCTCGGGGGTGGTGGCCATGGTGAAGTCCTTCGGGGCAGGTGGCTCTGACGCCGGATCGGTCGCTGGGCGTGCTCGGCCGGGCGCTGCTGCTGTGACCTGCGGGTTTCTCAAGGCCGGGAGAGCAGTGACCGTGGCCGGGCGGGCGCCTGCGCATCCGCGTCGACGGGGATGGCGGGGTGGTGGCGCCGGGTGCGGTGGGTGGCGGCGGGGTGGGGCTCAGATCACCGGACAGATGGCGCTGGACACGCGAAGGAGATCGACGTGGAGTCGACCTACTAGGGTGGTTCCGGCGCTAGGCATGGCAAGAGATTCGCACGGAGCACGACGCGAGGTCCACTAACGTCCGAATGATGGACGCAAAGGTTTCGCATATCGAGATGCCGAGACGTTCCCGCCGCTCCCCGGATCGGACCCCCGTCGAACGGCCCGCGACACGGGAGATCAACGGACCTGCCCCGGCCCGATACCGTTAGCCCTGTGCAAGCAGCAGGCGAAACGACGAGACCGAACCCGGAGCGGCCCTCCCGTCGTCGGGGCAAGGGCTCCCGACGGGCGGCCAAGGCCACCTGGCGCACGACGGCCTGGGCGCTGGTCAGGGACACCACCAACACCTGCGTCGAGTACCGGGTCACCGGGCTCGCGGCGGAGGCGGCGTTCTTCACCCTGCTGTCCATCCCGCCGCTGCTGCTCTGCCTGGCCGGCACCCTCGGCTACCTGGACGACCTCCTCGGCGCGGGCACGATCGACAAGCTGAAGCAGGACATCCTCAAGGCCTCCGGGACGGTCCTCTCGGACTCGTCCATCCAGGACGTGGTGATCCCGCTGCTGGACGAGGTCTTCAAGCACACCCGGCCGGACCTGGTCTCGATCGGCTTCCTGCTCTCGCTCTGGTCCGGGTCCCGGGCGCTGTACATCTTCATCGACACCATCACCGTGATGTACGGGCTCGACGGGAAGCGCGGCATCGTCAAGACCCGGCTGATGTCGCTCGGCCTCTACCTCGGCGCCCTGGTGATCGGCTCCCTGGTCCTGCCGCTGCTGCTGGTCGGGCCCGGGCTGGTGCAGAACACCGTCCAGGACCTCGCGACCGTGGTCAACGCGCTCTACTGGCCGGTCGCGATCCTGTTGCTGATCGTCTTCCTGACCACCCTGTACCACCTGGCCGTACCCGTCTCGACGCCCTGGCGGGAGGACATCCCGGGCGCGCTGGTCGCGCTGGTGGTGCTGGTCTTCTGCAGCGTCGGACTGCGGCTGTACCTGGTCAGCTCGGTCGAGGGCCCCTCGGTGTACGGCTCGCTGGCCGCGCCGGTGGCCGTGCTGCTCTGGATCTTCGTGGTCGCGCTCGCGGTGCTGATCGGCGCCGCGATGAACGCCGCCATAGACCGCCGCTGGCCGACCCTGGAGACCGCCGACGCCCGCGCCGAGAACGAGCGCGCGCAGGAGGAGGCCGCCGCCGCCGTGGTCCGCGAGGTGGCCGCCCGGCGCGCCGCCGAGCGCGCCCGGCGGGCGCGCGAGCTCGGCCTCGCCGAGGGGGCCGAGGAGGAGTACGCCGAGGAGGGGGAGGACGTCGACGTGCCCTCCGAGTACCCCGAGCGCTGGGCCGACGTGCTCGCCGCCGACAACGTCCGGGCCCGGCTCACCAGCCGGGGCGGTCCGCACCACCGGCCGACCCCGCCGCCGCCGGACAGCGACCGGCCGACCGCGCCGCCGCCCGAGCGCACGCTACCCAGCCACCCGCCGCGGCCGCCGTGGGACCAGCGCTGACGCGCTGCGGCGCCGGGCGGTCGGCGCGGCGCCGGCCGTCGGCGACCCGATCGTCGGCGACCGGATCGGCGCAGGTGAAAAACCGGTTGGCAGCGCCGGAGGCGGCCGCTACGGTGTGAGCAGTTCGGTTTGAGGGGACCGCTGTACCGGTCCACGGAGAAGAGACGAGGTGAGCCTTGTGACCGTCTTTGCCGTCACGGCTGCCCTGGGCAGCGCTCGCACCCACCACCTCTCCCTCCCGGCCGCCGGCTGACGCCGCCTTCGCGCGCGCAGCCGTAGCCCGGCGGGATCACTTTCCTCCCGAAGGGCCCACTGCGTTGTTCAACGCTGCCTCCGTCTCGTCCCTCCTTTCCTCCGATTCCGACTCCTTTGACTCCTCCGACTTCCAGCGGGCTGCTTTCCCGCTGGCCGACTACGGCTGGACGGCCGAGTCCGAGGAGCTCTTCGCCCCGCTCGCCGAGGCCGGGCTGACGCCCGCCCGGATCGTCCGGGTGGACCGCGGCCAGTGCGACGTCGTCCTGGCCGACCCGTCGACCGGCGAACCGCGCACCGTCCGGGCCGACACCCGGTCGGTCGGCGACGTCGACATGATCAACTGCCCCTGCACCGGCGACTGGGCGGCCGTGGACCTCGCGGCCCAGCCGATGCCGGCCGTCGCGGCGCTGCTGCCGCGCTCCACCGCGATCATCCGCAAGGTGGCCGGCAAGCGTTCGGACGGCCAGGTGCTGGCGGCCAACGTCGACACCGTCCTGATCGCCGCCTCGCTCGCCGCCGAGCCCGACCTGGGCCGGATCGAGCGCTTCCTGGCCCTGGCCTGGGAGTCCGGCGCCGATCCGGTGGTCGTGCTCACCAAGGCCGACCTGGTGGACGACGCCGACTTCATCCGGGCCGACGTCGAGGCCATCGCCCCCGGCGTCACGGTGCTGGTGGTCAGCGCCGAGACCGGCGAGGGGGTGGACGTGCTGCGCGCCTGTACGCCCGGCACCACCGCCGTGATCGGCCAGTCCGGCGTCGGCAAGTCCACGCTCACCAACGTGCTGGCCGGTGCCGAGGTGATGACCGTTCAGCAGGCCCGGGCGGTCGACCAGAAGGGCCGTCACACCACGACCACCCGTGAGCTGATCCCGCTGCCCGGCGGCGGCGTGCTGATCGACACGCCCGGCCTGCGCGAGGTCGGCCTCTACGGCGGCGAGGGCGTGGCGATGGCCTTCTCCGACATCGAGGAGCTGGCCGAGGACTGCCGCTTCCACGACTGCGGCCACCACACCGAGCCCGGCTGCGCGGTGCGGGCCGCGCTGGAGGACGGCACTCTCCCGCAGCGGCGGATGGACAGCTACCTCAAGCTCCAGCGCGAGAGCGAGTGGATCGCCTCCCGTTCGGACGCCCGGCTGGCCTCGGCCCGGCTGAAGAAGTGGAAGACCATCACCAAGTCGGTGCGCGCCCGGGGCGTCGTCAAGCGGTGACGGCGGACCGGCGGGGCGGCGGGCGCGTTACGGCGGCCCGTCGCCCCGCCGGGCGCGTGCCGCTACGCTCGACCGCGTGGACGAGATCGACGGGGTGGAGGTCCTCGCCTTCGTGGACGCCCGGGCCTTCGAGGACTGGCTGGCCGCCAACCACCCGCGCCACGAAGGCGTGTGGATCAGGATGGCCAGGCGGAAGTCCGGCATCGCGTCGGTCACCGACGACGAACTGGTCGACATCGGCCTCTGCTACGGCTGGATCTCCGGGCAGCGCCGCGCGCTCGACGAGCGGTACTACCTGCAGAAGTACGTGCCGCGCCGGCCCAGGAGCCTCTGGTCGCAGGTGAACGTCGACCGGGTGGCGGCCCTGGCGGCCGAGGGCCGGATGCGCGGACCCGGGCTCGCCGAGGTGCGCCGAGCCCAGGCGGACGGCCGGTGGGCGGCGGCCTACGCCTCGCAGCGTGCCGCGACCGTGCCCCCGGAGCTGGCGGCGGCGCTGGAGGCGGACCCGCGGGCCCGGCGGGCGTTCGAGGCACTCGACCGGACGGCGCGCTACCGGCTCGTCCTCCCGCTGCTCCAGGCGCTCACCCCGCGGGCCCGGCGGGACCGGCTCGACCGGGCCCTGCGGCGGCTGACGGGCGACGGCGGCCCGGCGGCGTAGCGGGGTCGGGCCGGTGCGACGCGACGCGGGCCCCGAGCGGGCGGCGTCGGCGGCCGCTCGGAGCTCCGTCAGCGCAGGAGGTCGGCCACCACGCGGAACCGCTCCAGCACGACGGGAGTGGAGTCGTCGACGGTGAAGCCGGGATCGCCCAGCGCGGCCCGCAGCTCCTCGCTGTGCCAGAAGTCCTCGTGGCCCGCACGCCACGCGGCCACCGTGGTGAAGCCCTCGCCCTCGTCCACGGCGTGCCGCAGGTCGACCTCCGCGAGCGGGACGACCCGGACGTCCGTGGTCTCGGTCACCGCCACCGCCCGGCCGTCCGAGTCGATCACCGCCGAGCGGACGCCCACCTTCGGCAGCGGTTCGCTCTCGTGCTCGTACTCGGCGAGCAGGCCGGTGGTGCTGGTCTTGGCGCCGCTGACGACGGCCGCGACCAGCCGGTCGCGCAGCGGCCCGGGGAAGGCGAACTGCTCCATCCGCAGCGCGGTGACCCGGGGATCGTCCGGGCCGGTGTACGGCTGCTCGGTCACGGGAGGCTCCTTGTCGCCGGGTAAAAGGTCGGGCGGCCGGGCGGATCGGGTGCCCGGCCCGGTCAGGGTAGCCGCGGGCCCGGCCGCACGGCTCGTGGTTTTCCCCGCGCGGGCGAGCGGCCGGATAGCCGCTCCGGCGGACCCGCACGCCCATGTCCGATTCCCGCCAGTCCCACCCCGCCGAGTGCCGCAGACTGGACAGCGTGATTGACGACGACATCCGGTACCGAGCCGTGGACAGCAGGGACTCCCGCTTCGACGGCGTCTTCTTCACGGCCGTCACCTCGACCGGCATCTACTGCCGGCCGAGCTGCCCCGCCGTGACCCCCAAGCGCGTCAACTGCACCTTCTACCCCAGCGCCGCCGCCGCCCAGGGCGCGGGCTTCCGCGCCTGCCGGCGCTGCCGCCCCGACGCGGTGCCCGGCTCGCCCGAGTGGAACCACCGCGCCGACCTGGTCGGCCGGGCGATGCGGCTGATCGGCGACGGCATCGTGGACCGGGAGGGCGTCGCCGGTCTGGCCCACCGCCTCGGCTACAGCTCCCGCCAGCTCCAGCGCCAGCTCACCGCCGAACTCGGCGCCGGGCCGATCGCGCTGGCCAGGGCCCGCCGCGCCCAGACCGCCCGGCTGCTGCTGCAGACCACCGAACTGCCGGTCACCGAGATCGCCTTCGCGGCCGGGTTCGCCTCCGTCCGGCAGTTCAACGACACCGTCCGCGAGGTCTACGACCGCACCCCCAGCGGGCTGCGCGCCGAGGTCGCGGCGGGGCGGCGCACCGCGACCCCGGCCGGCGGGCTCACCCTGCGGCTGGCCTACCGGGGCGCGCTGGACAGCGACCACCTGATCGGCTTCCTGGCCCTGCGCGCCGTGCCCGGGGTGGAGGAGGTGGTCCCCGGCCCGCGCCCGGGCCTGCGCACCTACCGCCGCACCCTCACGCTCCCGTACGGCCACGGCATCGCCGAGGTGGACGGGCTGGCGGCCGACGAACCCCGGACCCGCGGCTGGCTGGACTGCCGCCTCTTCCTGACCGACCTGCGGGACCTGCCGACCGCCGTCCAGCGGCTGCGGATCCTGTTCGACCTGGACGCCGACCCGGACGCGGTGGACGGCCGGCTCGGCACCGACCCGGTGCTCGGCGCGCTGGTCCGTGCCCGCCCCGGGCTGCGCTCGCCCGGTCACGTCGACCCGCACGAGCTGGCGGTCCGCGCCGTCCTCGGCCAGCAGATCACCGTCGGCGCGGCCCGCACCCTGGCCGGGCGGCTCGCCGAGAAGTACGGCGCCGTCCTGCCGGAGCCGAGCGGCGGGCTGCGGCTGCTCTTCCCGACCGCCGCCGCCCTGGCGGTGGCCGACCCCGAGGACTTCGCGATGCCGGCCGCCCGCCGCCGGGCGCTCACCGGTCTCTGCGCGGCGCTGGCCGAGGGCGTCGTCCGGCTGGACGGCGGCGTCGACCGGGAGGAGGCGGCGGCGCAGCTGCTCGCCCTCCCCGGCATCGGCCCCTGGACCGTCGGCTACCTGCGGATGCGGGCCCTCGCCGACCCGGACGTCTTCCTGCCGAGCGACGTCGGCGTGCGCCACGGCCTCGTCCGGCTCGGCGCCCCCGGCGACCCGAGATCCGCCGACCGCGCCGCCGAGGCCTGGGCCCCCTGGCGCTCCTACGCCGTCCACCGGCTCTGGGCGGGCGCCGCGAGTGACCTCAGCACTGGAACGGAGAACACCCGAGCATGAGCACCACCGTCTTCACCTTCATGGAGAGCCCGTTCGGCCGGCTGCTGCTCAGCGGCGTCCTGCCGACGGACGGCGGACCGGCCGCGCTGGCCACCGTCACCGTCCCCGGCCAGAAGTACGCGCTGGCCGAGCCCGCCGACCACTGGGTCCACGACCCGGACGCGCTGGTCGAGCCGGTCGCCCAGCTCACCGCCTACTTCGCCGGTGAGCGCACCGCCTTCGACCTCCCGCTGGCCCCGGTCGGGACCGACTTCCGCCGGAGCGTCTGGGCGGCGCTGGACGACATCCCGTACGGCGAGACGGTCACCTACGGCCGGCTCGCCGAGCTGGCCGGCGCCTCGCCGAACGCGGTCCGCGCGGTGGGCGGCGCCGTGGGGGCCAACCCGCTGCTGATCGTCCGGCCCTGTCACCGCGTGGTCGGGGCCAGCGGCTCCCTCACCGGCTTCGCCGCCGGGGTGGACCGCAAGCGCTGGCTGCTGGAGCTGGAGGGCGGCACGCTGTTCTGAGCCCGGCGGGGACCGCGCCCGGCGTGGTCCCCGCCGGGCCCGGTCCGTCAGGAGGACCGCTCCGGTCCGTCAGGAGGACGCCAGGACGTGGCGGTCACGGCTCGCGCCGAAGGCCGCGACGGTCTGGGCGACGAGCACGGCCAGCAGCACGGCGACCGGCAGCGACCATCCCCCGCTCGCGGAGTGCAGCAGGCCGAGACCGAGCGGACCGAGGCAGGCGATGAGGTAGCCGATCCCCTGGGCCATGGTCGAGAGCCGGCCGGTGTGGTGAGCGTCGGGCGAGCGGGCCACGATGTAGCCGAGGGCGAGACCGACGGCGAGGCCCTGGCCCAGCCCGAGCGCGGTCATCCAGAGGTAGGCGCCCGCCACGGGGGACGTGAGCAGGCCGACGAAGCCGGTGGCGCACAGCAGGGACGCCGCCAGGGGCGGGACGAAGGCCCGGCGCAGACGGTGCTGCAGCCAGGGGGCCGCGAAGGACGCGGCCATCCCGGGGAAGCTGGAGAAGGAGAGCATCCAGCCGGCCTGGCTGTCGCTCATGCCGTGGTCCCGCAGGAGCGTCGGCAGCCAGGAGAGGATCGCGTAGTAGCCGAGGGACTGCAGACCCATGTACAGGGTCACCGCCCAGGCGGTCCGGTCGCGCCACAGCGACCCGGGTGCGGCGGTATCGGCTCCTCCCCGCTGCCCCGGCTCCGGTCGCCGGCGGTTCGCGGAACGCCGGTCCGGCGCGCGCAGTTCGGGAAGCCGGGCGAGAGCGGCCATGAGGGCGGGGAGCGCCCACAGCGCGAGCACCGGCCGCCAGCCCCAGCCGGTGGCCGACGCCAGCGGGACGACCAAGCCCGCGGCGAGCGCGGCTCCGCCGGACAGGGCCAGGGAGTAGCAGCCGAGCATCAGCCCGGCGCGGCCGGCGAAGTCGTGCTTGATGAGCTGCGGCATGAGGACGTTGCCGACCGCGATCGCCACTCCGGCGATCAGGGTCCCGCCGAACAGGGCGGGCACTCCCGGGACGGAGCGCAGCACGATGCCGCCGGCCAGCGCGAGCAGCGCGTACCAGAGCAGGTGGTGGGGGCCGAAGCGGCGGGTGAGCCGGGGTGCGAGGAACGCGAACGCCCCGAAGCAGACGACCGGCACCGTCGAGAGGGCTCCGGCGCCGAAGGACGAGAGGTGTTCGTCGTGCTCGACCTCCGCGAGGACGGGGGACAGGGACGCGACGGCGATGCGCAGGTTCAGCGCGGCCAGGCTGAACGCGAGAGCGGCTTGTACGGCGCGTGCTCCGGCCGGTCCGGGGGACGCCTGCCGGAACGCCGACGGGTCGGCCGCTGGGGCCTGGTGGGTTACTGGGCTGGTCATGCCGTCCACTCTCGGGCGGAGCCCGGGTGGCGGGCCACCGATAGGATGCCAAGCTATGAGGGAAACCCGCCATCTCGATCCCGCGGAACGCGGCCGCATCGCCCTGGCGCACGGGCAGCGGCTGCCCGTCCATGCCCACGACCGCGGTCACCTGGTCTATCCGGCCACCGGCGTGCTGTCCGTGACCACCGTCGGGGGCACGTGGATCGCCCCGCCGACCCGGGTGGCGTGGACTCCCGCAGCCTTCGAGCACCACCACACCGCGCACGGCAACGCGGACATGCGGATCCTGTTCCTGGTCGACGCGCTCGCCGCCCGGCTGCCCGCGTGCCCGGCCGTGCTCAGCGTCTCCGGGCTCGCCCGCGAAGCCCTGCTCGCCCTCACGGCCGAGGAGGCTGCCGCCGGCGGGCGGGCGCCGGAGGCGGTCGACCGGCTGCACGCCGTCGTCGTCGACGAGCTCGCCCTGGCGCCCGAGCAGCCGCTGCACCTGCCCGAGCCGGCCGACGACCGGCTCCGGGCGCTGACCGGCATCCTCTACGCCGACCCGGCCAACCAGCAGACGCTCGCCGAGCTCGGGGCGCGGGTCGGGGCGAGTGAGCGCACGCTCAGCCGGCTCTTCGGGCAGGAGCTGCGGATGAGTTTCCACCAGTGGCGCACTCAGCTCCGCGTCCACCACGCGCTCACCCGGCTCGCCGCGGGGAAGTCCGTCGCCGAGACCGCTCTCGCCTGCGGCTGGGCCAATCCGACGACCTTCATCGAGGCTTTCGCCGCCCTCGTCGGCGAGACCCCCGGCCGTTACCGCACCCGTCAACTCCCCGGCGGGCGGGGCTAGGCGGGGTCCGCGCGGAGGTCCACCCGCCAGTCGTTGCTGCGCATGGGGCGCCCGGGCGGGAACTCGAAGGCGGTCTCGCCGAGGAGGGTGAAGCCGGCCTTGCGGCAGACGGCGTTCGAGGCGGGGTTGGCCACGTCGGGGAAGGCGTGCAGATGGGGGTGGCGGGCCTCGCGGCGGGCCGCGGCGACGGCCGCCCTGGTGGCGGCCACCGCGATGCCCCGGCCCTGGTGGGCGGGCAGGACGTTCCAGCCCATCTCGTGGACGGTCGCGCCCTGCCACGTCCGGGTGCCGTAGCCGACGGTGCCGACCGGCTCGCCGCCGGGGAGCAGCACGATGCGGTACATGCAGCCGACGCCGGAGGGGACGAAGTCGAGGTAGCGGCGGTGCCGGTGGAGGAGTTGCCGCTCCGTCTCCGGGCCGCCGACGTGCCGCTTCATCTCCGGGGTGTTGACCTGGCGGAGCAGCGCCAGATCGGCGTTCGTCCAGGGCTCGATCCGTATCCGTGCGGCGTCCGCCCGAGTGCTCTCCATCCACGGACGGTAGCCGCCGCCGGGCCCGCTCGTCACCTGACTATTCGGGCCCGGTCGGTTGCTCGGGCGCACCCGGGTCGGCCAGCGCGCGGGCGAGCCGGTCGAGGGCGGGGAGCGCCTGCATGACGGCCTCGCGGTCGGCGGCGGTCAGGGTGGCGAGGGCGGTGGCGATGCGGCGCTCGTGGGCGTGCCGCCAGTCGTCCAGCTGGCGCAGACCCGCCGGGGTGAGTGCGATCCGGGCGGTGCGGCGGTCGCCGGGATCGGCCTGGCGGTCGACGAAGCCGGCCTCCAGCAGCTTGCCGACCAGGCCGCTGACGGTGTTCGGGGCCAGCCGCTGGCGGGCGGCGAGTTCGCCGACCCGCAGCGGCGCGGCGGCGAGCGTCTGGAGGAGCTCGACCTGCGCCATCGGCAGGGACTCCCACGGGTACTCGGTGCGGATGCTGCTGCGCAGGGCGCGGCGCAGCCGGGTGACCACGTCGGTCAGCCGCCGGGCGCGTTCGATCGCCGGAGCGGGGAGCTCCGCCGGGACCCCGGGGGCGGCCTGGGTGTCGGCAGGCGCGGCGGCGGGGTCGGGAACGGGGGGTGACGACGGCATGGCGGACAGCGTAGCGCCTGGTGGCGGCCGCGCCGTCGGCCCGATCACCTGCCGAGAAGGGGTCGATCGCCCACCCCAGGCCGCCCGCCGACCGCCCACCCCCGACCGGCCGCCGCCCGCCCGCCGGAGGCCGCGGCCCGCGGCCGCCGGTCGCGTACCGTCTCGACACCGGGCCGACGCCCATCGGTGACCGATCAGCTCGTAGAAGGAACATATCTGCGTCCGATATATTTCGCCGTATGAACGCCACCGCCCTCGCCACCCGGCTGCTCGCCGAGCGCCCTCGGCCGCGCGGCATCGCCGGGTGGCGGCACGCCCACTGGCTGGCCGTCGGCACCGTCTGCCTCGGGGCGTTCCTCGGCCAGCTCACCGCCGGCATCACCGCCCTGGTGCTGCCCGCGCTCGGCGGGCACTTCCGGGCCGGCTTCGCCGCGGTGGAATGGGTCGCGCTGGCCTATCTGCTGGTGCTGGTGGCCCTGCTGGCCCCGGTCGGCCGGCTCTCCGACCTGGTCGGGCGCAAGACGATGTACCTCGGCGGCTTCGCCGTCTTCGCACTGGCCTCACTCGGCGCCGGGTTCGCCGGCGGCCTCTGGATCCTGGTGGCCTGCCGGGCCGTGCAGGCGGTCGGCGGCGCGATGATGCAGGCCAACAGCGTCGCCCTGGTGGCCCGCGGCGTCCCCGGCCACGCGATGCGCCGGGCGCTGGGCATCCAGGCGGCCGCCCAGGGCCTCGGCCTGGCGCTCGGGCCCAGCCTCGGCGGGCTGCTGGTCGAACACGCCTCCTGGCGCTGGGTGTTCTGGATCAATGTGCCGGTTGGAATGTTCGGCATCCTGGCGGGCTGGTTCCTGCTGCCCCGCACCCGCGCCCGGGCGTGGGTCCCCGGTGTCGCCGACGGCGACGGGGGCGGGGGCGCTACCGGGGGCGGCCGGTTCGACCTGTCCGGGCTGCTGCTGCTCACCGGAGCCACCACCGCGCTGCTGCTCGCCCTCTCCACCGCCTCCGGCCTGCCCCTGCCCGGCTGGGCCGCGGCGGCCCTGCTGCTCGCCTCGGCGCTGCTCACCCTCGGCCTGGTCCGCCAGGAGCGGCGGGCCGCCCGGCCGATCCTGGCGCCGGGGCTGGTCAACACCCCGGGCGTGCGGCCCGGGCTGGCCGTCGCGCTGATCGGCTATCTGCTGCTGTTCTGCCCGCTGGTGCTCGGCCCGGTGCTGCTCGCCGGGGCGGGCGTCCCGGTGGTCCGGGCCGGTCTGGTGATCACCCTGCTCCCGGCCGCCTTCGCGCTCGCCGCGACCGTCGGCGGCGCGCTGCTGCCGCGGGGCTGGTCGGACGTCGACCGCTGCCGGTTCGGCGCCGCCGTCGCGGGCGCCGGGCTGCTGCTGCTCGCGCTGCTGCCGGTGGGGGCGGCGACGGCGGCGGGCCCGCTGCTGGTCGCCGGGTACGGGCTGGGGCTGCTGCTGCCGGCCAACAACGCGCTGGTGATGCGGGCGATCCCGCCGCAGTGCTCGGCGGTCGGCGGCGGCATGGTCAACATGGCCCGCAGCCTGGGGACGGCGCTCGGCACCGCGCTGCCCGTCCTCGGTGTCCATCTGGCGGGCGCGGCGTCCGGCGGGCGGACGGTCCTGCTCGCGCTCGCCGCCGTGGCCGTCCTCGCGGTGGCGCTGGTCCGCCCGGCCGCGCGGACGCCCGGGCGGCCGGAGCCGGGCGGGGCCTGACCGGTGGCGCCGCGGAGGGGGCCCGGGGCGCCGGCCCGGTGGACCGTCACCCCTCGGCCCGGGCCTTGAGGTGGTGCAGCCAGGCGTCCAGCGAGGCGTCCAGCGCCGCCTGGAGTTCCGGCCGGGCGGCCTCCACCGGTGCCCCGGCCCAGGACTCCTCGGTGTGGACGCGCACGCCGTCCCGGACCGGGGTGAAGGTCCAGACGTGCACGGCGGTGATCCCCTGGGCCGGGCCGCCCCAGACGATCCGGTGCGGCGGGCGGACCTCCCGGACAGTGGAGGAGATGTCGCTCAGGCCGTGCACCGACCAGCGGAACACCGAGCCGGTGCGCAGCGGGCCGGGAGTCAGCCACTCGGTGCGGGTGACGTCGGGCTGCCAGGACGGCCAGGCCCCGATGTCGGTCTGGATCCGCCAGATCCGTTCCAGCGGCGCGTTGATGACGATGTCGTCGCGGGTGATCACCGGGGCCCGGTGGTCGATCCGGACGGCGGGCTGCTGCCCGCCGCCTCCGCAGAGCCCGGTGACGACGGCGACGGGCAGGGCGGCGGCCCTGGCGGCGAGGGTGGTGAACACGGTGGGTCTCCTGGTCGGGTGCCTGAGGGGGGTGCCGGGGGAATGCCTGGGGGGATGCCTGGGGGGCGGTCGGGCGGGGCCGTGCCTACGGGACGAGGACGACCTTCCCGGCGACGGTGCCGGACTCCGCCAGGCGCATCGCCTCGGCGGCGCGTGCCAGCGGCAGCTCGGCGGCGATCCGGGCCGTGATCTCGCCCCGGTGCAGGGCCGCGAACACCTGGGAGAGGTCGGCGCGCAGGCGGGCCCGGAACCGGTTCGGGGCGAACGCGCGGCCGGCCCAGACGTTGAAGAAGTAGGCGTGGCGCCCGTTGGGCAGCAGGTTCCACAGCCACACCCGGCCGAGCAGCGCGAGCACGGGCAGCTGCTTGGAGCCCTCGGCGTCGCGGGTGGCGGCGCTGCCGTAGGAGACGAGGGTGCCGCCGGGGGCGAGCAGCCGCCAGGAGTCGGTGATGCCGGGGCCGCCGACGTGGTCGAACACGGCGTCCACGCCGCCCGGGGCCAGCTCCCGGACTCGTGCGGGGACGTCCTCGCGCCGGTAGTCCACGGGCGTGACGCCGAGGGCCCGCAGGGCGTCGTGGTGGCGGCCCGAGGCGGTGCCGATCACCCGGGCGCCGGCGCCGAGCGCCAGCTGGACCAGCACCGAGCCGACCCCGCCGTTGGCGCCGTGGACCAGGATGGTCTGACCGGCCCGCACCCGGGCCTTGCGGTGCAGCATCTGCCAGGCGGTCAGGCCGTTGACGACCGCGGTCTCGGCCTCCGCCGCGCCGACGCCGTCCGGCACCTCGACGAGGTCCGCGGCGTCCAGCGCGACGTGGCTCGCCCAGCCGCCGGTCTTGGTCATGGCGGCGACCCGACGGCCGACCAGCTCGGGCCCGACGCCGGGGCCGGCCGCCAGGACCGTACCGACCAGGTCGTACCCGGGGACGAAGGGGAACGCCGGCTGGTCGTAGTAGCGGCCGCGCCGCATCTGCTGCTCGGCGAACGAGACCCCGGTGGCCTCCACCCCGACCAGGACCTGACCGGCGGCGGGCACCGGGAGCGGCAGTCCCGAACGAACCTTCAGGCCCTCCGGCTCGACCTTGCCCGGCAGGACGACCTCGACGTACTCGGTGGCAACCATGGCGATCTCCTCTGTGTTTGATGCTCTCGCTTCCGTTAGAAGCTATAACTAGAATGAATGTCGCCGAGGGTCGTGTCAAGCGAGCGAATCCATCGATCGTGAACACCTCTGCCGTGAGTGATACCGTCTAACCCATGCTGTGGTCCCCGTACCCGGGCGGGCGGCCGGGGCGGGCGAGCGGGCAGGACGGCAGGGGCGGGCGGCCGGGTACGGCGACGGACCGATCCCGGGACGGATTGATCCACGGAGGGACCGATCCCGGGACGGGCGGATCCCGGGGCGAGCGGAAGAAGGAGACAGGCATGGCCGACAAGACGCCGACCCCACGCGAGCGGTACCGGCAGCAGGTCCGCGCGGAGGTCAAGGAACGGGCCTGGGAGCAGATCGCCGGGGTGGGCGCGTCCGCGCTCTCACTGAACGCGATCGCCAAGCAGATGGGCCTGAGCGGACCCGCGCTGTACCGGTACTTCGCCAACCGCGACGAGCTGATCACGGAGCTCGTCCGGGACGCCTACCGCAGCCTCGCCGACGCCCTGCTGGCCACCGGCTCCGCCGGGGGCACCCACCCGGCGGACCTGCTGGAGCTGACCCGGACCCTGCGCCGCTGGGCGCTGGCCGACCCGCACCGCTACTTCCTCGTCTACGGCACCCCGGTCCCGGGCTACCACGCTCCCGAGGACACCACCGTGATCGCCTCGGAGATCATGTCGACCCTGCTCGACGCCTGTGTCGCCGCCGGTCCGGGGCCGGAGCCGGCGGGGCCGGCCGCCGCGCTCGACGCCTACCTGGAGCACCACCGCCCCTGGGCCGCCGGACACCCCGGCGCCCGCCCGGCCGAGCTGCGCCGCGCGCTCGCCTTCTGGACCCGCCTGCACGGCACGCTCTCGCTGGAACTGGCGGGCCACTTCACCGGGATGGACCTCGACCCGGAGCTGCTCTACGCCGCCGAGGTGGCCTCCCTCACCTCGTGACGCCCGCCCACCGGGCGGCCCCGTCCGATGGGAGAGACGGCCGGGGCTGAGGGGGTGTTCGAGAGGGGATTCCCCCCAACTGTCCGGCTTTGATTCTTGCGGCGCGGACCCGGTTCCAGGATCTCGTGGCGGCCGGGTCCGTGTCCGCGATATTGATCAATTGCGACGGAACGACGCAGGTATCCCTCGGACCTGAAGGACGATCAGGGGTAGCTCATCTGGCCGATGCTGGTGTAGTGGCGACGCAGCCGCGCTGAAGGGCGTGAGCCCGCGACCGGGCTGCGCGAGGTGGTGAACGCGATTCCCTACGTCGCACGGACCGGGATCGCCTGGCGGTACCTGTCGCACGACTTCCCGCCCCGCACCACCGTCCACGGGTACTTCAAGGAGTGGGAACGCGAGGGCACCACCGAGCTGATCCACGACTCACGAAACGGGGGGTGGGTCCGGGGTGGGGAGTCCGCCGACTCCCCACCCCGGACGTTCAGGATCAGCGCGCGGCGGTCGCGGGCGGGGTGAGGAGCAGGCGCTGGTTGCGCGCCCCGGTCGAGTACCACTGGATCACCGGGGCGCCGTCGGCGAAGTCCCCGCCGTTGACGTCCAGGACGAGGTCGCTGTGGAAGTTGACGACGGCCATGCTCCGGTCGCTGACGCCCAGGCCCCCGTTGCCGACGTTGATGGCCCCCCAGCGCTGGTTGTTGCCGCCGGTGCAGGTCCACTGGCCGATCGGGGCGGCCGGGGCGGTGCTCCAGCCGGGGACTTCCAGGCACTTGCCGCTGTGCACGTTGACGGCGTAGCCGTCGGTGAAGCGCCACTTCTGGTTGTCGCCGCCGGTGCACGTCCACTGGCGGACGGGGGCGCCGTCGTCGGTGCGCCAGTCGGCCACCTCCAGGCACTTGTCGCTGAAGGTGGCCCGGATCTCGACGTCGCCCGTGCTGTTGACGGGCCGGTAGGCGGTCGTGGCCGAGGCGGGTGCGGCGATGCCGGCCGTGCCGGCCGCGCCGAGGAGAAGGGCTGCGGCGGCGGAGCCGAGGTGTCGCTTGAGGCTGTTCATGAGTCCCCCTGGGACGGAGCTGTGCAGACGATCGGGCAGGACGGACCGCCCCGGTCCGGCCGGCGGCCGGTTGCGCGGATCGGGCGCCGGGTGGCCGGATGCGTCATGTGATTGGACGTGCGTCGTTCGGAAAGGTTGTGCGTCGCTCCGGTGGATTTGCCGGCCGCCGGCGGACCGGTGGGTGCGCGACGGACGCGAGCCCCGGGCGAAGGCGCGCCTTGGGCCGGCGCTCCGGTGCTGTTCCGGATCAGGAGGCCGCGTAGTGCCAGCCCTGGTTCGTGCCGCCGGTGCGGGCCCACTGGATCACCGCGGCGCCGTCGGCGGTGGACCCGCCGGAGACGTCCAGGCACTTACCGCTGGCCGCGTTGACGAGCTGGAACACGCTCGGGGAGTCGGCCTGGGCCGGAGCGGCGGGCGCGGCCACGGCGAGCCCCGCGGTCGCGGCGAGCACCGCGGCGGCGGAGGCGATGCGTCTGGTGTCGATGGCTCTGCTCATTGGTCCCCTGTGGGTCGGTGGCGTGCTTCCTGCACGGCCGCGCGTATTGGATCACACCGCGGGGACGGTCGGGAAGCGTGTTTCACCCTGTCAGGACCGGGGTGGAGTGCGGGCGGCCGGAGCCGGCCGGCACGGCGGGACGTTCGGCGCGGCGCAGCGCGCCCGCGCTCAGGACCAGCGCGAAGGCGAGCGCGGTGACCAGGGAGCCACCGGCATCGGCTCGATGAGCTTCCCCTGATCGTCCTTCAGGTCCGAGGGATACCTGCGTCGTTTCGTCACACTGATCAACATCGCGGACACGGACCCGGCCGCCACGAGATCCTGGAACCGAGTCCGCGCCCCAAGAATCGAAGCCGGACAGTTGGGGGGAATCCCCTATCGCACACCCTCTGAGAGGGCCGAGGCTGAGACGGCCAGGGCTGAGACGGCCGGGGGGGGGGGGGGGGGGGGGGGGGAGGGGACAGGAGGGGGGGGGGTGGGGGGGGGGGGGGAGAGGGGGGGGGGGGGGC